>JADGAT010000079.1 GCA_015231885.1 SAR324 cluster bacterium
TATCTAAAAACAGCATTTTTAACAGATATTTTTTCTCTTAGCAATATAATAATTATTTATTTTAAACTTTGAAATATTTTAGAAATTTTATTTCCAATCTAACTATTTGAATTCAAAGCATTTATCAAAACTATTATGTTTTACTGAGCCATGAAACAAATTTAACCCACCACAATATTGACTAGCTTGTTTGGAACCACAATCAACTTGCGTACAGTTTGATCAACAAGATATGGTTGAGCCTTAGGCGATTGGAGAGCATGCTGTTCAATCGCTGAATTTTCCAAACCTGTTGGAACCTCAATACGGTCTCTCACTTTCCCATTGACCTGAACGACAAGAGTTACCAAATCTTCTTTTGCCAGTCCTTCGTCAAATACTGGCCATTGCTGCACATGAACAGAAGAACCAGCATAGCGATGCTGCCAAAGTTCTTCAGCAAGATGCGGAGCAATTGGAGCCAACATCAAAATCAAATCATCCGTCGCCTCTTTCCAAGCAGGGGAAGAAGACATAGTTTTTGGCATACTTTTCAACGTATTACGAAAACTCATTAAGGCGGCAATGGCTGTATTGAATTTGAATTGTTCATAGTCATTAGTAACTTTTTTCAAAGTCTGATGTAGCGTCTTACGTAAGGCGTTGATTTGATCCTCTAACACTTCTGCAGGCTGTTCACTGGCTTCATTTGTGATAACAAGGCTCCAGGCATCCTTCAGAAAACGCACAATCCCCTCAATTCCTTTGAAATTCCAAGAAGCCCCTGAATCCCAAGGCCCCAGAAACATTAAATAAGCACGCACAGCATCCGTTCCATATTTTTGCACTAGGTCGTCTGGATTGACCACATTTCCACGACTTTTTGACATTTTTTCACGGTCTTCCCCCAAAATCATACCTTGATTAAAAAGCCGGTTTGCAGGCTCTCGAAAAGGCAGCAAACCCATATCTGCCATTGCTTTTGTAAAAAATCGAAAATATAAAAGATGCATAGTCGCATGCTCAATTCCACCTGTGTATTGATCCACAGGGAGCCAATAATCCCCTAATTTTTTATCCCAGGGAATATCATTGGCAGACAATTTTTCTCCTTTTTTCCAGTAAGGAGATATATACGCATAGTAATACCAGGATGAGCAGAAAAAAGTATCCATTGTATCGGTTTCCCTTTCGGCATTGCCGCCACATTGAGGACATGCTGTCTTCAAAAATTTTTGATGGTATTTCAAAGGGCTTTCCCCGGTAGGTTTAAATTCCGCATCATCAGGTAGTTCCACAGGAAGATCTTCGTATGGGACAGGCACCAGGCCACAAGCTGCACAATGGATAAATGGAATGGGTGTTCCCCACATTCTCTGGCGACTGATCAGCCAGTCATGTAAACGGTAGTTGATTTTACGCTCTCCAACTCCCTGCTCTTTCATGAGGGCGATCACTTTATTAAAACTTTCCGGCCATGAAGTTCCGTCAAATTCAGCACTATTGACCATGACAGTATCTTCTTTTCTGATCAGCGCTTCAGTGAGCTGGTTTCCAACAGGAATCTTTTCCTTACTGCTCTCCGGAATAATCACGACTTTAATTGGCAAATCATATTTCCTGGCAAAATCGAAATCACGCTGATCATGAGCAGGAACCGCCATTATTGCTCCAGTGCCATAAGAAGCCATGACGTAGTCCGCAATCCAGATCGGAATTTTTTCTTGATTGACAGGATTGACCGCATAAGCGCCAGTGAATACACCGTCTTTTTCCTGTCCTTCTGCCACCCTTTCGATTTCTGATTTTCGTGCAGCAGCTTCCTTGTATGCTTCTACAGCTGATTTTTGCTCTTCGATTGTAATTTGCCCTACCAGCGGATGTTCTGGAGCCAGCACACAAAAAGTCATCCCAAAAACAGTATCAGGACGCGTTGTAAAGACACGGAAAGTAAGATCATTTTTTCCAGCAACGGACATAGCAAACTCCGCTCCCTCACTCTTGCCAATCCATTGGGTTTGCATGGCTTTCACACGTTCTGGCCACTGGATACCAGAAAAATCGAGCAGCTCTTCGCTATACTTGGTTATTTTCAGTTTCCACTGGTTGAGATCTTTTTTTATTACTGGTGTTTGACAACGTTCACACAGGCGCAATTCCCCCCATACCTGCTCTTTGGCCAAAGTCGTATTGCATTGTGTACAAAAGTCAACTGGTGCAAATTCACGATAGGCCAATCCATGCTCATGCAATTTTAAAAAAAACCACTGGTTCCATTTGTAATAATCAGGATCGCAGCTGGCAATCTCTTGTTTCCAGGCAAACATAGTCCCCATTGAACGCAGTTGATCACGCATCCTGTCCATGTTGCTATAAGTCCACTCTTTCGGATGAATATTATGCTTAATTGCCGCATTTTCTGCGGGCAGCCCAAATGCGTCAAACCCCATTGGAAAAAAAACGTTATAGCCCTGCATGCGTTTGTAACGAGCAATGGCATCAGAAGGAGCCATGGCATACCAATGCCCAATGTGCAAATCCCCGGAAGGGTAAGGCAACATAGTCAGCATATAAAACTTGGGCTTCGCCTCAAATGGTTTTGCGGCATACAAACCATTTTGTTTCCATTTGTTCTGCCACTTTGTTTGAATCTCAATAGGATTATAAGAACTCATAATTTTCCAAAGTAAGTTAACAATAAGGTTTATGAAATGCTTCGGACCGTCTCATCGGCGCTTGAGAATACTTTGTCCAGAGGAGTTTTAGGCTCCTGGGTGCTCAATCATGGCATTCGAGACAAACGATTAATGCTATTGATAAAGGCCAATGCACTTGCTGTCACAATATCTGTATCCGCACCACGCCCTGTGATGCGCATTCCATCTTTTTCAATAGTTACACTGACCTTTCCCTGAGCATCAGTTCCTCCTGTGATACTTTTCACAGAATAAGCAATCAATCTGCAATCAATATTTGTTATCTCCTTGATTGTATTTAAGGCCGCATCAACTGGACCATCCCCAAAGGCAGCCTTTTTTATTCTTTCCCCATGTATGATCATGCCCACGGTTGCCGTTGGGATCATATGGGTTCCTGAAGAAACGGTTAAACTATCCAAAATATAATCGTCCTGCTGTTGACGAACCCCCTGCGTAACAATAACATCCAAATCTTCATCAAAAATCTGCTTTTTACGATCAGCAAGGTGCTTAAATTTTTCAAATACCTCGTTCAGTTCTTCCTCATTGAGATAAAAACCTCGTGACTCTAAACGATTGGCCAAAGCATGCCTTCCTGAATGCTTCCCAAGAACCAAATTATTTTCCTGAATACCCACCGACTGAGGGGTCATGATTTCGTAGGTCAGCGCATTTTTCAGCACTCCATCTTGGTGAATCCCCGCTTCATGAGCAAAGGCATTTGCCCCAACTATCGCTTTATTTGGCTGAACAGACGCTCCTGTAATCTGGCTCAATAAGCGGCTAGAGGGATAGATTTGTTCTCCAATTACATTACAAGTCAGGTTGTAGTACTGTTGACGAGTTGCCAATGACATGACAATTTCTTCTAAAGCAGCATTTCCAGCACGTTCGCCAATGCCGTTGACTGTGCACTCCACTTGGCGTGCGCCAGCACGTAGTGCCGCCAATGAATTTGCCACCGCCATTCCTAAATCATTATGACAATGCACCGAAAACATCACCTGATCCGACTGATAAACTTCATTTTTCAGACGTGCAACCAGTTGATAAATTTCATCAGGCATCGTGTATCCCACCGTATCTGGAATATTCAGGATGGTTGCCCCGGCCTTTACTGCAGCAGAAAAGAGTTCTACTAAAAAAGTCGGTTCACTGCGGCTGGCATCTTCTGCGCTGAACTCCACATTGCTCGTGTATTGTTTTGCGTGTTCCACTGCTTTGACTGCTGCCTTCAGCACCTCACCAGGATCCATTTGCAGTTTATGCTTCATATGCAAAGGACTGGAAGCAATAAACGTGTGAATTCCCCAATTTGTTGCACCTTGCAATGCTTCTGCAGAACGATCAATGTCGTCTTTTCGAGCACGTGCTAATGACACAATCATTGGCCCCTCTACTTCCTGCCCAATCATACGAATACTTTCAAAATCTTCTCCCGATGAATTGGCAAACCCTGCCTCTATCGTATCCACTCCTAAACGGGCCAACTGTTTGGCCATTACGAGCTTTTCAGCAGTAGACATGGAACAACCTGGAGATTGTTCTCCATCCCGAAGTGTTGTATCAAATATTCGTACTTTCTCCATAGCCAATCTCTGATAACGAGCACCTATTCATCAAAAACAAACAGCATCTTCAGTTTATTCGGCCAGTTACAACCTGTATTCCTTAACCAGCTAAATTTATTAGGTTCTCACTTATATGACGAATTTTCAAGATGTAAGTAAATGACATCTACCATTGCCGACTGGGAGGATTAGAAGAGGAATTTCTGATTAAAATACAAACCTCAATCAGCTTTTGCCAAAGAAGATTGTTTTTTCGGATTGTTCACCCTGTTTACGGAGAGATTCAAAAGTATCAATTGCTTGATAACCAATTGAATGGAGGGCAGTGTTGACGTTAGAAACAACCCTTAATTTTTTTATCAAATCCAGTTTTTCTAACATAATAAAAAGATCTTGATCCAGCTGACAAAGCGCAAATTTTTTATTAAATTTCTTCAAGCGAACATATTTACCACACAACATCCCAATACCAGCAGAATCAATCATACCCACACGATGACAATCCAATAACAGGCCCTCAATTTTACTATTTTCAATCGCATCCATTAACGGTTTCAAGTACCTATTAACCTGAGAGACCGTATCACTTAAAATATCATCTGACATACTTACGATATAAATCCTATTTTGTTCATAATGCGACATATCATCCATCTTGCTTCTTCCTAAAAATAGACTCTATGTTGAGTGTACTGTTATATTTTCTCCATAATACTCATCCATAATTTACTTCAATGAGTATAAATGTCACATCATCTTGAACGACCATATCTTCCGTGTATTCACGCCAACTCTTGAGAATACATTCTTTCACTCTATCTAAAGGCAGATCTTTTGTGTCTGATAAAACTTCCTGCACACGATGTTCTTTAAATAATTGCTTGTCGGTGTTTCTTGCTTCTGTCAGACCATCCGTATAAAAAAACACGCGATCACCAGGAAACAAACTATCCGTATTTTCCTCATAAGTTAACTGCAGCTTATCATCTCCAAAAAAGCCCAAAAATAGCCCTCGGGTATCCCAGTTTTCCACGACTCCATTCTTTTTACGAACGACAATAGGAGATGGATGACTTGCATTACCATAGACTACCGAATGGCTTCCGGCTTCAGCATTTGGGGAAACGATGGCAAAAAATGCCGTCAAATACTCGTTATTGCTCAAGACCTTACTCATAGCTTCATTGGCCTTACGTAGAATGGCCTTGGGAGAATCTAAATCTTGACACAAATCATTGAAAGTCATTTGTGCCATCATCGTAATAAAAGCAGCAGGAATCCCATGTCCAATGGCATCAGCAATTAAAATCCCCAGTTTTCCATTCTTCATTGGGATGATATTAAAAATATCTCCTCCAACTTTTCCCATTGATTCATAGTAGGCAACAACCTTCAATCCATGGGTATTGAAAGAATCCACGGGGAGGATATTTTTTTGAATTTGGGAGGCAATATCCAGTTCCAACTGAATGACTTGATCCTTATCTTCTAAGGTATCCATAGCGATTTGCAATTGTTTTTGCTGCTCCTGGGTCTGTTCATACAGTTCTGCATTGTTAATGGAAGTGGCGATCTGGAAAACATAACGTTCAATTGTATCCATTTGTGCTTCGCTCAGATCAAAGGAATCTGATAAATTAGTAAAGCTTAGAGTGCCAATTACCTGGTTACGAACAATCAATGGATAACATAAATAAGACTTAACTGGTAGCATAGCAAAAAAAGCTTGATCGGAAGAACTCAACCATGGCAATAGTTCTGGAGTAATTAATGGGACAAAGGTTCTTTTCTTTTTGAAAAATGTTTCCACAAAAATGCTGTCTTTTTCTTCAAGAGAAACATGGATTGATGTTATCTGCTGAACTTTTTCCAGAGTGATATCACGCCCTTCAATCTGTTTAAAAACAAGTTCTTGCCTTTGCTCATCCACTAATTGAATTCCTATTTGATCAAACCAGAAAATCTCACGTAAAACATCCACTACAGTAGTAATGACATTATCCACATTAAGGGTCGCATTGACCATCCGTATTACCTGATTGATATGCGCCAGTTCTTTTTCCTTTTGTTCCGTTTTTTCATGAAGAAGTGCATGCTCAAAATGACGGGCAAAATTCCAGGTAATGTTTTCCAGTAAATGCTGTTCACTTTGTGTAAAATGCAGTGCCGAATCATACAGAGAAATTATCACTAGAGCCTTTGTTTTTCCTCCAATCAGTAAGGGCACGATAAGCTGTTCTGTACAGATTTTTCCAAAATGAAGTTTCAGCATATCTGCGTTTTGATGGGTGGCGAGTTCTTCACTATCTATAATCTTGGAAGATTGTGACATGAAAACATCATAGACATAGTGGCTCCCCGGTGAAAGAATTAGCTGGAATTGATTGGTATACTGGTCATCTAAACCATAACTGGCACGAGCAACAAGGGCATTTTTTTCCTTATCATAAAATAAAACCACGCCTGTGCTTTCTTTTCTCATTGCACGAACAGCTTTCTCAATAAAAATTCGATTCACCTCCTCTATTTCTAAAGAACTGCTCACGGCTTGGGTGATCTGATACACTTGTAGCAGTTGATCCTGCAATTCAAATAATTTCTCAGTACGTTCCTCCACCTTCTGCTGCATAGTTTCCAGGAATTCTACCTGTTCGGTGATATCCCGGATCCCAACAACCCAGACAAGCTCTCCTCGATAACTTTGTTTGCTCGCAATCATTTCTGCATGAAATGTCGTTCCATTTTTCCTGACACACACCCCTCGATGTGAAGCATCCTGACTGGACTCCGTCTGCTGAATAGCAAGCTCCAAAGAATCACTTTTTATAAAAACAGAAACATCCATTCCTGGGATCTTCTGATGCTCAAAACCTACCTGTGCCGCAAACCCTTCATTCACTTCCAGTATCTTTCCTTCCTTGTGGACTAAAACCCCTTCAAAAGTAGTGTCAATCAATTTACGAAAGCGTTCTTCATTTTCCAAAATCACTTGTTTGAGTTTCTGTTCCTGCTCTAAAGCATATTGCTGGGCAACACTTTTTTCTTTTTGAGAACTTTCACTTTCTTTTCTTAAAAAATTGATACGGTGAGCCAATCCAAATGACAGAAGAATCACCTCAAAGGCAAATCCCATCTGTATTGCGTACCTGGTCAAGAAAAAAGCTGGCAACAGTCCCAAATCCGCCAGAGAAAAAACAATCACTCCCAATAACAGGGAACTCCATGCCAATAAAAAATATTGTGCTACAATAGCTTCTTTTTTCCAGCACCAAAACCCGATGATCAATAAGGTCAAAGCGCCTATTACCGTGTAAATCGTTCCAAATTGAATGACGGTGCTCAAATCAAGGACAAACAATGAACAGATTCCCAACAACCCCAATAATACTAGTAGTAAAATGGATTTGTCAGATTTGGGGGCATGCTCTTTTGTATTTAAAAAATTTCGAGCAAACAAAAGAGCAAACACATCCGTAATCAAAATAAACAGCGTTAGGCTCCAAGTCCCCCACTTTGTTGCATTTGGCCACAGATATTGAAAAGCAAGACCGTCTGAAGACATTTGATAAAATAAAAACAAAGTGATGTATAAAACATAGTACAAGTAAGCTTTGTCTCTGACAGCGAAAAAGAGAAATAAATTATAAATCACCATCACCAAAATCATGCCGTAATATAATCCTAAAAAATATTGCTCCTGGTGATCTTTTTCAAAAAATGCCGTGAATTGCCATAAGGTTAAAGGGAGGTGTATGGTATCTTCTGATTGAAAACGTAAATAGACTATCTGCAGTTCTTCTCCATGAACGTCAATATTGAAAACAAAGTGTCGATGCTTGACTTCTCTTTCTGGAAAAGGGACGGATGTTCCTCCCTTTTTGACAATGTAATTTCCTTGACCATCAGGTTGATAAATTTTTATGCTGTGAATGATCGGATAATCAATTTCTAATAGCAGGTGTTCCAAATTTAAGTGGGGATTGAAGACAGTAAAGCGAAGCCAAATTGCAGAGTTGGTATGCCCGAAATTAGGAACTTTCTTGGTGTTTGCCCGAAAGCGGGGAGAATTTTGATCAAGGGCCAGAATATCAGAAATTGTCATTTGCCCACTGTGATCTTCCAAAATATCTAGATACGGCCCCAGCGGATACTCCTGCCTGTTTTTTTCCAACGTGAGTTGAGGAGCCGCAACTATTGTTGAGGACAACAAGAAATAAACCAACATGGATCGTGCTATTGGTGCACAATTGGTGAACAAATGCTTAAAATGCCGGAAACATCCTCTCATGAGCAGCAGGCTTTATGATTTATCATTTTCTCTTCTTTTGGCACGAATCAGTGATTATCTCAAGGGAAAGTAATGCAGACCCATGGAATCGATGATGGTTTTTAATCATTCAAAATACGCTGGTTAATCAAACGCTTTAATGCCCCTTCTATTGAAAGCATATACGGGGAGATAAAAAAAGGCATGGAGAGTTCAGTTTTTTTCATATCCGCTAGAGCCGAATGAGCCAAATCGATTGCCTCTTGCCTCCGTTTCAACTTCTTTAGCGCATAGGCATGATATATCTGAGAAACACCTGAAAAGTCACTTGTGTGTTTTGTCTGGTTCAGCAATTGTCTCCACTGTTGATTAAGAGCCAGGTAACGGTATTGAATCCGAAGCAAAAATGCTTGTAACGATCTTTGATTCTGATTGATAAACAGGCTATTTTGCTGGTGCAGCTGTTGGAGTCCCTTGATGGCATACTGATTAGCACGACTGTATTGTTTTAAGGCCCAGTACCCTTTGGCAATAAAATAGTACAACTGAATATTCTCTGGATATTTATTCAAAATAACGGCTAATTTACGCAAACTCTCTGCTCGAATTTCTTGTGGCACTTTTCCCCACGTAAAAAACAGACAAAATAATTCTGCTTCCTCTCTAACATATTTACCTTTTTTCATGACAATTTCTAAATGCTTCATTCCTTCTTCAAGAGAGCCTGAAGGCACAAATAGAGGAGCAAATGTACGAATGATCCAGGAAGACTGGGCAATCATAATTTGTAAAATACCTGCGCTTAAAGAAGTATCATAAAATTTTGGATAGTTTCGTTGGATCTCTTCGAATATTTTAACCCCTTTCATGCCTTGATAATAGGCTTGCCAATAAGATTGACGATAGCTCATAGCCACTCCAGCCTTCAGCCCATAAACCAACCCCAGGTAGATCTGCCAAACCGGGTTATTGGGTTCTGTTTTAGTTCTTTTCTCTAACTGCTGCACTGCTTCGTCGGCTTGCTGGTCAAACAAATCAAACTTTCCCTGATCATCTCTTCCTAACAGGCTGGTCAATTCCATATACCGAAAAATCGTTTGATATGTTTCACGAACAGGAGTTTCTGTTTGATCAATCATCGATTGTATAGTGGAGCGAGACTCTAAGAAACGCAATTTATAAAAAGAAGTCCGCAGCTGTTCAATCACACCATAGTGAGGTATCTGAATATTTGTTAAATCTTTTGCAAAAACAGTTTTTAGAGATGTGCAAAGGATTAAAAAGATGAAGAACCAATGAAAATAAATAAATAATTTCTGCATCACAAAAAACTTATAACTGTTCTTAAAATGAGATAGGAACAACCACTTCTTAGTTTTCAACGCCGTTCATGAAAATGGCCTTCTTTAAATCTGTCATACATATTTTGTCACATGCCCAGATTATTTGCTATTGACTCAATGGCTATTTTATATCGCAGTTATTTTGCGATGATTCGCAATCCTTTGATCAACTCCCAGGGAATCAATACAAGTGGTGTATTTGGACTCCTCTCGCAAATTATTAAAATTGCCGAGATGAACGAACTCGAATATCTGGCAATTGCATCAGACCTTCCTAATCCTACATTCCGGCATAAACAGTTTCCTGCCTACAAAGCAACCCGTGAAAAAATGCCGGAAGATTTAGTCGAACAATTACCATACCTTCCCAGGCTCATGGAAGCATTAAATCTTCCTTATTTGACTCTACCAGGCTATGAGGCTGATGATATCATTGGTACATTGATGCTGTTGTGCCAGCAATGGGGTATTGAAGGAGTCATGGTCACCAGTGATAAAGATTACATGCAGCTGGTTTCTGACCATATCGTCATGCTCAATCATAAAGGAGAAACCATAGATACACAAAAAGTATATGAAAGGTTTGGATGTACTCCAGGGCAAGTGATTGAAATTTTAGGATTGATGGGCGACTCTTCTGATAATATACCTGGAGTAGCAGGTGTTGGCGAAAAAACCGCTATTAAGTTAATTCAGCAATACGAGAATATTGTCAATCTTTACGACCATTTAGACGAAATATCGGGCAAAAAACTCAAAGAAAATTTAGTTGCGGGTCAAGAAAATGCTATTTTGTCACGAAAATTGGTTACAATAGATCGTCATGTGCCCATCCCTCTTGAATTAGAGTCTTTGCGATTCAAGAAAGACGAACTCTACCACAATTCCCGTTTTCATGACTTCCTTGAAGAATTGGAGTTTAAATCATTTCTCAAACGCTTTAAACCTCAAACCTCCTCCGCACCCAAACCAATAACTCTGGCAAAAAACCATTTCATTCTAATCGATTCCATGTCTTCTTTTCGGAAACTTATCGTAGAACTCCAGCAAGTAAATCAACTAGCATTCGACATAATGGCTACTGGAAAACATGCAATTGATGACCGTTTGACCCATCTTGCATTTTGTGCGGAACCAAAAACTGCTTACTATTTACCTTTACAAAATCAGGAATGGATTAGCCATGAAGAGGAAATCCATCAACTCTTAAAAGAGGTATTTGAAAATCCTGATTTATTGTTCATAGGCCATGATTTAAAGCTGTCTATTCAGCTTTTACAGCGTCAAGGTATCCATATACAAGGAAAAATTTTTGATACACAGATTGCTGCTCAGATGTTAGAAACAGAAAGGAATTATAGCCTAAATCATCTAGTATCGCTTAAGTTGAAACAAGCCAAACAGTTCGAAATCGAAGGATCTGGAAAAGTTCAGCAACTTTCTATGCTGGACTTGGAAGACAAAGAAACACAAAACTATTTATGCGAAAATGCTGAATTGATTTTACAGTTATATCATGTATTACAATCTCAATTAGCCCAGACTGATATGCTTCGTTCATTTAAAGAAATTGAAATGCCCCTTGTGTTGGTATTAGTAGAATTGGAGTTGACTGGAATCTATTTTGACCTAGAACGTATTGTTCACATTGCTGAAGATTTTACGCGGCAATTGGAACATTTGAGCAAAGAAATTTATAAACTGGCTGGTGAAACTTTTAATATTAACTCGGTGGTGGAACTACAAAAAGTTTTGTATGACAAGCTGGAATTACACAAAGCCTGTAATATTCGGCCAAAAAAAATTAAACTAGGCAATCAAATGTCCACTGGTGAAGAAACACTGGAAAAAATGAGTGCTTTCCCTCTTGCTCAAAACATCCTTAAATACCGTGCCTTCAATAAATTAAAGAATACCTATATTGACCAGCTTCCATCCTTTGTTAATCAAACCACCCATAGAATTCATTCTTCATTTCGGCAGGCCGTGACTGCTACAGGAAGACTGGCTTCTGACAACCCTAACCTGCAAAATATTCCAATTCGGACTCCAGAAGGACGAAGAATTCGAGAATTATTCATTCCATCGACTCCAGATCATACATTGATTGCTGCCGATTACAGTCAAATCGAGTTGCGAATAGTTGCCCATTACTCAAAGGATCCTACTTTTTTAGAAGCATACAGAAATAATCTGGATATCCATGCCCTCACCGCATCGACAATATTCAATGTAGATCCGGAAGAGGTCACCCGTGAAATGAGAGCAAAAGCAAAAGAAGTGAATTTTGGTTTAATCTACCGTATGGGACCCGATCGATTAGCGATTGTCACCCAAACTGCAAAAAAAGACGCCAAGCGATTTATCGAAAAATTTTTTCAGAAATATGCAACAATCCATGCATTACAAGAACGCTTTTTAGAACAAGCACGAAAAGAAGGATATGCTGTCACTTTACAGGGAAGACGACGTTATTTAACAGAAATCAATGGCAAAGGATTGGCCAAACAAATGGCAGAAGGTGCTGCGATCAACACGCCAATTCAGGGAAGTGCCGCAGAAATCATCAAGATGGCAATGATTCGCATCAATCAGAAACTGAATACAGAAAAACTTGAATCTAAAATGATCTTGAGTGTTCATGATGAACTAGTGTTTGATGCTTTAAAAGAGGAACAAGACTTACTCTGTCAACTTGTTAAAGAAGAAATGGAACATGTCATCACTCTAGAAGTACCACTAGTTGTGGAGATTGGTACAGGGCACAATTGGTTGGAAGCACACTAATCTTAATAAACATATTGATCCTCTTTCATGAAAATGCTAGGGCTTATATAATCATCCAATTTAAAAAAAGGATTCTTGATACAACCTCATCATTCCATTTGAAATTTTTCTTGATAGGTATATGGATCTGTTGATCGCACAAAAAGACAATATTTTTCACCTTAAAGGCGTGATTAATGAGTTTGCGAAATTTAATCAACTCTTTGAGTTTACCGGTTCTGAAATGCTGTTGAACCTCAAAGAAATTCGACGAATCAACTCAACTGGAGTACGTGAATTGATCAATGCTATTGAGAAAGTGGACCACAGGATTGACATGATTTTTGAAGAATGTCCTCCCATTGTGGTTTACCAAATGGCGATGATTCCCAACTTTACTTTACGTGTTAAAGTGACGTCCGTCTACGCTCCCTATTATTGCCCCGAGTGCGATCATCAAGAAGAAATTCTCATTGACATGGCAAACTTCAATTTAGAGCAAAGTTTACCAGAAGAGGTGTGCAAAAAGTGCGGGGCAGAGTTAGAGTTTGATGATGATGAAGAATCCTACTTTTATTTTATGGAACACGCATGAACCTTAGCCTTAGATAATGCATTATAGACCTTTCAACCAGCATAAGCTGCCACAGGATGTGCTAGAAGAATTAGCAAAAAACAATCCTTACATTATCAAAATTTACGATTATCCCGACTTCATACTCCCCCATCCCACACCCGAACGATTTCAGACAATTTTTTGGGAAAAATTTTCTATTTCAACAGCGATCGATGTAGAAATCGGTTGTGGTTCTGGGCAATATTTACTTCAGTTGAGTAAACGCTTTCCAGATCACTGTTTTTTGGGATTGGAGTTGCGTTACAAACGGCTTGTCCTCGCTGCCAAAAAATTTACCAAGTGCAATTGCTCTAATATTCTTTTATTAAAAGAGAAAGGTGAGTATCTAGGTGAGTATCTAGGTGAAAACACCATCAGCCGGATCCATGTTAATTTTCCCGACCCATGGCCCAAAAAAGCACATAAAAAACATCGCCTCTTGAGCATCGAATTTTTCAAACAGATTTTTCCTCTTTTAAGAACCAAAGGAGAGCTCTTGTTTAAAACTGATCACCAAGAGTACTTTCAAACCGTACGGAAAATTGTTCAAGAATTGCCAGAATATACGGTCATTGAGGAGACAACTGATTTATATGCCAGTCCTTACAAGGAAACAAACATTGAAACAGAGTTTGAACAACTGTTCAAATTCAAAACAAACCCGAACATCGCCTATATGAAAATTCAGGTTTGCAAATAAATCAATTGCTAAATGAGGGGAGCCGGTTGGTATTCTTTTGCTTCGGGGTATTTGTTAAGAATGTCTTCGACCTGCTTCACAAAGCCGTTGACCTGAGCTGCGGAAGAAGCAACAAAGCGTTTTGAGTCTTGCAGCACAGCACGAATTTCATCTTCATTTAAGGGCAGGCGCGAATCTGCCGCTAAACGCTGGGGTAAATCATTGATTGTAGACTCACCAGAGCGCATTGCACGTACGACTTCAATTGCATTAGTTTTGATTGCCTCATGAGCTTCTTCTCGACCACTGCCACGACGAACGGCCTCCATCAAAATGGTAGTCGTTGTAACAAATGGCAAATATTTTGATAATTCCTGGTCAATCACTGATTCATAAAATCCCATTTCGTTAAGAACCGTTAGCAGTGTTTCCAGTTGTCCATCCATGGTGTACATTGCTCCTGGTATCGCAACACGGCGCACGACAGAACAGGAAACATCACCCTCGTTCCATTGGTCACCACTAATTCCCATGAGCATGTTTGTGTATCCATTAAGAATACTATGAAACCCATTGATCCGCTCACAGCTGCGCATATTCATTTTGTGAGGCATCGCAGAAGAACCAACCTGCCCTTTTTGAAAACCTTCCGTTACCAATTCCTGTCCCGCCATCAGTCGTAGCGTCCTTGCCAGGCTCGAAATTCCAGAACTCAGACCGTATAAACTACTGACTGCCTCATAATCCAAACTACGAGGATAAACCTGGCCGACTGCATTAAATACTTTCGTAAAACCAAGATGATGGCGAACCCTTTCTCCCAATTCTTTTAATGCATCTGTATTATTGTTGAGCAAAACCCATTGATCCAGTTGTGTCCCAACAGCCCCTTGCAATCCCCGCATTGGATAATTATCAATCAACTCTTCAAGACGCAGAAATGCCTGAAGCATTTCCTGGCCAAACATGGCAAGTCGTTTCCCTAAAGTTGTCGGCTGGGCAGGGACATTATGCGTGCGGCCCACCATCATCAAATTCTGATAGCGATGTGCCCATTGTGAAAGAGAGTTCAGAGCCGCAGTATATTTTTTACGAACCAAATGCAGTGATTTTAAAATTTGCAATTGCTCCACATTATCTGTTAAATCCCGACTGGTCATGCCTTTATGAATTTGCTCATAACCTGCCAATTCACAAAACTCGTCGATACGAGCTTTGACATCATGCCGTGAAATGCGTTCTTTTTGATCAATACTTTCCAAATCAACCTGATTTTTCACACGTTCATACGCCTCAATTGCATCTACAGCAATATCAACACCTAAATCACGCTGTGCTTTCATCACGGCAATCCAAAGTTCTCTCTCTATCAGAACTCGCCCATGGGCAGACCAAATATAGCACATTTCCTGGCTTGCATATCGATGAGCCAGCACATCCGGAATCAAAATTTTTTCGACAGACATAGAAGGTAAGAAATAGAAAAAAAGTGGGAAAAATTATAGTCCAACATGATCACGTACACGGTTCAATACCTCACGCGCAACAGGTCGTGCTTTATCACGCCCTGCTTCCAGAATTCCATCTAATTTCTGAAAATCCTGTCGAATTTCAAAGTAGACTTCACGGCTTTGCTTTAGTTCTTCATTGATTACATCAAAACATGTTTGTTTTGCTTCCCCATATCCCATGTTACCTGTTCGGTATCGTTCAGCCAACGCCTTCTGCTGTTCTGGCGTTGCGAATAAACTGAAAAGAGCAAAGACATTACAGGTTTCTGGATCTTTTGGTTCTTCCACAGTTTTGGAATCGGTTACAATTTTCATCACCAGTTTGCGTTGCTTCTTTTCTGTTGTAAAAAGGGGAATCGTATTATTGTAAGACTTGCTCATTTTCTGCCCATCCAAACCTGGGATAGTCGCTACATCATCTTCAATCAATGGCTCTGGGATAACAAAGGTTTCACCAAAAATGTGGTTGAAACGTATTGCAATGTCTCGTGTCATTTCCAGGTGCTGCTTTTGATCCTTGCCGACCGGGACATAATTGGAATCATAAATCAAGATATCTGCAGCCATCAGGACAGGATAGCTGAACAGACCATGATTGACTTCCTGTTGTTTGGCAATGGCATCTTTGTAAGCATGCGCACGTTCTAAAAGACCTTTGGACGTGATACAGGAAATAATCCAGGTGAGCTCCGTTACTTCCGGGATATCGGATTGTTTGAAAAACGCATGGTTTTCTATATCCATTCCAAGAGCAGCAAACGTCGCTACCAGCTCATAGGTATGTTCTCTTAACTTTTGCGGATTATGAAGGGTGGTTAGCGCATGGTAGTCTGCAATAAAATAAAAAGCTTCATGCTTTTTTTGCAGCTGCAAGGCTGGTTTAATCATCCCCAAATAGTTGCCTAGATGAGGATCTCCTGTGGGCTTAATTCCAGAAAGTGCTCGCTGGGTAGTCATTATTGAGCAGGGACTATATTGATAAATTTACGATTGTTACGTTTTTTAATAAATTCTACAACACCATCCTGCAAAGCAAATAAGGTGTAATCTCTACCTGTACCTACATTTTTTCCAGCATGAAATGTGGAACCAACTTGGCGAACCAAAATGGTTCCTCCTGTCACAAATTGGCCTCCAAATTTTTTAACACCTCGCCGTTGTCCCCTGGAATCCCTGCCATTGCGACTACTACCACCTGCTTTTTTATGAGCCATAAGAACCTTTTTTAATTAAGCCTGAATTGAATCGATTTTGATACGGGTGTACTGTTGACGATGCCCTTGTGTCCTACGATAGCCTTTACGTCGCTTCATTTTGAAAACAATAATTTTTTTATCTTTGATATGATCAATTACTGTCCCTTTGACAAGAGCACCTTCTACCATCGGTTTGCCAATGCGGGTTGTGGAACCATCGTTGGTGAGCAGCACCTGATCTGTTTCAAAAGCAGAGCCTGGTTCGTTTGGCAAAAGATCCACTCGAATCTCATTTCCAGTTTCTACTCGGAATTGTTTTCCTCCAGATCGAATAATAGCGTACATGGTCCTCCTTGCGGAAAATTATAATCTTACTTTTTATAAAAACTAAAACGAAAATATCTACATGATATGCAGTCGTATTACAAGTTTTTTATCATGAATTTCACTAATGGTTTTCGGCATGAATCGTTCAGGAGGTGATCCGAAGGAACTGGTTCCGTTTAACTTAATTGTCTGAACTTCCTTGATTTTTTAAGGTGAGTAGCAGATACTTCCTTAGCAAAATATAACCAAAAAAGTTAAGGAGGAAGCATGCAACTCATCAACGCTAAGATTCAATGTTTTGATTGTGGAAGTCAAGAAATAAGACCCCATCAAAAGTACACAATCCAAGATGGGATCAGTCCGTCAACTGTGTTATTGCCCAAGTTGTGATTGTTGTTTTTCAGAGACTCGTCATACCGCCACGTTTAATTTAAAGACGTCCATTTCACGCATTCATCAGATTCTCGACTCTTTGACAGAAGGTCAAGGGATCAACGTGGTCTGCCGGATATTTCATGTCAGCAAAAATAGTATTTACCGTTGGCAAGAACGTCTCAGCGAATTGAAACCAACTTTGTTGTTATACGCTCTCTGTCATCAGTGTTTGATGCATCTTGTGACAATCGTTGAAGGTCAAACAGAGAAGTGTTGTAGAATCCTTGTCCTGATGCTTTGAGAAGGACTGGTTTGGTATCAAATGATGCATTGAGGAATTTTTCATGTGCTTCAATCACTTGGTCTTTGACATGCTATCATCCTTTCACTATTGCCCAAAATTGAAGTAAACACTCAGGGTTCGTACAGAAATAACCTTTACAGATGACTTGTCTTTTTCCTCGTCTACGGTGTTGTCTTCAAAGGCACATTCCAGTATGCACAATTGAAGACGCCTTGTAGCCAAG
>JADGAT010000007.1:0-36515 GCA_015231885.1 SAR324 cluster bacterium
GTTGCTTTACCAGTGACATAGCAAGCTATGCGCCCGATAAAACGCCTTGAATCTCGATGAACATCCTGCGTAACTTTCACATGTTATTATTTTCGCCTTCCTAAGAACGGTCAGAAGTTAATCCTTTGTTTTTTAAATGAAAAATCTCCACGGGAAATATCAAAGAGCCATTATTCATCTAAGTGGTTTTGGTGGTGGGGCTCTCGTAAATGCGCATAGATTTGCCCCAATGAAATTCCCCCATCATTAGGGGGGATACGTTGATGCCAGTAAGGTTGAAAGCCTGCGGACCGAAGCTTTTCTACGGCTTGTTCTGTTAAATAACGATTCTGAAAACAGCCCCCAGACAGGACGATTTTCTGTTCTCCTGATTGCCTGGCTGCTTCTACAATAAGGTTGGCCAAGGTATTATGAAACTTGGTCGCAATTTTAGATAGTGTGAATTCTTGTTGTTGATCCTGGATGATTTCCAGTATCATGGACTGCCAGTCGATTTCAGAAGAAAATGACAGAGAATACGTTTGACTGGTAAGGGCAGGGTCAGTGATAAACTCCAACTTCATGGCAGCCTGTCCTTCAAAATGAACTTCATGGCAAAGGCCAATAATAGAGGCCACAGCATCGAAGAGTCTCCCCATGCTGGAAGTGTAGGGAGAATTGAGTTTTTTTTTGAGAATCTGCAGCAGCAGTTCCAAATCGGACGCTGTAAATTGTTGATGCGGCAGCAGATGCGTTTGCCGCAACAGATCTTCCTGAAATATCTGATGCAGCATTCCAATGGCGGTTCTCTTGGGCTCTTTGATGGATTTTGCTCCGCCCGGTAACGGGAATGGACGCAGAGAAGCAAATCGTTGGAAGGAATCCTCGGTAATTGACAAAAACTCTCCTCCCCAAATAGTGCCGTCTGTTCCTAATCCCGTCCCATCCCAGCAAATACCAAGGGCACTTCCATTCAATCCATTCTCCGCCATACATGATGCAATATGCGCATAATGGTGCTGAATTTTAGTGAACGGAATTTTTGAATCAACGGCAAATTTTGTAGAAGTGTAGCCTGGGTGCAGGTCAGAAATAATTTTTTGAGGATAAATTTGATACATATTTTGAAAGTCTGCAATCACCTGCTCAAAAGCATGAGTCGCTTCAGCTGTTTCCAAATCACCAATGTGCTGGCTTATAAAAACATTGGAGCCTTGAGTGATGGCAATGGTGTTTTTCAACTGTCCTCCCACGGCAAGTACACCAGGTATATTGGATGAAAGCATGACGGGAAGAGGAGCATATCCTCTGGACCGTCTCAAGATTTGTTCACGATCTAAAATAATGCGGGCAATGGAATCATCGACATGCCTTAAAATGGGGCGGTTGTGAACCAATAGGAAATCGGCAATCTGATTCAATCGGGAGAGCGCTTCTTTTTCGGAAATACAAATAGGTTCATCAGATCGATTTCCACTGGTTGCGACCAATGGGATGTTTGCTTCTTTCGACAAGATGTGATGCAGAGGGCTGTAGGGCAGCATCACCCCAAGGTATGGATTGTCAGGGGCCACGGATGCAGAAATTTTCAAAGTAGAAGGGGATTTGATTTGTTGGAGCAGTACAATGGGGGCTTCTGCAGAGCATAATAACCGTTCTTCCAGTGGTTCGATGCTGCATAATTGCTGGATGGTTTCCAGGGTTGGCAGCATCAGGGCAAAGGGTTTTTCTTCACGATGTTTACGTTGACGCAAGGCTTGGACGGCATCTTCATTTTGTGCATCAACCATCAGTTGAAAACCACCAATCCCCTTAATGGCCACAATCGAACCTGTCTTTAAATGATGAACAGCTTGCTGGATAGCATGATGGTGGTCTGCCAGGACATCTCCTGCCAGGTTCCATAATTCTACATGTGGACCGCAAGCTGAGCAGGCATTGGGCTGTGCGTGAAACCGCCGGTCTTTTGGATTTTCATACTCCTGTTGGCATGGTGAACATTGGGTAAAATGCTTCATTGCCGTATTCGGGCGGTCGTAAGGTAGCGATTCGATAATGCTGAAACGCGGCCCGCAATTGGTACAGTTGGTAAATGGATAAAGATAGCGCCGGTTATTGGGATCAAACACTTCTTCAAGACACGCTGGACAAGTCGCAATATCGGGCAGAATCAGGGCTGTTGGTTTGCCTGTCGATTGACTTTCTTGTATTTGAAAACCAGATATTCCAACAGGATCGAGATAAGAAAATTCAATACTTTGGATAAAGGCCTTATCGGGTTTTTCTTGCTGCAGGCGTAAGATAAATTTTTCTAAATGCTGGTGGCGGCCTTCTATTTCAATCAGCACACCTGCTGGTGTATTTTCGATCCAGCCCGGAAGATTCATTGTTTGTGCGAGTTTATAGACAAAGGGGCGAAAGCCTATTCCCTGCACAGTACCGCAAATGGTAATGTGAAGGCGCTGAATCATGAGAGGAGTTTTTGTAAATTAGAGTGTACCGTATCGACAACTTGGGGAATGGAGTGCTCTATGGCGGGAGACAACGACATGCTCATGGGCTGTAAATCTTCGATAGAAACGGTAATCAGGATAATTTTGGGGAGATGGCCCAGCAGCGCGGATGATTCCACCAAGTCTTTCAGCCCAATATCATGGGCGCTCAATGTTTTGGGAAAGTCGGAGGAAAATTTTGGTTTGATAACAGAGAGGGTTCCTGCAGGTTTGCCGTCAATCGTGGCGTCAATTAAGATAACACAGGCATGCCCCTCCAGATGGGAAAGGAGGTGAAATCCGCCTGTTCCTCCATCAAGCAGCTGTACATTTTCTGGGAAACTCAACTTCTCCAATGCTTGAATGGCGTGAACACCAATACCCTCGTCACCCAACAGCAAATTACCAATTCCCAAAATCAGAATAGAATCAGAAGTTCCCATCTCTTATGCTGTTGGACGATCAATACAAAGGTTGTTTGCTATTTTTGCAAATCTTTTTCTTCCACAAATTTCCATCCTCCAATCATGGAAGAAGTAGTCCCTCTTGCTTCTACATAATCATGAAAAGCCACTATGTAGACATGAACCATGGTAAAAATGACGAAAAACCACATCATCAGGTGGTGCCAGAAGCGTACATTGGTATCTCCATCCATCATAGGAACAATCCAGGTAAAAAGATCTGCAATCCACCACTCACTCATGGGAGCTAATAATCCAAACCCAGAAGCAATTTGAAAAACGGATGCTAACCCCAGAAAAAGATAGGACAAGCATGCGACACTGTTGTGCCCGGGACTGTGGATTTTTCTTTCTTCGACCATCATGAAGATGTCGATTGCAATAACATCTTTGAACTCGTCCCATTGTTTTTGGGACAAGGGAAGATAATTTGTCCAGCGGGCATATTGATTGCCCATGAATGCGTAAATGATTCGATAAATCCAGGCAAAAAGAAAGACATAAGCCGCAGCAAAGTGAATCAGACGCACGGTGCCAAACCAATGCCCCATGTGAGCTTCCTGAGAGTTTTGCAAAGCAACAGGATTACCGATCAGGTATCCTGTGATGATGAGCAAAACAATACACAGTGCGTTGATCCAATGGAATAAACGAACTGGCAGCTGCCATACATAAAAAGTCACACGCGAAGGGCCTTTTTGTTCCATAAAACCTCCTAAAACGTATTGAGTTGATGGACGTAACTCCCGTTTTCATCATACAAATGAACCGCGCAAGCCAAACACGGATCAAATGAATGGATGGTGCGGATAATTTCCAGTGGCTGCTCTATATTGGCAACAGGCGTTCCTACTAAAGCTTCCTCATAGGCAGAACGCTGTCCTTGAGGATCTTTAGGCGAAGCGTTCCAGGTGGAAGGGACCACTAGCTGATAATTGTCAATTCTCTGATTTTTAATATTAATGTAATGTGACAATGCTCCACGTGGTGCTTCCGTCAATCCAACGCCTTTGGCAGTGGCAGGCCAAGTCGTGGGATCCCATTTCTCATTATTGAACATGCGGGTTTCCCCATTTTTGATATTGGCCATCAATTGGTCAAAGAACTCAAATGACCAATTGGAAACTAACTGTGTTTCCAATGCTCTGGCAGCTGTTCTTCCCAAGGTAGAAAATAGAACTGTTGCTGGTACATTCAGCTTGGCTAATGCTCCATTGACGACTTCCTGGAATTCCTCCCTGCCGGAAACATAACCAACCAGCATCCTGGCCAAAGGTCCTACTTCCATAGGCTTGCCATCCCAACGTGGAGTTTTCAGCCAGCTGTACTTTCCTTCCACGTTCAAGAATTCATAAGGAGGTTGTGGGCCTGTATAATTCAGATTCGTTTCGCCCTCCCAGGGATGCTTCCCTTTATTATCGCCAGTACCATAAGTGTACCAGGAGCGGGCAATGTACTCTTCAACTTTGTTCACATCGAACTCAACCACTTCGTTTAGATTACGATCGAGAATAATGCCTCGGGGGAATTTAAAACTAAGAGGGTCGTTGTATCCATTGGTTGGTAAATCGCCAAATGACAGATAATTGGAAAGGCCTCCTCCAATTGCCGCCCAATCTGTATAATAAGGAGCAACAGCGAGAACATCCGGTATATATACCTGCTCTACAAAAGTTTTGGCCTCTTGCAGCAAGGACTTGACATGTGACAAGCGCTCGATGTTAATGGAATTCACTTCTTCTATATTAATGGAGCAGGGCATTCCGCCTACCACATAGTTTGGATGAGGATTTTTTCCTCCAAAAATTGCATGAATTTTAACAATCTCTTTTTGCCACTCCAGGGCTTCCAGGTAGTGTGCCACTCCCAATAAGTTGATTTCAGGAGGAAGCTTGTAGGCAGGGTGTCCCCAGTAAGCATTGGAAAAAATCCCAAGCTGTCCACTTGCAACAAATTTTTTAACGCGATCTTGAATTGCTCCAAAATACTTGGGAGAACTTTTGGGCCAAGGCGAGATACTGCGTGCAATTTTCGAGGTTTCTGCAGGATTGGCACTCAATGCACTGACAACATCTACCCAGTCCAATGCATGCAGATGATAAAAATGTACAACATGATCCTGCATGTATTGTGCGCAAAACATGAGATTCCGCACTAATTCCGCACTGGGGGGAATTTTAATTTTTAAAGCATCTTCTACCGCACGGATTGATGCTAAAGCATGCACCGTGGTACAAACACCACAGACCCTTTCTGTGATGGCCCAGGCATCTCTAGGGTCTCGTCCTTTTAGTATGATTTCTAAACCTCTTACCATGGTCCCGGAACTATAGGCCTCTACAATTTTTCCATCTTTGACTTCTGCTTCAATACGAAGGTGGCCTTCAATCCGAGTTACAGGATCTACTACGATTCTATTTGCCATTATTTCCCTCCTGGTGATTCTTCAATTTGTTTACGTATTTGCTTCCGCTTTCTAGCATTGGCAGTGAGTGCGTGAACGCCTAAAGCTGCCGTAGTTATACCTGCGGCAACCATACCAACGGTATCAGCATCGGTTTCTGAAGTGTATCCAAGAACTCCTGGAAGGTGCTCATAGAGAGGAGCATTGTCCCAGTTTCCTGCTTCACTGCAGCCAATACAGCCATGCCCCGATTGAATTGGGAAGCTGGTGGCTTCATTCCATTTTGTAACAGCACAAGCATTATAAGTCACGGGACCGCGACAGCCTACTTTGTAAAGACAGTAGCCTTTTCGTGCATTTTCATCATCAAATGTTTCTACGAATAAACCCGCATCATAGTTTGGGCGACGATAGCATGTGTCGTGTACTCGGCGTGAGTAAAACGCTTTGGGCCTGCCCTGAGAATCGAGTTGAGGCAAGCGGCCAAATGCTAAATAATGAACGATGGTCCCGGCCATGACTTCTGGAATGGGGGGGCATCCGGGAACATTGACAATCGGTTTGCCTTTAATGATATCCCGGATAGGGGTGGCTTGAGTTGGGTTGGGTTTAGCGCCTTGAACACAGCCGGCATAAGCACAGTTTCCCCAGGCAACAATAGCGGCTGCACCGGCAGCGGCCTCCTTTACGATGTCCAACGCCGTATGTCCTCCAATACAACAATAGACTCCATTGGCCGCAGTTGGAATTGAGCCCTCTACCAACATCAAATACTGACCTTTATATTTTTCCATTGTGTGGCGTCGAGCTTCTTCTGCCTGGTGTCCAGCAGCGGCTTGTAATGTTTCTGTATAATCCAAAGAAATATGATCCAATACTACATCAGCTACGATGGGGTGTGAGCTTCTTACAAAAGACTCACTGCAGCATGTGCATTCCTGGAAATGAAACCAGAGCACAGGGGGTCTGGGTTTTGTTTCCATAGCATGAACAAGGCTGCCAATAGACGAGGCCTGTAGCCCCGAAGCAGCACCTATCCAGGCACAGAATTTAAGAAAATCCCTCCGGGTGTATCCCTTTTCCTGCATTTTATCCCAGAAAGTTTGCCGTTCCTCCATACTTCCTCTCCTATCAAAGAAGTTTTCATTATCAGCATGAGAAATCGCTCTCTTGCTGTTTTTATATAATCTTTCTGAATTAATATTTCTTCTGCTTCTTTATTCTCAACCTCAAAAAATCATATGTTTAATAAAGATTAAAGACCATGAAATCTTAAAAGAAATCAATTTAAAAATTAAACCATTGATTTCAAATTCAATTGAATTATCCTGTACTAACCAGAAATAGAACAGGAAGTCAATTTAAAAAAAGTTTCTTTGGAATAATTTAAGATTTGTTGGCTTTTTTAGCAGTAGATATTCATGTCGCCTGACTTTGCAAAAAGTCGCTTCCTGGACTTTTATTTATTTTAGGAGTAACCTGGAAATGCTTTTTAGAAGTCATGAAAGGGAGTAAACAAGTTAGAAATATGGTGACTGAGTGAAAAAATGCATGAACTGTCAATAATGATGAGTATTTTGGATACATGCCAGCAGGAGGCGGAGAAAGCAGGGGCGGGAAGAGTCAGTAAAATTCATCTGCAGATAGGAGAACGATCTGGGGTTGTTGTGGATTCATTGAAGTTTGTCTTCAGCATGGCAACGCAGGATACAATGGCAGAGGGTGCGGAACTAGAAATTGATCTCATTCCATTTGAAGGAGAATGCCCGCATTGCAATCGGAGATTTCATGCATCAGCAGGTTTTTTAGTTTGTGATCAGTGTGGTAATTATGCCAAATTAATTGGCGGACAAGAGTTGAATATTAAAAGTATTGAGGTGGAGGACTAATGTGCCAGGAATGCGGATGTTTGGAAGTTGATCAAATTAAAATTGATGGAAAACTGTTAAGTGCTAGGAATCATACCCATCAGCATGATCATAGTCATCATGCTGAGAATAATGTTGATACCGGAAGGGAAATTAGCATCAAGCAAAATATTCTGCAAAAAAACAACCAGATTGCTTCGCACAATCGGGAACATTTTGCGGCCCATCACGTTTTTTCAATGAACTGGATCAGTGCTCCTGGTTCTGGGAAAACTACTTTATTGGAGAAAATGATTGAGGATTTGGGAAACAATCTTTCCATTGCTGTGATTGAAGGTGATCAACAAACCGACAACGATGCTGCTCGTATCCGACAGGCTGGTGCAGAAGCGGTACAAGTCAATACAGGGGCTGCCTGTCATCTGGATGCGGAAATGATTCATCAGGCTTTACATAAGCTCCCTTTGCAGAAGAATAGTTTACTGGTTATTGAAAATGTAGGAAACATGGTTTGTCCAACAGCTTATGACCTGGGTGAGCATTTGAAATTATCCATCATCAGCTGCACAGAAGGAGACGACAAACCTCTTAAATATCCAGATCTTTTACTCACTTCGAAAGTCTTGTTGATCAATAAAATTGATTTACTGCCTTATCTGGATTTCAACGTGGAAAATTGCATGCAATGGGCAAAAAAAATCAATCCTGAAATCATCATTTTTCCAGTTTCTGCCAAAACAAAAGAAGGGCTTTCCGAATTTTATCAATGGCTTCAACAAAATTTATAAATTGCCATGAGGGATTACATTTTACTGTATATCAATGGAAAACGGTATCAAGTTTCGGGGGAACAGATTTTTCAGCCATTTTCTGATTTTTTAAGGCATGAACAGGGTTTAACAGGAACAAAAGTTGTTTGTGCTGAAGGAGATTGTGGTGCGTGTACTGCTTTGCTGGGAACAGTCAAAAACCATGAACTCATATACGAGATATTCAATACTTGTATTTACTATGTTTATCAGCTGGATTGTCAGCATGTTGTGACCATTGAAGGACTTAAGGCGAATGGTCATTTACACGCTGTTCAACAATCCATGATTGATCATTTTAGTTCTCAATGTGGTTACTGCACCCCTGGATTTGTCGTCGCGGCGGCTGGAATGTTTGAGAAAAAGAACGTGTTATCGGAACAGGACGTCCGATATGGTTTGACAGGCAACTTATGCCGATGTACCGGATACCAACCTATTATTCAAGCAGTGCTTGCAGTTGCTCCAGATACTGTCCCTTCTATAGCAGAGTGCTTTCCTTCTTCAGCAATGTTACAGGATTTTGAGCAGCATACAACTGATTCGATTGCAGCTCATTATGAAGAAACCATTACAGGGAAATCTGTTATAAAAAAATTTTTTAATCCTGCCACACTTCAAGAAATACTGGATTGTAAAAAACAATATCCTGCTGCAGCTTTTGTTGCGGGAGGTACTGATATCTCTGTGCAAATGAACAAGGGAAAAGTGCATCCTGATACAATTATCAGCTTATCCAATTTACCCAATTTAGATTTCATAAAACGGCAGGAAGAATACGTGCGGATAGGCCCAAAAGTGTGTTGGGCCGAACTGGAACATTTTTGCAAAAATACCTTTCCGGAATGGCATAAAACCCTGACCGTTTTTGGTTCTCCCCAGATTAGAAATGTGGGTACCATTGCCGGTAATATTGCAAACGCCTCTCCTGTTGGCGATTCCCTGCCGTTTCTTTTTGTCATGAATGCTGAAGTTGAATTGAGTTCTGTGCATGGAAAAAGATGGGTTGACATCAATGATTTTTATCATGGCTATAAAAATACAGAAATGACAAAGGAAGAATTGATTACAGAAATTCGTTTGGCTCCTTTAAACGCTGTACAAAAAATGAAGCTGTATAAAGTATCTAAACGGAAAGATCTGGATATTGCAATATTTACAGCGGGGATATTACTGGAAGAAATGGATGGTGTGATTCAAAATATCCGTATCGCCTATGGAGGGGTTGGGCCTGTTGTCTTGAGATTATTAGAGACAGAGGCTTTTTTGAAAAAAAAGCAATTCTGTCTGGAAACTTTTCGGGAAGCAGGAAAGTTAGCACGTGGAGAAATAACGCCTATTTCTGATGTGCGTGCTTCTGCTGAATACCGTTTGCAGTTATCAGAAAATATACTGCTTCAGTTTTATTATGATGTTTGTGAGGAACAGCCATGTTGAGGAGAACATAATGATGGCCGCCATTGGGAAAAAGATACCGCACGATTCTGCGTTGGGGCATGTGACTGGGGAAGCTCTGTATATTGATGATATCCCTTTTGGTAAAAATGAACTGGTGGTGGATTTTGTAGGCAGTCCGTGTGCTCATGGAAAGATCAAATCAATAGATTTCGAGAAGGCTAAACAAATTGAGGGAATTGTTGGTATTTATACTCATCAGGATATCCCGGGACATAATCTTTTTGGGCCAATTATTGTAGATGAGTACTTTTTAGCAGAAGAATTGTGTGAATATTTAGGGCAGCCCATTGTTATTATTGCTGCTAAAAATTGGAAAGCTGTAAAACAGGCTAAACAGCTTGTGAACATCCAAATAGAAGCGTATGAGCCTGTGTTTTCTATTGAACAGGCATGTAAGAAAAATCAATATTTAGGAGAAACACGGCAAATCAAAAGGGGGAATGTTCAGAACGCGTTCAAAAAATCTGAATGTGTATTGGAAGATACATTTTATAGTAATGGGCAGGATCACTTTTATTTAGAATCACAAGCTGCGATTGCCTATCCGGGAGAAACCAATGAGTTGACTATTATCTCTTCAACACAGAATCCCACAGAAACCCAACAGGTTGTTGCAGAGTTGCTTGATATTGGGCAGCATGAGGTCGTCAGTATTTGCAAAAGGATGGGAGGTGCATTTGGAGGAAAAGAAACTCAGGCCGCTATTCCCGCAATGATGGCAGCATTGGCGGCGTACCATACCAAATGTCCAGCAAGGGTTGTTTATACAAAAGATGATGATATGAAAATTACAGGAAAACGTCATCCCTATCAAACCCACTACAAAGCAGCATTCACGCGAGAAGGTCAAATAACGGGATTGCGGGTCGATTTCTATTCGAATGGGGGGGCTTTTGCAGATTTATCAACAGCCATCATGGAGCGCTCCATGCTTCATGCGGAAAATGCTTACTATATTCCTCATATTGAAATCAATGGTACCGTTTGTAAAACAAATTTTCCTCCAAATACGGCATTCCGAGGATTTGGAGGCCCTCAAAGTATGGCGGTCATTGAAAACATCATCGAAGAAATTTCTATTTATTTGAAGAAGGATGCCTATGATATCCGAACTTTGAATTGTTATGGAGTTAAAAAAAATAATGTCACCCCTTATGGTCAAATTGTAAAAAATACGATTTTACCTGAGATCTTTGAGGAGCTGTCCCAAACTGCTGACTACAAACAGCGATATGCTGCAGTGAAGCATTTCAATCAGCAGAAAAGTACCAAACTCAAAGGCATTGCAATGACCCCAATCAAATTTGGTATTTCGTTTACAACAAAATTCTTGAACCAAGGAAATGCACTGGTCAATATTTACAAAGATGGTACGGTTCAGGTTTCTACTGGAGGGACAGAAATGGGACAGGGGCTGAATACAAAAATTCGCCAGATTGTGGCTGATGAGTTTGGAATTGATCATAACCATGTCAAATTGATGCCCACCTCAACAGAAAAAAACAACAATACTTCTCCTACTGCAGCATCGGCAGGAACGGATTTAAACGGGTTGGCTGCAATGGATGCATGTCAGAAGATTCGTGCGGGATTGATTGGTCTGGCCAGTCGCCATTTTGCTTCTGTAAACGAGGGTCTTGCTCCCGCTCCAGAATGTATCCGGTTGGAAGGGGGTTATGTTTTTGATGAAAGGCTCCCTCACAAAAAATTGAAATTTAGTGAATTGATTATGGCCGCCTATCAAGAACGTATCAGTTTGGGTGCAAGAGGTTTCTATACAACGCCGGGAGTTGATTTTAACAGGGAAACCGGGAAGGGAAATCCCTTCTTTTATTATACAACAGGCTGTTGTGTTGCTGAAGTGCTGATTGAGCGTTTGACAGGGAACTTGACGATAGAACGTATTGATTTATTGATGGATATTGGAGAATCGATCAATCCCGGCATTGATCGTGGACAAATTGAGGGAGGACTTATTCAGGGAATTGGCTGGCTGACCAATGAGGAACTGAGATACCAGGATAATGGAGCATTACTTTCGTATTCTCCGACTACTTATAAAATTCCGAATATCCAGGATTTACCGAAAATATTTCATGTCAATACCATCAAAAATCCGCATCATACTATCAATGTAAGACGCAGCAAGGCTGTGGGCGAACCCCCCTTCATGCTGTCTTTATCAGTATGGGCTGCAGTGAAAAATGCTCTTTCTTATGTTGCAGACAACCAAATACCCAAATTGAGAATTCCTGCAACCAGTGAAGAAATTTTGAGGCGAATTACACAATATACCAGCAAAGCACAAACGGATTTGGAGTCTGCTGAATCAGAAATTTCTTTGCTGAGTTCATTGACAAATACTGAAAAAACGAGGGTTCTGCCAGTGTAGCATAAATCAGACTATGGATCATGTACTCAAAAAATTGAATGAATTGTCTCAAAATCGTGTCCCATCCGTTGTGGTGATTCTTGTCGATACGATAGGAAGTACCCCTCAAAGCCAAGGCAGCAAAATGCTGGTAACGGAGAAAGGGTTGTACTCAGGAACCATAGGAGGAGGAAACTCTGAAAAAGAGGCAATTGAAGTAGCCCAGTCCATGTTAATGGACAAAAACCCTGTCCAAAAAACCCGGTTTATTGAATGGAATCTTAACCGTGAAACAGGAATGCCTTGTGGGGGAGGAGTCAAACTTTATTTTGAAGTACTCAATTCCCATATATGGGAGATTGTAGTCTTTGGAGCAGGTCACATCGCCAATGCGGTGATTCCCCTGCTGCTCCAACTGGATTGCCAGATTACCTGCTATGATTCTCGTGAAAAGTGGTTGGCTAAATTGCCAACGTCTTCCAAGTTGAAAGTGGTACAGACTAACAATTTTGCAGAAGCCATTGATGCGGTTTCAAAAGACTCCTTTGTTTTGTCGATGACCAAAAGTCATAAAACCGATGCAGAGATTCTGCAACAATTTTTGGAGCGTGGCAAGCAACCGTATCTAGGAGTAATTGGCAGTGATAAGAAGGCTGCAGCATTGAGAAAAGATCTGGAGGCAAATGGACTGCCTCCAGAACAATGTAATGATTTTATTTGTCCCCTTGGTTTGCCTATTGGTACCAACCATCCTCATGAAATTGCAATCAGCATTGCGGCTCAGTTGTTGGAAGTGAGAGATCGTTTTTTTAGCAGCCCTTCTTTAGGAAAATAGACATTGTATGCAAACATCCCACAACCCTCATTTGGTTCTGGAGCTTCGCGGAATCACAAAAGCTTTTCCTGGTCTCATTGCCAATGATCGGGTCGATTTCACTCTCAAGCAGGGAGAAATTCATACGATTCTTGGAGAAAATGGTGCAGGCAAGTCCACATTAATGAATATGATTGCCGGATTGTATCCCCCAGATCATGGAGATATTTTCATTTATGGCAAAAAAGTGCATTTCACCAATCCTCGGCAATCCATTAATCATGGTATTGGTATGGTTCACCAGCATTTTATGCTGATTCGTAATCATACAGTGACTGAAAATATTATTTTAGGGACACCTCAGCATTTCAAACTGAATTTTCGCCGAGTCAATGAAGAAATTCGGATGCTTGGGGAAAAATACGGATTGATTGTGGAACCTCATAAAAAGATCCAGGAATTGTCTGTTGGAGAGCAGCAGCGTGTAGAAATTCTTAAAGTTTTGTATCGTGGTGCAAAAATTTTAATATTAGATGAGCCGACTGCAGTTTTGACTCCCCAGGAATCAGAAGCACTTTATCAAATTATTGCAAACATGATTCAAAAGGATCATTCCATCATCTTCATTTCGCACAAAATGAAGGAAGTCATGTCTTTGTCGGATCGTATTACCGTCCTAAATCGGGGAAAAATACTGGCAACCTTTATCAAAAACGAAACAGATGCCCAGAAGCTGGCCAAAATCATGATGGGAAATGAGGAGGGAAAAGAATTATCTGTCTCATCTCCTGCTCCCAACCAAAGGCATGAAGTCGTGCTGCAATTGGAAAAAATCTGTGCAAATGATGATCGAGGATATCAAATTTTGAATGAAGTGGATCTAGAAATTCGATCGGGACAAATTGTTGGTTTGGCAGGAGTTTCAGGAAATGGGCAGGCGCAGCTTGCAGAGGTATTGAGCGGTATACGCCCCATGGAGAGTGGTTCTTATACCTATTGGGGAGAAAAACTGAATGCTCCAACAGTGTCAGATATGATTGCACGGGGATTGGGATATATTCCAGAAGATCGAAAACGATACGGCATTGCCGGCAGCCTTTCTATTGCCCATAATTTTTTATTACGTGATCACAAAAACCCCAAGTTTTATGGGCAGCAATTTTTGGATATCAATAAAATGAACCAGTATGCTCGTGTGAAAATGGAGGAATTTGATATTCGTGCCGCATCCGAAAAGACACAAGCAGGTGTTTTATCAGGAGGAAATATCCAAAAAACTATTTTAGCACGTGAAAGTTCAAGAGAACTCAAATTTTTAATTGCTTCTCAACCCATTCGAGGATTGGATGTGCATGCTACCGCATTCATTCAAAAGGTTATTTTACAGGCTAAATCAGAAGGGTTGGCAGTTCTATTGATCACGGAAGATTTGGATGAACTGTTCCTCATGAGTGACCACATCTATGTCATTTGCGGAGGGAAAATGGTGGGAAATATGCCCAAAGAAGAGGCGAATATCGAGCAAATTGGCTTAATGATGACCGGAGTGACCGTATCATGATTTATTTAACTTTAGAAAAACGCCTTCATTTTTCTCCTGTTACAAGAATTAGTGTGTCTTTGATTGCAATTGCTGTTGCTATCCTGGTCGGGGGCATTTTTTTGTTTGCGGTGGGGGTGAATCCCTTCCATGCCTATGGCTTGGTCATTGAGCAAATTTTTATGGATTATTGGGGGTGGCAAGATCTATTGGTCAAAATTATTCCATTTCTCTTGACGGGCATTGCAGTAGCTCTAGCAGCCCAGATGAAACTTTGGAATATTGGCGCAGAAGGTCAGCTTTATTTGGGAGCCGTCGCTGCGACATGGGTTGCCCTGAACTGGGGCAATGAGCTGTCTATCTGGATGATGATACCCATCATGATCTTGTCAGCAATGGTTAGCGGAGCATGTTGGGCTTTCATTCCAGGGTTTCTAAAAGCTCAGTTTGGTGTCAATGAAATTATCACGACCCTATTGTTAAACTATGTTGCCATCAGTTGGGTAGATTATTTACTTTATGGCCCCTGGAGAGATCCTGGCAGTAATAATTTTCCAGTAACTCGTGAGTTTCCTGATTCGGCACAACTCCCGGCTTTTGGCAATACTTCCATTCATTTTGGGTTAATCATTGGCCTGATGGTCATTTTTCTAGTCTATTTTATTTTGGAAAAAACAGAGGTGGGCTTCAAAGTGAAAGTGATTGGCGATAACATCTATGCAGCCAAGTACTCCGGGTTTAATATCAAGTGGATTACCCTGGCAATTGTCATGATTAGTGGGGCTTTAGCCGGAATTGCCGGCATGGCTGAGGTAGCTGGGGTGCATTATCGCCTCAAACAAAATTTTTCTATCAATTATGGGTACACAGGTATTATTGTAGCCTGGCTGGGTAGAAATCATCCGATTGCCATAATTTTTACTGCTTTTTTTCTTGCAGTCGTTTTCGTGAGCGGGGAATTGATGCAGTTGGAATTCAGCCTTCCTATTGCAATGATTTATCTTTTTGAAGGAATTATTCTGTTTTCGGTATTAGGGTCGGAAATATTTACAGAATATAAAATCAAGATCAAAAATGTGGTGACCTGATGGACGGATTTGGAATGGAATGGATCGTTTTAGTGATGATTGCTGCAATCAAGATGGGGACTCCTTTACTTTTTGGCACGTTGGGAGGGGTGATTAGTGAAAGAGGAGGGGTGATCAATCTGGGCATGGAAGGGTTGATGCTTGTGGGTGCCTTGACAGCGTTTGTTGTTGATCTGAATTTGAATTCTAAATTTGCTGCGATGGTTTTTGCTGCGATGGCTGCTGGCCTTGTTACGACCATTCATGCGATTGTCTGCATTTCATTGAGAGCCAACCAAATTGCTTCTGGTTTAGCTTTGGCTTTATTTGGGGGAGGCCTGAGTGGATTATTTGGAGATTCCCTGGTTGGTAAAACTGTGGAATCTTTGAATAACCTGCCAATTCCTGGTTTGTCGGCAATTCCAGCAATTGGACCAATTTTTTTTAATCAGGACATTATGGTTTATTTCTCCTATTTCTGTGTTGTCTTGATTTGGTTTATTCTTTTTAAAACGACACTGGGACTCAACATTCGCTCGATGGGAGAAGCACCAGATGTTTGCGATGCTCTGGGGCTTTCTGTTTTTCGATATCGCTATGGGTGTGTTATTGTTGGAGGGATGTTGATTGGAATAGGAGGTGCCTATTTTCCCTTGGTACTCACTTCTTTTTGGGTGGATAATCTCACAGCAGGACGGGGATGGATTGCCGTAGCATTGGTTATTTTTGCTTTTTGGCATCCTTTTAAGGCATTATTGGGAGCCTATTTGTTTGGTGCAGCCATTGCGCTTCAGTTACGGGTCCAAACGATGGGAATTGCCATTCCTTCCTATTTTTTAGAAATGTTTCCTTATATTTTAACAATTGTTGTGCTGACCATGGTGACGATTCGTAATAACAAACGTGGTGTCTCAGTGATGCCTGCTGCGTTGGGATTGGCATTTTTTCGAGGAGAAAAACATTAACCTTGTGGTGTTGGGCCAAAGAATAATAGTAAAGTTTGGCTCAGCAAAGTAACTTCGGATTGACAATCTTTTTCTATTGTGGTGATTTCAAGCTCCCTTTTTTGTCATATATTGATGCGTTGGTTTATTCCTTAGGGTTCGTGCAGAAATAACGTTGACAAAGATGAGGAAGTATTTTTTCTTGGCTACAAGGCGTCTTCAATTGTGCATACTGGAGTATGTGCCTTTGAAGACAACACCGTAGACGAGGAAAAAGACAAGTCATCTGTAAAGGTTGTTTATGTACGAGCCCTTAGACTGTTTGAAGAAAATTATTTGGAAAGGATAAAGTATGAAATTGATCAAATTAAAATGTTTTTTGATGGTGGTGTCCGCCTGTTTCTGTTTGAGTAACGTCGGTTGGGCCAAAGACGTAAAAGTGGGATTCATCTATGTCGGCCCTGTCGGTGATGGAGGCTGGACTTATGCACATGATTTGGGACGAAGGCATTTGGAAAAAATGGGGGTAGATACCAAATATGTAGAGAGCGTTCCTGAAACGGATGCAGAAAGATCTATTCGTAATTTGGCACGAAAAGGCTATAATTTAATTTTTACAACCAGTTTTGGGTATATGGACCCTACGCTCAAAGTGGCAAAACAATTTCCTGATACTGTTTTTATGCATGCAACAGGCTTCAAAAAATCAAAGAACATGGGGAATTACTTTGCACGGATGTATCAGGCTCGATACTTAGTTGGCATGGTTGCGGGTGCAATGACCAAGACTAATACGATTGGTGTGATCGGATCCCACCCCATTCCGGAAATTTTGCGCCATATCAATGCAATTGCACTGGGAGCCCGCTCTGTCAACCCGAATGCCCAGGTTAAAGTGGTTTGGGTAAACTCGTGGTTTGATCCTTCCAAAGAAGGGGCTGCTGCAAATAGCCTAATGGATAGTGGTGCTGATATTGTGACCATCACCACTGATTCTGCCGCTGCAACACAAGCAGCAGAAAAACGAGGGTTGTATTCAATCGGGAATGATTCGGATATGTCGATTTATGGAAAAAAAGCACACTTGACTGCTAATATTTACCACTGGGGAGTTTATTATGAACATGTCTATAAGCAAGTGAAAGATGGATCGTGGAAACCTGCTGAGGATTGGTGGGGAATTGAAACGGGTGCAATTGATCTTGCTCCTTTTGGGGAAATGGTCCCTCAATCAGTAAGAGATATGGTGCTGAAGAAAAAAGAAGAAATGGTACAAGGAAAATTTACTGTGTTTCAAGGGCCGATCAAAAAACAAGATGGAACCTTGGCAGCAAAAGCCGGACAAAAATTAACAGATAAAGAAATGCTTAGTATGAGCTATTTTGTCGAAGGCGTTGCTGGTACCATTCCTAAATAGTTCATTTAAGCTTTGCATGCAGCTGCCCATCTGCATTTAGATGGGCAAGCAACCATTCTGGAATACCAATAGCTCCATTAAAATTTGCATTTTCCAATGACGCTTCTTTGAGGTGTATTCCTCGAATACGCGATTGGAGCAGGAGTGTGGAGATTAACTGAGAACGGTTTAAGTTAGCCTGGACAAGAAATGCACCGCTAACATTTGTTTTGATTAAACTGGCCTCATATAAATCTGCTTGATATAAAAAAGCACCATTGAGTGATGCTCCATCAAGATTTACCCCGCACGCGACTGTATTTTCTAAATTAGCCCCTTTCAAATCAGCATGGGCCAAGTTGGTTTGAATCAACTTTGTGTTTTTTAGGTTGGCTTGGCTAAGCCAGGCATGCTGAAAATCAGCTTCTTGTAAATTGGCTTTTTCTAGATTGGCATTAGTTAAGTTGACTCCTCTAAAAGAAGAGGAGTGCAAGTCGAGTCCTGATAAATCAGCATCTTTGAAATCACAGTGGGCATAACTGTGCCCAGGTTTTGGTTTTTTGCACTGTCCTTTGGGTAAAACGGTATTACGGTTCTCATTTTTTTGAATGGGCTGTAATGCGGTGGTTTCACAAACAAACTCAGGCGTTTTGTCCGATTTTTTTTGACTGCTGCCAATAGAAGGTGCGGGAGAGCTGCTGGCGATTTTGGAGGGGGCCTTGACTTTATCAGGCTTTTCCGTTTTTTTGACAAGAATTTCTGAGATTTGAGTGGTTGTTGTTTCGGAATGCGCAGGCTGAGTTTCTTTTTGTTTTTTTGCGATTTGCTTGTGAAGAATGGCTATACGGCGTTTTGCATTTAAATCACCTTGGGCAATTGCTTTTTGATACCACTCCATTGCTATGTTTTCATTTCTTGCAACGTGCTTCCCCTGTTCATACATGAGGCCTATGTAATATTGTGCCGGTGCATGATTTTGTTCTGCGGATTTTTGGAACCATTTGAATGAGGTGGAAAAATTCTGTGTTACTCCACGACCATAATAATACATAAAACCCAGGTAGTACTGTGCTGGAGCATGATTTTGTTCTGCGGCACCATAAAACCACTCTACGGCTTTTGCATAATCCTGTACGGCTCCTTTTCCATAATAATACATAAATCCCGTGTAATATTGAGCTTCCTGGTATTTTTGTTCTGCCGATTTTTGGAACCAGCGGAAAGCAATGTTATAGTCTTGTGCAACACCACGACCATGATAGTACATGATCCCTAATGAAAACTGAGCGGGAGCATATTTTTGATCCGCTGCTTGTTGATGCAGCTTTAAGGCTTTTTGGTAATTTTGTATTTTTCCATCTCTTCCATAATGATAAGCTAATGCCTGGTTCTGTATCTCTTTAACATTGGTTTGTGTCTGCCCGTAAACATCGGAAATACAAATCAGTAAAAAGCAAAGAAAGAAATACGGCAAGGGCAATGGCTTGATGGATTTGATCATTGTACGGTATTTAAAAAAGGGAAAGTGACATGGTGTGGTGAGTTTAATTTTTTGTATTGTAAACGGCTGAGCTGATAGACACGAATGATTTTTGCAGAGTTTGTGCCGTTTTGAGAGGAAGAACTGGTTGGTAAGGAACATTTTTCAGGAAGTCTTGGGAACAATAAAGAGAGGGGGGGTGACTCACACAATAGAAAAAATATGTGAGTCGAAAAATTTCCAGGTCATGCTTCAAGGTAAGCCTTGATGATTTGATTTGCATAATGTCTTACAGAACGTGGAATATGCTGTTGCCCCCGTAGCGCTCTTAATGTATTTCGTGGTCCCCAGTTGTATGCAACCAGTCCTAAAAACAGGCTGTCAAACTTTTCTACCTGACGTTTCAAATAACCTGTACCTCCAACTACATTTTGTTCGATATCAAAAGGATCACGGACTCCCATTTCCCTGGCTGTATTTGGTAATAATTGTGTCAATCCTATTGCATTTGCATGGGAAACGGCATAAACGCCTTTGGCTCCACCACCGCTTTCTACATGAATCAAAGCACGGATTAAATCACTAGGCAATTTGTGCACACGACTTGCTTTTGTAATGGCTGCTTCAATAGATTGGTGTACGTTTGTTTTTCGTTTTTGTTTTTTGGATTTTACCTCACTGGTAAAACCGCTTGTCGGATTGGACCTTGTTTTATTATTTGTAGAATTACCGAATGCGGTGAAACTGGTTATGCCTAAAAATATACTAAAAACTAAAGCGCATGTAATAATACGTACCATAGGTTTCCATTGATAAAGTTATCGGTTTGTATAATTTTAAAGAGACCACAGTAATAAATATGCCTTTCAGTATCAACGACATAAATAATCGATGGTTCTGCTAAATGACGATGCCAGTCTGGTATTACACGAGTTGACTCGTTTATTCAGATAGGCTCATTTGCTTATTATACAGGATGATTTTAAGGTTTGATGTTACAAAAACAATTTTCTGATTATTGGATATATCAATAATAACAATTGTTTACATTGGTAACCTCAATTAAGGAAAGAAATTTGTTAGAAGAAGTTTGGCAGTATTCAGCCTTTCATTTGGAAAAAGAAGCTAAATTCGAAACAACGAGAATAGATTATTGGTTTTAAAACTTCAAGAGAAATTTTTATCAAAATAGGATTTTTATGAAAGCGAAAATTGTGCCTAATCGACTCCAAGAGACAATTGATTTTGCGTTAATGAATGGTTTAATCAAATTCAATACCAGTTTTCAATTGGTCCATGCCCCATTTGTACTGGCCCCGTATTCGTTGTCGAAAGATGTGCTGGAGAAGATGGTATCATTGACTCCCAGCTTCAATGATTTGATGTTGCGAGTGGCCTCCAATCAGGACTTTTTAACAAACTATCTGGAACAAGCGTCCTTGACGGATTCATTTATCAAGGGTTTAATGTCGATTTATCTGGAAAAAAAATCTACACAACCCTATCAATTTTTGCTGGGCAGGAATGATTTTATGATGGTGGAGGACGCTAATTATCCAAAAAAACTGCAGCCAAAACAAGTAGAATTCAATACAATATCGGTTAGTTTTCCATATTTGTCTACACAGCTCAATCACTTGCACCAGTTCATGTACGAAGAGCAGCCTCTGGGGAAAAAGCTGGTACTGAACGATCCGTTGACAGGAATTGTCGATGCGATTGCTTTGGCTGTTCAGCAGTATGGTCATTCGGATTCATGTGTTTTGCAGATTGTGCAGCCTCGTGAACAGAATATATTTGATCAACGGGGAGGCGAATACAAACTTTGGCAGAAGCATCGGATTCCTACCATTCGGATGACTTTGGAAGAAGTAGCAAAAGAGGGTGCTTGTCAAGAAGGGCACTTAATGATCCAGGGAAAAGTCGCTGCTGTGACTTATTTGAGGGCTGGTTACAGTCCCGGTGATTACCAAACACCCGATGCCTGGAAAGGTAGAAGGTTGATTGAATCATCTTCTTCAATCAGTGCTCCGAGTGTGGCTATGCAGCTGGCAGGGATGAAAAAAATACAACAAGTTTTGACGGACCCAAAAATTTTAAAAAATTTCGTAGAACAAAAAAAAATTCAGGAAATTTCTGACACGTTTGTCGGAATGCATCTGTTGGATGAAATGCTTCACAGAAATGGACAATCCGATCTTGCCCAAAAAATCGCATGTGATTTTCCCGACAAGTATGTGCTCAAACCACAAAGAGAGGGAGGGGGAAATAATTTTTTTGATCAGGAAATGGTAAAATTGCTCCACTCTCTGACAAAAGAGGAATATCCTGCCTATATCTTGATGGAACGAATTGATGCAAAAGAACATCAAGCAGTACTGGTTGTTGAAGGAAAAATTCAAGAAACTTCCTGCATCAGTGAGATCGGTTGTTATGGAGTGTGTCTGGCAAAGGAAAAAGATATTTTACTCAATCAGGATGTTGGGTATTTGGTTCGTACCAAAGCTGCTGATCAAAATGAGGGAGGTGTGTGCGCAGGATATGCTTGCTTGAATTCACTGTGTATCAGGTAGCGTGGTCGGCAATCCCATCAAAAGCTTTACATCTCTGATAATTACTTTTGTGTCTGAATCACAAGTGATTGTTATGAAAATGTCATGATTACTTCACAAATAAATGTTTGGCTATTGTGTCGATTTTTTGCTACTAAAAAGCTCTTTTTTGAAAAGTAAAACGCCCTTAATTAATAGAATCCCCATAATAATGTAGGAATAGTATGCAAGAACAGAAAGCCTTTCTTCAAGAAGCCACTGAAAATCTCTCTGAGATATTAAAACCCTATCAGCAGCAGCAGAATCGCCGTCAGCAGATGGTAGAGATGATTCGACGCTGTATACAATGTGCGGAAAAAGACGATTTTTTACGATTGGATGAGTTGCTCAAAAATAGATTGGCGCAGGAAATAGAAAATGAACCAGAGTTGCAGGCATGTCGAGGCATATTTGAACGTTTGCGGACGTATTCAAATGATACAGTAGACCGTTATCGTATTGAATTCATTGAAGATGTAAAAAAAAATGCTGAAGAAGCGAGTTTGCCAATCGAAATAGATTTTCCGCGCTTTTCTGTTTTGAAAGGGATTGAAGGCGACTTTGATTTTGCTAACCGACAGACAACGGTTAATGATAAGAAATTAAAATCTATTGATCCCAAACGAATCATTTCTACAGTTTTAAAAATCAAACGTCAGTTATATGATCGTCCGTATGATCCTAAAAAATTTATTGACGATCTATATCAAGTGTACCGCACGCTTGTCAAAGATCGTAAAAAAACATTGGGACACCCCATTCCTATACAGGAATTTTATCGGGAATATGTCATGTCCTTGCAAAGTAAGGCTTTTTTCCAGAATATGGATAAAGGGAAATTCAAAGGCTACAGTTTGGGGCAGTTTGCTGTAGATATATGGCGTTATTTCCAAGCAGGGACAGGAGGTACATCTGGAAAATACGCTTTACACTTGGGGTCTGGAAGGAATCATGCTTTATGGTTGATTGATAGTGATGGACAAACACGCCAAATCACAACTATTTCATTTCAGGAGCACTCATAATGACATCTCAAATCGAAATTCAACAGTTAAAGCCTTTTGAAGCACGTGCCATTGTGGAGAGTTTACGTAAAGGAAGTGTGCCGATTGATTATGTTCCTTTCTTTACAGTCGGACGCCAAAAATGGCTCTCGTTTATTGAAGAAGATTTAGAACAGTATATTGCAGAAGGGGGGTCTAAGGTTCGTTTTATCAATGGCGATTATGGGGATGGTAAAACCCATTTCATGTCTATCATACGTCATCTCGCCTTACAGCAAGGATTTGTTGTGTCTTTTGTTGTATTGACTCGAGAAGTACCTGTGCACAAATTTGAAGTAATTTATCAGGAGCTGGTTCGTCAAATTTGTGGAACATTCGAGGGAACAGGAATTCGTCATTTGGTTGACCATTGGGCAAGTCTCTTGGAAAGTGATTTTACAAAAAAAGAAGTTTCTGCCTTCCAAGAAAAGTCGAATGTGCTTAGCGAAACCCTCCGTTCGCTTTCTGGCATGGACCTAAATTTTGCAAATGCACTCACTGCTCTTATCGATCAAAAGTACCGTTCATTGGCAGACGGTGAAACTCAGGAAGACCGCACCCGCAATTTGGAGATTCTGTATCAATGGTTTGAAGGAGGAAAAATTTCTAAACGTGAATTGAAGCCTTTTCAGATATTCGAATCTCTTAATAAGACCAATAGCAAACGCTTTCTGACTTCTTTGATTGTGTGGATTCGGCATTTGGATTATAAAGGATTTGTCTTGTTGATGGATGAGTTAGAAACTATTATCCCGCAATCCGCTTCCGTGCGCAATGCGGGCTATGAAAATGTACGCTTGCTGATTGACAATACAGAGCAGGCACAATATCTACATATTTTTTTTTCCATAATCCCCGATGTGCTTTTATCAGAGAAAGGGTTCAAATCCTACGATGCTCTTTGGAGCCGAGTCCGCTCTGTTGGCGAAAGCAAAAAACTCAATTATCGCAGTATCCTGATTGACCTCCATCGAACTCCTCTGCAAACAGAAGAGTTGGTGAAACTGGGATATGCTTTACGTGAAATTCATGAAATTTCTTACCGCTGGGACAGCAAAGATCTCATTAATGATGATTTGATCAAAAAAATATGCCAGGCTCAAAATCAAATGGGATTGCTGAGCGAAGTGAGGCTTTTTATCAAACAAGTCATTCGCTATCTGGATATGGCCGAACAAGGGATTGCTCCAGATGTTGAAGATGATATAACAGAACAAATTGTTTTGAGCCAGCAAGAGGTAGAGCAGGAAAAAGTGGAACAACTTCAGCCAAAGTGGGATTCATGAAAGAGAACAAAGCATATCTCCAGAAACTGACTCAAGAATCTCCATTTCATTTGCGCCATGCAATAGAGCGTTTACGAGAAGGATTGTTTGATCCTATTGCTGTGCGCTTGCTGACAGCTCACGAAGATAAATTGGATGCAGTGGTCGAACGATGTTTCCAGAAATTGGAAATCGGGGAGCAAGCTCATCTGTGTGTTTGCGGTTCTTATGGTCAGGGCAAATCCCATAGTCTGACCTATATCCAGCAAAAAGCACTTGAGGCAAACTATGTGACCAGTATGGTCAACCTCGATTTGCGTGAAGTCCCTTTGCATGATTTTCGGCAGATTTATCGTGCCTTGCTTGCCAATATTCAATTTCCAGAGAAAGATGTTTCTTTTGCGGCTCAATGGAAGGACTGGACTCAGCAAGAAATGCACAATCGAAATGATCTTCCAAATGGGGTAGTGGATTTGTTGCCAGCAAACATCCCCCATTTGTTTCGATCCATTTTGGTGGGTATCGCACAAAAGAATGTGTCCCTCTCTGCACGGCAGAAGAAAGCTAAAAAGTATGCCAACTTCCGACCCAGAGAATTTTCGTATCTCTTAGAACGAGCACTTGGGGGTGATGTCATTCCGGTAAATAAATTACGAAATGCCCTCAAATACCGGCAAGTGTCCTTTTATCGAGAAGGATCTTTGGCTTCCAAAGGCATAGACATTTATCTGCAGATGATCAGCGGGTTGACCAAACTTTTTCAACAGTTTGGATATCGGGGTTGGGTGTTGCTGTTTGATGAAGGAGAATCCATCGCTCAAGTTCGAATTTCTTCCCGTAGCCGCAGTTACCAAATTCTCCATCGCTTATTCTTTCAAGAAGAACTAGGAAAGCTGTTTCCTGTTTTTGCATTCACCGATGATTTTTTTCAGTGTGTGCAAAATGAAAATTATGAACGGACTTACTTCCGTAAAGAGGAAGAAATTCCTTATTTTCCAATAAATTATTCTGAAGCATGGGAAGATTTAAACGTGTATCGCTTGGAAGACCTTTCCAAAAAAGAATGGGAAGGCTTGATTGAAAAACTGGCCCATCTGTATGCCAGTGCATATCAGCAGAGGTCTTCGCCAGAAGCAATTTTCCCCCAAATGATGGCGCAAATTGTACAGTTGCAGGGAGAAGAAACTCGCTACCAGTTGAAAGCATTGATCAATCAGCTGGATGTGATTTACCAGGAGCAAATTTTGTAGCTGCCCATGTCAATCAACAGTGCCTCCCCACTCCAGCAGCTTCCCAATACCTTCCGCACTTTTTACGGGGCGTTTTCTCAATTGCATCCTGCTCAAAAACAGGCAATTGCTCCGATTCTTGAAGGGTTCGATCTAATTTTACAGGCCAAGACCGGTTCAGGAAAAACTGAAGCGGTATTGGCCCCTGCTTTAGAACGGGTCATTCAGTCCCAAGGACAAGAAGCTATTCTCTATATTGTTCCAACCCGTGCCTTGGCCATTGACTTGGAAAGGCGACTTATGCCGAGAATAGAAAGGCTTGGATTACATTTGAGTATTCGTACTGGGGATACAAAAAGAAAAGGAGGAGGGCACCCTAATATATTATTAACTACCCCAGAATCGTTTGATGTCGCTTTAGGCAGTTCCAATAGGGATTTACGTGGTTTCATGAAACGTGTCCGCATAGTCATCATCGATGAAATCCATTTTTTTGTTCACAGCTACCGGGGCATACAATTGGATTATCTCTTGAAACGACTGGAATTACGCTCGGTGATGCCATTACAAAAAATAGCCTTATCTGCCACTATTGCTGATATCAACTCGGTTCTCCAATGTTTTCACTTTTCCTCGGAGACTGTAAAAATCAGTACTTCGATGCAGCGAGAGATCATTCCCCACTTGGTTCATCTCCAAAAGGAAGAGGAACTGATTGCTTTGATCAATGATTTTTATGATGCATGGGGTTATCGTAAAATTTTAATTTTTTCCAATAGTCGTGGTTGCTGTGATCAGTTGTTTGCCTTGTTGAATCAACGGGGGCGATTCCGTGGTGTGTGTGAACTACATTATTCTAATCTCAAAACCAAAGAACGCCGTGGTGTGGAAAAGCGTTTACGTCAGCGAAAGCATGTGCTTTGCATTGCCACCAGCACGTTGGAACTTGGGATTGACATCGGCAATGTGGATGCTGTTTTGCTGTATGAGCCCCCGGATTCAGTTTCCACCTTTCTTCAAAGAATTGGGCGTTCCAATCGCCGCGAGCAGTCCATCAATTTTTGGGGGATTTGCCGAGGGGAGAACGCAGGTTATCAGCTGCTTCGCTTTCTAGGATTGCTGCAGTTGGCTCGACAAAGCGTGATTGAGTCACCACTCCCTAAGTCACTATCCAGTGTTCTAATCCAACAGATTCTTTCTTGCCTTTATGAAAAGAAACAACTTTCCCTGCTTTCACTACAGCAACTTTTTCCTGATATTCCCAGTACTCTCAAAATTCTTTTTGAGAGTATGATATCACAAAGTTGGCTCCGCCAAGATCGGGTAAAAGGTCTTTTTCGAGGGGCATGGCGTTACCGCGATTACTTGCTGGATCGCAAAATTTGGAGTAATTTTCCAGAAACAGAAGATGACTACATTTTGGAGCTTTCTGGAGAATCCATCGCTGATTTACCTGTATCTGTCGTCAAACAACTGGAAGTGGGTGATCGAGTCCAATTGGCAGGCAAACGCATTCAAATATTGCAAATAGAAAAGCAAGCTCGGAAACGTGTCATGGCACGGCCTGTTGAAACAGTGGATGACAAAGACATCATCTGGCTGGGTTCTGGATTTCAAATATCTTATGAAGTTGCACAATCCATTCGCAAGCTGTTGCAAACTCCAGAGGTAATCGACGAGGATCCGACACTCCAATTGTTTACCAGGCCACAGAAACTATGGAAAGTGGAACTGGAGCAACACCAGCGGGCTGTCAAATTGGCAAATGGAATGGAATTGGGACGAAAATTTAATGGTTTGTACCAGTATCGTACGTTTTTGGGTTCGCTTGGTAATTTGCTGCTCCACTGGACTATTGAGCACAGCTTGGCAGCACAGGAAGGACTGATTGTGGTTTCTGACGCAATCGGTATTGAGTGTACCCACCTGGTTGATTTTCAACAACTCCAGCTACCAACCAACAGAGATGCTTTTTATCAATGGGCAGCCAGCCACAGGAAGGCTCTCTGCGCTGTTTTTCCATTGAATGAATATTCGTTTTTTCTTCCCATCAACTGGCTGATTGACGAATTGACGGATTTTCTGTTTGATGACCGCATCGCAGATATTTTTTCTGTATATATGAATCAAACATCCGATATTGTGGAGGGCGACCCTGCTGTTCTGGAATGGCAAATTTCAGTTTCTCAGGAAAAACCGTTTACTCTGCACAATCCGGTTGATTCAGAGCCACTGTTAAACATGGAAAAAAAACGATGGGATGTGAATCATTCCTCAGAACGATTTGCTTTATCTCAAGGTGTCCAGCATCAAGCGAGAGCCATCACAGGCTCATTGGTCGGAGAATACATCCGACATCAACAATGTCCACGTTGGCTGAGTTTTCAGTTTTTGCCACTAGAACAACAACCCCCACAGCAACAAGTACAGGATGGAGAAATACAAAAAATACAAATTGAACAAGGCAAACTACATGAAACACAAATACAAAACTATTTAAAAGAACAACAGCATCAACTTGTTATTATTGATGAATTGGATGTGAAAGGCCGGCACATTTCTCTTAAAAATCGCTTTGACAGATCATTACAGCAGTTACAAAAATTGATTCATCAGGTGGCGACAGAACCAAAACAGGAAATTTTTCTAGCACAGGCCGTTTTGATTGTCCCTGAATTGTTGAATCAAGAAGGAAATTGGCTCCAACAAATCAATGGTGTCGGTATTCCTGATTTGATTCGGATTTCACTGCAAAATGATACGCTTGTTTTGGAAGCGGGAGATATTAAAGGAAGCCGATCGCCTCATTATCATCAGAAATGGCAGGTAGCGTTTTATGCGATGCTGCTCAAAGCCTTGATCCATAGTCAAATCTTACCAGCAACGATTCATGTAGCGAAAACGGGCTTTCTCTGGACACGTTCACATCAAGAAGGTGAGCAGCCGAACTACCATACGTTTGAATTGGAACCTTATCTGCACAGTTTTTCCGCACTTTTGAAAAATATGAAAAGCTTGCTATTGCAGAATCCGAGAGACACAACGTATCATCTACAAGAACATTGCACCACCTGTCCTCATTTTGAATACTGCTACCAAGAAGCGTTGCAAACACAGGATTTGATGTTTTTGCCTGATATAACAGCAGGTGTATGGCAGAAACTGCAGCATCTTAATCTACAGACAATTGAACAAGCGTATGAGTGCATTTACGAGCCCGAAGATGCTTTGAAAATAGAAATTTTGAGTCCAAATCAACAAGAAACGTTGCAAACACAGTTGTTTGCTTTGTGTAATAATCAAATCTTGCTTCGTCAGCAAAAAACTCGCCTGTACCCTGAAAATCTGTCAACCGCTATTTTTTTTCAAATTATTGTAGATCCTGTTACTGGCTCACCACGAGCTTTAGGGTGGGAAGTCCTGGATTATTCAGAAAGTCATGCCGGGATTTCTGTGGAAAGCCAGGTTCAGCTTGTGAAAACAGACAATCAATGGCCTTTTGTGTGGAAAAGTTTTTCTGAACAATTTGTCAAGATTTGGAAAAATGGAATCCATGGAACACGTGGCCCTCACATTTTCTATTTTGGAGAAAAAAACTGGAATACCCTACAAAAGTGGGGAGTGGGGCATGAACTGGATTTTTTGTGGAACTCCCAAACGCTTCATCGGACAAATTTACATCAACTCATTTCTCAACATTTTGATTTTCCTGCTCCAGGCAGGCGAACTCTATTTGCGATTGGTCATTTGTTGGGCTTGACACCCCGATTGACAGCACCACCCAGCCTGTTTCATTTAGACGCTATACCCGTCCCTCACCCCTACCACTGGGCCAACGATCAAGTACAACAGCAGGAGATTTCTGATTTTCTGCAAAATTCTCTATCCGTGCAAAAACAGGTCTGGCAATGGGCATCGTCTCAGCTTGTCAGTGAATGGGAACAGGAGTGGGACTCCATAGAGACTGATCATGCTTTGGCAAATGTTTACTGGAATTTCATTGAAGAAGAACAACGCTTGAAAGAAGAAGATATTCTGACTTTACAGAATTATTCTTTGCCAGAGCGAGTCGAGCGCTTCAGAGCAGTAGGACCATTGACATTTTCGGGTATTTCTCTGGATGAACAAGGCCATTTTCTCTATGATTTTGAAATAGATCCTACTCTGCCCACTTCTAAATTTCGTGAAGGTGATTTTTTAAAACTGGCCCCAATCGCTACAACTGATTTACAAAGCGGATTTTCTATCATCTTAGTTTATTACAGCCGAAACCAAGGAAAACTGCGTATCCGTTCGCGCCAGGGGAAATTAAATTTAAATCAGCAACTACCCTATTCGTTGGAAGAGGATCTCACTGATTGGAATTCTTCTAAATTAAAACATGTCGTAAAAAGCGTCTTTTCCCAAGGTCGCTTTGATGCTTTATCTCAGTTGTTTTTGGGGAAATGGGAATTCACCAAAAAATCTGAAAGTCAGGAACACACACGAGAGTGGCTGCGGCAATTAGGAATCGTTGGGCAACATTCTGTTTCAGGATTGAATTCTTGCCAGCAACAAGCCTTGATGCTGCCTTTTCAATACGAGATGAGTTTGATTGAAGGGCCTCCAGGGACCGGAAAAACTCATTTGCTGGGATGGATCTTGATAGCACTTATTGCAGCGGCCAAAAGAAAGAAATGCCCGTTGCGCATCGTGGTCAGCGCACTGACACATCAAGCCATTGATCATGTATTGAAAAAAGTCGTCTCTTTGGTAAACGCGCATTCTTTGGATGATTTTCCGGCACAATGCTTCAAATGGGGACGCTGGAAAACAGAAGATTCCAATGAGAAAAAACAAGTTCTTCCTTTAACCAGTTCTGAGGAGATTTTCCAATCCTCTTATGTCATTTTGGGTGCTACGGGTTTTGGACTTTACCAACTCTTTGAGGGAAAAAAAGGGGCATTCCCACCAATATTTGATTGGGTTGTTTTTGATGAAGCGTCTCAGGTTTTAATTCCTCAGGCTTTATTGAGTCTTGTTTATGGAAAACAAAATTACTTGTTTTTAGGGGATGTGAAACAGTTACCTCCTATTGTACAAGGAAAATACCCGTCTACCAAAAAAGAACATCTGAGCTCTAAATCTGCCAGCTTCGAAGCAGATGATGAGGGTATTCCTGCAGTCAATCATTCGATTCTTTCCTTGCTTCTGGAAAGATATAAAATGTACAGTATTCGCTTGAATCAAACCTATCGTATGAACCAGGATCTGTGCACTTTTCCTAGTCATGCTTGGTATGACGGTCAACTTTATCCAGATCCTGCTAATGCGAATAGCCGTCTCCAACTGAGACATTTTTACAAAAAAGATTGGCTGGATTCGATCATCGCACCGGATTCACCACTTTCACTGGTGTTGCTGGAACATCAGAATTGTCATCAAAAATCCCTGGTAGAAGCAGAGTTTATCGCAAAACTGGCGCATCGACTTATGATTCAATATGATTTACCTGCAGCTCAACTTGCTATTATCTCCCCACATCGGGCACAAAATAATGCAATTGCTGATTATCTTCAGGGGTTTTGTGACAATCAACTGTTGGAGTACCCTCTCATTGATACAGTAGAGCGTGTCCAGGGAGCAGAGCGGGAAGTTATTCTATTTTCCTTCACGACCTCTGATCTGGACTACATCAACAGTGAGTTTTTAAACAATCCAAATCGTTTCAATGTTGCTATTACCAGAGGGAAGCAAAAGCTAATTGTGGTGGGAAACCGAGTTTTTTTTTCAACGGTTGCCTGCTCTGAGGAGGGTTTGCAAAAGAATTTTCATTTTAAAGCTTTCATGGCGTTTTGTCAAAAAAGAGAATGTGTGTTTGAATTAAAAGGAAGTCATTGAAAAATTGTGCTATGAGAAGTGTATCATAAGAATTATGATGCACTATGGGATATACCAAATATGGCGACAATAACTATTGACAATATCCAACTGTACTATGACATCCAGGGAGAAGGAGAGCCTCTTTTGTTTATCAACGGATTGGGCGGCAGTACTCAGGATTGGCAGGCACAGGTAGATTATTTTTCTAAAGAATATCAAGTCATTACTTTTGATATTCGTGGGCAAGGGAAGTCTGATGCACCTCCTGGGCCTTATAGCATTTCTCTGTTTGCTGAAGACTCGGCAAAGTTGATTCAGGCATTGGAGGTTGGCCCAGTACATGTGGTTGGCATTTCGATGGGAGGGATGATTGCATTTCAAATGGTAGTAGACTTTCCAAATTTAGTAAAAAGTCTGGTGATTGTGAACTCAGGGGCACAAGTTGTTTTTAATAAATGGAGAGAACGCTTTCTTTTTTGGCAGCGCAAATGGATTGTACGACTAATGGGGATGCAACGATTGGGAAAATTTTTAAGCAAACACCTTTTGCCTGGACCGGAACGTGAAAAGCTACGTAAAGGAATGACAGCACGTTGGGGAAAAAATAATAAAAAGGCCTATTTGGACTCCCTTCAAGCATTTATTGGTTGGAGTGTAATGGATCAACTGAATGAGATTGATTGTCCAATTTTGGTGATTGCAGCAGACCAGGATTATACACCTCTTTCCTTTAAAGAAGAATATGTAGCTAAAATCCCACAGGCCAGACTAGTGGTTATGGAAGGTTCACGACATTTGACCCCTATGGAACACCCCAATCAATTCAATCAGGTTCTTATTGATTTCTTATCTGACGTGTAACGAACAGATCCTTCCTTTAAATCAACCTATAAAAAAGTTCTGGAAAGGAAAAACCATTGATTTGGAGATTGTTTGCAATACGAATTTGTGCATTGCTCATTTGGTGTTTTTTTTTAATTGTTGTTTTAGAAATAGTGGGCTTTATTTATTTTCAGCTCCCTTTTGTCAAACCGATTGGGGGGTATGGGTATCCACGGGAACTCTTTGTAGCGAAGAATGGAGTGGATTATGGTTATCAACCTGGGTACAAAGGCGAATTTTTGGGAGGGGGATACAAAGATGCCCTGATTCAGATCAATAGCCATGGTTTTCGTGACACAGAATTTCCAATTGAAAAATCAAACAGAAAACGGCTCTTTGTTTTAGGAGATTCCGTGGTGTTTGGTGCGGGAGTTGGCCAACGAGAACGTTTTACAGAATATTTGGAAGAGCTGCAGGAGCAAAAGAAAAACCCCTTGGAAATTTTTAACCTGGGGGTGAGTGGTTATTCTTATTGGCATTATGCCAGGTTATTGGAATTGCCTCTGATTGATGAATTAAGACCAGATGCCCTCTTAGTTGCTTTCACTTTGAACGATATTCAGCAAAGAGATTCGGTCTGGCCGACTAAGATGTTAAAAATTCGAGAGCAACAACAAACCATCCAGCGTTGGGAAGAAAAAATTCGATTTTGGATGGATGATCTTTATTCGATACAACTCCTTAAACAGTTCAGACAGCAATTGTTGTTCTATAGGATGACCCATGATGAGCAGGAAGCATACCACACAAAGTGGATGAGAAAACAGCGTTCCAATTGGGAGAATGAAGTCATTCTGGGATGGATGCAGGACAATATTCAAAGGTCTTTAGAAATTGCAAAAGCACACAATATTCCATTAGCAATCATCATACTGCCGGAAATGAATGATCTCAAAGATCCAGAACAATTTGGATGGGCACGCAATCGGCTATATCATTATTTGAATAAGGTGAAAATACCTTTTTGTGATTTGCACAAACGATTTCGCAAAGTACCTCCTTGGGAACCCTATTTTTTATCAGGAGATAGTTTACATTTTTCTCAAGAAGGTCACCGTTTAGCAGCAAGGTTCATTGCAGATTGCTTGGATCAGTTTGGCTATTGATCGAATAAACAACGGAATCCGGATTTTTTTTCAAATTTTCATACCGCAAACGATGCCAGCGAATTCGGAATCTTTTGGTAAACTCATCTAATATGGCATCTGCTGCTTCATTCACCAAAGCAGCAAAAGCGTTTGCTTCTATGTCATCATTATCCAAATCTTGGGAGATTCGACCTCTCCATAACAATGTTCCTGTATGTGCTTCGACTAAATAAAATTTAAGTAAATATGATGTTCCTGACTCACAGTCAGAACACGGGTATTGTTCCAATTGAACAATAAAAATTTGTTCAGCCTCTAATGCTTCTCCAAGACGTGACGAAATATCTTTATCAGGGACTCCGGTTAGGGTAAAAGTTGAGACATACTGTCTGGTCTCTGCATGGAGTTGAGGATTTTTCTGGAAAAAAAGTTGGCTTTGGCTGATCGGAATGAATTTTGAAAAACTTTGAAATGTTTCCAAGCGACGTTCCACTTTTTTTGTGATGATGTCGATTAATTGAGAATTGCTGGCAGAAAAAGATATTGGCTTTGCTGACAATAAAATCACACTTTTTTTAAGATAAGGAACGGTGTCTGGTGTGGTATAGATAGACGTATCTGTGCATCCCATCATTGGGAAGATGAGGATTAATAGATAAGAGTAAAATGATTGATATTTATTTTTCACGTTGATTATTCTCTACTGAAATGAAAAATTACAAATTTGATGTGGTTGACAATAATATTTCATCTATTCGCATCATCTTATGATTTGCTATACAAATGAAAGATAAGCTAACATATTTCTCAGATAAATTCTATCTTTCCCCATTTTGATTTTGCTGGTTGGTATTGAAAATTTTTTATTATGGTAGAGTTCAAAAAAGTAGGTCTTTTCATTGACACTCGTTTCCGAGAGTCTCTTGTCGATCATCTTGAAATTTGGTTTGCCTCTCAAAAGATTGATGCGGTCTTTCTTGATTGGGATTCTCCAAAACATGATGAAGTGGATCTTATTATTGTGTGGGGAGGAGATGGTACCGTACTGTACGTGCTTGGCAGATTCCCCGGTTGCCCTGTCCTGGCAATCAATTACGGAACAGTCGGTTTTTTGACGGCTGGCAATAAAGAGGAGATGGATATTGTGCTGCAGGGGTTGTTAGAAAGAAATTATATTATCAGTGAACGATCCGTACTCGAATGCAATTATCCCGGTGGAAGTATTCATGCTGTTAATGAGGTAGTGATCAAGGGATCGACGGGCTTGGTTTCTGTGGATTGTTTTGTCAACGATACTCATGTTCGGCATATTCGGGGAGACGGTGTTATTGTCGGTACTCCAACAGGAAGTACGGCCTATTTACTTTCTGCAGGATCTCCTATTGTAATGCCTGAGGTCCGCTGTATGATTTTAGGAGGCCTGAATGAGTATAATTTTACCTCACGCCACTTAGTTCTCAATTATGATTCTCGAATTCGATTGGTCATCACTCCTGTCACCAGACAGCAAAATATCTATTTGTCAACTGATGGAAAAGAGAGAATTCCCCTTTCTGTCAATGATGAAATATTTATTTGTGAGTCCCAAAGGCGTGCAAAATTAATATTTTTGGACAATCATTATTTTTTTAATAATTTGGCTTCGCGATTATCATGGACATAGTTTGGGGGAAATGAAATCCGTGAAAAGCCTGAACTGTTTTGTAAATAAATCCAAAACCCTGCGTTTGTCGGTATTTTGGATGTCTTGGATATAATATTGATATCACTACGCTGGTTAGCCATTGCTTCAAATCCATCTTCAACAAAATAAGCATCCCATCTATTATCCTTCCAGTTCCATATTGATCTGATTTGAGAATTTCGATCGAGCAAGGATTGAATCATGACCTCATGTTGAGTTCCCAATAGATTCCACCCTGGTTTGAGAGCAGAGAGGTCATTGGAAACTTCATAATTCCCTTTATCTCCAACAGTGACGATAGTATCATTTTCTGTATAAATCCATAATCCTTCACTGGATTCCAATGCAGCAGAAATGTTTGTTAGTCCAATCTCGCGGTATGCTGTTTGTAATTCCTGATCAGGAGTATAGACTTCCCATTTTTGGGCACTTCTCTCCCAGAGCCAAACCGAATGAACAGAAGCAAATGTAGTCGAAAAATTAATAGGGCTGATAATGGTTTTAACAGGAAAGCCAATTAAGTTAATACCCGCACTTAAAGAAACATCGGCAGCTTGATTACTGATTAAGAAGATTTCACCAATCTCAATAGTTCTCGATACATTTTGGCCAATTTCGATAGTAGCATTTCCTCTTTCTAACTGGATTGCAGTGTGTGCGGCATCAAAAGGCTTTTCGATTCTCAATTGTGTTGTACTGGAAAAAGGAAAAATATACACAGAATCACTGCTGGATATTTTTCTCCCAACAAAATAGTTGCCTGTTGACGTATTGTTTGCGATTAGCAATTTTTTGCTGCGCTGGCTGGATAAAGATGCTGGATCTAAAGGCACAAGTAAAACGACTTTTCCAGAGCCTCCTGCATCCTGTACAATTTCTAATGTAGTCCCTGGTTCTGCATCAGGAAGGGTAAAAACACTTGACTCCGTGGAATCAGGAAATGTTACACGAATTGTGGACTCTATCGTACCACTGGATGTGGTGACAGTCTGAGTGCTAACCGTATTACCAGCAAGAGTCTGAAAGGGTGTGGTGACCGTTTCAATTTCCCCTGTGGCATTGACATTCGTGGTGGATCCTGACGGAGTTTTGATGTCATTGACAACAAGATTGCCCGCTGCATTTTTTACTGTAGTAGAGGTTGTCACAGACCCATCGGACCCGACTTTGAACGATGTTTCTGCAATCGCATTGGTGGGGCTGTAAGGAGGAGTATAAGTTGTGGTCAATTCTCCAGATTCATTGATGACGGTTTTGGCTTGGGCAGGCATATTAGTAGTGGTGGTCAGAACCTGTCCGGAAAGCATTTCTATTTTCATCGTGCTGGTTGCAGCACCACCTGAATCAATATTAGAAGTAATTGTGCTTTTGGTTCCATCTGATAACGTAATGGGGGGAACACTCATCACAATGTTGCCTGCTGTTGTTATTTTTGAAATCACTCCAGGAGGTGCCTGGATTTCTGTAGAGATTTTGGTACCGTTCACATTGGTGATATTGACACTATTGATGACAGAGCCATCTGCCTGCAAAAGAGAAACCGCTTTTGTACTGAATTCTGTTATTGCAGCGGTTTGAAACTCTGTCACTTGAGAACCATCGGGGTTCACTTTAATTGTACTGCCTTTCTCAGGTACTGCAGTAAAAGAACCAGCTACTGAAACGATCGTTTCGGTACCAGAGGCAATACTATCCGCAATTGCTCTTGGGACTGTAGTTGTTGGTGGATTGGTAATAGTTGTACTCGTAGTAATTGTGGTTGTTGTTGTGGCAGAGGAACCACTG
>JADGAT010000007.1:36611-94280 GCA_015231885.1 SAR324 cluster bacterium
ACTGGATGAGGTGCTGGAACCACTGGATGAGGTGCTGGAACCACTGGATGAGGTGCTGGAACCACTGGATGAGGTGCTGGAACCACTGGATGAGGTGCTGCTGACCTCAGTTTCGTCATCATCTGCATTGGTAACACTCACATCACTTGAATCGAGACCATTATAGTTACTATCTGTGGAGCTGGCTGCAAAGGAAATGGTAAAAGTTTGGTCTCCGTCATCCTGACTATCATCAATGCCTGTGATTGTAACGGTTTGCTCAGTGTTCCAGTTGTTGCTGGTGAAGGTGAGAAAGGACGGAGAAACGGAGCCTTCTGTGGTGTCACTACTGCTCACTGCAATAGTAACATCTCCGGTTGGCTGGCTAGTCAGTTGGATGCTGAATGTTGCGGTTCCGCCACTTTCGGTTGTGTTGGCACTGGTGCTCGAAACCGTGATGCTTGCTGTGTCAATGTCGGTTACAGAAATACTGACATCAGAGGGATTAACACCATTGTAATTGCTATCCGAAGAAGAGGCTGCGGCTAAATTAAGTGTGACTGTCTGGTCCCCATCAACTGTATTGTCACTAACTCCTGTGACTGTAATACTCTGTGCCGTGTTCCAATTACTGCGAGAAAAAGTAAGCGAAGAAGGGAAAACGGTTGCCTCAGTCGTATCATCACTGCTCACTCCAATAGTGACATCCGTTGTTGGCTGACTGTTCAAATAGACTGTGAACGTAGCAGTATCGCCGCTTTCTGTGATATTCTCACTAAATGAGCTGACGGTGAACTCAGCAGTATCGTTATCGTCATTTTTGACAGCTACATTGTTAATGCTCAAACCATTATAATCAGAATCTGACGAACTGACGGTTCCTAAAATAATTGAAAGGGTTTGGTTTCCATCAATGATATTGTCATCAATTCCAGTGACTGTAACCGACTGGGTTGCATTCCAATTGCTATTGGTAAAAGTCAATGAGCTGGTAGATACGCTTCCCTCTGTTGTATCAGAGATGCTGATGGGGATGGTCACATTAGTAGAGGGTTGTTTGGTCAACCGTACCGTAAAAGTAGCGCTTCCACCAGATTCGGTCGTGTCCCCGCTAATGGACGAAACAATCAATCCCGCTGTTTCATCATCAATATTGATGATGTCAACATCATGTGTGAAGGTATTGTAATTTGTGTCAACAGAACTGGCAGACAACGCCAATACAAAAAGTTGATTTCCATCGGTGATTGAATCATCAAGGCCAGTTAAAGTCAGGATTTGGCTGGTATTCCAATTTGCAGTTGTGAATATAAAAGAAGAAGAATCAATGCTTGCTTCCGTTGTATCTGCAATAGATGTTTCGATAGTGACATCGGAGGAGGGTTGTTTGGTCAGCCGGATTGTTATTGTGGCTGTTCCTCCTTCTTCTGTGGTATCTCCACTAATTGTTGAGACAATCAACCCTTCGGTTTCATCGTCAATATTGATGATATTACTATCATTCGGATTGACTCCATTATAATTTGAATCAGAAGAAGATGCTGTTTCCAGGACAAGGGTAAAAGACTGATCTCCATCTGTATTGCTGTCATCAACGCCAGTGACAGTAATGGTTTGTGGAGCTTTCCAATTATCCAAAGTAAAAATCAAAGATGTTGTGGCAATGGAGCCTTCTGTGGAGTCAGAGCTGAACAAATTAACGGTTACATCTGAGGAAGGTTCGCTAGTCAAGTATACGGATAGTGAGCCTGTTCCGCTTTCTTCTGTTGTTTCCTCGTCAATGGACGTCACCAGAAATCCCGATGTTTCATTGTCTATATTGGTTGTGCTTAGAGTATAGCTCAGATTATTATAATTGCTATCATTGGATGTGGTTGCAAATACAAGGTTGAATGCCTGATTTCCATCCTGACTGTTGTCATCCACTCCTGTCACCTCAATCTCCTGGAGACCATTCCAGTTCACGGAGGTAAAAGTCAAAGTGGAGGGATAGACAGTTGCTTCTGTTGTATCGGAGCTGCTGATGTTCATGGTGACATCACTGGTCGGTGCCGTGTTTAATTTTGCGGTAACAATGGCTGCATTAGCCTCTTCTGTGATGGTATCATTGATGTTGCTTATTTCTAGTCCAGCGCTGTCATTATCCTGATTGGTTACGCTGATATCGCCGGGAGTGATGCTATTGAAAATGCTATCGGATGAGCTTGCTGTTAAGGTAATCGTAAAGCTGATGTCACCATCTGTTAGAGTATCATCAACTCCTGTCACAGTAGCCGTGAGCGGGATGAACCAGTTGCCGGAGGTGAATGTGAAAGATGCAGGGGATACGGTGCCTTCTGTGGAGTCAGAGCTGCTCAGGCTGATGGTAACATCACTGGTTGGGCGGGAATTTAAAACAACAGAAAATGTGGCATCTGTTCTATTTTCTCTAATATTTCCGCTAATTGTACCAACAGAAATACTAGAATCAAAAAAGCTGACGTTAGTATTATTTCCGCTATTAGTACTATTGTAAGCATTTAAGTTTCCTCCACTGACAGAAATATCAGTAATGTTTCCTCCTGTGAGACTCAGGTTCGGAGTCCCATTGATGACTAAAGAGGCAGCTGTTCCTGAACTGTTGGAACCCAATGAGGCGTTGTATAGAGCCAGGGAAGCTCCTGTTTGAAATTCAATAGAGTTGGCTGTGGAAAATAAAACATTGGAACTCAATGAATAGGAATTGGAAGTATCTGCGTAAACAAGTCCTTCAGAAACCACGGTATTGCCTGCAAATATTAATGTTCCTCCTGTGCTGGTAATTTGCCCCTCACTCATGGTGAGGGAAGAGGATAGGGTTAAGTCGGAGGCATTTGTAATAATTTTTTCGCTGGAGCTGTTGATTGTAATGGCATCATTGATGGTCAAGTCAGTGGTTTGTCCTCCTAATGTCAGTGCGTAATTGTTAAGATCCACACTCCCAATGGCGAGACTGGTGTCATGAGTTAATGTCAGGTCACTGGTAATTTTTAGAGAGGTTGAGGAATCGGTGGTGACAGTGGCGTTTGTTGTATTGAACGAATTCCCTAACACCAATTCACTGCCGGTGATATCTAATGTTCCTCCTGAGATGGTGCCTCCCTCTGAGAAAGTGAGAGTGCCACTGCTGCTGGTAATTTGTCCGCTTGTCATAGTGGTTGCTGCAGAAAATGTGAAATCAGCACTACCGGTGATAATTTTTTCATTGGAGTTGTCCAATGTAACGGCATTTGCTGCTGTCACGTCAGTGGTGTCGGACCCCAGTGTGAGGGATTGATTTGCCAGATTGAGTGTGCCAATGGTAAGCGCATGACTGGTTGTCAGGGAAACATCGTTTGTAAGAGTAAATGTGGTGGAAGAGTCCGTAAGGACAGTTGCCCCGCTTGATGCGAGATTTGCGGCCAGTGTCAATGCACTTCCTCTCAAATCAACAATGCCTGTGCCTGGATCAAGAGAACCGTTGATTATTATGCTGTCCTCTATATCAAGTGTTCCATTACTAGAAAGGGTTAAGGTGGTTCCTGACGGGATGGTTAAGGTGCTGGCGATGCTCAATGTAGTGGCAATATCCATGTTAGCGCTACTGGAGTGAAAAAACGTATTAATAGTGGATGCGGCATCAATATCAATTTTTCCTGGATCCAGCGCGGCATTGATTGTTACGGCATTGATGGTTCCTCCAGTTCCCGCAAGTTGTAAAATACTGCTGGTCGTGGATAGTTCTATCTCCCCCTGCAAGGTCCCAGCTCCACTCAATTTCAGAGTGTTGCTGTTGATGATACTGGTGGTGTTAGCAATGGTGAGTGTTTTACCAGCGGCAATAACAAGCTCTACGGATTTATTGAGTGTGAGGACTGTAATGCTGGTATCTTCATTTATTTGAATGCTGCCACTGGTCAGGTCGGCATCAACGGAAACCCGGTTGATGTTTCCAGAACCATTCAATTCAAGAGAGCTGCTAGACTGATTCAGGCTGATGCTGTTTGTGTTTGCAAAATTTCCAGTACCGCCAATAGTGAGCGTATTGCTGTTTCCAATACTGAGGGTATTGCCCGAATAATTCACGGTAGAAGCCAGAGCAAAGGTCGAGGAGGTGACAATTGTAATAGTGCCAGAAATCGTGACTTCTTGGTTAATATCCAGTGTTCCCCCTGAAATGGTAAGATCGCCGGAAATGGTCCCTGCACTTCCTGCAATTTGCAGAGTTCCTCCATTTTGAATTGTGACGGAACCTGTAATGGGTCCATTCGTGCCGTCCCAGTTGACTGTGTGACCATTTTTCACAACGAATTGATTGGCTGCATTGGTACAAGTGTCCTTATCCGAGTAGGTACTGGCTGCTAACAGGCTTCCTGATGTGGAGCTTCTGCAAACAAAATAAAAGTCTTGACTACCAACGATTCCGTCTGTTGTTGTAGAAGATAGAGCGGTATCTGCTGTGCCGAATGCGGCAGTGATGTTGCTTAAGGTGGCTTGTATTGTATTGCCTTCGGTTAAAAATGATCCCTGATCGGTTCTATGGATGGTGACGGAATTTGATTTAAAATCATAGACAGCAATGTGACTATCCAGTGTGACACTGGTGCCTGTTGGAGATTCGATAGCATAGTTTGTCAAAGTTTCGGCAAGAGACTCACTGACCTTACGAGGATAAGTGAAATAAATTTGTATGGACTTTGGGGAAGCAATGAGATGGCTAATATCAGGCGCAACCATTGCAACACTGATGGTTCCTGTTGCACTGTTATTGGAACTGAGAGAGGTTCCATCGGTTGTGTTCATATTACTGACAGTGATTGTATAGCTTTGTCCATCATTACTGTAAAGATCCACCCCTAAAATGTATGCTTTTTTGAAACCACTGTCATAAAGGATCGAAGCACTTGAGATATCGGTGTTGGAACCATTGACCGTTAAAGAGTAATTGTTGATATTCATTACATCTTCTGGGTCCATATCTCTGGAAAAGCTCACGGTAATCACTTCCCCTGAATTATTGGAACCATCATATTGGGTTGCAGTGGCAGACACACTGGGGTTGGCTGTACTGGCTTCATTAATGATTCCATAAAGTTTATTGATGCTGTCACTGATGGGGTTGTTCAGATCAGAATTAATCAATCCGGATCCTAATGCCAGACCAAAAGTGTCTCCTGCAGTCAATGATAACCCACTGATCACCAGTGTGCGGGAAGTTGTATTGTAAGTGAAGGCTTTGTCCGATAAATCAATAGAGGTCCCACCTTGTAAACTACTGCTCAGAAAGCTGTTTTTGCTGCTGCCTTGGTAGGTTGGGTTGATTCGCAAAGTATAATTGGATGCGGTTTCTGCAGAAGATTCCGTCACAGGATGATTGAACAAGATGGTGATATTTCCGTCATCTGTCGCGAGAGCATGGGCATAATCACCACTGCTTTCATTGATAGATGTCCCCACTTGACCAGAAATACTCCAATGGGTCGGGGCACTGGAAGAAGTGAAAGAGTTTTCGTAATTGCCGACGATGGCAATTTCTGAAGTATCTACAACATTGGTTGCCAGTAAAAGGGTTAAGCTGTTACCATCTGTCAGGGTATTTGTGCTGTTGGTAATGCTTAAAGTGTTGGTCGAATTGTCATAACTGTAACTTCCTCCCGATAAAAAGTTGATTAATTCAGAAGAAGAGGCGGTCCAGTTGGCCGAATTATTAACAGCGTTGGTGGTTCCGTCTGCCAGCATGTCTTTTGAAAACCGAATAGTGACTTGGGAACTTGTTGATTCAAACGACACAAGTTGAGAAGGACTGGTGTCATCACCTTCTGACAGCCCCAAAGCCTTTGCAATGTTGATACGACCTGCACCAAAAAAACCATCGTACCCTGAAGGTCCGAGATCATCAGCTGTAGTCTCCAGTAAATTTTTTACTTCGGCTGGTGTTAGAGTGGGATTTTGATCTAAAATCAGAGCTGCCGCTCCTGCTACGATTGGAGCGGCCATGGAGGTTCCAGAAAAAATACTGTAGCTATTATCGGATTGCTGGTCAGGAGCATAAATGGAATAACCGGGAGCAGAAACGCTTAAGGAGGTCCCGTGGCTTGTAAAGGAAGTCAGAGAATCATCTGCTTTTGTAGCGGCAACTGTGATGGCATCACTCACCGAGGTGGGGTAACCAAAGAGTGTAGTGGTATCGTTTCCTGCAGAGGTAACAACGACTACCCCAGCTTCGATCGCATCGCTGATTGCATTGATTAGCAGAGAACTAAAACTTGTTTGGTTCGGGAGATTCGAAAAGACATTGGATGATCCGAAACTCATATTGATGACTTGTGCCGCACTGGCGATGGCATAGTGAATTCCTTTGACAATATCCAGTTCAGAAGCCACTCCAGAGTTGGTGAAAACTTTGATTGCAAGAATTGTTGCATCAGGAGCAATTCCAACGGAACCTGTACCATCATCGTTTGCCGCTGCAATTCCAGAAATATGCGTCCCATGTCCGTCAATGTCGGTGGGGTCGTTGTCATCATTTCCAAAATCAGGCCCCTGCTGCAGTTTCCCCGTCCCGGTAAATTCGTTGTGTGTGGATAATATTCCTGTGTCCAGCACGGCAATGGTCACTCCATTGCCTGTGATGTCATTTGCCCAAGCAACGTCGGCCTTAACCTTCTGAGGCGCCCACTGCAATGTTGATAGTTGAGAGTCGGTAACGGTGACACCAGGAACAAAAGTGAAATTTGGCTGGACAACTTTTACCTCTGGTACGGATTGTAGCAGAGCAACGGCCTGCTCGGGCAAGATATCAGGTGCGATTTGTAAACGTCGAATGGTTGTATTCAGTGCTGTTATTATTTTTTCAATAGGAAATCCGATACTGTATATAAGAGGAGGGAGGTTTGTGACACCTTCTTCCAATTCAATCAAAATTTCCTGCTTAACGTACGTGTCATCCGGCTCAAGGCCTTCCATTTTTTTGGTTTCAGAAAATCCATTAAAAAATTCTTCGACAGCTTGTGCCTGCTGTGAACTATCGTCTCTAAGCATCTGGCCGGCAGTGCGTCGCTTTCTTTGTGAAGAGGCTGCGGATTTTTGAATATTTACCTGGACTGCTTTACTGATTTCCAGGGTGTCTCCTTTGCTGTTTACAGAACGTACACGGAAGTAAACCCTGTTTGCATGACGAAGATAATCCCATAAAGCAGTTGGCAGCTCATACACATTTTGTACTATGTGCTCCCCTCCATGCTCCAGGGTTGAGTAGAAAATAGTGGAAAAATTATTGAACGAAATATCAATGCTATACAAAGCTCCGAATGCCTGCCATGCAATGGTCGGTTTTTCAGAGAGAATAGATTGGTTGGCTGGGGACGTGATATGGTTGGATTGAGCCAGTACAGAATTGTTGCCGCACAGCAATAGAAGCAATGGTATTATGAATTTGTAAAGTGATATGGTAAATCGCAAAATATGCTCCCTCCCCGGTTTTGCTTACGATTTTGAAATAAACCATGATTTCTACCTGTTAGATTTTTACCTTATAATTGGGCAATAAACAAGAAACTAACTTTTTAAAAATTCTTATATTTTGTTATTTATGATTAAATACGATCATTTGAGGAAGCAAAACAATGAGATAATCGCTATGGTAGGTCTAATTTCCTCCTTCCTTAGAGAACTGTTGAATTAATGAATCAGCAAGACTTTTCCTGTTGTTTTTCGTCCTTCCAGACTTCTGTGGGCTTCTTGAACATCAGCCAGCGAAAAGAGATGTTCGAGACGAACCTTCAAATTCTTTTCTTTTACCCATTGGAAAACCTGCTGTGAACGTTTTCGCAGGCTTTCTTGGTCAGCAATATAATGAAATAAAGAAGGTCGCGTGAGAAACAGAGAGCCTTTTTGAGCTAAATCGGCAGGGTTGAATTCTGTCACAGGACCGCTTGCATTACCAAACAGAACCATGTAGCCAAGTGGTGACAGGCAGTTGATACTTTGTTCAAAAGTTGTCTTCCCTACAGAATCGTAGACAACATTGACACCTTTTCCATCAGTCAATTGAGCCACTTCTTTTTCAAAGTCAGCCTGAGTGTACAAAATTATGTCATCGGCTCCTGCCTCTTTAGCCAATGCTGCTTTTTCCTCGGTAGAAACCGTCCCAATCACATAGGCTCCCATTAATTTTGCAATTTGGATCAGCAGCAGTCCGACACCACCTGCCGCCGCATGGATTAGGCAGCGATCTCCCTGCTTGAGAGGATAGGTGGATTGTGTGAGATAATGCACTGTCATCCCTTGAAGCATCAAAGCGGCTCCTTCTTTAGCGGTGACTTCGTCGGGGAGAGGAACAAGGCGGTCTTCTGGTATTTTTGCATATTCTGCATACGAACCGGGTATACCGCAAAATGCAACGCGATCGCCTATAGAAAATTGAGTCACCTGCTCTCCCACCTGCTCAACGATTCCGGCTCCTTCCAAGCCTAAGGTATAGGGAAGTTCGACAGGATAAAGGCCTGTTCGCTGGTATGTGTCAATGTAATTGACACCACTGGCTTCCATTTTGACCAAAACGTCAGAGGCCTCATAAGAAGGAGCGTCTATATCTTCATATGACATTGCCTCAGGACCTCCAAACTCTTTAATTCGAATTGCTTTCATAGGAACGTCCTTTCTAAAAGGGAGATGAGCTAGGAAAAAAGCCCTTTGATTTTATCCATGAATTTATTGTGTAACGGATGACTGCCTTCTTTAGTAAGGCTTTCAAACTCTTCCAACAGTTCTTTCTGGCGAGAAGTTAAATGGCTTGGTGTCTCTACAATAATCCGAACATGCAAATCTCCGCGTCTGTTTCCTCGCAAGTGGGCAATACCTTTGTTGCGTAGACGGAAAACTCGGTGAGTTTGTGAACCTGCAGGTATTTTCAAGCGTGCGGTGCCCTCCAAGGTAGGAACATCAAGCTCTGTCCCCAAGGCTGCATGTGTGAAGCTAATAGGGACTTCACAATATAGATCATTGTCTACTCGCTCAAATATGGGGTGAGACTGAATTCGAAGGGCAATATAAAGGTCACCTGCAGGACCTCCGTTCATACCTTGCTCGCCTTCTCCGGATAGTTTGATACGAGAATCATTATCCACTCCTGCAGGGATATTGACACGAATTTTTTTGGTTTTTTTGATGCGGGTGGATCCATGGCAGGTGGGGCAAGGATTACGAATGACCTTCCCTTCTCCACGGCAACGCGCGCAAGTGGTAGCCACGCTGAAAAATCCCTGCTGAACCCTTTGCTGGCCGGTGCCCTGACAGACACTACAGACTTCAACATCTTTGGAGGAGCGTGCCCCCAAACCTCCGCATTGTCCACAAGTTTCCATTCGCGGTACATCTATTTCGGTCGTATGCCCAAAAGCGGCTTCTTCAAATGATATTTCTAAATTGTATTGAAGGTCAGAGCCACGGAATGCACGAGTTCTTGAACTCCTGCCTCCATTAGACGCACCAAAAAATTCTCCAAAAATATCATTGAAGACATCACCTAAACCGCTACCACCGAAGCCGGAAAAGTCTCCCATTCCATCGGATCCCTGGCCAACGCCCGCATGGCCAAAACGATCGTAGCGTGAACGTTTCCCAGAGTCGCTGAGTACCTCATATGCTTCGGTTGCTTCTTTGAATTTTTCCTCTGCACTTTGATCCCCTGGGTTACGATCCGGGTGGTATTTCAAAGCGATTTTACGGTACGCTTTTTTCAGATCATCATCGGAAACAGAATTAGAAACTCCTAGAACTTCATAATAGTCACGTTTCGCCAAAAGGAAACTCCTGTTTAATCATCATTAAGAAGGAGACACAATAATGCCTCTTGATTCACACTATTTATTTTTTGACCTCTTCAAAATCAGCATCGATGACATCATCATCTGGGCCTTTGGAACTATCAGAAGACCCTTGCCCTGGATCGGAAGAAGGATCCGTTCCTCCGTCAGAAGCTCCTGGTTGTTGCTGGGCTTGTGCATACAAAACTTCAGCTAACTTATGAGCCGCTTCTGTGAGTTTCTGAGTACTGGCTTTGATTGCATCAACATCATCTCCTTCCAAATCTTTCTTTACCTGATCAATTGCCGTCTGAATGTTATTTTTTTCTTCTTCAGGAAGTTTATCTCCAGCTTCATTCAACGATTTTTCGGTATTGTATACTAAAGATTCGGCTTCGTTGTGTGCTTCCGCTTTTGCTCGTCGTTTTTTATCATCATCCGCATACTGCTCTGCTTCATTGATCATTTTTTCAACTTCTTCATCAGATAATCCACTGGAGGCCGTGATTTTGATTTGCTGTTCTTTTCCTGTGCCTAAGTCTTTTGCACTAACATGCACAATACCATTGGCATCAATATCAAAGGTAACTTCAATTTGTGGAACACCACGAGGTGCTGGTGGAATACCAACTAGTTCAAATCGACCAAGGGTTTTGTTACCTGCCGCCATTTCCCTTTCTCCCTGAAGAACATGGATACTAACAGCAGGTTGATTATCTGCCGCAGTAGAGAAAGTTTGGCTTTTTCTTGTTGGAATGGTCGTATTACGATCAATTAACCTTGTCATGACACCACCCAATGTCTCGATTCCTAGGGAAAGTGGTGTTACATCCAACAGCAATACATCATTGACTTCACCTTTGAGCACACCTCCTTGAATGGCTGCTCCAATCGCAACCACCTCATCGGGATTTACACCTTTGTGAGGGTCTTTTCCAAAAAATTCTTTAACAATTTGTTGAACTCTTGGCATTCGTGTCATTCCGCCAACCAGAATGACTTCGTCAATATCGCTGGCAGTACAGCCTGCATCTTTTAATGCATTTTTGCAAGGTTCCAGGCAGCGTTGGGTCAAATCTTCTACCAGCTGCTCAAAGCGTGCTCGGCTGATTTTGAGATTCAAATGCTTGGGGCCTGAAGCATCTGCTGTGATAAAAGGCAGGTTGATATCAGTTTCCATACTGGACGACAACTCATGCTTTGCTTTTTCTGCTGCTTCTTTTAAACGTTGTAATGCCATTTTATCCTGACGGAGATCAATTCCCTGATCTTTTTTGAACTCATCTGCTAAAAAATTGATCAGGCGATTGTCGAAGTCGTCTCCACCAAGGAAGGTATCTCCATTAGTTGCTTTTACCTCGAAGACTCCGTCTCCAATTTCGAGAACTGAGATATCAAAGGTACCTCCACCTAAATCAAAAACAGCAATCTTTTCATCACTTTTTTTATCCAGACCATAGGCTAACGAAGCCGCAGTGGGCTCATTGATAATCCTCAATACATTCAGCCCAGCAATCTTTCCTGCATCTTTGGTCGCTTGCCGTTGACTGTCGTTAAAGTAAGCAGGTACGGTGATGACAGCCTCCGTAACTTCTTCTCCAAGATAATCTTCGGCTGTTTGCTTCATCTTTTGCAGTACAAAAGCAGAAATTTCAGGAGGCGAATATTTTTTGCCATCGACTTCCACATAAGCCAGTCCGGACGGTCCCTCTACAATTTGATACGGAGCAACAGCCTTCAATCGCTTGACTTCTTCTGCCGTTGTCTTTTGCCCCATGATCCGCTTTACTGAAAAGATAGTTCGATCTGGATTGGTTACTGCCTGGCGTTTTGCAATCTGCCCGCTCAATCGTTCACCCGCATCATTGAATGCTACCATGGATGGCGTTGTTCTAATCCCTTCTGCATTTTGAATAACCTTAGGATCACCACCTTCCATTATGGCAACACATGAATTTGTTGTTCCTAAATCAATCCCGATTACTTTTCCCATATATGCTCCTTAATTTAAAATTTTTGATGTACAATCAATGACTCAATCATTCTTTACTTCTGTTTTTTTTGCGACACGTACCATGGCAGGCCGGATTACCCGATCATGTAGCAAGTAACCAGCTTGAAATTCATCAACAACATGGTTTGGTGGTACAGTATCAGAGTCTACTGTACCAATTGCTTGATGAAACGAAGGGTCAAACTCTTTTCCAACCGCTTCAATTGTAGTTATCGAAAACTTTTCAAGTGCTTCCTGATTGAGTTTGTAGACCATCTGAATTCCTTCCAGCATTGCTTCAACAGTCGCGTTTTCTTTTTTCCCATGTTCAATGGCATGTTCTAAGCTGTCCAGAGCAGGTAGTAATTCTTTAACCAACTCTGTGTGGTAGTATTTGAATTTATCTACATTTTCTTTTGCCATTCGTTTTTTGTAATTTTCAAATTCTGCGTTCAACCGCAAAATACGATCCTGTAATCCTTTTATTTGTGCTTGTGCCTGTTCCAATTTTTCTTCTGAAGAAGGCTTCTTGGGGTCTTCTGCTTCGAGTTCTTCAGCAGCGGCTTGTTCCTCTTTTTTTGTTTCACTTTCTGGAAATTCCACTTCGATTTTTTGCTCAACTGCTGCTTCTGTTACTGTGCCTTCATCTTCTACTGTTTTCTGATCTTCCAAATTTTCTGGAGATGAATTTTTCATTTCCTCTTTCTTGTCCATTTGATTGCTGTCTAACATACCTCTTTTTGTCCGAAATTTGATATGAAGGACCGCTTGTCGCGATACTTCATTTCTTATTGATGAATAAATGATCATCCAGATGCGCATGCTCAGCAATGGATGCAGATAAAATTTTTGCAGTATAATCTACTACAGGAATAATGCGTTTGTAATTCATGCTGGTTGGTCCAATGACACCAACCATGCCCAAGACATTGTTATCCAAACCATAACCGGCTGTAACGAGAGAGCAGTCTTCCAGGCCCTCTACCTTGTTTTCTTCACCAATAAAAATTTGAATCCGATCTGCTTGTAAAGTACGATCTACAATGTCCATCATCGTATTTTTCTGCTCAAATGCCGATATTAATGATTTGACGGTTTCTTGTTTTTTGAATTTGAAGTTTAGCAAAGTCTCGATTTGTCCTTCCATATACATGGCTGGAGGGGAGTCCAGCTCAAAGGCTTTTTTCCCTAAACGTACTGCCTGGGCTAATAATGTGTCGTAGCGCTCCTTGTCTTCGACCATGCTTTCCAGAATCTGCTTGCGGATTTCCAGCAAGGAGGCATTTTGAAATTCTTTGTTCAGGAATTCAGCAACTGAATTTAGAAAATTTTGTGACAGAGGTTCGGACGATTCAATAATTTTATTGCGTATCAAACCAGACTTGGTGATCAAAATTACTAAGACTTCACGTGAGTTGACTTTAAGAAATTCAATGCGCTGTAGATGGCTGACTTCTGCTTTGGGAGCAGATATGACACAAATAAATTCTGTCAAATTTGCTAAGATGCGGGTTGTGCTGACCAATAACTGCTCTACTTGCCCTGCACCGTTGTTTGATATTTGCGCTATCATTCCCTGAATTTTTTCTGGTAGAGAATCTGCTACTGCCAAAGAATCTACATAAAAACGAAATGCTTTATTGGTAGGGATTCTCCCTGCAGAAGTATGAGGCTGTTCCAAATACCCCATGTCTGATAAATCAACCATGATATTGCGGATAGTGGCAGGAGACAGATTAACATCCAGTTGCTTTGATAAGGTGCGTGATCCCACGGCTTCTGAATCAGTGATATAGCTGTCAATGATGCCCTTGAGTACTTTTTGTGTGCGATCATCTATATTTGCGGAAATGACAGCCTTTTGCTGTTTTGATAAACCCATGCTTATCCCTGTTGTTGAATTTGCTAAATCTGTATTAGCACTCACTTTCTATGAGTGCTAATTATCACACGATTATTTGTTCTGTCAAGTAAATTCTGACAAGCTGGTACAATTCATAACTTTTTTACATTGATAGAGGATAGTGATTTTGCTCCAGCAATCGAATTTATAGGAAAATTTTTATTCTTGTTCAGAAAAAAAGTTAATTTTTTGTTTAGAAAGATCCGTAATTTCACTTTTGAGTGTGGTTTCAATGACAAGTAATTCTTGTACAAATTGCCCGGAGTTTGCGATGTCTACGGTTTCAGAGACATATTCAGAGGATGCATGCAGGTGAGCATACTCGTCGTTGAGTAAGGTTGCTAAATCCATATCAGGGTGTTGTTCGGCCACTTCGAGGAGTTTTGCTGCGCTGCTCAATTCATCAAAAATTCGTTGAAAGGTGGATTCGATTTGTTCTAATTCTCCAACAGTGAAAGGGGAGTCCAGGTGTTTGTTTTGGCGATCCAGCGCGTAGTCGAATAAATCGAGGCGAATATTGTATTGGCGAATGGAATGGATCAATGTTTGATAAAATTGGTTGATTTGCTGGAAGCTCTCGGTCTGCAGTCGATTTTTAGAGCTCCATATTTTTTTCCAGAATTTTCTTTGTTTTCGCTGCTCTTTCAACCGGTTCAACTCCTGGTCAAGATTTTGCAAAGTGTGCCATTCGGGCAGTTCGTTGCGATACTGTCGCCAGAGCCAGACAGGTACGATGAGCCAGCAGAAAGACACGGTAAAAGCCAAAGGCCAAAAGCGTTTTTTGCGATAAGCCCTCAAAACATAACGTCTGGATTCGTCCATCAAATCTACTTGCTTGTCTTCCAGGCTGTCCAGGTATTTTTCTGGAAATTTTTTTATCTTTTCTGAACGTTTGATTGAAAGGTTAGATTCCATAGGATCGGGTCTTAGCATTTAATGATGGTTTAATTGTTGGTTTTCTTTCAATCCATATTTTGTGAGATGCGCCAATACATAGAGAATTTCAGCAAATATTAGTCCAAATAATCCCAGAAGTAACCACTCTCTCAATTGATTTATGGAAGGAAGGGATTGTTGTTTTTGCTGTGTTTTCATTTTCAGGTTAAAATATTGCTGCATGCTGGTTATTTCTTCATCAGTCATCAAAACAGGTTGACTTTCCTGTGATGGTAAATTGACAGAAAAGTGGTAGGTTTGTTGTTGTTGGATGTTCTCTATTTGATAGTGTCCTGGTAACAATTGCACTGATGGTGAGGAGAGGGTGATGGGTTGCGGTAATAAATTACCAGCTTCAAAAGTCCCAAAGTACAGGTTTTTTTCTTGTTTTGCTATTGTTTTTAGCCAGCTTTGAGCTTGATCTGCAAAGATAATATCTTGATAAAGAGGCCCCCAGGCTGGAGAGACCCCTGTACTCAGTAGCCAAAGGTCCCAAGTAGGAGAATAATACAATGCTTCATTAATTTTTTGAATTTTCCATTCTGTGGCAAACGGAGCTTTTTTCCAATTGATAACCCATTGTTTTGCTGGTAGGTGTCGGATATTTGAAGTGTTGGTATCCGAGGTGATGAGTTGCTCGGCAATACTTTTCCAGTCTCCCAGTCGAGTGGGAATGAAAATTTTGGAAGAATAATTTTGCAAAGGCTTGCCCCAGCGAATGGGGTGATCTCCCAGCAGAAAAATAAAATCGGGAGTATGCTGTTTGAGATTGCTGACTGTTGTACTCAGAAAAGAGAAAATCTGATTGGCATTGAGCACGGATTTCAATTGATGTAGACCATGACGATAAGTATCCGAAGTGCCTTCTGATGTGATGATGGCAGCCCACGGATGGTTGATATGATCCCATTGGTAAAAACGAGTATTATCCAGTAAATTTTCTGGATGGTTGCTGAGTAAGGATATTTCTAAAGGGCGGTGGCGTTTGAAATTTGTATTTAATAAAATTTCTATTTCCTGAGTGCCTTTTCCTTGCCATATTATTTCTTCTTCTGCCAACTTTTTTTCCATCTGCTTGACTTGGACCTGTAGCTGCGTTCGTTCAGAAAAGTTGCTCATGACCTTCCCTCTCAATTCAAAGCGAAACAGCTTCACATGATTTAATTTGAGGTCATGCAGTGAAAAATTGATTGTGGTCTGCATTCCTGCTGGACGGTGGAATACCCACTCAATATCTTGTGTGACTGATTGATAGAATGCAAATTGTGAGCGCTGAAAATCAGAAATAACATGCACTTGGAGTTTTTGCTGGCTTTGTTTGTGCTCCTGCTGCGTCAAAATCAAATTCCCAATTTGTAAAATATTTGGTGAGGTTGTCGTAAGAGAATCTCCTATATTTGTTGTTGAAGTAGGGGAATATTGGAATTTTTTTAATAATTGAGATAACTTCCATACCGGTTCTTTTAAAGTCGTTGAGTTGATGTTTTCCAAATATTGAGCCAACTTTTTATCCGTGTTGGTTAGGTAATAGCTGAATGTGTCATCAATGAGCCATACCTTGAAAAGATTGCCCTCTTTTTGCCAAAAAGGACGGGCTAAAATGATACAAAGCAGTACAATGATCAAGGTGCGTAAAACCTTTAAGAGAAACTCTTCTTTTGAAAAGAGTAACCTCCTGTGGCGGGTGTTTTTTGGCAGAAGAAAAAAAGCAGAAAATAAATGAGGGTGTCTAGGTTTATGAAGAGCCGGCCAAAGCCAAGGCAAAATGGATGCTGGAAGAGCAAATAACCACAAAGGTTCTAAAAATTGTAACATGATGAAAGACTTTTTTGAGAAGATGTGAAATTTTTATGTATTCAGGTATATATCTTGTATTTCTAAGGAGCAGAAGACAATTTTTTGCCACTATAACTTTTGACCAAGGAGGAGGCAATATGTCAGTTGCTACGGAACAGCGATTTTTTCAATCTCAAATCAACGAAATCCAACGTTATGTTCAACAATTTCCAAATGAACATCAAAATAAAGTGGTAATGCGCTGGATTGAAGATCATGCTGCAGAATATCGAAAGCATTGGGAAAAGCACGCTCTTCATTAAACAGAAGAGTTTTGAATTATTAATAATAACGCTCCCTGTTGTATAGTGATACGTACTTGCGGTAAAGTGGTTTTGTTAGAAACGCCACAAGGTTCTTTTCCTGCTTGCAGTGTTTGGTTATGCAGCGGGTAAGCAAGGCCTGCTGTTGTAATACCATTGACGGTTCCAAATAATGGTATTAATGATAGGGTCGTGCCTATCATTAATGACTCTTCCCATTCTTTGCTAATTACCTCCATTCTTTCTTGTTCTGTCCATAAGATAATTTTTACTTCCGGAGCATATTTGTACAAAAGTTCCAAGTTTGCCAGGAACTGATCACTTCTGCCCCCGGCAATTCCCAACATATGAATGATTTGCAGGTGATGATCCAGGCAATACCGCAATGCCTTGTCAGCGTCATTGGTGTTTTGCTCCTGTATTTTAATCAGACGCTTTGCTTCCACTTGCTGCTCAACTTCCGGAAGGAGAGAGTCCATGTCTCCCACAATGACATCTGGTATAAAACCTTCTGAAACTAAAAAATTGGCACCGCCATCGGCACACACCGTCAAATCGGCTTGCTGCCAGAAATTGTGAAGCAATTCAAGAGAAGGCGGGTCTCCGTTGCAAACAATTAATGCTGTTTTTTTCATCAAATCCAGTTTTTTTAAATTGTTATGATAAGCCAGAAGGGATATTTCTAATTGGTGAACAGATTGTAATTTAGCACAGGTGACTTTTCCACATCAACGTCAAATATCGCTTCACTATTTTGCTGATCGCTTCTATATGTTGCGTGAGGCTTTATAAAAATTGTTTGCAATAATTGATTTTTAATAGTGTTGATATCGTGATTTTATGAATATTCCTGCAATCATCCATGTTTTGGGAACATTGCTTATTGTGACCGGCAGTTCCATGACGCCGCCATTGATATGTGCCCTGATTTATAATGAAGGTGATGTATTTTCTATTTCCATTTCAGCGTTGATTGCCATTGGTGTTGGAGGGCCCTGCTACTGGTTTTCCCGAAAAAACAGGGAATTGGGTGTAAAAGATTCATATGTAATCGCCAGTGCGGGCTGGATTATTGTGTCTGCCATTTCGGCGTTGCCGTTTATTATTCATGGTTCGATTCCTTCTTTCACTGATGCTTTTTTTGAAATGATGTCTGGGTACACCACAACGGGGGCAACGATTCTTCCAGACATTGAAAAGGTTCCCCATGGACTTTTATTTTGGAGAAGCCAGACTCATCTTTTGGGTGGGATGGGGTTTTTAACATTAACGATTATTTTCCTCCCTCATGGCATGGGAGGGCTTCGTATTTTTCGGGCAGAATCAAGCCCCGGACAAGCGATTACTAAAGAAAAATTCATTCCTCGTAATAAAGATGCCATGATCTGGCTTTGGGGTATCTATTTAGTGCTCAATTTGTTGAATGTTGTGTTTTTATACCTTGGCGGGATGTCTTTGTTTGATTCGCTGACACATGCATTTGGCACCCTTTCTACTTCGGGTTATTCTCCCAAAAATGCCAGCATCGGACATTACAATAATGCTTATTTTGATTGGGTCACGATTGTCTTTATGTTCTTGGGAGGAGTTACTTTTGGACTGTTTTATCAGGTGATCAAAGGAGACTGGCAATCAATTAAAATCAATACGGAGTTTCGTTGGTATTTGGGGTTCATCCTGTTTTTTTGCGGCATGGTTACCTGGATTTTATGGAGAGACAATACGTATGGCAGTTTGATAGATTCCCTGCGGTATGCCACTTTTCAGGTTATGTCCCTTTTGACTACAACGGGATTTACTACGGCCGATTATGAAAGATGGCCCCAGGCAGCTCAGATGTTTTTGTACATGGTTTGTTTTATTGGTGCCTGTGCAGGGTCAACAACGAGTGGAATCAAAGTCGTCCATTATGTGATTATTTTTAAGTACATGTATGCCTCCATAAAAAAGATTTTTTTCCAGCCATTATCTGTTATATCAATTCGGCTCAATCAACGATCGGTTGATTCTTCCATTGTTGACCTTTCTATTTGTTATTTTATTGTCAATATATTTATGGTGCTGGTAGGAGGCGCATTGATGGTTCTGCTGGATGACATGGATTATGTGACAGGAATGAGTTCTGTGATTGCCTCCTTGATGAACATCGGCCCTGGGTTTGGAGCTGTAGGGCCATCAGACAACTTTGCTTTTATTTCAGATGCGGGCAAATGGTTTTTATCCTGGAACATGCTGGTGGGCCGACTCGAAATGTTTTCAGCGCTGGTGATTTTTTATCCATCATTTTGGCATGAATGATTGTTTTTCTGCGGAAATATTATTGAGGATCGTATGGCAAAAGTGGGATTGTACTCCCAGTCAATGGGTTTACTCACAGACTTGTACCAGTTGACAATGGCATATGGTTACTGGAAAAGTCAAATGGAGCACAAAGAGAGTGTCTTCCATTTGTTTTACCGCAACATTCCGTTCAAGGGAGGGTTTAGTATTGCCTGTGGGTTAGAAAATGTGATTGACTTTATCCAAAATTTTTCTGTAGATGAGTCCGATATTGTCTACCTCGCATCTTTGGAAGGAAATGATGGCAAACCGTTGTTTGAGGAGAATTTTTTAAATTATTTGGCAAAAATGTCTTTTTGCTGTGACATTGATGCCATGCCTGAAGGGACGGTCGTTTTTCCTTATGAACCACTGGTTCGAGTACAGGGACCGCTTATTCAATGTCAGTTGTTGGAAACTCCGCTCCTCAATATCATTAATTTCCAAACATTGGTTGCCACTAAGGCAGCCCGCATTTGTCTAGCCGCTGATGGTGACCCTACTTTAGAGTTTGGATTAAGACGTGCTCAGGGGGTGGATGGGGCATTGACTGCGAGTCGAGCCGCTTATATTGGAGGATGTGACGCCACTTCAAATGTGCTGGCAGGAAAAATCTTTGGTATTCCGGTGAAAGGCACCATTGCCCATAGTTGGGTCATGGCTTTTGAAAATGAATTGGATGCATTCCAATCGTATGCGCAGACGCTGCCAAATAACTGTGTTTTTATTGTAGATACGTACTCTACTTTAAATGGTATCAAAAATGCGATTGAAGTCGGACAATGGTTGGAAAATCAAGGATACCAATTCATGGGAATACGCTTAGATTCAGGGGATCTGGCCTATTTGAGCATTCAGGCACGTCAGATGCTGGATAAAAGTGGTTTGCCCGATGCCAAAATTGTAGTCAGTAATGAATTGGATGAGGTCATCATCCGCAGCCTGAAAGAGCAAAATGCCAGGATTGATATATGGGGTATTGGAACCAAATTGGTGACTGCTTATGACCAACCTGCACTGGATGGAGTTTATAAACTCTCTACTATTCGTGAGCCAGGAGGCCGTTGGATCAATAAAATCAAAATTTCTGAACAATCGGTCAAAGTGACCACTCCTGGGATTCAACAAGTACGACGGTACTACAATGAACAAGAAAATATTGCCGATATGATTTATGACGTCAATACGAGCTTCAACCAGGACTGTGTGATTGTGGATCCTCTGGATATGACAAGAAGACGGAAGATCCCTGCAAATACTGCATTTACCGATTTACTAGTCCCTGTTTTCCAACAGGGACAACGTGTGTATGATATTCCTCCGCTGACACATGTCCGAGCTAATGTGAAAAGGGAGTTGTGCCACTTTCACCAGGGAGTTCGCCGTTTTGTCAATCCGCATCAATATCCTGTTGGCATTGAAAGTTTTCTTTATGAGTTGAAAACCAAATTAATCCTGCAAATCAGGGAAAAAAATCGATAAGGAAGGAGGAAATAATAACATGCGAAAGTTACACAGGGTTTTCATCGAGATTCAAGGCATTTTATCGGGCGCATAGCTTGTATGTAACTGGTAAAACAACGCAGAAGATCGTTGAAAAGACAAGTAGATTTCTAAGTTATTGTTTTAGCATTCCTAAGCGGGTTGTTCAACTTACCCTACCATTCCCCCTGATTTGGCATGGAAATCCAGGGTTCTTGAGGTTCCAGCGCCTCCCCTTTTTGCAACAATTCCACAGAGACTTGATCAGGTGACCGAATAAAAGCCATTTTTCCATCTCGCGGAGGTCGCAAAATGGCGACTCCCTCATCCTTTAATTTTTGACAGGTTTCATAAATATTTTCTACAGAGTATGCCAAATGCCCAAAGTTTCTTCCGACACTATATGGGATCTTTTCATCCCAGTTGTAGGTCAGCTCCAATTCCGGTTCTCCTGAGGCGGTTGCCAAAAAAATTAAGGTAAACTTCCCCTTAGCATACTCTTTACGCCTTGTTTCTATTAAGCCCAGCTTGTTCACAAAAAAATCCAGTGTAGCCTCTAAGTCATACACCCGTATCATAGTATGTAAATATTTCATATTTAAGTTTAAGTTTTATTTGCAGCGAGCATAATTTTTTATTTGGTGGCAGCATTCGCATAAAATGGTCATTCTGTCTGAAATGCTGCCAGGACTTCTTCTTCTGTTTCAAAAACAGGCACTATGACACTGATTCCAACAAAATCCAGTGTCGAACGAACTGCTTGATTCAAGTGATAAAGGGCAAAGCCTGTTTTTTGTTCTTTTGCAATTTTGTGGAATAGCCTGATTATCCCCATCCCAACCGAATCGATCAGTTCGACATTCCGAAAGTCCAACACAATTGCCCGAAATATTTCTTCTTCTATTTGCTGTTTAATGTAGGAACTGAAACGCTGATTTCTTGCAGCACTTCCTGTGATCTCACCTTCAATGTCTATGATACAAATCTTTCCCAGAATCCGGTGCGATAGCTTCATAACACTCCCCCCTGTCGATCCGTTTAAACCACTTTGCATCCGCACTCATTGCATTTTTCTGCTAAAAGGAAAAGTTTTTTGGTGATTGCAGCATTGTTTGTTTTAGCCAATGTTGGAGGCAATATTCACGGCGATTCTGAAGAATGTAACGAATTTAATTCATTTTGTAATAATTTAATCACGAATTATTTTAATTTAGTTACTTTTTGTGCAGAAAACAATATTTTATTACTTGATTTTGTATCCTTTTAAGTTCATAATGTGATTAATTAAATTAATTGTGTAACTAAAACATTACAAAGGATAGAAGATGAGGCTTGATTACAAACCGCTTTTTGTAAAAGCGTATCAAATGGATTTGAACTTAACCACCTTGGCAAAAGAATCTGGTATTAGCAGAGGACATTTAAGCCGTGTCAAAAACGGTTCTGAAAATTTGTCGGTGGACCATCTTTTAAGACTCGCCCAGGTACTGTTGATTGAATATAATAAAATTGGTGAATTGTTTCATGTGGTTGAAGAACCGCAAACTCCCAGTAAGAAAAAAATAGAAGAAACGGCCTCTGCCCACCGGGCAGAAGATCAAATGAGACGTCGGGCAGAAGATCAGATGAGGCGCCGAATGAGTGATCGAAGGGGATATAGAACGGATGCCCTTGTATAGTTGCTAGAAAAAAAATAGCCGAAAAGAATGGAAAGTGTTATACTAATAAAGCTCAAATCGGGTATAGTTTGAAGTTCATGACGACTGAATACATGAAAAGTCGTAACCATCTGAAATAAAAAACTTAATTCGGAAAAAAAATGCGGAAGATACTGGTACTGGTTTCCATTTTGTTAACATTCCTTATTGCTGGCTGTGCGGATGAAGTGAGCTTGTCATTAGTAGCAAGCCCTGATTCTACAGTGTATGTGGGAGAAAGTATTTTTGTGACTGCGGAAAAATCCACAGGAAGTATTAAGTGGTATTTGGATGGCAATGAACATGCATGTAGTAATCCATGTGAATTTACCAGTAACAGTGCCACGAGTAGGAAAGTCAAAGTAGAAGTAACTTCTGAGAGTAGTGGAGTGGATAGCTTAGTGGGAGGAGGAAGTCAAAAAATTACAAAATCGGTTGAATTAACTTGGGAAGAGGAAACGACAACAACGACAACAACGACAACAACGACAACAACGACTGTGTTAGCAACCAGTGCTACAGCAATTTTTTCTCCTGCATTAACTAATGTGAATGCGGGTAAACTGGTTATTCGGCTAAAAGGGGCAAGTCTTCCTACTTCTGGTTTGACAGCAACGGTCACAGGGGAAAGCTGCGGCACATGGACATTAGCCTTTTCATTCAGCCATTCCAGTTCAGAGGTATTGTTAGAGGCACCATTTGATTGTTTATTAACAACCACTGCCAGTATGAATGAAATCGTATTCAACCAAGCCATTCTCAGCAGTAACACGGTCACAGCAGAACAAAATAATGGTGGCAGTTTTACATCTTTAGGCACAGGCACCTTGTAACAAAATTTGATATGAAACCGGCTTTACAAAGAGGCAACATGAAAGCAGCAAATTGGTTAATCCGTTTTATGGTCTTCTCATTCGTCATTTTCCTATGGTCCTGTGCCGAAAGTGGAGATGGAAGTGGAGCAATCACCCAGAAACTGATTCCAGATGAAGAAGTATCTTCTGAACCATCTTTTGTAGAAGATATAACAACGACAGAACCAAACAACACGGTTGAGCTGAATTCTTCTATTTCCATTCCGGCTGCCAGTCTGGTAATTCGAGTTGTTGGAAACAATCTGCCAACAACAAGTTTGACAGCAACAGTATTAGGGACAGGCAACAGCTGCGGGGAATACAAATTATCTTCAGGATTTGCACAAACTAGTACAGAAGTACAATTGGATGCTCCATTTGAATGCTTTACCAGCAGTATTAACAATGCTTCTCAGATCCGCTTCAATCAATTGTTGCAGGATGTTGCCGTGGTTGCTCTGCAAAATGAAGGAGAAGCTAAAGAATTTGACACGTTGGCTTCTGGAACAATTGGCAGCCCTTCCTCAGATTCTCTGACCAATTCTCGGTCCAATAAGAGAAATTTTACAGAGAACCAGAGTGATGATGTCATTGATTTGTGGGATGTTATTTATTTATTTGCTTATTTTCAAGGAACCAGGGATAGCATAGAAAATTTAACGGCAGCAGGTCAGAATTTACTTTCTGATTCCCCTGATTTTAAACCGGCAACAGTAATGCCTAACCATGTTTTTGACAACTTTACAGAAAGCCCGACAGACAAAGTCGTAGATTTGGTCGATGTTGTTTATTTATTTGCTTTTTTTCAGTCAGGTGCTCAGAACTTGGTTGAATTGGAAACTGCAGCTAAAAGTTTGTTACCAACTCTTGATACTCCGCCGACTGTCTTGCCTAAAGCAACAGGTTTTGAAACAAACACTCTGGCTTCTCCAGTAATCAATGCAGATGCTGGCAGCTTGGTGATTCGTGTTACCGGTTCCGATCTTCCAACCACAGGCTGGAAAGCTGCGATTGCTGGAAATGATTGTGGCGGTTACAAACAAGCGTCTTCTTTCCCTCACAGCAGTACAGAAATTTTACTGGATGCTCCGATAGAGTGTTTGTATAATTCTTTAACCAATGTTTCTCAGGTTACCTTCAATTATCCATTGAATGAGGCTGTTGTCACCGTCCAGGTCAATGAAGGCGGAGGTAATTACAGAACTCTAGGGTCTTCAGTGTCCTCCGATATAACATCTCCTGCCAATGCCAGTATTTCTATAAATGGGGGCAGTGATTCAACAACGAATCCTGTTGTGGCTTTGAGTCTGTCAGCTACAGATAATGAATACGTTGCTGCATATTATTTATCCGAAAGCTCTGAAACCCCTAACGTCACTTCATCTGACTGGGTTCCTCTGGGTGCTGCTTCCACTCCAAATTATTTTTCCAATAATGTTTCCTTTGTCTTAAACAGTGAAAGCGCAAGCGGCAGTTATGCCAAAACAGTGTACGCATGGTTTAAGGACAACTCAGATAATCTTTCGAGCAGCGTCAGTGACAGCATCACCTTAGTTGTGGAGGAAACGACACCAGCCAGTCCTCCTGTTCATCCAGCCGCCGGGATAGTTTTTGTTGATACAGATTTGCAAGTAGGGGAGCTGGCAGGCAATGTAGTGATTACAAAAGCCAGTGATGAGAGTGATATCACCGATTATGTCCTATATTGGGGATTGGATTCCTCTACAAAGTTATTACCGGCTATTGCAACCATACCAAAGGCAGCTACGGATCTGACTTATAGTTTGCCCGACAATACCACGATTCCGATTGATGAATCTAATACGGTTGCTACTCATTTGCTGGTCTATACCAAAAATAGCGCAGGTGAAATGAGCTCCGGGATGGCACATCAATTTACAGATGCTTTTATTCAAACGGGGCATCAACTGCAGGTGGTTGCTGGAGTGGAACACAGCTGTGTTACCCTCGATAGCGGAAATATTAAGTGCTGGGGAAAAGGGACTGATGGCCGTTTGGGTAATGGCAGCAATGCAGACTCATCTACTCCGGTATCAGTAAGCGGAATTGATAATGCGGTGCAGATTTCTCTTCGCTCCCGACACAGCTGTGCTGTATTAAGTGATGGAAAAGTAAAATGTTGGGGCAAGGGAGGCAGTGGCCGTTTAGGAAACAATAGTACGTCTGATTCCAATGTGCCGGTTGAAGTCAATGGAATTGGCAATGCAATACAAGTTTCTGTTGGAAAATCTCACAGTTGTGCACTGTTGAATGATGGAAATGTTAAATGCTGGGGGCATGGAAATGCTGGCCGTTTGGGCAACAACACCACTAAAAAATCTACAATTCCTGTAACAGTCAATGGAATTAATTCTGCAGTTCATATATCCGCGGGAAATGCTCATACTTGTGCTGTATTGAGTGATGGTACGATAAAGTGCTGGGGTAAAGGCTTTTATCAAGTCTTGGGCAATGGTAGTACCGAAAATTCATCAATTCCAGTACCTGTGGATAACATTTCATCTGCTATTGAGGTTTCTGCAGGTAATTTTCATAGTTGTGCCCTGATTAATGACGGCTCTGTCAGGTGCTGGGGGAGAGGATCTCATGGTCAACTGGGAGATGGAAATACTCCAAATTACAGTGCTCCTGTTACCGTGAGTGGGCTTTCCAGTGCTGTTGAGGTTTCGGCTGGAGGATTTCACACGTGCGCACGTTTGTCTGATGGTACTGCCAAATGCTGGGGGAGAGGATCTCATGGTCGATTAGGTAATGACAGTACCAAAAAATCTCTTCGGCCTGTATTGGTTAACAGCATAGGTTCTGTCGTTGGTATTTCAGCTGGAAGTGCTCATACTTGTGCAATCACAGGTGCCGCCACAATTCAATGCTGGGGACGGGGGTCTCATGGCCGATTAGGAACTGGAGGAACCACTAATGCGAAAACTCCAGTGTACGTAGCAGGGTACGCAAATGTCTCTATTGTTGATGGGCTTGCTGCATCTTATTCATTTGAAGGAAATGCTTATGACGATATTGGAGCTTTCCATGGAACACATCATGGTAATGTAACTTATAAATCTGGAAAATTCGGAAAGGCAGTTGATTTTGATGGAAGCAGTTATATTTCTACTCCTTTGAATGGTAATCTTTCAACTGGAGAAGGCTTCACCATTTCAGTCTGGGTCAATATTGATAACAATCCTTCTGGAATTACCCAAATTATCGAAGGATTTGGTTCTACGAGTGGAGCATGGGCTCAAAAAGAAATCTTTTTGGAAACCATCAATTCCAGTGGGGTGGTTCAATTTGATTTCAAAGGTAATTTTATTAATTCTCCTGAATTGACTACAGGCTCATGGCAGCATCTTGTGGTTACGTATGATGGGTCTTCTCAGAAAGTGTATGTCAATGGAAGCCTAGCTTCAGAAGAGCGTGCTTCTGGTCCACTTACAGTAGTGACTGGCTTTAACATTGGCCGGGATTATGAAGGCAACATTCAATATTTCCGAGGGCGGATTGATGAATTGAAACTTTACAATCGGGCAATCAGCTTAACAGACGTACAAAACCTGTATAATCAGTAAATCTAAATTCTAAAAGCAACTGACTTTAAAAATGGATTGATTTTAGCATGCATACTCTTTGCAATAAGTTTTTATGTGACCAGCAAAAGAGTTTTTTTTGCAGATAATATCAATCCATTTTTTTTTCAAGTCATGCTGTCAATAAAATCCCACATTATTATATTCCTGTTTTTTCTCCCCAGCTGTAGCCTCATCCAGTTTAACACGCAGCAATACCCTACTGTCTCTTCTCAGGACTCCCTGACAATTTCTACCAAACAGGGAAGGTTCGTGTTAACAGAACTTTCTTTATCCTCTCAGGATGAATCTGCCCCCAGACTGGAAGGTGAAGTGATCAACAATACCAATCAGAATTGGAAGCGTATTGAATTTGTTGTCAATCTTTATGACAACAGAGGGAATCGTTTGCAAAGTGCGGCCGGGTATTACGGGCGTTACTTTGTATTTGAAAATTTCAAGGTTGGTGAGATACGTAGTATTGGTGAAGAAATCAAGGATCAACCTGGAGAAATAATCATTTTTGGTTTTCAAGCATCGGATATTGCAAATTACGACATACAATTTGGGTCTGGTACGATGGTAGAATCCGGGCAAAATTCGTTTGAGGCAAGAACCGTTTCACCCGTATCAAAAGCACAGACTTCTTCAGAAAAAATGATTGAAAAGGAAAAAATGCCGCAGGAAACGGATGTGACTTCTACTTTCTGGACAGGAAATGTTAACCTTTCTTTAGGAAAAAAGTACCTCCAGCAAGATGATTGGAAACCAGTGGATGATCAAAATGAAGTGGGAATTGATAGCGATTTGAAAAAAAGCTCCTGGCCTTTAAGCATTGCCATGGGCGCTACTCTGTCGGAAGGAACAGGTAGCGTTTCTCAATCGTCGACGGATGTTGTAGGAAAAACTGTAGAATTATTGATTGGTGGAAGGAAATATTTTGATTATGGCCCATTTGTGCCTTTTGTCAGTGGTGGATTGGTTTATGTTCAGGCAGCGGCATCTGTAGGGTCTGCTGGAAAAGATATTTTATATCAAGGAACAGGAGCATGGGTTGAAGGTGGTGGAATCTGGAAAGTGACACGATTCATCAATTTGGGTGTGGGCTTGAAATATTCTTTTGCAAAAGTAGAAGGTTCTGCCAGCGGCGGTGGAAAGCATGCTAATTTGTTGGCAGGGTGGCATTGGTAAACCCATTTGCAAAATTCGTGATGGTTCAATAGCAATGAGACACATAAGCATCATGCTCTGTTGGATGATTTTGCTCTTCACTGCCTGCACAGAGGAGGGGGGGGATGAGAACACTGGAAATGTGATTGATGGGTTGTTGCCAAATAATACATCGCTTGTTTCTGAAGAAAATGAGAGCTTGCAAGAACTGGGACTCACCATAGGATTTGTCAATGACCCGGAAAGCGCTATTGCAGCAGTTGCATCAGCAAACGATGGAGGAGGAGTGCGGGTTGCCAGGAAAGAAGTCAATGGGCAAGAAGTCATTGATAATATTCTGGTGCAATCTCCAGATGGGACAACTGGTACGATTACGATGGATGATGACAATCGTCCGGTTTGGATAGAAATTGGAGAGAGTCAATATGCATTTACCAATTATACAGAGACAACCGTTGATATCATTATTATTGATTCTAGTGGAAATACGGCAACTATCGTTGGTGTGCCTTTCCAATTGACCAGCGCAAGAACCGTTGAGAAATTGGTCAGGCTGGTTGGGCAGACAATCTCAGGAATGAATTTATCTTTGCTGAAGTGGGCTTCTTATATTATTCAGCAAGTCTGCAGGGTATTGATTGAAATTCTTCCCAGCGATGAGGAAAGTGAAATACTAAAATTTGGTGCAACATCTTTATTTATTAGCCGCCTGATACAGGTTGATGCCGATGAGTTGGGTATATTTGCTGTTGAAATCGACATGGAAACAGCAATTGCTGCAATTACAACGACTACTACCACAACGACTACTACCACAACAGGTGCGACAACTACGACAGTAGCTACCACGACGACTACCAGCACAACGACGACTACAATTGCACAATCGACTGCTACGAGCACAACAACTACAACAGTAGTTGGCGTGGCTACCACAACGACGACTACCAGCACAACGACTACGACGACAGGCGCGACTACGGCCACTTTTTCTTCATTGTCAAACGTAACAGCAGGAAGCCTGGTTTTTCGTTTAACAGGAACAGATTTGCCCACCTCGGGGTTGACGATATCAATATCTGGAGTTTCTTGTGGAACATGGACCCTTGCTTCTTCATTCACTCACACAACCTCCGAAATTGTGCTGGATGCTCCTTTGGCATGTTTAACGACAACAATAGAAATTACTACCATAACATTCAGTCAGTCGCTCAATACTGGCACTACGGTAAAAGCTCAAAAAAATGAGGGAGGGAATGAATATGAGGATTTAGCAACGGCAACGGTAGGTTCCTGAAGAGTAACAGTGAAATGGCCTCGATGGAAGATCCGTTGCATGGATTTTTGGCATTACTTCAAAAACTTATCGAGCCATTCGGATTTGCAGTTGATAATCTTTTAAGCGCAGGTGCCCCCCCCCAATGTCTACATGACAGAAGCGCCCATTCCTCTCTGTCTTTCCAATATAAATATTTCGTAAGATCCTTGCTCGGCATATATAATACTTGCTGTTAAACCCTGCAAGGACAGCATTATTGAATAATTTTTTAGATTTTCTCCTGATCCATTTATGGGGAATATAGAGCTGTATTTCATATTCTTCTGATGTAATCTCTTGTCCGTAATCATTGAGGAACTGACAGCCTCTTGATCCTATGCTGGTTGTACCTGGATAATGTATGCCTTTATAGTGTACTCTGCAGATATACAGATCTCCAGAGGGGACTTTACCACCAGGCTTAATATCGGGAGGAATGATTTTACTGCTTGCCCAATAATTGACTAAAATCTGGTATTGAGAAGATTTAAGGATTTTTTTCTTGAATCGATAGTGACATTGATCTTCAATTACCATCCCCAGATAGTGTTTGCGGTATATAATCTTTTTGCACAAGTTTCTTTTCCCAAGTAAAGGTGTATTTCCTCCATCAAATGCACCAATGGGAATTTTCTTATGTCGAACAGTTGTCCAGCCGAGATTGTATCCTGGATTAACCAAAATTTCGTAGTCATCTTTTATGACCGTTGATCCGTATATCAATTGACAGCCATGAGTAGGATCTGCAATGCCAAAGTTAGTATAAATATCCCGACAAAAATAGACAGCTTGTTTTTTCTGGCTGCCTGCCTGAAAAGCTTCGTCAGGCAGCGATCCTGGCAGTTTTTTTTCCCAATGAGCATGACCAGGAGGGATAAAAGCTATGGAAATAAAAATAATAAACAATAAGGATTTCCAAGCTATTTGATTTTGATGATTCATGGTGATGTTTATTGCTGAGGGGGGAGCTCTTTACGGAAAAGTAAATAAACGTCTGTAATAATAAGCAAATTATGATACAAATCCAAGGTAAAATCGGAATAATGAATTGAAAACAACTATTGATGAAAAGCGATATGCCTTTGACGTTAGAAAAACTGTGCCAAGAATTAAATCTTTCTTATTCTGGAAACGGAGAGTTGGTGATAAGGCAAGTGTGTGGATTGAATAAATTGATGCCAGGGGGGGTGGTTTTTATTAATGTGGCATCGGATCTTGCTGAGATTCCTTCTTCAAGTGAAATAGGAGTGGTTGTCCCTGTAGGCACGAAAAGCTCTGATCATAATCTGATTTATGCGGCAGATCCTTTGGCACTGCATGTGGAAATCACCCGTTATCTACATCCTTCCTCTGAAATCAGTAAGACCATACATCCCACTGCCGTAATCGGAAAAAATGTGGTCTTGGGAAAAAATGTAACCCTTGATGCGCACGTGGTGCTGTATGATAATGTGAAAGTTGGTGCTAATTCTATCTTGCATGCCGGGGTCGTCGTGATGCATCAATGCACAATAGGAGAAAATTGTTTAATTTACCCGAATGTGACGATACGCGAAGATTGTTGGGTTGGGGACCGTGTTATTATTCACAGCGGCTCTGTGATCGGTTCAGATGGTTATGGATATTTTCAACGAAATAAAGAGCATCATAAAATTCCTCAGATTGGAAATGTTATTTTGGAGGATGATGTAGAAATTGGAGGATGTTGTGCCATTGACCGCTCTCGTTTTTATAGCACTATCCTGGGTCAGGGAACTAAATTAGATAACCTGGTGCATATTGCACATAATGTTGAGGTGGGAGCTCATTCTCTATTGACGGCACAAGTTGGAATTGCAGGCAGTACGAAAGCAGGGCACCATTTGGTGATGGGAGGACAATCTGGAATTGTCGACCAAGTTGAAGTCGGAAATGAGGTCACTATCTTATCGAGAGGGCTGATTTCCAAAAACACGAAAGACCATACTGTGGTAGGGGGTGCTCCAGCAAGACCAGCGAAAAAGTGGAAGCACTTGCAGGCTCTTTTCAATCGGTTGGATACATTGTTTGCCAGAGTAAAACGATTGGAAAAACTTGTAGAACGTGATTCTGCTTCCGATTAACTTTCGTATTCATAAGTACCTGATTCGGCCACAATTTGTAATTGATTTTCTACAGGACTGGCTTCGCAGAAACCAATTTGCTGTACTTCCAGTTGATATTGCTTTCCGATGGATTCCAGTACTTTTAAAAGACGAGGAGGGCCAATAACTTCCATTCGATGCCCCATGTTGAAGACTTCATACATCTCCGGCCAGGTCGTGTCAGATACTTTTTGAATTGTCTTGAACAGAGGTGGAACCGGAAAAAGGTTATTTTTAATATAACGAATACCTTTTCCAAATTTCATACATTTTGTTTGTCCTCCCCCTGAACAATGGATAATGCCGGAAATATCATGGTGGTGGTCGTGGAGCAAGTCTTTGATAATGGGAGCATAGGTTCGGGTAGGAGACAAAAGGGCTTGTCCAATGGTTAAGGGGGTATTGTCTAAGGGATCAGTCAAATGAAAGGGGCCGCTGTAAACTAAACTTTGGGGAATATCCTGGTCATAGCTTTCCGGGAATTGCTGTGCATAATCCGAATCCAGCAAATCATGACGAGCCGAAGTGAGGCCATTGCTGCCAATACCACTATTGTACTGTGATTCATAGGAGGTTTGCCCGAAGCTGGCCAATCCTATAATAATATCGCCAGGCTTTATTTTCTCATTGGTAATGATTTGACTTCGTGGTACACGAGCTGTAACCGTGGAGTCAACAATTAATGTCCGAACTAAATCTCCTACATCTGCGGTTTCTCCTCCTGTAGTGATAAGAGAAATTCCAAGCTCAGCAAGTTGTTTTACCAACTTTTCATTCCCCTCAATGATTGTCTGGATGATTTGGCCGGAAATCAGTTTAGCATTGCGGCCTATTGTACTGGAGAGTAAGATATGGTCCACTATTCCTACACACAAGAGATCATCCAAATTCATTACCAAAGCGTCTTGAGCGATTCCCTCAAAAACAGACAGATCTCCAGTTTCTTTATGATATAAATACGCAAGAGATGCCTTGGTACCAGCTCCATCGGCATGCATGACACAGCAATAGTCGGGATCATTTCCCAGGTAATCTTCTACAACTTTACAAAAAGCATGAGGGAACAATCCTTGATCTACATGAAAAATAGCCTGATGGATGTCTTCTTTTTTCGAAGATACTCCACGTGTTTGATATCGTCCCATTGATTCAATGTGTTTAATTCAGGATTCAAATTAGGTGTTTATTAGCTTGTGAACTAAAATCTTTGGAAGGAAGAAAAAGAACGGATTATTTACGAGAACCCCGCTTTTTTGTATGAGATTCAAAGTGTGAAATTAAATTGAGAGGATTGACGTGTCGGTTATTAATAATGATTTCGTAGTGTAAGTGAGGGCCTGTGCTACGACCGGTGTTTCCCAATGTACCTATGATATCACCTCGTTTTACGACTTGTCCCTGTTTGACTTTGATCTCATGCAGATGGCCATACCGGGTGCTCGTATAAACTTTTTTATGTTTATTTTTATAAAAACCGAGCCCATGTTTAATTTCTACAAAACGCCCATAACCTACTTGATAATTAGCTTTCACAATAAATCCATCAGCACTGGCACGAATTGGAGTTCCTCTGCGTCCTGTGAAATCAACTCCTGAATGGAAGTCCGGTTTCTTAGTGAAAGGGTCCATGCGCTTTCCGTACCTATCAGAAATAGAGCGAGTCTGGACGGGACGAATGGTTGGTGTGTGTTTCCAAAGTTCGCTATCCTGTTCAATTGAATTACTCAAACTTGCCACTGATTTTACAACGGATTCATAATATGTAGTTGTCTCATCAAGATATCTTTCTAAATAACTGTCTTCTGTAAATAAATCAGGATTAAATTCTGGATGGACGGGACCTCCACGGCCATTGGAGGATGATGTCTCTTTGGGAAGAAACTGATTTGTCAAATTAAAAGAAATGCCGGTGACATCATGTATTCTTTTGGAAAGCTGATCAATAGCTTTTTCTTTGGTCTTAACGAGTTCTAAATGTTTTGCCAGCTTTTGCTCTGTTTGTACAATACGCATTCGTAAATGACGAATGGTGCTTTCTTGTTCTTCTGCAGAAGTTTTTTTATCATAAAAGTCTTTCACCGCTTTGCCAAGATTCTGGAAATTGCTGCTGACGCCATCCATCCAAGCAATTATTGTTTCTGCATTATTTGAGTTTTGAATGTCTTTTGAACATTTCATACTCATCGTCTGACAGATATAATTATGGAGTGTTTTGAGTTTATTGACACTGGATTTATATAAAACAATATGCTGCTTCAATGCATTTTCGCTGGCATAAGTAGTTGTTTTTAACTCTTCTACATAGGATTCTAAGAAGCGAATACGCTCTTCTTTTTCTGCAAATTCATCAATTTCTTTCTGGAGAAGCATTCGTGCGGTTTCATGTTGCTGGATCTGTTCTCGCTGATCTGTGATTTGCTGATGCTGAAAGAAATATAGGGAAATTAAAGACATGACCATACCGACAAATAAACAACCGCTGATATATACGAGTTTATGGCTAAAGGAAATCTGGCGTGCTACAGAATCTGGAGTTTTTAAAAATAATATAGAAAATTCTTTCATATATTTTTTCTCATTTGGAAAACAGCAATCGTAAATAATAAGAAACCATTTTTTGTATTGTATAAAAATATTATAGCATGTTCGCAATACAAAAGTAAGGTTTTCATCGGCAGATCAGTTATTACGCTTATCAGGGTCTTACTAGCAGAGTCTTAATGAGTCAAGACAAACTGAAATTAATGCTTTGATATTGGTGATATTTTTACAGTCTTGAGTCCCAGAATACCAATTTAAAGGCACTATCCCGTGCTCGATTGCCCACAATTTCGGAAAATGGGGAGCCTGAAATGCTGGTAACTTTTATATAAATCCGGCATATTGGAAAAATAATTATATTTGTTTGCAATTTTTTATCCATTTGCAGTCAGTTTTGAAGTAAGAAAATTTCCCATGAAAAAAATATTGTTTATAGATGCTGTTGGAGGTCTTGCCGGAGACATGCTCGTAGGTGGTTTACTGGACCTTGGAGTTCCTTTTTCTGTTTTGGAAAAAGGGCTTAATCTTCTCAAAATACGGGGTATTCAATTTTCTTTTTGCCAAGAACAGCGCCATCATGTTTCGGGTGTTCGGTTTTTTGTAACAAATGCTATGGAAGCCGGCGGTCATCCAGCACGTTCTTTTGAAAATATTAAACAACTGTTGGAACAGTCCAAATTGCCGGCAGATGTCAGAACACTCGCTTTGAAAATTTTTGAAAAGCTCGCAATTGCAGAGGGAAAAGTGCATAACACAGTTCCAGAGAAAGTCTGTTTTCATGAAGTTGGTGCCTGGGATTCTATTGCAGATATTGTTGGTGTGGCATTATGTCTGGACTATTTGCAAATAAATGATATTTTTGTATCCCCTGTACCTACAGGAACAGGGTTTGTAGAAACTGCACATGGACAAATGCCAATTCCGGCTCCTGCCACCCTTTTGCTCTTACAGGGATTTGAGGTCATACACGATTCACTTCCTTTTGAGCGCACCACACCAACAGGTGCTGCAATATTAGCTGCTTTGGCACAACCACATGCTACTCCCTTTCAATATACCGTTGACCGTGTTGGGATTGGAATCGGAACAAAAAAACGATTAGAAATTCCCAATATCACTCGATGTATCCTTGGATATCAGCATGATGAGCAGGCAACTCAAGCGGTTGATATTGGTCTGGTCGAGTGTTCGGAAGCCAATGTGGATGATTGTACTCCCGAATGCTTAGGGTTTGTTCATGAAAAGCTATTAGATGCTGGTGCTCTAGATGTCTGGTTTATTTCTGTGCAAATGAAAAAACATCGTCCTGGCACATTAATTCAAGTGTTGCATACCCCCGAAGGTCGTGCAGAAATGCACCGTATCATTTTTCAGGAAACCACGACGCTGGGAATTCGTTATCAACAATGGAACCGCGTTTCTCTGCAGCGTGATATCATAGAAGTCGATACTTGCTGGGGGGTAGTGAGGGGGAAAAAGTCCGTTTTCTCTCAACAAGTAAAATTCAGTCCAGAGTTTGAAGACTGCCGAAGAATTGCAGCGGTACAGCATATTCCGTTGAGAGATGTATTCCGTGTCGTTGAAGAAAGTTTTTGGAAAAAAGAGAACACGGTATGACATATTCCTGTTTTTAATTAAATCACATAATTTAATATGACTACCATACTTTGTATTCGAAAAGAAAATTCAGTTGTGATGGCTGGTGATGGGCAAGTGACCATGGGTAATACGATCATGAAAGCCACGGCAACAAAGATTCGTCTTACTTATAACGGGAACGTCATTGCAGGATTTGCCGGTTCGACTGCGGATGCCTTTACTCTGTTTGAGAAGTTTGATGAGAAGTTGGAACAATACAGTGGACAATTGATTCGTTCTGCCGTTGAATTGGCAAAAGAGTGGCGTACCAACAAAATGCTGAGAAACTTAGAAGCGCTACTGGCAGTGGCAAGTAAGGATGCTTCTCTTATTATCTCTGGAAATGGAGATGTCATTGAGCCTGATGACGGAATTATCTCCATTGGTTCCGGAGGACCTTATGCCTTAGCGGCATCGAGAGCCCTTATCGATAGCGATTTGACAGCACAGGAGATTGCTGAAAAGGCGATGTTTATTGCTGCGGATATCTGTCTCTACACAAACCAGCACCTTTCTTTTGAAGAGATCCGTTTTTAGAGAAAAATTAGGAAATTTATGGAAGATCAACCAAAAAAATATGAAAATCAAACACCACGTGAAACTGCTGCAGAATTAGATAAATATATCATTGGACAGGATGCAGCAAAAAAAGCAGTTGCTGTGGCACTGCGGAATCGTTGGCGCCGTCTTCAGGTTCGGGAAGATCTGCGTGATGAAATTTTACCCAAAAATATTGTGATGATTGGTGCAACAGGCGTAGGAAAGACAGAAATTGCTCGCAGGATGGCACGTTTGGTCAATGCTCCATTTGCAAAGGTCGAAGCTTCGAAGTTTACGGAAGTGGGATATGTTGGGCGGGATGTTGAATCGATTGTCCGAGATTTGTTGGAGGTTTCCATCAATATGGTCCGTCAGGAACAGACAAAACGGGTACAGGCACAAGCCGAAATCCAAATGGAGGAAAAATTATTGGACTTGTTGATTCCATCAACCAATCCTCGAAAAGAAGACGGAGAACCTGGTAATCCAACAAAAGAAAAATTTCGCAAGAAGCTGCAGGATGGCAAACTTGATGACCGGTTAGTGGAACTTGATATTTCAGAGCGTGGAGGAGGATCATTTGTTGAGTTCATGCCCCTTTCCATGAATGACAATCTGGACATGAATTTACGGGACATGCTTTCGAACATGCTTCCCAAACGCTCAAAGCGACGTAAAATCAAAATTAAAGATGCCCGGAATATTTTGATACAGGAAGAAACCAATAAATTGATTGATATGGAAGAGGTATCCCGTAATGCCATTGAGCGTGTTGAACAAACAGGTATTGTTTTTTTGGATGAAATCGACAAAATCGCAGCACGCAAATCAGCACACGGCCCTGATGTTTCTAGGGAAGGAGTCCAGCGCGATTTGCTACCTATTGTAGAGGGATCGACAGTAAATACTAAACATGGTCCGGTGCAGACAGATCATATACTTTTTATTGCAGCTGGAGCCTTTCATGTAGCAAAACCGTCCGACTTGATTCCGGAACTGCAAGGGCGTTTCCCAATTCGTGTTGAGTTGAAGTCCCTGACAAAGGAAGACTTTGTGCGTATCCTAACAGAACCTAAAAATGCATTGATTGTTCAGTACATTGAATTACTGGCCACAGAGGGCCTGACTTTAGAGTTTACTGATGCCGCTATTGAGGAAATCGCGAAAATTGCTTGTGACGTGAATGAACAGGCTGAAAATATAGGAGCTCGACGTTTACATACCATCATGGAGCAGCTGCTGGAAGAAGTCAGTTTTGAGGCACCGGAGATACAGGGACAAACAGTGACGGTCACTCCTGAATATATTCAGGCTCGTTTGTCAGAGTTGCTAAAAGATCAAGATTTGACCCGCTATATTTTATAAGAAAATCCAGCTGAGGTAGAATGGAAACAGATACTTTGATCAGGCATCTTGAAAATCAACTGTTGTGGTTGGATCAACAAAATTACACGTATCTGAATCTTGAAAAACTTTTTGATGAAACATATTTTAATCAACCTCTATCTGCTGCTGAACAGTCTCCTACCAACAAAGAAGAGCAACTTCCAGAGGACACAATAGAGTCTCTGTATGCGCAAAATGCTGATTGTGAGCGTTGTCCTTTAAGCGAAACCAGGACAAATTTTGTTTTTGGAACAGGAAATGTGAGTACGCCTCTTTTATTTATTGGGGAAGGACCAGGTGCTGATGAGGATCGGCTGGGAGAACCTTTTGTAGGAAAGGCTGGAAGATTATTAACTCAAATGATTCAATCCATTGGGATTGATCGTCCTGATGTATACATTGCCAATGTTGTGAAGTGCCGTCCTCCGAAAAACCGTACTCCTCATGCAGAAGAAATTGCGAAATGTTTCCCTATTTTGCATCGCCAGATTGAATTGATCAACCCTGCATTGATTGTGACATTGGGTAATGTGCCAACAAGAGCACTTATTCCAGATGCTTCCGGGATAACCAAATCTCGTGGACAAATATATCATTATCAGAATTGGAAAGTCCTTCCTACCTTCCACCCTGCATATCTTTTGCGTAACCCTGCTGCGATGACATCGTCCTGGGATGATTTTAAAAAAATAATGACTCTTTGTTTTGATGCAGAGTCTTAGCCTGGTTTTAAAAGTAGGAATATCATGCCAAATACAGAATACCATCCCATTGATTTACAGTCTGTCAAGGGAACCCGTGATTTTTATCCAGAACAAATGAAGATTAGAAATTGGCTTTTTACGATTTGGAGGAATACGGCGCTGCAGTTTGGATTTGAAGAATATGATGCTTGTGTTCTGGAGCATGCGGAATTGTACACCCGCAAAGCTGGTGATGAAATCACCGAACAGCTGTATAGCTTTCACGATAAAGGGGGACGCCTGTTGAGCTTACGGCCTGAGATGACACCGTCGCTGGCACGTATGGTCTTACAACGCCAAAAAGCATTGTCCTTTCCCTTAAAATGGTTTTCTATCCCTCAATGCTTTCGTTACGAACGGATGACACGCGGACGGCGACGTGAGCATTTTCAGTGGAATGCCGATATCATTGGCCAACCTGCAGAAGTGGCAGAAGCTGAAATTTTCTCATTGCTGTTGATGTCCTGTGAAAACATGGGGTTGACCTCCAGGGATATCCGTGTGTTCGTTAATGACCGCCGCATACTCAATGCCATCCTTTCCAGGATCAATGTCCCCGATCAACAGCAAAACCAAGTGATGATTGTGATGGATAAACGTGACAAACTGCCTGCAGACGCGTTTGCAGAGATGTTGCAACAGCAGCAAATGACTGCAGCACAAGTTGAGCAATTGAACGACTTTTTATCCTGTCAGTCAATGGAGGAACTGGCAGTGGAAATGGGAGATAGCACAGGCTTGACATCGTTGCGCCAGGTAATGGAAATGGTAGCAAAATCGGGATTTGGAGATTATTTGCAATTCGATGTTTCTATTGTACGGGGACTTTCTTATTATACAGGGACTGTTTTTGAAATGAATGTCATGGACAAATCGCAGCGTGCAATTTGTGGAGGAGGGCGTTATGATTCACTACTTTCTACTTATGGTGGCGATTCAGTACCAGCAGTTGGTTTCGGTTTTGGGGATGTGGTGATTTTAGATGTATTGTCGGATTTGAAGAAATTGCCATCATTTGATAATCAGTTGGAGTATATGGTGATCCCATTCTCTTCAGAAGAAATTGGCATGGCTGTTTCCATCAGTAATCAATTGCGTCACAAAGGAAAATCTGTTGAATGTGATTGCAGCCTGAAAAAGGTGAAAAAAGCTTTGCAGCGTGCTGATGAATTAAAAGTCCAAACAGTTGTGTTGTTATTCCCTGATGAACTGGCAGTTGGTGAAGTCGTTTTGCGAGACATGAAAACACGCCAGCAGGAAAATATGACAATTACCCGTTTGATTGAAAATGCGATTTGACATTTTGATTGATTTGATTCCAAAACGGATAAAATAATTTTATGAAATTTGCGTTTGTAGCAATAGTTTTTTTGACGCTCGTGGATCAAGGATCTAAAATATTAGTGCGACAGTACGTCGAAATGTATGAAGTGACCGTACTGATGCCAAATTTTTTAGAATTGACACATGTGGAAAACAAGGGAGTGAGCTTCAGCTTTTTATCAGATCTGCCAAAAATGATACGGCTCCCTTTATTGCTGTCTGTATCTGTGATTGCTGTTGCAGGGATGCTGTATTATCTCATTCGGTACTGGCATTCAATAGATTCGTATTTAAAAACTGCATTGACCTGGATTATCCCTGGAGCTTTGGGAAATTTAATTGATCGTGCTCTTTTTGGGGCTGTGACAGATTTTCTACATTTCCGATGGTACGAGATCAGCTTTTTTGTTAATAATCTGGCAGATTGTTTTATCAGCATTGGCGTTGTGTTTTTTATACTCTCCACTTTATCTGCAAAGTCACAGGAGCAGGAAAAAACAGAACATTCCTCAGAAACCTCTTCTCCTCCTCATAACAATTAGTGTCTGTAAGAATCCTGTCTCGGTTCTTCATTCTGATAGTTGCCGTTCTCTGCGTATACTATCCCGCAACAGAATCTCAATATATCATGGATGACCAAAAGTATTTTTTGGATGATCCTCTGATGATTTCCTCAGATGGACTGGTGCGTATTTGGCTGAATCCACTGGATAATAATGGTGTTTGGCCCTACCTCCCCATGACTCGATCAACATTTTGGCTGGAAAGTCAATTGTGGGGACGTACACCCAGTGCGAGCCACTGGATCAATATCATTTTTCATACAATCAATGCACTTTTGCTGTGGTTGATGTTGAGGCAATTTTCGGTGCCGGGTGCATGGATTATCAGTATGCTTTTTGCCCTTCACCCTATTCATGTTCAGTCTGTTGCCTGGATTGCAGAGCGAAAAAACGTAGTTGCAGGAATATTCTATGTATTGACAATATGGAGCTATCTTCTGTGGTTGATTAGAAAATACCAACATTGGTATTTTCTGGCCTTAGTATGTTTTTTGTGTGCATTGTTGAGCAAAACTTCCACTATCATGCTCCCGGTTATTTTTGTTTTCTGTCATTTATGGTGCAATAGGCCTATCAGAAAGAAGCAGGTGCTGCAATTGTTGCCGTTTTTCCTTGTCGCTCTGGGAATTGGGTTCGTAAGAGTTTGGTTTGAGCTTCATTCTTTTGGAGCCTCTGCTATGGGTAATGATCTTGGCATGTTGGAGCGATTTCTCAATGCGGGGCATGTTCCATTTTTTTATTTAAGAAAAATTCTTTTGCCATATCCCCTGATTTTTGTATATCCCCGCTGGCATATAGATCCTGCTCAAATATCCATGTATTTTCCTATAGCCAGCTTATTCCTGATAATGGGGATTTTGTTTTGGAAATATAAAATATGGGCAAAAGGCTTATTTTGGGGATTAGGGGCGTACTTGGTCATGTTGTTTCCTGTTCTTGGTTTTTTTAACAACTCATGGTTTCGTTTTTCATTTGTGACAGATCACTGGGTACATTTGCCAAGTATTTCTATTCTTTTCTTAATAGTTGCAGGGATTTTGTCTTTCTCCCACTACTTCCGTTTGCCCTGGTTTACAAAAGCAGGTGGCTTTTTACTTTTTATTGTCCTGGGGACATTGACCTTGAATCAGTCAAAAATCTACCAGAACGGCAAATCACTCTGGTTAGCAACCATTCGTAATAATCCCAATGCCTGGATTGCTCATCAAGAGTTGGGCCGGGAGTACCTGGATACAAAAGAATATGAGTTGGCACTTGATCATTCCAATAAGGCTTTGGCGATGCATGGAAATCTTGCTCATGCCCTCAATAATCGAGGAGGAGCTTATTACCATTTGGGCCAGTATGAAAATGCGGTTGCCGACTATGATGAAGCTCTGGCGATTCGCCCGATATTTCCGGAAGTCTATAAAAACAGGGGGTTGACTTATTTTGCCCTCAAACGATATAAAGAAGCTTTATCCGATTATGATAACGCCATTAGATGGAAACCCAATTGGGCGGATACTTATCACTATCGTGGTATGGTGTTGTTGTCATTAAATCAACCAGAAAAATCTATTCATGATTATCAAAAATCATTGGAGCTTCAGCCCAACCAGGCTGAAGTTTATCATAACCAGGGGGTTGCTTTTTTCCAGTTGAAGCAATACAAAGAAGCAATTAGCAGCTATTCCACTGCATTACAATTAGATCAAAATGATGCAAAAACTTACCATCAACGCGGGTTGGCCTATTCGTATATGAGACAGTTTGAACAAGGCATTCAGGACTTTACGAAAGCGATTGAGCTTCAGCCCAATGAAGCAAAATATTATTATTTTCGGGGATTGAATTATGCGGCTTTACATAATCATGAACAGGCACTGAAAGACTACACAAAAATCATTGAGGTCATGCCTGATGCAACGGATGCTTATATCAATCGGGGATTGTTGTATATGGTGACTTTTGATAAAAGAGAGTTAGCCTGTCGAGATTGGAAAATGGCTTGTCGACTGGGAGACTGTGTCAACTACTATTTGGCCAGAAAAAAAGAAGACTGCCTGGACTAAACAATGAATTTGTGTGAAAATCGTATGGATGCTTGCAAAGTTCAGTAAATGTCTATAAATGAAGAACTCAGATAAATTCATCTAGTATATAACCTTACAAACCAAAAGTTATTATGTCTGAATTGGTTACCAATACCGTTGTCATTGGTGCAGGTCCTGGTGGTTATCCGGCTGCCATTCGATTAGCACAATTGGGAATTGACACGATTGTCATTGAAAGAGAAAAACTGGGAGGTACTTGTTTAAATGTTGGCTGCATCCCCTCCAAGGCATTAATTAATGCCGCCGGTTCTTATAAATCCCTGCAGAAGGAAGGAGCTGCAATGGGGCTTAGTTTTTCCGAATTATCAATCAACTGGAAAGACACGATTGCCTGGAAAAACGACATCGTAAAAAAATATGTGAGTGGCATTCAAATCCTGTTTAAAGGAAATGGAGTGCGACAAGTGAAAGGTATCGGAACAATACTCAGCCCGAATGAGGTTGAAGTGAGTGGGGCCGAATCGGTAAAAATCCGGTGCGAGCATATCATTATTGCTACTGGCTCGAAAGTGATTGAGCTTCCTTCTTTTCCTTTTGATCATGAATATATCGTCGATTCAACAGATTTACTGGCATTGGAAACCATTCCGGAATCCATGATTATTTTGGGGGGTGGTGTGATTGGAATGGAGTTGGGAACCGTTTTCGGTTGCTTGGGATGCCAGGTCACCGTAGTAGAAATGCTTCCAACTATACTGCCTAATTGTGAGGAAGAGGCGATCAGAATTATTGAAAGAGAGTTTAAAAAAATGGGTGGTGTTATCCACACACAAGCTAGGGCAACAGCGTGCAAGACCAGTTCTCAGGGAGTCGTTCTGAGTTATGAAAAAGACGGTAAAGAAGAACAAATAGAAGCAAAGATGCTTGCGGTCACTGTCGGAAGAAAATCTAATTTCGATGAACTCAACCTAGACGTGTTGGGATTGCAAATGAATCGTGATAAAATCGTGGTTAATGACCAAATGCAAACCAGTGTTCCCAATGTCTATGCTGTTGGTGATATCGTAGATGGCCCGATGCTGGCTCATAAGGCGACGGCAGAGGGAGTATTGGCAGCAGAGGTCATTGCTGGAGAAAAGGTTTCTCGGGAGGATATTCAAGTGATACCTGATGTCGTCTATACCAAACCGGAAATCGCAAGCGTTGGTGTCAGTGAATCGGTGGCAAAAGAGAAGGGAATTTCGGTCAAAGTGGGTAAATTCCCGCTGGCGGCTTTGGGAAGATCGGCAACTACTAACGAATCACTAGGATATATTAAATATATTGCTGATGCTGAAACAGATCAGGTCATCGGAGCAACCATCGTTTGTAATAGGGCTTCTGATTTAATTTCAGAATCAGCCCTTGCCGTCGAAATGGGAGCTTCCTTAGATGATATCGCACTGACTATTCATCCGCATCCGAGTTTCGGAGAAGGTCATATGGAATCTGCGGCTGCAGCATTGAAAAAAGCAATACACATTGTCAATAAATGAATCCAAACCTCAATCATCGTAAATCTATTTTAAGGAAAAGATATGGCTCAGGATCAGGCATACTCAAAAGAACAAGAAGAGATTGAAACCCAGGAATGGTTGGAATCCCTGGATTATGTTTTGGAACATGACGGGCCTGTTCGGGCGAAAGTTCTCCTTAAAGCGCTACAGGAGCATGCCTACCAGAAAGGTGTACGCTTCACCGATTCGGCAAATACGCCTTACATTAATTCGATTCCCGTGAGCGAACAACCTCCGTATCCTGGAAACAACGAAATTGAACGGCGAATCCGCAGTTGTATCCGTTGGAACGCGATGGCAATGGTGGTGCGTGCTCAACGAGGAGGCACCGAGGTTGGAGGGCACATCTCCTCATTTGCTTCCAGTGCCACTTTGTATGAAGTAGGTTTTAATCATTTTTTCCGTTGCCGTTCCGCTGATTATGGTGGCGACAATATCTATATCCAGGGGCATGTTGCACCTGGTATCTATTCAAGAGCTTTTTTGGAAGGTCGATTAACAGAAACACATCTGCAGAATTTCCGCCGTCAGTTACAGGAAGGCGGAGGATTGCCATCCTACCCTCATCCCAGATTACTTCCTGGTTTTTGGCAATATCCTACAGTCTCCATGGGGCTGGGGCCCTTGATGGCTATTTATCATGCACGTTTTGCCCGCTACATGGAAGATCGTGGTTTGAAGCCCCGCAACGGAGGTAAAATTTGGGCGTTTGTGGGTGATGGGGAAACTGATGAACCGGAAACTTTGGGTGCCATTGGACTGGCTGTTCGTGAAAAACTGGATAATCTGGTTTTTGTGGTCAATTGTAACCTCCAACGGTTGGATGGTCCTGTACGTGGAAACGGCAAAATCATTCAGGAATTGGAAAGAATATTCCGTGGGGCCGGATGGAATGTGATCAAGGTGATCTGGGGGAGGCTCTGGGACCCGATTTTTGACAACGATGATCAAGGGTTATTGGCCAAATATTCCATGGAAGCCGTGGATGGCGATTTCCAAAAATATATTGTCAAAGATGGAAGTTACATCCGAGAGCATTTTTTCGGAAAGCATCCGGATCTCCTCAAGCTGGTCAGCCACTTGACCGATGAGGATTTGACTAAGTTGAACCGGGGTGGTCATGACCCCTATAAACTTTATAGCGCTTACAAAGCTGCAACTGAATTTGTGGGGGCACCCACGGTTATTTTAGCAAAAACCATCAAAGGTTATGGGATGGGAGAGTCTGGAGAAGGAAAAAACATTACACATCAGCAGAAAAAATTGAATGAAGTGGAAATGCAGCAATTTCGTTCTCGTTTTAACATTCCTCTATCCGATGATGAAGTCAAAGAAGCACCCTTTTATAAGCCCCCAGAAGATAGTATAGAAATGCAATACTTGAAAAAACGGAGAGAAGAACTGGGTGGTTTTCTCCCCAGCCGTAATTCTTCTTGTATCTCCTTGAAGATACCTGAAGAAAAAGTGTTTGAGGAGTTTTACAAAGGCTCAGATGATAGAGTCGTATCAACGACTATGGTTGCCGTACGGCTGCTGGCAAAGTTGCTCAAAGACAAGGAAGTAGGCAAATATATTGTCCCGATCATACCGGATGAGGCAAGAACATTCGGAATGGAGGCTTTATTCCGCAGCGTAGGAATTTATTCCAGTGTCGGTCAATTGTATGAGCCTGTCGATTCGGACAGCCTTCTTTATTATAAGGAATCACAAGATGGACAAATATTAGAAGAAGGCATTAATGAAGCGGGATCGATATCTTCCTTTATTGCTGCCGGTACATCCTACGTCAACCATGCGGTTCCAATGATTCCCTTTTATTTTTATTATTCGATGTTTGGGTTCCAACGGATTGGTGATTTTGCCTGGGCTGCAGGGGATATGTGTTGCCGCGGGTTCTTGATGGGAGGGACCGCAGGCCGGACTACACTCAACGGAGAAGGTTTGCAGCATCAGGATGGCCACAGCCATGTTCTTGCCAGTACGATTCCAAATCTGATTACCTACGATCCTGCTTTTTCGTATGAAATTGCGATTATTATTAAGGATGGTTTGCGGAGAATGTACACGGATCAGGAAAACATTTTTTACTATATTACGGTTCAAAATGAGAACTATTCTATGCCAAAAATGCCAAATGGTGTGGAAGAAGGAATTATCAAAGGAATGTATTGTTTCAAAAGATCTGCAGGCAAAAATACCAAAAATACAGTGAATCTTTTGGGCAGCGGAAGCATCATTAATTGTGTTTTGGAAGCAGCAGATTTATTAGAGCAAAATTATCAAATTGCAGTCAATATGTGGAGTGTCACCAGCTATAACGAGCTGCGAAGAGACGGGCTGGCATGTGACCATTGGAATATGATGAATCCAGGAAAAAAGAAAAAAATTCCTTATGTTTTGCAAGCGATGGCCAAGGAATCAGGACTGTTTGTTGCCGCCTCCGACTATATGAAAGTTTTGCCTGATTCTATTGCGAAATGGGTTCCAGGGAAATTAGTTGCTTTGGGAACCGATGGTTATGGCTTGAGTGAGACGAGAGAGGCATTGCGTGATTATTTTTGCATTGACGCTGCCCATATAACCTACGCCGCTCTGTCGGGCTTGGCGGAAGACGGCATTTTCAAACCAGCCGATTTGAAAAAGGCTCAAAAAGATTTAAAGATTAACCCCAATGCTAAGTATCCGATGGATATATCGATTGATGAGTAGACAAAAACTATACATCTATATTTAAGTGAATGAGTCCATGATTGACTGACTTGGAGATTTGTAATGTTAAATGAAATAAAGGTACCGGATTTAGGCGATGGGATTGACGGTGGTGATGTCATCAATATTCTGGTAAAAAAAGGGGATTCCATCCAGAAGGATGATCCGATGTTCGAGTTGGAAACCGATAAGGCGACAGTTGACGTGCCCTCTCCTGTTGCGGGTGTTGTTGAAAAAGTATTAATTAACAATGGTGATCACGTAACAGTGGGGCAAGTGGTTCTGCAAGTTTCGGGAGCTTTTGAAAACGAAAAAACAAAGTCGCAATTATCTGCTGCTGAACCAAAGCAGGAAGCTCCCTCAACCACACCTCCACCAGCTTCTGCACAACCTGCACCTCCTGAAGCAAAAACAAAGTTGCCAGTCTCTGTCCCTGATATGGGAGATGGTGTTGCTGAAGCCGATGTGATCAGTGTGTTGGTCAAGGTTGGGGATAAGATCAAGCGAGGGGATTCACTGGTAGAAGTAGAAACCGATAAGGCTACGGTAGAAATACCTTCTGATAAATCAGGAAAAGTGATTTCAGTTTCTGTCAAAGCAGGTGATAAAATCCAACCAGGGAACATTATTCTTGAACTGGAAACAACTACCACAGCAGTAACGGAGACAGAAGCTATTGCGGTTTCTGCTGTTCAAGCTTCTGAACCTCCGACCTTAGCAGGAACAACTGAGTTTCCTTCAACTACCAAAAAAGCGGTCAACCCGGAAGGCTTTAAGCCCTCTTCTTATGATAAGCCAAAAAAACTAATTCCTGCCGCTCCTTCGGTACGCCGTTTTGCCAGGGAAATTGGTATTGATCTCGCCGAAGTTCCAGGAACCGGAGCAAGAAACCGGATCACAAAAGAAGATGTCAAAGCGTTTTCTAAGACACTCAACGAAAATCGAAAATCGCCCCCCACAACTCTGGGTACTGGAGTCACTGCCCAGTCTTTACCTGATTTCAGTAAATGGGGTCAGGTGGAGCGTGTGACCATGACTAAGATTCGAAGGTTGACTGCAGAATCAATGGCTCACGCATGGAATGTGATTCCTCACGTCACCCAGTTTGATAAAGCGGATGTTACACAACTGGAAGCATTGCGACAAAAATATAAGCAACGTGTCGAACAAGATGGCGGAAAGCTGACGCTAACAGCCGTGTTGATTAAAGTTCTGGCACTGGCGCTAAAAAAACATCCGAATTTCAATGTCAGCGTTGACATGCATTCCAACGAAATCATTCAAAAATATTACTACCATATTGGGGTGGCAGTTGCGACTCCAAATGGTTTGATGGTTCCTGTGATTCAAAATGCAGATCAAAAAAATATTACGCAGCTGGCCACAGACCTGAACGACATTTCCACAAGAGCGAGAGATCGAAAAATCCGCCCTGATGAGCTGCAGGGAGGCTGCATGACAATTACGAACCTGGGAGGAATTGCGGGGACTGCTTTCACTCCAATTTTAAACTGGCCGGAAGCAGCGATTCTCGGCGTATCCAAATCTTCCATGGAACAGGTTTATCGGAGCGGTGAATTTCAAGCAGCATTGATGATGCCTCTTTCGCTTTCCTATGATCACCGCGTGATTGACGGTGTTGATGCCGCCGTTTTCCTGAGGGATGTGGTTGAAATATTGGAAAACCCCTTTCTTTTATCTTTGGAAGGATGAAAAGGAAAAAACTGTATCATCTGATATCAAGAGGCACTCAATGGAAAAAACATATAAAATTCTGGTGACAGGAACCAGTACGGGTTTTGGTTTTTTAACTGCAAAAACGCTTGCCGATCATGGACACACTGTATTTGCGGGGATGCGAAATGTGGCGAGTCGAAATCAAAATGCGGCAAACGAATTGATTCTCTATGGGAAAGAAGCAGCTGGGTCCATCCACTCACTTGAAATGGATGTAAGCGATGACCATTCTGTAAATGCCGCAGTCCAGCAAATGTTAGAAATGGGCAAACAGATTGATGTGGTGGTCAATAATGCCGGACTCGGTTGCGGGGGATGGCTGGAAGGATTTACCACTGAGCAATTTCAGAAGATCTTTAACGTGAATTTATTTGGTGTGCAGCGGGTCAATCGTGCGGTTCTTCCCCACATGCGAGCAAGAAAATCTGGACTCCTTGTTTATGTTTCCAGTATTATTGGCAGAATTATCATGCCATTTACCGGACCGTATATTGCCAGTAAGTTTGCTCTGGAAGGGCTGGCAGAAACATATCATTGTGAATTGAGTCCGCTTGGCATTGAAACAGCTATTGTAGAGCCTGGGGCCTATGCCACGAATTTTGGGGCAAATGTTCTGCAGACCGAAGATGAGGAGGCTATTTCCAGTTATGGCGAACTTACCGATGCGCCAGAAAAAATGTGGGGTGGGATGATGGAGCAGCTGGAAGGAGAAAATGGGCCGAATCCACAGGATGTTGCCAATGCCATTGCCGCAATCATCAAAAAACCGGCAGGGGAACGTCCTTTGAGAACTGTGGTGGACAGCCTGATGGGAGGATGTGGGGTTGAAAAAATTAATGATGTTTGTAGTGAAGTGCAGCAACAGTTGATGTCTACCATGGCACAAAACTCATGAGTCGGCTTCCTGAAACAATTGTCCACACCAAAATATCTTAGTCGATATTTCGTATACTTTCCATTGCAATTGCTAAAAAAAACGATAAAATTCATTATATTTTTGAAGACATGTAAAATGACAGGAGGATTTTGATGGCAAAAAAGAAATTTAAAGAACTGGAAAATGGGGAACGCTTTTTTGAGGATGGGGCGATCTTTGAAAAAAAACGGGTTGGAATTGCAGAAATTGTTTCCAGTGCTAACCCCGATCTAAAAGGGGGAGCTACCAGGATATTCAATCCTGATGGGATGGTCGATACAATTGACCCCTCCTGACAACCCCTAAAAAACAATCCCAGTAAATTTTCATTGGTACATTGGAAGCATTCATAACAGTTCAAGGAGAATCCATCATGCCTGAACCCATCACGCTTGAGGTGTTTACCGACTTTATCTGACCATGGTGTTATCTCAGTACCGTGCGTATTGAAAAACTGGTGACAGATTATGGTGTTGATCTTCACTGGGTCTATTTTCCGCTTCATCCTGAAACAGCTGAAGCAGGGATGACACTGGAAGAGCTGTTTGCAGGACGTAATATGGATATTCCTGCCATGCAGGCACACTTGAAAAATTTGATGGAGCAGGAAGGGTTGTCTTTTTCTGATCGTACCATGACCTTCAATAGTCGCCTTGCACAAGAATTAGCAAAGTGGGCAGATGGTTTGCCTGAAGGTAAAAAGGCTCATACTGCTTTGTATCACGCTTATTTTGTAGAGGGAAAAAATATTGGGAAGATAGACGAACTCTTAACTATTACAGAAAAGGCTGGATTGGATGTAAAAGAGGCCCGTGATGTTTTAGAAAACCGCCGATTTAAGAATCAAGTGGATCAGGATTGGATTCATGCATACGAAATGAACATAACAGGCGTACCTGCGTTTGTGGCAGGCCAATTCATAGTGTCTGGTGCCCAGCCTTATAAAACTCTAGAACGAATGATGCAGCATGCGGGTATATCCAAGCGTGTACACACTCTTTGAACTTGATTCTTACACCAGATTTTGTCAGTTTTAATTCCTTTTATCCTCTTTTTTCTCAATATCCTTTCAAACATTTTGTGCCGTTTTCTATATAGGCACGTATCCTCCTTATAGTAATCGTAAACCTGTTTTTTAACATTTAAACGAAAGTGTGCTTCTTGAAAACTTCTCAGCAAATCAGACAAGAATTTATTTCATTTTTTGAATCAAAAGGACACCGTTATGTCCGCAGTTCGCCTGTTGTACCCATGGATGATCCGACTCTGCTGTTTACCAATGCAGGGATGAATCAGTTTAAGGATATTTTTTTAGAAACAGGGACTCGTGACTATAATCGTGCGGCCAACTCCCAAAAGTGTATACGTGCGAGCGGCAAACACAATGATTTAGAAGATGTGGGACGGGATAATTACCATCATACCTTTTTTGAGATGCTGGGAAACTGGTCTTTTGGTAACTATTTCAAAGAAGAAGCTATTAGCTGGGCATGGGAATTATTCATAGAAAAGTGGGGGTTGCCGGCAGATAAATTGTGGGCAACCGTATTTATGGGAAGTCCTCAGGAAAATTTGGAGCCGGACCTGGAAGCAGAACAGCTATGGAAATCCTGTACGACAGTGCCTCACCATCAGATTTTAAGATGCAACAAAAAAGATAATTTTTGGGAAATGGGAGAAGTTGGACCATGTGGACCGTGCTCGGAGATTCATATTGATTTGGGAGAAGGAACCTGTCCGCATACAGGGGTGCATCAGTGCGCGGTCAATGTTGATGGCTGTTGGCGTTTTGTGGAACTGTGGAATTTGGTTTTTATCCAGTTCAATCGAATCCCGTCAGGGCAGCTCGAGAAACTTCCTGCTAACCATGTGGACACAGGAATGGGCTTGGAACGTATTTGTCGTGTGTTGCAAAAAGTAGATTCCAATTACGACACAGACCTCTTTACTCCTATCTTGGACTCAATTGCTCAAACAGTAGACAAAAAATATGAAGAAGGAGAAATTGGTATTGCATTTCGAGTGGTTGCTGATCATTTGCGTGCATTGACATTTGCCATTGCTGATGGTGCTATCCCTTCCAATGAAGGCCGGGGACATGTACTGCGGCGTATGTTGCGCAGGGCTACTCGTTTTGGTCGGGTTCTTGGAATGAACCGCCCATTTATTCATGAACTGGTTCCAACCGTAGTCCAGGTGATGGGGGACGCATTTCCTGAAATTACTGCACAGCAAAGCCATGTGGCTGGAGTGATTGAAGCAGAAGAAGAAAGCTTTGGACAAACGCTGGATCGCGGTTTGGAAATTTTTGAACAAATGATGCAGCAGCTAGTAACACAAAATAACCAGCAACTTTCTGGAGAGAATGCCTTCAAACTTTATGATACATACGGATTTCCTGTTGACCTGACCAGATTGATGTGTGAGGAACGCCAGTTTTCTGTGGATGAAGCTTGTTTTGAAAAGTGCATGGAGCAGCAGCGCACAAGAGCTCGGGAAGCTGCTAAGTTCAAAGTGGTGATGGATAAGTGGCAAAGTGTTTCAGACGGTGAACATTCACGCTTTGTTGGTTACGAAACATTAACCGCTACTTCTGTTTTGCGTAAATATTGTAAAAATGAAAAAGGGCAATGGCTCATTGTTCTGGATCAAACTCCGTTTTATGCTGAATCCGGAGGACAGGTTGCTGACCAGGGAGTATTGACACAAGGTAACAGTCAATGGCAGGTGGTGGATGTACAAAAGGACGGAGATGCTATACTACATATTTGCACAGGGGATGCTGTGCCATCGAGTGTTCCTATACAGGCTGCTGTGGATAGAGACAATCGATTGACGACTGCCTATAATCACACGGCAACTCATTTGATGCAGGCCGCCTTGAGACGAATACTGGGGAAACATGTCAATCAGGCGGGCTCTGTGGTACATCCGGACTATTTGCGTTTTGATTTCACCCATTTTGAAAAATTGAATGACGCTCAGTTGGAAGAAGTGGAAACACTGGTCAATCAGAAAATCAGGGAAAATATTGTACTCCATATTTATGAGACAGGCTACGATCAGGCCATTGAAAATGGAATCACAGCTCTGTTTGGAGAAAAATATGAAGACCGAGTTCGTGTGGTACAAGCTGCCGATTATTCTGCAGAACTTTGTGGGGGGTGTCATGTAAGCGCAACAGGAGAAATTGGTCAGTTTCGCATCCTTTCTGAGTCAGGAATTGCTTCAGGTGTGCGGCGGATTAATGCAGTAACAGGACCTGAATTAGAGCGGCTGACACGTCAGGAAGGAAAAATAGTTGGAAAAATGAGGCAATTGCTCAATGTTGTTGTGGATGAAGTGCCTTCCTCTGTGGAGCAGCTCCTGGAAGAGAGAAAACAGTTGGAAAAAGAGTTGATGGAGTTGAAAAAGCAAACAGCAGTTGGGGGCTCAGAGCAGCTTCTCAGCCAAGCTCAGCAGATTGCCGGGGTTCAAGTTGTGATAGCAGAAGTGAACATTGACTCCATGGATGCATTCAAAAGTTTGGGGGATTCATTACGTGAACAGCTTAAACCAGGAGTTGCTGTTTTGGCAACCTTGTTTTCAGATAAAGTATCTTTCTTATGTGTGGTTTCTGATCAACTGGTTAAACAACAAGTGCGAGCTGGAGAAATCATCAATTTAGTTGCTGCTATAGCTGATGGAAGAGGTGGTGGAAAACCGCACTTGGCACAAGCGGGTGCAAAATCCCCAGAAAAGCTTCCTGATGCACTGAAACAGGCACCCGCCTTGATTGAACAATATTTACAGGAGCTCCTGTAGCATTTGATTGCATGCAGAGCGCAGAAAGCAGTTTATGCGGTATGAGTTGTTCATCGGATTGCGGTATCTGTTATCCCGTCGAAAAGATCGTTCCATTTCTTTCATCACCTGGATCTCTATTTGTGGTGTCACACTGGGGGTGATTGCTTTAATTGTTTCAACTTCCTTGATGAACGGATTTCGAGACAATTTGCGTAAGGCTATTATTGGTTCACTTCCTCATGTGACTGTCTTTGGATTGTATGGGGACAAGAACGAAATTCAGAATTTGGAGCAGAGAATCAAAAAACATTCTGAAGTATTGTACACAGCCCCTCATATCTTTAAGCAGGCGATGCTAGCAGGACAGGAGCTTCCCAAAGGTGCCCTGATTCGAGGTATTGATCCCCAAAAAGAGGCCCGTGTTACAGAAATTGCTTCATTTCTGCGTGAATCCATTTATCCTGCCGATCAGCCTACTGTTGAAGAACAAGCAACGATTTCAGAAAAGATATTGTCTCGCTTGTCTTATCCTGAGGCAAAAAAAAATAGAAAAAAAGACGGAGTCATTTTAGGTGCTGCATTAGCACAAGGGCTAGGCGTGGTGCCAGGAGATCTGGTCAAATTGATTTCCTCTGAATCTCGCATGACTCCTGTGGGCGATGTTCCTCGTATAAAAAAATTAGAAGTGATTGGAGTTTTTGAGTCAGGGATTTCTGGTTACGATGAAGTTTTGGCCTTTGTGGACTATCGGCTTGTACAAAAGATTTTCAATATGGGTGAACAGGTGACAGGAATTGGTATCAGCATCTCCGACCCGGAGCAGGCACAAGAGGTTGCTGCAGAGTTGCAGGTGGAGCTAAAAGATTATATGGTGAATGACTGGGCCAGTGAAAACAAAAGTATCTTTCAGCTGATGAAATTGGAAAAACTGGCGCTTTTCATCGTCCTGGCATTGATTGTGTTGGTAGCCGCATTCAATATCATCAGCTCTTTAATTATGCTGGTATTGGAAAAAACGAAAGAAATTGCAGTCCTCAAATCTTTGGGGGCTACGGATCGGAGTATCCTTAGTATATTCATGCTTCAGGGAATCATGATAGGTGTTTTTGGTACTTTATTCGGGGTTTCTTTTGGTTTAGGAATATGTGGGATTATTCTAAATTTTAACATTATTGAAATCCCTCCAGGTGTGTACCCCGGCGAAAATCGGATTCCTCTTGCTATCGACTGGATTGAAATAGGAATCACAGCTTTCATTTCATTCATGATCTGTTTTCTGGTGACCATTTATCCTGCTTTTAAAGCTTCACATATTCAACCAGTAGAAGCGTTGCAATATGAGTAGAAAGATGGCCCTATTTTTGAATATTCTCCATGCATAGGATTTCAAAAATAAACTTTACAGGAAAGAGGCATTATGCTGGATGAGAACACGATTAGTATAACCTACTCCCAATCACCACGCCCATGCCGCAAGGGACAATGCAGCCTCTGCAAAGCAGGTAAAGAACATTTGCCTTATTGGTTTGCCACTGCTGTGATTGGTGATATTGAACATCATTTGTATCTGGGAAATGAATTTCGACAAGTGTCTCTGCAAGAATTTTTGGAGTTAAAGCCGACCCACACCAGAAAAGAAGCTGCCCGCTCAAATAAAAAAAATGGGCAAAAACTTTTGATTGGTATTTCTATTTCTGAAGCAAAATCGACTTATCTGGTTAGCTTAAAGGAAGATATTTCAACGAAGCCTGGCTGGTCTGCTACCCGTCAGGAAATTGAAAAAAATTCACGCAAAAATGAGAATATCAAGTTGAGACAGAGACCAGCGACCACAACGGTTTTGCCTACGTCAAAAGAATTTCAGCAAGACCTCAGGCGATTTAAAAATGTGCGGTTTAAAGACTTGAAAGACCACTACAGGCAATTGATCAAAAAGTACCATCCCGATCAGTTTGGTGAAGACAACTTGCAGGTGGAGGAGTGGATGAAGATGATCAACATGGTCCACGAAACCCATTTACACAAAATGCAGCGGTTTGCTCGATAGAGCATAGCATTATTCTTTTGGGGCGATCAGTGTCTCAAGTGCATTATCTTCCAAGCTGGACTCTATGCTCTGGTCTAAATCAGCAAAGATATCAAATTGTCCTTCAAGGGTGATTTGAGTATTATGGCGTCCTGCCTCCATATATTGATCTGAGGCACCCCCACTATCAATAAAAAACGCAAAGCTGTGACCACCGTGATATTCGTTTTTTGCATGAGTTCTGCCGTGGGAAAGATAAGTATCGGAGCCCTCTAAATCCACGAGCAGGGAAAAACCGTTATGATTTGCTGCAGGCTGTGCAAATCCCCAATTCATAGTATCATACGTATCATTGCCAGAATAATCAATTAATACAGCGCTTCCCAGATCCCAGGCTGCTCCCTGCATTGCTCCAATTTTTCCAATATAGTGGTCATTGCCACCGTCATCGATCAACACTCCTGCAGCAGAATGTGCTGAAAATCCCTGGCTGTAGCGCGACCCAATATAGTAATCGGGTTCTTGTCCACTATTTTTTAGAATTCCCAATCCAAAGAAATACCCACCTCCTTGAGAAAAATTACCTGCCTGAAATCGGTCACTTCCATTGGAGTCCAACAATATCCCGACTCCTCCAGAAGCATATTCTCGAAAACCTATCCCATACCCTTGAGAAGATCCGTGGAAGATTCCTTCCACATGATAGGTGCTTTTGTGTTTGCCAGTTGCATAGTATTGGTCATTTCCTTCATTGTCCAACAGCAGACCAATACCTTTGGGAGCACCGACTCCTTGTGCAAATAAATGGGAGCTGTAAGAATCATTGCCCCTCAAATCAACCAATAGACCACTGCCCCATAATCCAAAACCCTGATTGTATTCCTGTCCATGATACCGATCGTCTCCTTCCAGGTCAATCAAAGTGCCTGTTCCCATTAAACTGCTGCCCTGGGCCAGCTGGGTACCGGTGTACACATCATGACCTGATACATCGATCAAAATCCCGCTTCCCAGCATGCCGCTGCCCTGAGCCAGAGAACTGGTTGCAGAATAAGTGTCATGTCCTTCGAGGTCAATCAAAACCGCAATGGGCGTGTTTTTGTTTCTCGCACTTCCTGCATTGTTTGCATAAAAATCGTTTCCTCCGATATCAATAATAATTGCTGCATCACGTTGATATTGTGTTGCACCCGGCCCCCCTATGATCAACTTTCCTGCTTTGGTGGCTTGAACAAGTTTGATATCTCCGCTGAGTTTTGACGTGTCACCAGGTGGAGTGTTCCAATCCTTTGAGCGCAGCACATGAGTTAGGGTGTTGAGCCATTCTTTATCAGCAAGATGATTCAAGACATAGCCTGATTGTAACAAGGCAGTGAAATTCACCCGATGAGAAAGCCTGAGGACCTTCAACATTTTTTTCAACAAGGGAGTTGAGGTTTGATAGTCCAGGTAATAATGTTGAGCAAATTTGTCTGTAACCGCTGGTAAATATTCGTAGAGAAAATCTATTTCTTTTTTTGATAATTGATCAAATGCTTCATTGCGTAGACCATGTGCGATTTCCACAATTTCCACAATGTAGGATAAATGATCATCCAGTTCATTAGTTTTTGGTACTGTGGGGATATTGTCAGGAATACCGGATGCATCTATGATATTAGCTGCTGCCGCAATTAATTTTGGAAAGCTGGGTATTTGTCCATGCAGGGTTGCTTCCAAATCATTTACTAAATCTTCTGCAATTTTAGGAAGTTTGAGAGGGTCCCGGTGAATGTATCGAAATACTTTAAGCCGGAATCCATCGTCCCACCATTCATCGTTGTCGTACCGTTCCAATAAATCTTGATAAGCTCCTTCTAACTCAAATCGACTCATCAATTTTTTTGATAGCTCGATATAAGGAGCTGTATAGTTTTCGTATTTAGGAAGCAGCTCGGAGTTACGTGGAGGCGCCTGACTGAGTCGGTATGGCTTTGTACCCAGCCTGGGTGTAAATTTTCGAATGGCCGGCTGTTTAATGATGCCTAATTTCAGTGTTTCTCCTGGTTTTTGCGTCTCAATCAATTCAGAAATAGTATCAGGCGAAAGCTCTTTATCAGGAATTTTTTTGGCATCCCGCTCCCCTGTCATCAAGGTTTCGATCCGGAAAATTTTGAGCCGTAACGGGTCACCAATTTTTTTCTTCTGGGTGATATAGCTTTTGAATTGTTGAGTGATTTTATCCTTGGGGGATTGGTGAAGGGCCTGTTGGTCGTATTGCAAAATAATGTCTCCCGGTTTTATGCCCGCTTTTTCCGCTGCTGTCCCATGAAGCGTTTTGATGACTCGAATGCCTTTTTCAGGAGAGGAAGCCGAGTCTTTACGAAACTCTACTGTTTCGTAGCCAATTCCTAAAAATGGTTTGGTTTTGTAGAGTTCTGCTGAAGAATCTTTTTTTGTGGTAATGTCTTCTGCTTTCTCTGTTTCTGGAATGGAGACTTGGCAGGAAATGGTAAAGACGAGAATAAATACAATTATTATAAAGTGGTGCACATTAGGGATAATTCTGGATGGTTAGCAATATTAGATTTGATTTTCTACAGCTATAGCAAACGATGCATGGTTAATCAATGCAAGATTTATTCAAGAATCTCATTTGTGCATAGAAAGTTATTCACTTCCGGGTTGGCATAGCGAAAGTTGTATTGTCAAAATGAGTGACCTGTGGTAATTTTATGACCTTTAGGAATCAGTCTGCAATATGATACATTACATTCTGCACAAGTTAGAATTCATTACCCCAATTCACTACCTCATAAGTTTAGCCGCAAAGCCACGCGAAAAAAAGCAAAAAAATTATGATTTAACGTAGTGCCCTCTTTACTCTAAGTAGTTGAAGGTTTGACAATAAATACACCAGTTCCATTGAG
>JADGAT010000080.1 GCA_015231885.1 SAR324 cluster bacterium
AGTATGTGCCTTTGAAGACAACACCGTAGACGAGGAAAAGACAAGTCATCTGTAAAGGTTATTTATGTACGAGCCCTTAGTGAAGTAGCCTATTTTTCTTTGTTGGCAGCATACCCATGATAGAACCGATAGCTTTCAGCAAGGGCGAGTGGAACAAAATAAAGAAGTGTCAGCAGAATATTGCTTTTTTCTTTGGCAACCATATGCAAAAACACCAGGAAGACTGCTGCATAAACGAGGCGATGCAAATTTTTCCAGCGCTTTGCACTGAGTTTTTTTACCATCCCGTTGGTACTGGTTGCCGCCAAAAGCAACAATATAAAAAAAGCGATGCTGCCACTAAGAATAAAGGGCCTTGAAAAATTCTCCAGCATGGTTTCGATCGTACTGGCATCCAGCAAATAGATAGCCAAATGCAGCAGTGCGTAGACAAAACTGCTCACTCCGATCATGCGACGATGGCGTCCAATGATTTTAACCCATTTTACTTTTGGAAGCAGCACCTTGAGTGGAGAAATCCAAAGCGTTACCAATAAAAGGAGGAGGGTGTATTTCCCCGTTTCCAATTGAACAAATTCAACAGGATTGGCAGAAAATCCCCCTTGCAGACCTTCTAGAATGATAGATAGGATGGGAAGCAGGAGTAAGGATAGAATAAACCATTTTGATTTCAGCAAAACTTCCAAAAACCCTGCCATCAGTACCATTTGCTCAAATCTAATTTTTTATACAGATGCGCGACCTCCGTGCCATATCCATTAAATTGTACGGTGGGTTTCCTCTGAAACCAGGAACCCACAATTTTTTCTGATTTCTGAGACCAGCGAGGGTGGTCGACTTCTGGGTTCACGTTAGCATAAAAACCGTATTCACTGGGAGCTGTTGTGTTCCAGAGGGTCGGAGGCATTTTATCGGTGAATTCTATTTTTGTAATGGATTTGATGCTTTTGAATCCGTATTTCCATGGCACTACCAGCCGAATGGGAGCCCCATTTTGATTGGGCATGGGTTTGCCATAAATTCCTGTTGCCAGTAAGGTCAGCTCATTGGCTGCTTCTTCAATGGTCAATCCTTCGGTATAGGGCCATGGATAATGCGGCGCAATGACCTGCCCGGGAGCCGATTCTGGATCGTTGAAAGCAACAAATTTAACATACTTGGCTTGACTGGTTGGTTGCACCAGGTCGAGCAACTTTTTTAAAGGAAAACCATCCCAGGGAACCACCATCGACCATGCTTCCACACAGCGAAAGCGATAAATGCGCTGTTCAATGCCTACTTTTTTGACCAGTTCATTCACATCAAACGTCTGAGGATTTTGTACCATTCCTGTAATTTTTAGAGTCCAGGGTTCTGTTTTGAAATCCTTGGCTTTGGAGACCACCCCGTCTTTATCAAATGAGAATTCGTAAAAATTGTTATAAGATGTGACCAGGTTCTCTTTGGTGGGCGTCAGATCTTTGCCATTGTACGAAGAATTCAACTGGGAAGGAAATCCTGCTGTGGCCGCAATAGCAGATAATGGGGAAAATGTTCCCAGTGCCAGTGTGTATCCTGCTGCTTTTAACAGTGTTCGACGCTGGCAATAAATATTTTCAGAAGTGACTTCTGATTCGGGCATCTCCCATCTTTGATTACGTTTGATTAACATATTTTTCTCCCATCAATTTTAAAATAATTTTAATGCCTTACATAAAATAATGTGAACTCGGAGTTAAAACGATGTCATTCCGGGCTCGACCCGGAATCCAAAAGAATTCCCAGAGTTTTCTGGATGCCTGATCAAATCCGGCATGACAAGTCAATTTTTGTAAAGAATTGTTTTTATAAGATAAATTTTAACTCCGGATTCGCATAATAATAGTAGTATTTCATCAAAAAAAATTACAGAAAATCTCTTTATTTTGTAAATTAAACGATTTTTTGTTGCTACTGTCAATTATTTCTTGTATCACGGAGATGCTTGCGATAGACTTTTGTATTGATGTTTTCACTCATTGAACCTCTTGAAATTAGTGAATCACAAGAGGGGGCATGTCTTTTCCTTAACATTTTTTACTAGGAGTTGCTGAAGTCTTTAAATTTTGATGAGAACAGAGATGGCTTTGTGGTTTCCTCCTGTGCTATAACCGTTAGTATGTAAATGGTATTAGTCGCTGGATGTTGCGCAGATTATTCATTTCATCTTTAATAAAGAGGTTATTATGAAAAATTCATCCAATCTTGTTGATTTAGGATTTGCACAAACGAACCTTCCGGCAGGGACTCATATCTGCCAAATTTACAGTGATGACGATGAGCGCAATGATTCCCTGCTCAGCTATCTGGTGAGCGGATTGAAAGCAGGAGAATGCAGTGCCTGTTTTTCCGAAAACATCACAGAAGAAACCCTGGAGGAGCATTTTTCTAAAAACGACCTCTCTTTCTCCGATCTGAAGGAGGCAGGAACATTCAGCCTATCCAAAACAGAAGATGTCTATTTTCAGGAAGGCAAGTTCGATCCGGAAGTCATGCTCAACCTTCTCAGCCAATATTACAAAAATTCTGTTGCCAAGGGGTATGCTGGTGCTCGGGTTATTGGAGAAATGAGCCCGGAAATAGAAAACATTGAGGGTGGTTCAAGGCTTTGTGAATACGAATCCCGGGTCAGTATACTATTGCGAGAACACCCTGTCACTGCTGTTTGTCAGTATCATGCTGAGGAGTTCGATGGGGCAACGATCATGGAAGTGCTGAAAGTGCATCCGATGATGATTGTCAGGGGCTCTGTTGTTCATAATCCCTTTTATATTCCTCCAGAAGAGTATTTAGGACAAGGATGAGTTCTTCGAAACAGGCCAGTGCCGAGACTCTTTCCAGAATTCTCTTGATCCAAAACATGATCGGGCAGCTACCCGACGAACAAAATATTTCCAATTTTGTTTGTGCTGGCCTACGTGATCTCCCAGGAATTGATGAAGTTTGGTATAAAAAAAAAGAACCTTCTGATGTCGATGAAACGAAAATCCGGCATGATTTGCATCAATTTCCTGTATCAATCGATCAAGCCCACTACTATGGCGATTACATCATTCGCGTTTCAGATTCAAAACAATTTACTCTCTATTCTTCTTACATCCACAACCTGAGTTTCATGGTTGCAGTCATTCTGGACAACCGCCGCCAGGCAGAACTCCTTTCCAGTGAAAAACTCCAACTGGAAGCTGCTGTCAAAGAACGGACGACCGACTTATTGCAGTCAAATCAGAAACTGCTCGATGAAATTACCGAACGGGAACTCATTGAACAGGCTTTGACCGAAAGCAAGGATTTGCTGGACAGTGCTATCAATAATGCCCCGATCGGCATGGTACTTGTCACCCCGAATGGTGCGTTTTATCGTGTCAACCAGGCTTTGTGCGAGATTACAGGTTATTCAGAGGCCGAATTGCTGAAAATGTCTTTTAATGACATCACCCACCCTGACGATCATCAGATTGGTGTAGATGCTGTGCGTAGGCTCCTTTCTGGTCTATCCCATAAAGAACAAATAGAGAAACGGTATATTCATAAAAATGGAGTTCCGATTGATGTTTTCATCAACACCACGATCTTAAGGAAAAACACAGGAACTCCGCTGTATTTTTTTACTCAAATCCAGGATATTACATTAAGCAAAGAAGCCGAACAAAAATTAAAAGATAGTGAAAAACGCCTCAGTGATCAATTGGCAGAATTGAATTATCTCTATAGGTCTACTCCGGTTGGTATTTGTCTGGTCTCTTCTGATTTACGATTCATTCGCATCAATCAGGCTATGGCCGATATCAATGGGAAACCCATCTCAGAGCATCTCAACCGGACAATCCGGGAAGTGATTCCGGAAGTCGCTTCTCAAGTAGAACCGATTTACCAGCAAGTGATCAACACGGGTCAGCCCATTGAAAATTTTGAATTGCATGGTGGGACACAAGACGATCTTCATTTAGAACGAGACTGGCTGGCCTGTTACTACCCTGTCCTCTCCAATGACGGCACACTGCTGGGGGTGGGGACCACCGTGCAGGATGTTACGGAGCGGAAAAGAACGGCAGAGATCATGATACAGACAGAAAAAATGATGTCTGTGGGAGGACTGGCCGCAGGAATGGCCCATGAAATCAACAATCCCTTGAGTGTTATCCTCCAAAGCGCACAAAATATCACCCGGTTTCTCTCACCCGAATTGCCTAAAAATCAGGAACTGGCACAGCAGTTGGGAGTGGATCTGCAGCAGATGAACGCTTACCTGGAGGCACGGCATGTTTTTTCTTTTATAGAAGGCATGCAGGAAGCCGCGAAGAGAGCCTCAAAAATTGTGAAAGACATGCTGCTGTTCAGTCGTCGTTCCGAATCAAGAAAAGCGTCCACAAATCTTTCCGAATTGATTGAACAAACTCTGGATTTGGCAGCAGCAGACTACGACTTGAAAAAACGTTATGATTTCAAAAATTTTAAAATACTACGTGAATATGATTCAGAGCTGCAGCCTGTGTTCTGCACCCAGACCGAAATCCAGCAGGTGTTTCTCAATCTTTTGCGCAATTCGGCACAGGCCATTGGTTCTCAGGACGAGAGAACAGAGGATCCGACCGTGACTGTACGCACCATCAATGAAGGGAATATGGCACGACTTGAAGTTGAGGACAATGGCCCGGGAATGGAAGAGCAAGTCCGGAAGCGTGTCTTTGAACCGTTTTTCACTACCAAAGATGTGGGAAGTGGTACAGGATTGGGGTTATCGGTTTCTTATTTCATCATCACAAACAACCACAAAGGGCAAATTGCTGTTGAATCCATGCCAGGCAAAGGGGCTAAGTTTATAATCCACCTTCCCTTTACCTAACCTCGGTTTTCCTGTCTCTAAAGCCCCATGAATCTTCTATTGCACAACACACTCATCTTCACCAATGACACCCCCTCCACTGTTTTAAGCAACCACGCTGTTGTCATTCAAGGAAACCAGATTATAGAAATTGGGCAGGAAGCCGATTTAATCAAAAAATATAAACAGTACTCGCGGATCGATGGCAAAGGACGTTTACTGATGCCTGGGCTGATCAATGCACACATGCACTGTTACAGTACCTTTGCCCGTGGATTGACAATCAAAGAGCGTCCCCGCCGCTTTGGTGAAATCCTTTCGATGCTTTGGTGGAAACTGGATTGGGCTCTGGATGAGGATGCCATCTATTACAGTACCTTAATCCCCGCCATCACTGCCATCAAAAAAGGAGTTACTTCGTTCATTGATCACCATTCCAGCCCTCATGCCATTGCAGACAGCCTCGATCATGTTGAAAGAGCCATGCTCCTACTTGGTTTACGGGGAGTCTTGTGCTACGAAGTTTCCAACCGGGATGGAGCGCCCATTGCCTGGAAAGGATTGGCGGAAAACGAGCGTTACCTTCGAAAATGCCAACGGGCACAAGAAAAAGATTCCTGCTATTTGATGGATGGAATGGTCGGGCTGCATGCTTCCTTCACTCTTGAAAATGAAACTCTGGCAGCCGCTGGGGCAATGAGTGTGCAACATGGCAAAGGCTGTCATATTCATGTGGGAGAAGCTCCTCTGGATCAGCAAATTACTTTCCAGAATCACCAGTGCGGTCTTGTGGAGCGGCTGGATCAATTCGGGATTTTAGGCCCGCAGACCATCGCTGCCCATGGGATCCATTTAACAGAACCGGAAAAAGACTTGCTGGCTCAGAAAGATACGATCCTTGTTCACAATCCTCAGTCGAACATGAACAATGCGGTCGGACGAACCGATATTTTTTCTTACCTGCAAAAAAATATTCTGCTGGGTCTTGGCACCGACGGGATGTGTGCTGATATCAAACCGGATGTGCGCACCGCACTCTGGCTGCAGAAGCATGATCTTCACGACAGCAATGCTGGCTGGCAGGAACTGGAGCAAGTCGTGCTGCATAACAACCCGGCCATCATGGAACGCATCACAGGAACAAAACTCGGCAAGATTAAAGCAGGGTACCTGGCCGATTTGATTCTAGTCGATTATTATCCCCCCACTCCACTGACTGCTGATAACTTTTGGGGACATTTTCTGTTTGGCATCTGTGACGCTGACGTGGACACCAGCATCATCAACGGGCAGGTGGTCATGGAAAATAAACAATTGGTCGGCATTGATGAAGAAAAAGCTGCCGTTGCATCTCAGCGATGTGCCGAACGGGTATGGAGTAAATTTTAATTGTTTCATGTCAATCATCAATTTGCTAAAATGAACCATGACGGCAAAACAAATTATTGAAAGGTTAAAAAAAGAAGGATGGAGGCTGGCTAGACAAAAAGGCAGCCACAAACAATTCAAACATCCCGAAAAACAAATATTAATCACAGTTCCAGATCATGGGAAAGTCGATTTGAGACCCGGAACCCAAAATGATATTTTCAAAAAAGCTGGTTGGAAATAAGAGGAAATCATGAAAATTTTGATAATAATCGAACAGGGAGATCATGACTATTGCTGCTATAGCCCTGATGTTGGTGGTTGTATCACTACCGGAGAAACCATTGAGCAAACCCTGGCTAACATGAAAGAAGCTCTCGAACTGCACTATGAAGGTATCCTGGCAGAAGGTTACCCTCTGCCTGTTTTACGTTCTGCAAAAGAGGTCATTGAAGAAGTAAATTTCAATGAAGGTGATATTCTTACAAGTCTCAATATCGAAGTAGAACTTTCTACTGCATCCGCAGCATAATTTGTTATGGCAGAACTGAAAGGTATCGACCTTGGCACTCACCTGAAGGCTATTGTTAAGGAGTATGAGAGCCAGCAAAGTATTTATGGGTACCCTCAGCATAAATTTTTCCGTGGATTTCCAGGGATCGATTTATCAGTAGATTTTCATGGTAAGCCCGCAGCTACTCCAATTGGTCCAGCTGCAGGCCCCCATACCCAGATGACACAAAATATCCTCCTTTCTTTTTTAGGAGGAGGACGCATCATGGAATTAAAAACCATCCAAATCCTCGATCGTCTCGAAATCAACCGCCCCTGCATTGATGCCCGCAATGTTGCCTATAATGTGGAATGGTCCCAGGAGCTGCCGCTGGAAGAATCCTATTTAGAATATGTCAAAGCCTGGGTGCTGCTCAAAATCCTGGAAGATATGGAGATTTTGGGAGTTCCCAAAGGCGATTCATTTTACCAGACCATCTTTGATATTTCCGTAGGTTATGATTTAAAAGGGATTGCCTCAGATCCCGTCAAAGAATGGTTGACTAAAATGCAAAACGCGGAAGAAGCCATTGACGCAATGCTCCGTGATCTGCCTGCTGAATTTGAAAAACACAAAACCCTGCCCATCGACCCCTGCATTGCCAGTACGGTCACCCTGTCCACTTTCCATGGATGCCCTCCTCAAGAAATTGAGGCGATTGTGAGGTATTTGATAGAGGAGCATCAATTTGATGTCATTGTCAAAAAAAATCCAACTATCCTGGGTTACGATTTTGTTCAAAAAACCCTGATCCAGGATCTGGGGTATCAGCACATTGAACTGGACGAAACGGCATTTTCCCATGATCTCACATTTGGCGATGGCGTTGCCATGATGCGTCGTCTGGAGTCTTTTGCTAAAGACCATGGCGTCAAAACAGGTTCCAAATTCACCAACACCCTGGTGGTCAAAAATAATCAAAATATTTTTCAGGACGATGTGATGTACCTCTCTGGGGTGCCTCTGCACGTACTGGCCATGCATGCCATGCAGCGCTTCCGCAAAGAAATGGGCTGCGATTATCCTGTTTCTTTTTCTGCAGGAATTACCAAATACAACATATCTGATGCCGTGAGCTGCCACATGAAACCTGTCTCGGTCTGCACTGATCTTTTAAAAACGGGAGGCTACACACGAATGATCAGCTATTTAGAATCCCTCAAACAGGCATTAATCAAGGAGGGTGCGAACAACCTGGAACAATTCATTATCAGCAAAACAGGACAGGGACATCACCATGAGATGACTGCGGCAGGAGCCGCAAATACAGAAGCTTATGTTGCACGTTTGATGGAGGATCCCTATTATCATTTTGAATCCAATCAAAAAGAACCTCCTGCCATGGAACGCCAGCTGAGTTATTTCGATTGTATCAGCTGCAATAAATGCTTGCCGGTTTGTCCCAATGCTGCCAATTTTTCAATACAGACCGGGGAAATAAGAATTCCAAAAGCTCACTTTCAATATACCAACGGGAGCTTTGTTCCCATTCCTGCAGGATTTTTTGAGTTGAAACAAAAAACACAAATTGCCAACCTGGCGGATTTTTGTAATGAATGCGGGGAATGCGACACCTATTGCCCGGAACAAGGAGGCCCCTATATCGAAAAACCTCGTTTTTTTTCGACAGAAATTTCCTACAACACCTCCAGACAGCATGATGGTTTCTATTTTCCTGCTCCCTGCACCATCAAAGGACGCTGCCAGGGAAATGAATTTTCCCTTGTTTACTGTGCTGAACGCAGACAATACTCATGGGAATCTACGGAAATCAGCCTGATCTTTGATGATAATCATCAACTGGTTGAAGCCGAAACAAAGACAGCATTTTCGGAAAATGCTATTATCAACACGGACGCTTATTATGCCATGAGGCTGCTGCTGCAAAGCATGCTGGATTCTCCAGAGTCTTACCCGGCTGTTGTTTTAAATGCCGTTTAATGGTGCTGTCATGAGTCTATACGAAGGCAAAATATTTCCTTATTTGGTCAACCGCGTTTGTTCCTCAGAACAGGTGATGTCCCTCAAAGCAAAAGTAATTCCCCTGGCCACGGGAAAAGTGTTGGAAATTGGCATGGGGACCGGTGCCAATTTATCGTTGTATAACAAGAACCGGGTTGAATTCATCTGGGGATTGGAGCCCTCGGCTGGTATGAGAAAACAAGCATGTTCCAATGTTGAAAAATCGGCAGTTGAGGTCAAATGGCTCGATCTTCCAGGAGAAAAAATTCCATTGGAAAACGAGAGTGTGGATACCATCGTGCTGACATTTACCTTGTGCAGCATCCCTGATTGGAAATTAGCACTTCAGCAAATGCACAGGGTGCTTAAGCCGGAAGGAAAACTCTTATTCTGTGAGCATGGCCGAGCGCCTGAAGTCAATGTCCAGAAATGGCAAGATCGGCTGAACCCTTTTTGGAAAAAAATAGGAGGAGGTTGTCACCTCAATCGTCCTATTGAAAGCTGCCTGAAGGAAACCGGCTTTCAGTTTGATGATCTTCAAAAAATGTATATGGCAAGTGCTCCGCGGATTGTCGGCTACATGTATTACGGACAGGCCTCATTGCAGCACTTCTAATCCAATCAGGGTGACGTCATCATCATACTGATCTTTTTCAGGAAACTGCAAACCGTAGCGATAAAGCTCCTCAACCAGAATATCAATGGAAAGATGTATACGTTCAAGAAGAAATTTTTTCAAACCTTTCTTCCCCAGTCTCACTTCCTCGGTATTGGCTACTTCAAAAATACCATCCGTGTATAATAATAATTTATCCCCGGGTTCCAGTTGAAAAGTCTCTTCCTGGTACTCTGCCGCTTTGTTACCGGTAACGCCTAAGACAATGCCTCCTGTCGACAAGTGAAATAAATCGTTTGTTTTCGGTCGGATAACCAAACCATCGGGATGCCCTGCCGAGGTGTATTGGAGCTGGTGATTCTGCGAATCATAAATGCCATAAAACATTGTCGAGAAAAAACGGGAAGGCAGCAATTCGCTTAAGGCAACATTGATTTTCGTCATTACAGATGCGGTAGAGTTATTTTCATCGGCATTGTTTGTAAACATCCCCGAAATCAAGGAAGCAATCAATGCCGCAGGAATTCCGTGCCCTGCCACATCAGCAATCATGACGACATACTTCCCATCTCCTAAATGGGCAATATTGTAAAAATCACCTCCAATGCGATCCATTGGCATGAACTTACAAACCAGCTTAGTATTTGGCAGCGTTGGCAGTTGAAGCGGAACAATGCCCTGCTGAATAAAACGAGCTTCTTCCATCTCTTCTCGAATCTGCCGTTCCCTTTCTTTACGGGCTTGAATTTCGTGGCGGAGCTGGAGATGTGTGTGCACACGTGCCAGCAGTTCTGCCGAATTGAAAGGTTTGGTTACATAATCCACGGCTCCCAGTTCAAAACCTTTGACGATATCATCCGATTCTGTTTTCGCCGTCAAAAAAATAATTGGAATTTCCTGCAGAACAGGAATGTGCTTCAATCGTTCACAAGTCTTAAAACCATCAAGTTCCGGCATCATCACATCGAGCAAAATCAAATCCGGCACTATTTTTTCAAGTCGCTCCAGGGCTTGTAATCCATTTTGAGCAACATGAATATTATACCCTTTGCTGCTTAAAATTTTTCCCAGTACCTGAATATTTTTTGGAGTATCATCGACAATCAGCAGAGTCGCTCCTTGGGTTGGGTGAGTCGTCATATTTCTTTCTTCATAAAAATCCTGCGTAACTTTCGCATGTTATTATTTTTGCCTTCCTAAACAACCAACGATCGGATTTTATCAACAATGGCAGGAAACTCTTTCAATGTTTTCTCCAGTGAGTCAACGTCAAAAGAATTGGCTTGAAAACAAACTTTCCTGCCCCAATTCAGCAGGGGCTGATACTGGTAAGTTTCTCCAAGATTAATAATACCTTCCCCCCATGTTTCGAAGTCTCCAATAGAAAACACATCCCGGTTTTTCCACTGTTCGAACCATGTGGTATCCAGTTCTTCCAACAATTTCAGCAGAGCTTCTTGACTAAAAAAATCTACAGATGCTGCAGCAATGCTTCCCTCAGTATTTTCTTCTGAAGCCTCTATCGAATATTCAAGGAACTGGCTTAATTTTTTCAGCAGAGTATTCTTACTGACGGGTTTTCGCAAGTAGGCATCCCCCAGTTCCATGATTTCCTCTTCCTTGTGCTTCATGGCGGATGCTGTCACGATAAGCACAGGTATATGCTGCAACTCTTTTGATGACTTTAAATGTTGGGTGGCCTCATACCCGTCCATGATCGGCATTTTGATATCCATCAAGATGGCATCCGGGCGATGAGACTGTGCCTGCTCTAAGGCTTCTTTCCCATTTTCTGCTTCAATCACTTCCAGGTTTGAATGCTGCAGATAACTTCTCAGCAGCATCCGATTATGGGGAACATCATCGACAACCAGGATGAGTCCTTTGGAAAAAATTCCTTTCCAGTCCAATTCTTGTGTTTTTACGGCAATCTGTGATTCTGCTGCAACTTCAACATGGTCAATATGAACCTGAAACACACTGCCTTTGCCAACCTGGCTGGTAAGCAAAATGGAGCCTCCCATCAGATCAATAAAACGCTTGGTGATGGCCAGTCCCAGCCCCGTTCCTCCATAACGGGCATTGCTCTGTTTCACCTGCTGCTCAAATGCACCAAAAATTTTGCTTTGATCCTCTTCTGGAATACCGATGCCCGTGTCTTCTACTGAGATGACAATATCAGTCGTATTTTCACGGATTTGGCTACACTGTGCGGTCAGTGTAACGGTGCCCCTGTCTGTGAACTTGATAGCATTCCCAATCAAATTCAATAAGATCTGGCGCAGTCTGGTTTCATCCAGCATGATGGCAGGAGGGAAGGAAGGGTCGATTTGGACTTCTATTTCCAACTGTTTTTCTTCTAATTTGAGAAAAAAAATTTGCTCCATTTCCTGAAACACAAACGCCATGCTGACGGGTGTATATTCCAGTTCCATTTTACCGGCTTCCACTTTGGAAAGGTCCAGGATATCATCAATCAGTCTCAACAAAGATTTGCCGCTGGAACTGACAGCTTCCAGGTATTGATTCTGTTGTTCGTCCTCAATGAGGTTTTCCAGGATTTCTGTAAAACCCAGGATGGCATTCATGGGAGTACGGATTTCATGGCTCATGTTGGCAAGAAATTCGCTTTTGGTGTGGTTTGCGGTTTCTGCAACCTCTTTGGCTTCCTGCAATTCCTGGTTGGCTTTTTCCAATTCTGCGGTTCGTTCCAAAACCCGTTGTTCCAGTTCTGCATTCAGTTTATGAATTTTATCTTCCGCCAGTTTACGTTCGGTAATACTCTCCAGCAACTCTTGATTACGCTCCTGAATCTGCTGGGCCATGCTTTGAAAAGATTGTGACAATATTCCAATCTCTCCTCCAGCACCAACGGGAAGAGAGACATCATAATTTTCCTCAGCCACTTGATCGGCCGCATCTGTAATCTGCTGCAGCGGACGTGTCAGTTCTCTAGAAAAGAAATAGGCCACCACACATCCTAGAATCAATAGGGCCAAGGTGAACAAAAAACTAATATTACGCAGTGACGCAGAGGCCTGAATGATATCCTGATAAGAAGCACTGAGGGCCAGGCCCAGAAAACGATTTTTATCTTTCTCATCCAGCTGAATCTTTATAAAATCGATGGCCTGGGGGTTTTCGCTCTGCTCTGTAATAAAAAAGAAATTTTCTTTTTCCAAACCTTTCTGTTGAAACAGGTCTGAAAGCTGCGGAAATGAATCCTGGATACGATCTGTTTTACCATGCTCAAACCCAAAGGCGAAACCGGGTAAGGGGTGCAGAAGAAAATTTCCATTTGCATTCACCAGGTACGAAGTAATATCATTGGGTAGAGAGAACTGAATACGATCCGCTAAAGCCGTAAAATCCATGTTGATGATAACAACGCCAAACACCAGTCCTGATTCGCTGTATATGGGGGTAGCCACCCGAAGTGCTGGGGTAGGAGGTTTTATAATCCTCCCATATTCTCGATTGTAATTTATTTCTGAGAAATACACGTCTCCGGCTTTTAACGAAATGGTTTTCTGCATGTAAGGCTCCCCTTTTTTCACTTGCAGAGTGTCTATCGGAGGCGTGTGGATTTGTTGGTTTTTCCTCTCCACTCTTACCAATTCACGTCCCTGATCAGCGATTCCAATATAACGCACCTGAAAATATTCTGATTTTGCCTGTAGAAAGGCTCTGAAAATCTGGGTCAGACGTTGACGCCATTCGAGATCAGAGGAGCTGCCCTGTTCATCATAGCCTCCTGCTGCGGTTGCTCGAATAATCCCTTGAATTGGAGGCGTTTTGGAAAGAAATAAGACATCTTCCCTCAAAATTTGCAATGTTGTTAAAATGTTACTTTCCTGCAACAGGATCTCTTTTTTTAAATTTTTCAGTTGCTCCGAAACCAGCGCATCATTGTTGAGTTGATAAACAACGGCCCCGGTTCCGCCACCGGCAAACAGCAACAGGATACTGATAAATAGAATCAGCTTGGTTAAAATAGAATATTTCTGCAGCATATTTTTATTTGACGTCTGTTTTAAAAAAATCTTGAATCCTGATTCAACTATAGTAGTTGTTTGTTAAAAAAGAAAGTTTCCAGTAAACCCCCTTCTCTGATTGAACAATTGAAACTGCAAAAATGAAATTTTTCTTGAACGGCTTTGACAAAGCATACGAAGGTGATCCTGAGCTATCACTCCTGTATTATTTAAGGAAAAATGAGGGTCTCATTTCTCCAAAAAACGGATGTTCTCCACAAGGAGCCTGCGGCTGCTGTCTGGTCGAAATGGATGGCAAAGGTGTGCTTTCCTGTGTCACGCCCATGAAAAAAGTGGCAGGTCGGCACATCACTACCACAGAAGGGTTGGATTCCTTCACTCAACGGGTATTCACTCATGCTTTCGCAGAAAAAGGTGCGGTGCAGTGCGGTTATTGTACTCCAGGCTTTGTGATGCGGGCACATGTGCTGCTGAAAAAAAATTCCGCTCCTTCCCGGGAAGAAGTCAAAAAAGCGATCAACCCCAACTTATGCCGCTGTACCGGCTACAAAAAAATAGAAGAAGCCATTCTTTATGCTGGTGAGGCACTGCGGGAAAAAAAAGAAATTCACATTCCACCCAGCAGCGGGAAAGTGGGAGAACGACATCTCAGGTATACTGCCGCAGAGTTGGTGCTGGGGCAGCGCCCTTTTACCGCTGATCTCAAAATGGAAGGGGCGCTCGATGGCGCATTGAAATTCAGCGACCACCCTCGGGCCAAAGTCATTAGCATTCACACAGAATCTGCTGAAAAACACCCCGGTGTGGTTCGTGTTTTTACAGCGAAAGACGTTCCTGGAGACCGCCAGACGGGTATCATTCTTCCTGATTGGCCTCTCTTCATCGAGGAAGGAGAAGACACACGCTATGTGGGAGATGTGCTGGCCGCTGTTGTGGCAGAAACAGAAGAAGCCGCCCGCCAGGCATTGGAGTTGATTCAGGTTGACTATGAAATCAAAAAACCCCTCACCACCCCTCATGAAGCATTGCTGACGGATGATGTGAAAATTCATCCGGACGGCAATCTCCTTTCAGAAACAGTCATTTGCCGCGGCAACACGAAACGGGCAGAAAAAGAGGCTGCTTTTATCAGCCGGGGTACTTACAAAACCCAACGTATTGAGCATGCCTTTCTGGAGCCTGAATGCTGTCTTGCCCAACCTTGGCAGGAAGGAATCGAGTTTTTTACTCAAGGGCAGGGAGTTTATGAGGATCAAAAACAAATTGCCAGATTGCTCGGCTTACCGCTGGAGAAAATTAAAGGAGTCCTGGTTCCCAATGGAGGGGCCTTTGGAGGCAAAGAGGACCTGTCTGTCCAGGGACATGCCTGCTTGTTTGCTCATCTGCTGAGGCGACCTGTCAGAGTGTTACTGACCAGAGACGAGTCCATTCGGATGCATCCCAAACGACATCCCCTCGAAATGGAGTACACCCTGGGATGCGACCAAGCCGGAATGCTGACGTTTCTCAAGGCACGGATCATTGGCGATACAGGCGCTTATGCTTCCGTAGGAATGAAAGTGCTGGAAAGAGCAGCTGGACACGCAACGGGAGCATACCATGTCCCCAATGTGGATATCCAGAGCAGGGCTGTTTACACAAATAATATTCCCTGCGGAGCCATGCGGGGATTTGGAGTGAACCAAGTCACCTTTGCTCTGGAAAGCTGCCTGGATGACCTGTGTGAACAGGGAAATTTTGATCGCTGGCAAATCCGCTACGATAATGCGCTGACAGAGGGACGTTCCACCGCAACCGGTCAAATTTTGGAAGAAGGGGTTGGTGTGCGCAGGGCCTTGCTGGCAGTCAAAGATCATTTTGAGGATGCTAAATATGCCGGAATTGCCTGTGGTATCAAAAATACAGGGTTGGGCAATGGTGTGCCCGATGAAGGCTATATCAAAATTGTCATTGAATCGCCAACCAGCGTTGTGCTGCATCACGGATGGACGGAAATGGGACAGGGTGTCAATACCATGGCCGTCCAGTTTCTTTGCGAACTCACTGGTATTTCTCCGGAGTTCGTAGAAGTACGTGTGGAAACTTCAGCACAGGCTTTTGCTGGAATGACAACAGGGTCTCGGGGCACATCGATCCTGGGCCACTCCATTATTCATGGGGCTGAAAAACTTCAGCAGGATCTGGAAAATCAACCCCTGAAAGAACTCGTCGGCAATATTTATGAAGGGCAATGGCGCTGTGACTGGACAACCGTTCCTGGTGCCAAAGTAGAAAAAGTTGTGACACACTACTCTTATGCTTATGCGGCACAGGTGGTTGTTCTGGGTGAAAAAGGACAAGTGGATACGGTCTATGCTGCGCATGATGCAGGAAAAATTATCAACCCCACCCTCTTTGAAGGTCAAATTGAAGGTTCCATTCATATGGGGCTGGGCTACGCTTTATCCGAAAATTTAATTCTGGAGGATGGCATTCCGCAAAGTACGCAGTTGAGAAAATGCGGGGTACTGCGTGCTAAACAAACTCCGGAGATTCAAGTCATTGGCATTGAAGTGCATGACCCTCATGGCCCGTTAGGGGCTAAGGGTGTTGGGGAAATTGGACTGGTGCCTACGGCTGCTGCTGTGGCCAATGCCTTATACCAGTACGAAGGCATCCGGCACTATGAGCTGCCGATGGGCTTGAAAAGACAATCAAAAAAATAAAATAGAAGAACCAAAAACGATTATTTTCACCTTCCTTACAGCAACTCATTCACCGTATCAAGAAGCTGCTGCTGTCTCACCGGCTTATCCAAAGTACAATCGGCACCCAGGTCTTTTGCTAAATCCAGTACATCGTCAACTTGTGCATTTTCAGTGAAGGTGTATTGCTGTCGAAAACCTCCGGAAACAGCGAGGACTTTAGTTTTGGGGTACTTTGATTTAAGATCAATTATCGTTTCAATTCCTTCTTTTTTTGGCATGAAAATATCGGTGATTACCAGATCAAAGGGACGTCTGTCCTGAAGTTCACTGGCAATTTCTCCATCAGGAGCACTGAGCACTTCATATCCTGCTTTTGTCAAAACGATTTTAAACAAGTTCCTGATATCGAAATCGTCATCAACAACCAAAATACGCTTCATCCTTCTCCTCTCACTTAATTGGATGATACACGTGGGCAACCATTTTTTACGAACTGCTCCAGTGCTGCTGCTGAATCAGGCAGTCGACTGTTTGCAATCATGGATGCAATGATATACGGTTTATACCCTGCTTCTTTATAAGTTTCAATACGATATTTCTCAAAAACATGGGCCTGGACTTCTCCCTGCTCGCAAGAAACACCGCTAATATCTGCTGGAAGGCAATGCATATAGAGAGCAGATCCATTTTTCGTCAATGCCATCTTTTTTTTATCACATTCCCAATTTTTATATTCGGCATTATTTAGCAAACACGTTTTTTCCAATTCTGTCAAGCCCTGCTGATCATTTTTTTTCAATAATTGGGTTCGTTGTTCCATAATCGACAAAGGCGCCCAGCTTTTCGGGTAGACAATATCAGCTCCAGCAAAGGCTTCTTCCATGGTATGCATGGTTTGAAAACGGCCTCCGGACTCCTTTGCATTCTTTTCTGCAATTTGCGTAATTTCAGGAACCAGGCTATAGCCTTCGGGAAAAGCTAGAGCAACATCCATTCCAAAGCGAGTCATCAACCCAATAATCCCCTGGGGAACAGAAAGTGGTTTCCCATAGCTGGGAGAATAGGCCCAGGTCATTGCTATTTTTTTACCACGCAAAGCTTCCAGGGAACCAAAATAATTTTTCAAATGCAGCAGATCCGCCATCGATTGAGTGGGGTGGTCTAAATCGCACTGCAGGTTAATGAGACCAGGGCGCTGAGGCAGCACTCCTTTTTGAAAACCATCTTTCAATGCTGCAGAAAATTCCTGCATGTAGGTATGCCCTGCTCCCAGGTACATATCATCGCGAATTCCAATCACATCGGTCAGGAAGGAGATCATGCTTGCGGTTTCTCGCACTGTCTCCCCATGGGCAATTTGTGATTTGCTTTCATCCATATCATGTACCTGGAGTCCCAGTAAATTAGCAGCCGATGCAAAAGAGAAGCGGGTTCGTGTTGAATTGTCTCTGAAAATGGAAACAGCCAACCCTGAGTCAAAAATCCGGGGGGATATATTGTGATCCCGTAAATACTTCAAAGCTTCAGCAGTCCATAAAATTTTCTGCAGCTCTTCGGTCGATTTTTCCCATGTCAGCAAAAAGTCGTTTCCATGTAAATCTGACGGCAAGCTTCGTATTGTTTCTATGATTTCTTTTAACATTTTCATTTCATCCGTTCCGCATAAAGGGCATAAAAGGCAGAAGCTCTGACTAGATCCTGCACCGGTACTTTTTCATTG
>JADGAT010000081.1 GCA_015231885.1 SAR324 cluster bacterium
CCTTCTGATGATTCGTGTTTTTCAGAAGAAAGAAAATAGACTGATTTTTACGAAATGTCCAGAATTATAACACTACCTTCTTTCTAGTATTAATCCTTCAGCAAATGAAATACAATAACTTTATCTGCTCAACGAAAAACAATATTTCAGAGCCGATCCCATTTCAGTTCAGTTTAAATTAATAAATTTAAAATAATTTCAGTAGGTTAAAGGTAATTATTTCATGTTAAGTCTGTAAATCACTGCAACGTATTTAAAATATGCCTGAAATCACCGTAATAATTCCTACTTACAACCGTGAGAATTGGCTGCCTGATACCATCGAGTCTGTTCTTGCTCAAACATACTTAGATTATGAGCTAGTCGTAGTAAATGATGGGTCAACCGATAATACACCAGAAATACTGTCTCGTTATCAAAGTGCTATTAACACAATCACATTGCCTCATAACCAGGGGGTGAGCGCAGCCCGCAACGCGGGGATACAGCAAAGCCATAGCAAGTGGGTTGCTTTTTTAGATTCCGATGACCGTTGGCTGCCTGATAAGCTAGAAAAACAGATGCTGCGTGTCCATCAGAACTCCGCAATAAAAGTGAATTTTACCGATGAGGTATGGATTCGGAATGGGAAAAGAGTGAACCCTAAAAAAAAGCATCAAAAGCAAGAAGGATGGATTTTTCAGCCAAGCCTTTCCTTGTGTTTGATGGCTCCTTCTACCATTTTAATCCGGCGCGATGTTTTTGAAGTGACAGGGATATTTGATGAATTGCTGCCAGCATGTGAAGATTATGACCTTTGGCTAAAAATTACAGCACAATTTCCTGTTCACCTGTTAGACGAAAAGTTGATGGTTCGCCATGGAGGGCACAGCGATCAACTGTCCAGCCGAGATTGGGGAAATGACCGTTATCGCGTGCGCTCTCTTCAAAATATTATTAAGACCATTCCATTGTCTGCTGAAGACCGTCAGGCTGCCATCATCAAATTGATTCAAAAGTGCCTCATCTTGATACAGGGTTTTCAAAAACGCAAAAAAGATACGGACGTGTCCTATTACCAGCAAATTATTACAGAACACCAGGTATTGTTATGAAGTGGTCCTATCAAGAAATTTCCCATCATTCTTTTACAGAAGATTCTATATTTGATTGGAGTTCCGGAGTCCCGGTTGCAACACTCCATCAATCCATCCTGCAGCAGGGAATCCTGATCCCTTTTGTAGTACATGCTATGGGTGATCAAACCTTCCGTTTGGTAGACGGATTCAAGCGGTTTTACATTTTAAAAAAACAGCAACAGGATTCTTCTTTTCTATATCCCTGTCTAGTAATTCCTCAAGAAATGCCGTTATCAGAGATTGCTTTCTGGAGAATAGAAACATGGCCAAGCCATCGAAAAAATACCGGTATTGAAGTCCTCACAATACTGTCCATATTGCAAAAACTGGAAATTCAAGAAGGCGCAATTATAGAAAAGTATTTACCTAAGCTGGGCTTGAAGCCTTCTCAAAAAGTATTCCGTGATGTGCTGAAACTCATTAACATGCTGGAAGGAGTGGAACAACATACTCTCACGACCTATACTACAGAAGAATTACTTCCTCTCCTAAAGTTTTCTTCCTCCGAAATTCACGGGATTGTGCATGCATGGAAAAGTTTGAAAAAGATGGGAGGTAATAAATGGAAAAGCATATTACAGTTACTTCATGAAGTATGCCGTTTTCAAAATTGCTCCTTGACCAAAATCCTGGATACTTCTGAAATTCAAGAAATTCTGCATAATTCTGAGCTGCAGGCTCCAGTACGATTCCGTTTATTGAAGCAACAACTGGAATCATGGAGGTATCCAGAGCTGACATCATCCCGCCGCGATTTTGAGCATGGACTCCAAAAACTAGTACTTCCCAAACAAGCCAAGGTTCAATACGATCCTTTTTTTGAAAAGGATACGCTGCTCCTTACGGTAGAAGTCGCTTCTGCGGAAGAATTAGAGGAACAACTCACCAGGCTGCAGCAAAACTGGAAAACTGACATTTGGAAGGATTTATTCAGAATCGTGCATGGAGAGTGAGTGCTAGTATCTTCTAATTCATGATAGTTTTTCCTTCAAAAGCACAGAAAGCAGAACGGCAATGCCTGTCATGATAGCAGACATCAAGAAGCTGCTGGAAAAACTTCCCGATGCTTCAGCGAGCAAACCAGCCAGGTACGGGCCAACAATCTGTCCTATCGCAAAAATAAAGGTCACAAACCCTAAAACTTTGACCGCTTTGCCGGGCCCTGCATAATCTCCAACCAGAGCCGTCATGATGGTGGGAATACTCCAGGCAACCACACCATAACAACCAATAGAAAGATATAAAAAAGCATCGGGCAGGTTGAGGGCGACCAACAAATAGGCAATGGTTTGGATAAAAAATACTATGATTAAACCCGTTTTACGCCCCAGTCTGTCAGAAAGCGTTCCGAATACAGGGCCCGACAATAGGCTCAAGACTCCCACCCATGACCACAAATCTCCTGCAGTGTCCTCAGAAAACCCCCGCTCCTGTACCATCGTGGTGACAATAAAAGTGGCATAGATCACATAAGTGTAGCCAAATAGAAAATAAATAGCAGCACAGTGATAAATGATTTTTGGAAGACTATTATGTTCAGTTGAGATTGGAGTATTGTTTGAAATAATAGAGTTTCCTGCTATTTTTTGAGTGCCGACAGGAAGCAGACCAAATTCTTTCGGGCTGTTGCGTAAGATTAAAACACAAATGACCGCAATTACCACGACGACAACACCCAAGGAAAACCAGCTCAGGCGCCATCCATAATCACTCAATTGGTTTAAAAATGGTATCAACTTTCCAGAAAGAAGAATGGCAAATCCACTGCCGGAAACAATCAATCCAGCGGCTTTTCCTCTATGCTTGTTGACAAACCACTGGGAGACAAGCCCCATCATAGGAACATTGGATGCTCCACTTCCCATTCCTGTTAACAGATAAAGCAGTATGATCGCATAGAGATTGCTGGTCGTACTGATTAACATCATAGAAATACCACTTAGCAAAAGAGCCGCAAAAATTAATTGCCGGGACCCAAACCTGGCAGCAAGATGGCCACAAAGCAAAACAGACAAGAGGTAACCAATAAAATTGGATGTACTGATCAATCCCATTTGTGAATAAGACAAGTTCAGCGAGATTCCCATGGCCGGCAGCAGCATTCCAAGAGCAAAACGCCCTAATCCGATACATCCAAAAATGCACAGCATGCCTGCCAATACAATAAACCAACCATAATGTAAGTTTTTGTTCTGAATCATTGGAAGATAGAATCTCTGTATTGTGGGAGGTTGATGGAGTCAGGAACTCATCATGAAGAGTTCATTGACAGTATCTGATGATTTAGCTTATTATTGAACCAGGTGCCCTCATGGACAACTCATTGAAAATGTAAACAGATCAATGATCTATTAATTTAATATTACAGCTCTGTGCCTCTTGATGACCATCCCAATCTACATTAACGACCTTTCACGACTGAGAATTGTAGCAGGAATAACACTGATTCTCCTGCATTTTTTCTTTTTTTCTTTCCCATCCGTGTGCCATGCTCAAGAAAATACTGAGGAGCAAACGGGAGAAGGTGCTGGAGATGTTAACGCAGTTGACGAAATTCCGGCAGAAGACCTCAGCGAAAACGGGCAAACTTCTGGTCGTGCAACTGCTGGAGATGCATATTATTCAGTTGGATTTACTTTTCAATATTGGTCTCCTTTTACAGAAGTCACTTCTTCATTGATTGGTGAGCTTGCTGGTGCCGGTGAGTTCACTGGGATTGTCAGTAAACCATCAGGAGACAATGCGACGGACAATTTAGATGAAGTCTCCACGGAGGCCGTCTCCATTGTCACTATTAAACTCGGGGGGCAGGAATATCTGGATAATCTCCATGTGGATTTGACTGAAGGGTTCGATCCGGAACGGCTGAACCCTTTTGACAGTCGAGTCGATGAAAGCAGTAAAAAAGAAAATTTAAAAAAAAGCTTAACCGAGGAGAAAGCTCAGGCATCCCGACTTGCCTCTCAGTTCAAATTACTGAATTTACCAGATTTGTTAGATCTGGTATTTCGATTCAGTGAAGAAAATTTTGTTTCCCAGGTGAAACCCAGCAAAGACACTCTCTTCATCAGCTTTTCTGGTGCCGAAGCCTTAATCCCTAAAGGACTTAAAATCCAACTGGAAACCAGTTTTGAAGACAAAATGACGGGAATTTCTAATTTTAATATACCAGGAACAGAAATTCCAATTGGTTTTCTTGGTTATTTTGAATTGCGTTTTCAAAAACCGATTCTACTTCCTCTTACACCGTCTGCTTCTATCACAAAAAATAACATTACCTCCACAGTAGATGCTGTGATCATTTTTCCCCAATTTTCTGCAGTAGGCATGATGGTGGAATGGTTCAAAAGCAGCGAGGAGGGATTTGATATTAGCGGATATTTAAAATTTGGGCATGGGAATATTAACATTGGTCAAGGAAATGAACATGTGAACGAACTGATTTCAGCAGAAGATTCGACGGGACTGGATACATTATTTGTGCGTTCTGCCTCCATTTTTTTTTCTGGAGGACTGTTACGGTTGAGTTATCTGGGAGAAACACTTGAATTTAGTGCTACAGGAGAGTGGCGTGTGTTTGTATTGGAAGAAGAATTTAATGGAATTAAAAGTCAAAAACCATTGAGTGTTGACTTAATTACATCATTAGAATTATTATATCGATTGTAGAATACTGCTGTTGTGGTAGCCTGTATTTGAACTTTTCGTACTCTATTTAGATTTCCATCGAATTCGGATTTTTATAAGACATAAAGCAAAACATGGAGTCAAATAAAAAGGACATACAAAATGTTGAGGAGTGGGCTGAACAACATGGGGATATGCTGTATCGCTTTGCATTAGCAAGACTTTCCAATGAAGATTTGGCCGCTGATTTGGTGCAAAACACCTTCATTGCAGCAATCGGAGCAAAAGATTCATTCCAAGGAAAGTCCTCCGTAAAGACATGGCTATTGGGTATTTTGAAGCATAAGATGATGGATCATTTTCGGCAAAAAAAAAAAGAAAATAACTTCGATGATATTGAATTAGATAGTTTGGGACCCTCTGATTTCACATCAGAAGGGAGCTGGCGAAGCAAACCTCACGAATGGTACTTTACTCCTGAACAGATTTTGGAAAACAAGGAGGCACAAAAAATCCTATGGGAGTGCGTTGATACTCTTCCAGAGCGGATGCGGCTACTTTTTATCCTGCGTGAAATCGATGGAGAATCCACCGAAACTATTTGTGAAAAGATGGACCTTTCCACTTCTAATTTTTCTGTACTGCTTTATCGTGCTCGCTACAAACTTCGAAAAGAATTTGTTTCTAAGGGAATTAATAGTTTAAAGGTGCTTTGAAATCCATTTAGAAATCAGACTTAAATCACTTCCCTTTTTTTTGAAAATCCCTCCTTGCTCCCTTTGCTAAAGGGAGAATTGTTGTTGGAGCCATCTATTTCTTCATGGTCAAGAAGTGAGATAAACCATTCTAACAATGCTCCCGCAAAAATCAGTTGATGCTCTTTTTTGCTAAAAAAAGGATTGCTTTGAAAAGAAACACTCTGGACAGTGGTTGCAGTAGCATATGCAAAATAACAAAGCCCCTGTTTATTACTCCGTCGCATCCCTTCCACTGGCCCTGCCATTCCTGTTTCTGACAACACAAAATCTGCTCCGGTTTGCTGCTGGTATTTTTTACCTAATTCCATTACCATCTTTGAGGAAACTGCTGATTCATCCACAGTTCGTTTTAACAATCGATTTTTTCCTTCCTGGTCATAGACCACCACACTTTCCTTGAAATGTTTTGAAAATCCTGGCGATGATGTCAATGTGGCAGCCAGTCTCCCCCCCGTACTTGTTTCCACAAGGGCCAATGTATGAGGAAGATCTTGATCGGCAAAACGATCCAGCATTTCCTTTAACTGGCAGGACAGTTGATCTAATTTTTGTTCCTGCAGACGGCATTGGTGTTCCCATTCACTCACGACATGCGTGATAGACCTGTCATGATAGGGCTTATATTGATAAATAAGCTCTGCCGCACCTGCGGGCAGACAGCAGACTAAGTTATGCTGAGTTTGAGTAAGTGTCCGGATCATTGTAGAAGATAATTGCAAAAAAACATGCAATTCATGAGGAAGCGGCTCCAGTTGGATCTCTTGATGCTTCAATGAAATCTGACGAGTTTGCAGCAATTGTGAAACCGTTTTTTGAATCTCATATTCTCCTCGTGGTGCAACCAAAAACTTGCCATGCCTTGAAAGCGATTGAATATCAGAATTAGAAAAAATTTCTGAGTTGCTCATTCGTTGAATCAGATCCCCCCCAATAATCCAAATCATTGGATACAAAATATCCTCAGGAAGAGCATGCTGAATCATTTTAAAATGCTCATACAGTCGAAGTGGTCGCTCATGTGAAAATTCTACTGTAGAAATAAAAGCATTTTTCGGATTGAGCTTTAACGGTATCCTGGTTTGTTGAGCAATTTTAGCAGCATGGCTTTTTTGAGGATTATTGAACTCTTGAAGTGCTTTTTCCAATATTTCAAATCGCACTTGTTTGTCAGCAATGGTCTGCTCTTTGGTAGGATCAGGGTGCTTGCCATTTGAAAGAATAAAAACAATCCGTTGGATTTCAGGAAATTGGTGTAGAACACATTCTGCCAGAAGCAGGTGATGAAATCCTGTCGGATTGCCAGTCAATGGGAAAAATGCCGTGTGCTTCAAATCATGGGGTTGGTGTTCCATGTTTCCATTGTGAAAAAGTTGCAGACATCTATCAGAATTGTCCTGCAGACAAAAACAGCGTGGTTATTCTAGAAATTGCCGTGTCAGTTCCGCAACCAGGGCATAGTTGTCGGCAACAGTGCTCAAAGGATGACCATCACGAAAATTCTGTTTATCCAATTGTTTGCTGGGATCGCCTCCTGGCCAAATTCTCCAGCTGTCATTATCGATGACATCACCAATCACTATTTTCCCATCGGTCTTGCGACGTCCCGCTTCAATCTTAATATCGGCAAGTGCGACAGGACCAAACTGTGTCTCAATCCGGCTCCATGCATTTTCCAATGCTTCAAAACAAGGGAGCATGAGCTGCTTCAAAATATCTTGCCGCTCCGCTTCTGTACAAACAGGCTCAATAGTCATTAGAGGCTTGGAAGGATCAAAAGGTGCTTTGGGAGGATGAATTTGCCACCGGCCATTGTCTATATGCAAATACGGATCTGTATAAGTTCCTTTTTGCCAGCTGCCATCTTGAAGGTACCGATCTCTTGCTTTATGTTCCTCCATTTGTTCAGGTGCTTTGACCAATGGAGGAACAACAGCCGTCCATTTATGGTAAAGGTCGCATCGAACGGCATCAAAACGGTAAGGAACTCCATCCGTCTGTTGAAAGGTGGGCTCCCGTTTTAAAAAACTGCCCCAGGCATAGCGCCGCATCACCAATTCCAATGGAAGCATGTCACATTCATAACACAATAAGGAAGTGTCATTTTGCTGTTCGATAAAAGCAACTGGAATGTCGTGCTTTTTCAGCAAATTGAAAACATTTGCTGTTTGCAATGTCTTGTGTGCTGCAATGCCTTCAATCGTGGCTTTTTTTGCGGCATCTCCTCCAGTTAACTCATTTTTTGTTTCCATGATGACCATCCCAGCCTGAGCTGCTGGTACAATTCTTTTGGTTTTTCCTTCAATGACCATAATTATCCTTGAATTTTTAATACGGTTGGTAAAGTTGATATATTTGGGTTTTCTGTAAAAATCGATGTTCAAACACAATAGCCGCAGCCACTGCAATCATTACTGAGTTGTCATTTTAAAATCTCAATCGCAAGAATACGGAAATAATTGCATGGGGAAGGTCTGCTGAAAATTTTATGTGATCATAATTTCAATAAATCATAATGTAAAGCAGTAATCTTTTCATTTGTAAGTTTTGCAGAGAGCTTGGATAATCATTTATATTCATGGTAATTTCCGCTAGCTGTAGCCAGCTTGAGAACGCAAAGACCAAGCTTTATAAAAGTTATGGACTGGAAATAAAATTAAAAAAACATGATTGATAGTTGATATGACATTGGACGATATATCAGAATTAATGCAGATCTTTCAGGATCAGAGCCGTTCCTCCAGCTTCGAAGATATCAAAAAGCTCACTCCAGAGAAAAAGCTGAAACTGGCAAAGGAGTGCTACCAACTGAGCAGATACATCTTCTCACCCGTTTTGGTTTCCTCCATGGAAACCACGTTTACTAACATTCACTCTGCTTTAGAACATTTATTTTTTGGCGAAATACATCTGGCCAGCCAAAGGTTGCAAGATGAACCCGAGGTCTGGCAGAACAAACTGGATACCTTGCGGGAATTTCCCTTGTTTGCTGAATCCTCTGATTTTGATTTGATGAGAATCAGCGGAGACATGGAAGAAAAACAATATAAAACTGGTGAACCATTTCTTGTTGAAAATAAACCAGTCACCGGAGTCTTTTTACTCAAAGAACAGGCAAATGTCTTTGTCGAGGGCAAGGAAACGCCAATTCTCACTCGTAGTGGTATTTTTGGAGAAGAAGCCTGTGCCACTGATGTCATGGATGCCTCTGCCACGGTCTCCCCTGTAAAAGACTGTACGATCTTTTACATTCCACGAGAGAAATTTCTCATCCATACCATGCGCATACCTGGCTTACAGGCAAGAGTTTTTCAAATGATCATTGATCGTTCGAAATATCAGCAAAAGATAGCTCAGGAATCCAAAGAACGTGCTGAAGAGCAGCGAAAATTGACTCAAGAGATTCTTGACCACATTGGACAAGGATCTTTTTCCATTAATCAGGCAGGAGAAATTGGAAACTATTCGGCAGTTGCAAAAGATTATTTAGGACGCAGAAACCTTGCGGGAGCACCATTTGCCGATATTGTTTTTCGTAAAAATCGAACAGCTCTAAAGGAATACTATCGAGCTCTGCATATGCTGTTTGGAGGAAATCAGTTTGATCCTGATGTAATCCTGAGCATGCTTCCAACCGAAGTCACCATCAAAAAGCGTATTTTTAAGCTGAGCTATTTTTTTGTTCAAGATGCTAACGGTTATGTACTGTCTGTCTTCGTGAGAATGGCAGAAGTCACATTAGAACGACAACTTGCAGCAAAAGAAGAACAAGAAAAACTCATCCTGGACAAAATGCGGCAAAACATTGGGGGCTTTTTGAATATGTTGGATGATTTAAAAAATTCATTTAGCCTTATGGAAGAATTTTTAGAAAATTATGTAGAAGCAGGACAACAACCTGATTCCGAATTCATTAGCGGGGCCATGCGGACGCTACATGGATCTAAGGGACTCAGTGGACAATTTGAATTCAATAATTTAAAAACAGTAGTCCATAAGTTAGAAGACTGTTTACGCAATATCGATGATAAACAAGAACTAGAACGATATACTGACAAATTTTTTAAATTGTTTATGGAATTTGAAACTGAATACAACTATGCTCTTTCTTTCAAAGAAAATTTAGGGATCGAAATTGTACAAATTTTGGAGGGAGTTTCTTTTTCACAGAGTGAATTCCAATCTCTGTTAAAGGCCGCTACAGAAAGGGATTTTGAGCAGATGAGACCCTTGGTTTTGAGAAAAGCCAGTGTGCCGGCTGAAAAGATTGTAGATAATTGGGAAAACGATATCCTTCGTCTGGCCGAACGCCTGGAAAAACAAATTGAGTTTCAATTAGATGTACAAGAAGATTTATTAGTTCCCACCGAAATTGCAAAATCATTGAATGTGGTCCTTGGACATATCTACCGAAATAGCATCGATCATGGCATAGAAACTCCTGAAAGGCGTGCAGAAGCGGGAAAAAATATGACAGGTGTGATTGCCGTTAAAATGTATTTGGAGGACAATCACCTGATGATTGTCCTCAAAGATGATGGTGCTGGCCTGAATAACGAAAAAATTGCGAAAATAGCAAAAAGCAAATCACACCTGGATCAAATACTTGTTGATAAATATATTGCTGGAGAAAAATTTTGGAAGATTCTTTTTATGCCAGGCTTCTCTTCGGCAGAGCAAGTAACTCAAATTTCCGGACGAGGCGTTGGGATGGATGCCGTTCAGAACACTATTAACAAGCTCAATGGTAAAATTGTGATGGCTAGCGAACAAGGCAAAGGCAGCGTTTTTTTAATTAGCATTCCATTGGATGCCAGCCGAATTATTTAGATTCTGTTGACATTTCACATCTGCAACCGTTTTTCCATCTGCGAAGAAAAAGGTGTTTGGTTACGTGCTCATCCTGGTTCAGCAGTTGCGCAAACAGAGCAAACACTTGGCCGATCAAAAAGCGGTTTTACTACTTCGTCTCAGATACACGCCAGGACAATATCTTCTCGGTTTGATAAACAGGCCAAAAAATTGATGGCCTTTTTACAATTTGTTTCTACTCTCATTTGGTTGCGTTGAAATATCAACACAACCTAGAATTAAAAAAACTTGCAGTTCGTGGGAAAATTACTTTTTTTGATAGATGCTACCAGGCAATTTGTTTGATTGGAACCTAATCATTTTAACGGTCATTGTGGTAAGCGGAAATCCCAGATAAAAGAATAAGCTACTGCTCAGAGACTGGACATTCACAGTTCTTTTTGTTTTGATCAAAGATTGGACATTCACAGTCCGTTTTCTCTTGTTTTTCTTAGCGAAGATATTCATTTTAACCTTTCTAAAGTCCATAGAATTAAACATTAAATTGAGTCAAGGCGTGGCGAAAGACGTGTGCCTGTTCCGGAGCAATGTCCGTAAAATGGAGGCCGAATTCTAAAGCAGGTACCTGATCGGAAACAAACCCAGGCTGACGACGTTTGACCTGACAGGAAAAGCGAAGTGGTTCCTGAGGAAATGCGCTTTCCACCATCCATGGCAAAGAATCCATTTCCAACATGACACATTCTCCCGCATACAATTCATTTTCAGGTTCCATAGTAATCAGGACACCTGATTGAGAAACATTTTTCATGAGGATTTCCACATGTTTTTCAGCCAGTGGCGACGACTCGAAAAACAACCTGGCTGGGATGTTTTCTACACTGTACCTCTTGGAGCGTTTTTGAAAAATCCCTTCCCATTTTCCACACGGCGGATTTTCCAGCAGGTAGCTACAGCGTGACATATAAATCCTCCCAATTAAGTCACGGGGACAAATTTCATAATACCGCTGAAAGCATTGGAGCGCCTCTTCAAAAGATTGCTCAATATACAGTTGCATGCCTTTGGAGAAGAACTCCTGTCCCTCCATTTTTTGCCGAAATTGCTCTGGGACATCACTGCCAAATACTTCATAAATATTGAGCGGGGTTTCCCGGCCTCGCACGATCACACGGTCGATTTGCCGAATATGCGGCTGTTGCGGCAGTTTGTTGTAGGTATTTTCAGAAATGATAATACGGCAGCTGTATTCTTTGGTCAACCCCTCCAGGCGTGACGCCAGGTTGACGGCATCTCCAATCACTGTCGATTCCAAACGGGCAGAGGTTCCCAGTAGTCCGACCGTAACCAATCCGGTATTAATGCCAATTCCTAAATTGATCGGATACTGCTTATTTTCCAGTCTTTTCAGATTGTACTGTTCGATGGACTTGTCCATGTCCAGTGCTGCCTGCACAGCATCCTCCGGAGATTGAAAAATAGCCATGATGGCATCCCCGATAAATTTATCGATAAACCCACTGTTTCGAGTAATGCAAGGCTCCATGACGGCCAGGTAGTCGTTCAGGAAATCAAAGGTTTCTGCTGTGCTCATCTTTTCAGAGAAGGTGGAAAAAAAACGGATGTCCGAAAACAAAATCGTGGCTTCCTCCTGGATAGGACGCACCGGAAATGTTGTCTCTTCTAGTTCCTCACCGCCCATTTGAATCCGCTCCATGAACTCTTTCGGCACAAATAGTTTGAACTGTTCTTTACGCCGTTCCAGCTGCTGTTCTAATTGAGATTTGATTTCTTCCAGCTCGCGGTTAGTCGCTTCAAACCGTTTTGCTTTTTGGGAAGTATGGGCCAGTTTATCAGTCAATACCGCAGCAAATATACGATAGAGCGCATTTTGCAGATCATCGGAATCCAGACTGGAAAACTGATTGATATCCCGGGCATGGATGCAGAACAATTCGACATCTGTTGCGGCAATCACAGAGGCGGAGCATGGTTGTGCGCTGATAACACTCATTTCGCCAACAATATCGCCGGCCTTCAGCGAGATCACCCATTCGCCATCCACAAAAACAGAGGCTTGGCCTTCAATGAGCAAATACACATTTTGGTTGATTTGCCCAGCCTGGAGAATTTCAGTTCCTTTAGAAATCTGAATCAAATCACTGAGGGAGGCCAGTTCTTTCAATATGTTCTCAGGAAGACGCCCAAACAATCGGCTTTTTTTCAAATATTCAAAAATTTCCTGATACTTGTCCATTTGTTTTTTTGCTTCGGCTGGAACGATCTGCATGGTGCCCTTTTCCTATGATGGTGTACTATCAGTTCAGGTAATAACTCTGGAGTTTATCGCAAGCATAGCGTTCCCGGTCCGCATAGGCCGCATCCACTCGCATGGTAGCTACTTTCAATGCTTTGTACTCAGGGTTGGACGTATCGAATTCTTTGCCTTCCGTGTAGCTTTTCAAAAAGCCCATATATTCTCCGGCCCCCGTATAATCCTTAAAATATAATTTGAGACAGCACAATAGATTAGCAGCGTGGATAATGGATTCTCCATTAAGGTACGTAAAAATGCTTTCGGTCGCTTTCATGGCTTTTTCCAAATTGGCATCGGCCTCTTTTCGTTTTCCCATCTGCATTTGCAGCTCTGCCTGAATCATCTGAAAGTTGATGATGTCCTGCAAATACTGGTTCTTGTTTTTTAACTGGTTTAATTTTTGACAGGTCATGATGGCCAGATCATACGAACGAATGGCATCTTCCAAAGAGCGTTTTTCTGAAAAAAACTCTTCTTTGGAAGCAGAAACAATGGTCTGCCGAGCAGCAAGATCGTTATTCCAAATTTCATTGAATGCCTCTACAGGAAATGACGAAGCAGCGTTGTCACTGCTTTTAAAATCAGACAAATGGTCGCTGGCAAAGTAGCATTTGGGACAAACAGCCACTTGCAACAGGTTATAATCACAAAAATCTTTTCCTGCAACAGGGTTGGAATAAACCGTAACACCAAAAATGTTGACCTGGGTCCTCATGGTTTTTTTGTGCAGGATCCAAAAAGGAACATCGGGATAATCGCACACCCGGCACTGAACATACTTACCATAAAGAGAATTATTGGAAGATTCGATATACCGTTCTTCATTAGAAAATAAATTGGATTCGACTAAATCATTCTGTTTGACCTCAACTACCGTGCGTGCCCCAACTTTGGATTCATCTTTGGAGCTGTTGGACAGCGTCACCAAACGCTTGTATTGTTTTTTTAATTTCAACTCCTCCTGTTTTGTTTTTTGCATCCACATGAGCATTTCACGGCAGAATACACTGTCATACCCCAATCGATTGCCTGCGTATTTTAGATAGTCCGCTTCAGACTGGGTCAACTTACCATCAGAAAAAGCAACGTCAGCCAAGAGGAGAATGATTTGAAAGGCTTCTGAGCGATCAATGTGACCCGCATACTCCAGTTTGACTTTTCGTCGGCTCTTTAGCATGGCGACCAGACGCTCTGCTTCATCCTTGTTAGAAAGACGAGAGATAACACCTCGGAGATATGACACTTCGTGAGAATCGATGCGATTGTCAGCTATGATCATTCCATAGAGCGCATCAACAAACCAAACCAGATTTTTTTCAGAAAGTGTGTCAATGAATGTTTTATCCATTTCTGTGTGTAATGTTTCCTGCATGGAGCCTCCTTAACGCAGTTGATTGTCCTTGGTTTCCGGTTGGTGTGCTTTAAAAACCGTGGTTAATCTCACTTACTGCATGGGGTGTGCCCAACTGGGTTAAATAGTCATTATCAGGGAAATTACATCCTGGGCTGCTGGCAAATATTGCCGGATTGCGAAGAATTCTCTTTCTGGAATTCAGAGTTTTTATGGAGGCAACAGGGAATATTTCAAGAAATGTAAGTACAATCTTGCGACGCAAGAGGTCCCTTATGGAAAAAGATGTAAAACCCCGGCTGAGATAATAGCATTGAAAGTACCCAGCAAACTGTCATAGACTCCTTTTAAGGAATTCTCCTTCACAAATAACACATCCTGTAATTCAAATAAATGACTGATCATCAGCCAACATACACCAGTGCTTTTATTGCAGCCATCCAGCCTGCGTTTGAAGGCAATCCCTATTTTTCTGAATTTCGAGACAACATTTACTGGGAAAAGTTCAGAAACTTGGACACTCCTTTTGAGAAGATCTTAACAGAAACCCTGGATAAGTATTGTAAAGCAGCAAAATTTTTCGAAGGTGATTTACAGATTTTGTTTGACAAAAGCATTCAGTCATTCCCTAGTTTTCTTTTTGTTATTGCTGCTCAATTGAGTGCAGTACAAAAACATAAGCTTTTTGCCGAAACCATACAAATTGTGGGAGTTGCTTGCGGTTCCCTCAATCATTTCCCCAACCAGACAGGAATTGAATTATTCGTCGAATCTATTGACCCAGAAGCGAATTCAGAGAAACTGGCTGAACAATTGTTCAACGACGACAGCACTCAACCGCACTTGCCTAAAGTCCTGTTTGATGACCTGTCCTTAATTGGAGAAAGTTTTAAACTGAATCAAACAAACAACAAGCAAACGCTGATCGAATATCGATATCTAGTTTCGGGATTTATTCGGATTTTTTTAAAGTATTACTTTGATTTGCTGGCACATGCGCAAAATGATGAAATGGCAGAGCACATTGATCAAATTTTTGTGGATTTCTTTAAATACATCAAGAAGGCAGATGAAAAGATTTGGCCCATGATTCCGAATTTCAACATTTTAGAGGTCCAAATGAACCATATTGTTGCACAAAACAAGCCTCCTCATTTTTTCAAAAAGCGTTTTGAATACTTAGAAACGTGTAATCCCTTGATTCGGAAAAAGGATGATCTCAGTGATTCATTATTGCAGAATCAATTGAAGCAATGGCAGGTATTTTCTACTAAAAAACTGCTCTTGTTTTTGAATACCGTCAATTTTTGTATTGGCCGGGCATATGCCTGGTTTCTTCTCCTGCAGCTCCATCAGCGAAACACGCAACACTTTTTGACTCTGGAAAATCATATTTCCCAATATAATTTTGGTAATAAATATGCTGACCTTTTGAACTTGACCCAGAATTTTTCATCCCCCAGAAATAAAGCACGCAGGCAAACCACGCAAATTTTGACAGAAGTCAAAACCAAAACAGAGAATCCCAGTCAGATAAAACATATTACGCCAAAACAAAAAAAAGAAGACCCCAATATATCTCTTGATATTCGCAGCTGGGGCCCTTATTTAGCACAATTTCATCAGCAAGTCACCATGGCTGGTGTGCTCTCTGAAGAAGAGCTTCCTGTTTTTTTTAGGGGCTTTGCCATCGCAGCCCTTCAGATGCTGCGGGAAAAAAAAGTCACACCAGAAACATCGAGAAAATTCAAACAAACCGTCAATAATTTAATGGAGGGCTGCATCCAGCGGAGCAGTTTAGGCAAACAGGAAGTCAAGGTCTTTCAAAAACAGATTGGCCGTGAAATGATGAATGTGAGGACGGTTGATTTCAAGAAGCGTGCTGAAAAAATTGACAGCATTGGACTGGTCTTGGTGCAGGCACACAGAAAGCAGGAAGAATATGAGCAGTCTTTTCGACAAGCCCTGCCAATCCAGTTGACGGTCAATTATGAAGCAGAACGAATCACCTTCACCGTCGAAGACGTTCTCCTGCTCCCCTTAGCCAACCGTCAAAAAGAAAGGCTTTTAGAAGCCTATGTTCCGACCTTGATTTCGGACATAACAATGAAGGCCATTTATAACCTGAGTTTGACAATGCCTGATGGACCAGGAGTCACAACCAGTATCTATGACATTGGCAAATATGCCAATCTGAAGATTCAAAAATTGCGGGCACTTCTGGAAACTTCCCAACGATTGAAGTATTTTTTGAACAAACCAATCGTCTTGCTGAAACATAATAAAAAAACTCTTCAGATTACCATTGAACAGTTTTTTCAGTTTCCTCTATCTTCCCATGAACAACAACCGGATGCCGATCGTTTTGACCAACATATGCAATACCTGAAACGGCAAAAAGAAAAAAATCTTTTTCCGATTTATGCCTACGAAATATTAGCAAACAATCTCGACGCTATACCACAGGTCAAATACTCTCAATATTTTACTATTTTTCCAAACAATAAGTTTCAGCAATCGAAATTGGAATCTATCATAATGCTTTGGCAAACCAAGGCTTTGGAAGATTTGATCGTACAGGAATAAAGGGGGGATCACATTTTGGTCCACTCAGAGATTGTCATCGCCACGGCGAAGCGATCTCTTTCTTCCTGAGATTGCCGCGTTCTTCGCAGGGCCATTTAATTTTAGAAAGTCTTGACAATAAGCCACCTCGCCTCAACATGACCATAATTGTGGCCAAACAATCATGAAAATCATAAGGAGACTAGATGGCATCAATGGGCATAAATGTGTGGCTGCTGCTTGTCGATTTTATGCTGCTTACCCTCTTGCTACTTTGGAATTAATTGGGGTAGCTAAAATTAAATGACCGTGCATTTTGCCACTTACAAATGTTAAAATGTTAAGACACTGTGGAATACTACACTCATTTTGATAAGTTTGAATTTCAACATTGCGCTTTCGACATTCAACAAGGAATTCATAACGATCAACCCCGACAAACTCACATCTATGATACCTCAATTGAAGTCGTATTGACAGCAGATGATTTTTAGTCCAGGGTCATTTAATTTTTAGAAAATTTTGACAATTAGCGATCCCATCTCAACATGATCATAATTGTGACCAAACAATCATGAGAATCATAAGGAGACGAGATGACATCAATAAAGAAACAATCACTATTTGAAGTATTAGGGCAAATCGAAGATTTTCGTAAGATAAGGGGGACACATCATCCTCTTCAAGCCATTTTAGCAACTGTATGTGCACAGACTGTTGATATTGGACATGTTCGTTTGGACAGTGGAAAATCGCTCACACTGGGTGCGTGATATCACAAAAGAAATGGATTGATTTTGCCCTGATTTTTATTTTCCAGTGAACCAATAGTGGACCATTTTGAAGAGAAGAAAATATTGAATCTTATGGAAGGCTTGATTTTGCTGGTGGGTCGGCAGGGAATCGAACCCTGGACCACCTGATTAAAAGTCAGATGCTCTACCAACTGAGCTACCGACCCAGCAAAACAAACTCGAATTATAAATTTGCTATTGCATAATGTCAATCTAACTTTGATAAATTTCCTACACGACTGCTTCCCAATTCCTTGAT
>JADGAT010000082.1 GCA_015231885.1 SAR324 cluster bacterium
ATATAATTCGTCTCATCGATGCCATTGACAATCATTTGTCAGAGTTCTCTCATGAAATTATTGTGATTGACGACGATTCTCCTGATAAAACATGGCAGCTGGTTGCAAAAAAAATAGAAACCTCTCCCCATGTCAGGTTGATCTGCCGTACCACCGAACAAGGGCTGACCAGTGCCTACAATCGAGGAATTGATGAAAGCCGAGGAGACGTATTAGTCTGGATGGATTGCGATTTTTCTCATCCTCCTGAAAAAATTCCAGAAATGCTATCCCTTCTGTCTGACGAAGTACATGCCGTCGTCGCATCTCGGTACAAATCAGGCGGCAAGGACATGCGCGGCAGCTTATTAAACCTGCCTGTTTTTTTAAGCTGGCTTCTCAGTGAAATGACAATCAGAATACTGGGAATTAATGTAAGAGATGTGACCAGTGGTTTTATTGCGATTGACCGACAAGCACTACGCTCTATTAAAGGTCTTCGCGGAGACTATGGGGAATACTTCATAGATCTAGTATATCGTGTTATCCAGAATGGCTATCACATTATTGAGATCCCTTACAATTGTGTTCCGCGGCAATATGGAGAATCGAAAACAGCAACCAGCACTTGGGGGTTCATCCGTCGTGGTGTGAAATACCTAAGAACGGTTGCGCTGCTAAAGCTCATGAAAAAATAAAGGGCACTTCTCAAAATACGGCCCTTAATTTTTCCAATCCATCCTCTGTTTTTTTTCTGCAAGTATAAGAATACTCGAACCCCAGGGAAATTGGATATAGCGTAACAAAAGAGCCTCCAGGGTGATGACTTTGAGGAAGAATTGATTGACAAAAGGAGATGGTAAACTCACATCCGTTTGTACTTTGTCACGAAACCTTTCTATAAGTCTTACCATCAAGACCACAGGAAAAGTAAAAAAGAAAGCATAGCTTTTCTTACAAACCTGAAAACCCGCCTGTTTTAAGCGAACTTCCATTTGTTCTACGGTATACCGTTCCCTCGCAAGAACAAATTGATCATGCTTTCCAGACAAAAAACTAAATGCAGAGTCTGTAACAAGAAGTTTGCCATTCGGCTTCAGAATGCGGTGAAACTCCTTCAATGCCAGCACGTCATCTTTGATCCACTGGTGATACAAGACATCAAATACCGTCACCACATCAAACGAATCTTCCATAAAAGGAAGTTGCAGAGCATCCCCACGGCAAACTTGTCTCAAATTCCGTTTCTTGCAAAAGCTCAATGCCAGTTCCGAAAAATCCATGGACACCACCGATCCATACTGTTGCAAAAAAACAGACATCGCCCCCGTTCCGCATCCAACATCCAGTATTTTTAATGGACCTGATTGCTTGGCAGCAGATAACAAAACTTCGGCAAATTTTCGTTTACTGACAAACCACCAATGTGCATCCTCAGCCTCAAACATTTTAATATATTCTCTAGATTCCATGAGTGGCTCTATTGACAGCAAACAAAACTATTTCAGTATTTCTTTTAAACTTTGGCTCACCCGTTCCATTTGGACATCGGTTAATACCAAACTGGCAGGAATATAAAAACCTCGGCGGGCGATACGTTCGGCAACAGGACAAGATTCATTTGCGAAAAACCCCATTTTTTTCATTACAGGCTGTTCATGCATCGGCCAGAAAAAAGGACGCGTTCCAATTTTATGTTCGCCCAAGCGGCGCATGGCCTCTTTTGCATCAAACGCAACCTCCTCTTTCAAAACAATACCGTATACCCAGTAAACATTTTCTGCATAATTTGTTTTCATCAAGGGGAGCTCAATGTTATCGACACCTCTCAATAACCTGGAGTAATACTGGCCAATATGACGTTTGCGTTTGACAAACTGATCCAGGCGCTCCATTTGTGCCAACCCAAGAGCCGCCTGTATATTGCTCATCCGATAATTCCATCCCCATTCTTCATGAATGAAGCGTTGTTGTTTTTGGAAGCATAAGTTGCGTAACGAACGGCAGCGTTCTGCCAGGTTCTCATCATCAGTAACAACCATCCCGCCTTCGCCTGTTGTAATATTTTTATTGGGATAAAAGCTGAATATGCTGATTGCGCCAAAACTACCGCAGGGGCGATTTTTATAAGTCTGACCATGTGCTTCTGCCGCATCTTCAATGATGAATAAACCGTACTTTTCAGCCAGTTGCATAACAGGGTCCATATCGACAGGCAATCCATAAATATGGACAACCAGAATGGCTTTGGTACTGGCGGTGATTTTATTTTCAATTTGGGAAACATCCATATTCCAGGTTTGCGGGTCACAGTCTACCACAACTGGTTGTGCCCCCGCTCGGACAATAGATGCTGCGCAAGAGATAATCGTAAACGTCGGCAAAATCACTTCATCGCCTGCTCCAATTCTCAAGGCACTCACAGCAACATCCAGCGCAGCAGAACCACTGCTGACAGCAATACCATATTGACGACCTGCCTTTACAGCCATATGCTCTTCAAATTGCTGAACAAACGGCCCTTCTGAAGAAATCCATCCTGTTTCAATGCATTCAGAAAGATATTGCGCTTCATTGCCATCAAGCAACGGCTCACTCACAGGGATAGGTTGTACCATCTCTTCTTTCATTCCTCGTTCTGAATTCTTTCAATCGCTTCTTCCAATGCCTCCATTACTTCAAAATCTTCTTCAGATGAATAGGCATCGTCCAATGCTTCGAAGGCTGCTTTTCCTCCAATTTTTTGCAACCCTTCAATGGCCGCAAATTTTAAGTAAGTATCGTCCTGCTGTAAATAAGGCTGAATCAGAGGTATCGATTCAGACGCACCAATATTTCCAAGCGTCAGGAGCATTTGATAGATAAGGCGGGAATTATTGGTCCCAGCAAGGAATTGTTTTAGCAAATGGATAGAGTTTCCTGCCTTGAGCTCACCATAAGCCCAAATGGCAGTAGCAACTACATCGTCATCTGCATCATGAAGCATATCAGCAATTATTCCTTCTGCTTCATCAGGGCCAGCATTCACCAGGGCTTTAATAGCAATCACACGAATTTTGCTGTCAGGATCTTTTAAACCTTTGCTCAGTTGGGGTATAATTTCTGAATTTGCACGTTCACTAAAACACTGAAACGCCAACCTTCTTTCCTCCTGATCAAAAGAATTCAAAAAGGGAGATATAGAAATATCTTTATTTTCCCAGGCAATGGTTACATAGGCTTCATCTGCCGCACTACGGACATCTTCATCTTCATCATGAAGCCGTGTGATCACCTCATCCATCAGACTAACATCTTTTAAACGATTTACTGCGATCAGAGCATGGGTTCGGATTTCACTAATTGGCGAAGAAAGAAGATTTTTCAACTTTTGTTGAACCCTCTTATCCAGTGGGGCATATAGCGCATTCAAAGCAACACGCTGAAGCGTGATATCCTCCAAATCCAGAAAATCACTGATATACTGGATACACTCAGGACGACGCATGCGGCCCAACGTATCCAAAGCTGCTGCTTTTGACTCCATACTGGAATCCGAAGAATCCAGTATTGTGGTCACTGGATCTAAATTTTTTGGTTTCAGATTCACCACAGCATGCATCGCCGCTCTTCTGATTTCAGGTGCTTCATCGGAATAAAGCTGAATCAAAAAATCGAAGGGAGGGTTATGTTGAAAATCTCCTAATAACTTAATTGTATTCAAACGAGTGTTCAACTTGCCTGATTGAGCAGCAGCATAAAGAGGATCCGGAGGAATATCTTTTACATACTCACTGCGCTGTTCTTTGGTTTGCTGAAAAAATATTGCTTCTAAGGCATTGATGACTTCTTCCCCAAGCAACTGTGACTGCTTTGCCAAAATAGAAAGCAGCATCGGAATTCCATCAGGTCGAGCAATTTGCCCCAACGCTTGGACAACAGAAAGCAGCACCAAGGGATTAGAATCTTTTGCCTGCCCCAGAATTGCCTCCAAGGCCTGGTCTCCTCCTATTTTTCCTAAAGCACGAAGACACGCTCCTTTGACCCATTCAGAACGATTGATCTGTTCAACAATTTGCGAAACAACGCTTTCATCACCTTGATCACCAAGGATATCTATGGTGCCTGCAGCCACATTTTCATTTGGATCATTCACTGTTCCTACCAGCGCAGCAACCGTTTCTGGACTGTTGATTTGCGATAACGTATCTACAGCAAACTGTCGCACATCATGATTTTCATTACGAAGCGACATCATGAGCGCAGGCACCGCTTTCTCTTTAAGCTGGGCCATTATTTCAGCAGCATCGTTTCTCAAAGCCGTTTCTTCCGTTGCCAATAATGGTGACACAGCTTCTGCGACTTCTTCCGTTCCAATCCTAATCAAAGCATCGGCTGCTGCTTCTGCGACAAAACGAATATTGTCCCGCAATGTATAAACCAAAGGAATAATCGCATTTTCCATTCCAGGATATCCCAGCTCTTCTATTGCTGACAGTTTTACCGCTTCATCAGGGTCATCAAGTTTATTTATTAAATCACTAATTGTTTCTTCCATGCCTTCGCCTCAGGATTTTATTGTTCGAAATGTCACTTTATTCAGCCAACATCATTGCCTCAACACAAAATATGGAATTTATTCAATACACTCCTGCCCTTAGGATATCATAAATTTGGACGATACCAACAGGTTTTTTATTTTCATTTCCGACCACCAGGCAAGTAATTGAATGAGTCTGCATCGTATGCAGCGCTTTGGCTGCCAAAATTTCGGCATTAACCATTCTCGGATTACGTGTCATGAACTTTGCGATGGGCTCATGCAAAAATTCTATGCGCTGTTCGATGAGCCTCATTAAATCACCCACCGTGAATACCCCTGTCACCTGCCCAGAGCTATTTAAGATCATCACAATACCCAATAGTTTTTCCGAGAGCTCATGAACGGTTTGGTGGACCGATGTGTTTTCATCAACTAAGGGTAAACGCTCACCCGAACTCATCAAATCTCCGACGGTAATGGTCAATTTCTTTCCAAGGCTGCCGCCAGGGTGAAATACCGCAAAATCTTCTGCTTGAAAATTTCTTTTTTCCAAAAGACACATGGCCATCGCATCACCCAATGCCAAGGTCACCGTAGTACTGGTGGTTGGTGCCAAGCCTAAAGGGCAGGCTTCTTTGTCTACAGAAATATTTAAATGTATTGTGGAGTTAGTTGCCAGTGTTGAATTAACCTGCCCTGTCATTCCAATACAAGGCACACCAATAGCGTGGATATGCCCCAGCATTTGCACAATTTCCTGTGTCTCTCCGCTAAAAGAAATGGCAACCAGCACATCTTGATCTGTAATAATCCCAAGATCCCCATGGTAGCTGTCAGCAGGGTGCAGGAAAATAGCAGGAGTTCCCGTGCTGGTCAATGTCGAAGCAATTTTTTGACCAATTAAACCGCTTTTTCCCATCCCTGTGACCACCACCTTGCCCTTGCAGGCAAAAAGCAGATGGATGGCCTCCTCAAAATGGTCATCAAGTCGATCCAAGAGACCTTGAATTCCCTCAATTTCTATTAGTAATGTTTCCTTTGCTCGTTGAAGAACAGGTGACATATTCCAAAGCCTCGTTGCAAAATATCATTCATTTCCCCATCAATAGCAGCAAATGATTTTAAGCGCAAGAGAGGGGTGTTTTCTTTAAAAGCTGTTGAATATTGTTTTGACTAACTAATGTGCTCTTGGTAGACAGTCTGATCTGCAAATAAGCCCAATGTATTGTTAAAGTAACAGAACCATCTTTAATACCGTCAAAACTCAAATTTATCGAACTCTAATTCCATTTGCCCTGCAAAGTGAAAAAAATAATATTAGGATTTATCATCTTATTCTGGCCGGAGGCCTTTCTTTTTACGGTTCAGGCCCAGGTTAATATTTCCAATATTCTGGCAACCAATGTCAATGCCGATAATGCGATAATAGAGTTGAATTTGCCGATGGAGTTGGATGGCAGGGTCTATGTTTTCCTAGTCTGGGTCACCTCCGAAGGCAAGCAAGCCTATCTGACTCATGTAGCAAAAGGAGGCAAACAACTATATGAAATGCGCCATCATCCAGAATGGCGCGGCCCTTTAAAACTAGTAGCCACCAATGTAAACGAAGCACGAGGCAGCGTTCGTCAAGCAACCTTTCTGGATGAAATTGAGCTTTTTCTGGTTCCTGAACGCCTGATGCCGGCAACCATCAATATGCTGAATAAAAATACGCTATTCATGTGGTCATGGAATCACATTCTCCTGGTTGTACTTGCCATTTCAGCACTGATTTTTTTCATTATTACGAAAAAACACATAGTGATGGCCCTGGTTTTTGGATTCGTCATTGCCTGGAGCATGATGGATCTGCGAAAAATGTATGATCATTTTATGATTGCACAGCACATAGAGTCTCAACAAATCACGGTACCCAAAGTTCTTGAAGATTTGAAAGTATTCCTCCATCGTGCTGGAGACATCATTGGTCCCAACTCATGGAAAACAGAAGACTTGGGCGTACTTTTTCGCCATTTTGCAGAATATAAGTTAGCAGAGCATGAATACCTGCCCTATGAGTCGCCCACACCACCGGACTTTATTATCACTTCCAAACCAAAAAACCGTGAAGTTGCCTGGGAATACAAAGGATATTACCTGGTAAAAGGAAAAAACAAACCATGACAATTTTAGCTATTATTGGGCATCTCGTTTTGAATTTCTTATTGGGTTGGAGCCTCTTAAGCCTCAAGCCCAAAGAGCGCAATTGGGGAGAACATCTGGTCAGCGCCCTGGCTTTAGGCATATACACAGAAACCATTTTCGTCGCAACCATGATGTTTTTAGGACTTGGATTGAAAACAGCCATTATGATTACAGCAAGTGTCTTAACCGGTTTGACCTTCCTCACCTGGAAGAGGGGGCATCTGCGTTTTCCTTCTCTAGTTATTGAAAAACCAAAATGGTATGAATGGTTGCTCTTATTGACTGTTGGAGAAAAAATAGCCTTCATTGGCTGGCAAATTTTCCGCATGGATCTGCACTTTGATGATGCAACCAACCACTGGGCAGGTCGTGCTCATTCACTTTTTGGCGGCATCAACTGGTCATTTGATCCTGATTCTCCTTTATTCCTTGGCTCTCACATTGCTTTTAAAAACTATCCCCTGGGAACCATCATGTGGAGTACCATTACTGCGGTAATGAATGGAGAATGGAATGATGTGATTGCCCGAATAGAAGGATTGGTATTTTTCTGTTTGATTGTTGCAACCGTCTGGTCAGCCGTATGGCGTTTTTCTCAGAGCCGTTGGTTTGCGGCCTTTGCGGCATTTACTGTTTCAGCTTTGCCACTTCATGTCTGGCATGCAGCTTCGGGATACAGTGATACGGCAGTGACAACATTTGGAGTCCTTGCCCTGGCCGTCTTATTGCGAAAAGAATGGTTTTTAGCAGGAATCATGGTGGCTGGTGCAGCATGGAGTAAAAACGATGGACTGGCACTGTTTGCACCTTCCATATTCGTCGGCGTGGGTTTGTGGCAATTTTCCTGGCAGGACATCATCAAAATACGCTGGTTTGAAAAACAAAAATGGCAAAATATTGGCTGCTGTTTTTTAGGAATCGCCACGCTGGCACCTTGGTATCTCTACAAACAATGGCATTCTCTCTCACTATCAGAACATATGGATTTTACATGGCACCCTGATGCACCCAATCTTTTTTGGGATTATGTGATGATGGGACCCACGAATAGTATTTTATGGATCTGTTTGTTTCCTGTCATGGTTGTGGCCTCTTTTGTTTTGCACCAAAGAGAAGCCGGTCGGGCTGTATTTGGAGTATTCTGGACAACCTTCGCAGTCATCATCTATGTTTTCTTTTTTACCAGCGCGTATGAATGGCTCAAAATCCAAACGACTGTACACCGAACGATGCTCCAATTTTCCGGTATTGCAGTGATAGCCAGCAGTTATGGAATTTGGTCACTACTCAATATGAAAGAATTTACGCAAAATAAAAAAACTCTTCCGCCACGCACCCAATCGACCTAAGGAATGCTCAAACAATAACTTAGCAAGTCTCTTGTCTTTTCAACAAGCTTCTGCGTTGCTTTACCGGTTACATAGCAACAAGCTATGCGCCCAATAAAACGCATTGAATCTCGATGAAAGTCCTGGGTAACTTAGTACGTTATTATTTTCGCCTTCCCAAGCGGCTATGCTCAGTTGTTAAAAAACATGACTATGAGGAAACCATTTGTTTTTGTGATACTGAAAATTATCAGCATCTCTGCATTTGCGATTATTATAATTGTATTAGGAGCCGAGTTAGCACTCAAGGTGCACTGGAAGTATAAAGCTGAGCGTGCCAAAGACTATAGCCAAAATAACATATTCACGGCGAAGCCGGCTCATGAAGTGTATGATCAAAGCTTATGGGAAATTCCCTGGCTCAAGTATAAGCCAAACGCTTCTCTTAAAATGGCACTTCCTAATGGAGATTTATACAGGGTTGACATCAACAGCCATGGATTCAGGACTAAAGAATTTCTTGTAGAAAAGAAAAAAGGTTCTATCAGAATTATCAGTATAGGAGGGTCAACTACTGTTCAAGGAATGACCAATGATCAAACGTATCCTGCAATTTTGGAAACCGAGCTATCAAAAAAATTGCCTCATGTTGATGTAGAAGTATTAAACTTTGGAATAAGTGGAGCTCGCTCTTGGCACTGGGTTGAACGACTGGATACCCTAATCAGTTACCAACCCGATGTTGTGATTCAATATAATGCAATAAATGACATCATGTGGTCTTATCTTGAAGAATATTCAAAATCACACCCAAATCAAAAAAAGTTCAACAAAAGCTTATTATACCAAAAGTTATTTTTAATAAACCCTAAGGATTTTGATAATTATTTCTATTACACCCTAAAACAATTTTTTATAATGTCTACTGAACTCAAAAAGAGAGGGATATACTACGTGGCAGGATCATTCCCTGCACCCGATTATAAATTGACTGAACCTTCTTTCCATGCATTTCTAGATGTTAATATTGGAGAGACTTGGGGCGTGGGGTTGAATTTAAAATATTATGACACCTATTTTAGATTAATTGGCAGGTATAACGAACTATTCTCATTTTTTGTAAAAAAACATAACATCAACCATGTGATGACCCATAACATCACAGATCCAGATTTATTTACAGATATTTGTCATATGAATCAAAATGGTATTCAAAAGCTAGCGGATGCCTTCTTAGAACCAGTTATCGAAACCATTCACAAGCTGACACCACCGAATCGTTTAAATTGAAACTTTACTTCTTTTGCAAGCCTAACAAAAAAATTTCTACACTTTCCTGACGAGAACTTTTGGGTTTATAAACTTTAACACGGCTATATTGCTGTTGAAAATTCCGCCTGAGTTGTTCAAAAGGCCCTCCCTGAAATGCTTTTACCAGCAACACGCCTGCAGGCTTTAGATGGTGACTGGCAATGTGTAATGCCCGTTCACAAAGATTGCAGGCTCTTTGTGCATCAACCGATTTAACCCCTGTCGTTTTCGGAGCCATGTCACTCAAGATGACATCAAAAGGATAATCAAACTCTTCTTGAAACGGATAATCAAAAATATCTGCTTGAACAACACTCACATTTTCGGGCAATTTGAGAGAAACTACAGAAAGGTCGATCCCTACCACTTCTCCTTTTTTACCGACCTGTTTTGCAGCATACTGTAACCATGAACCAGGGGAACATCCCAAATCCAACACCCGGTTTCTTTTTGCCAAAAGGTGATATTTTTGATCTATTTCCTGCAATTTATAAACAGAGCGAGCCACATAACCATCTTTTTTTGCCTTATAAAAATAATGATCTTGAATCTGCTTCATAACAATTCCTGGTCCGCTAAACTAAAATAACGATCATTGCCAATAATGATATGGTCCAGTAGTGGGATGCCAACAACAGTTCCTACTTCTTTTAATCTGTGGGTAATTTGGAGATCATCCGGTGATGCTTTAGGGTCCCCGGATGGATGGTTATGGACACAGACAATTGCAGCAGCACACTGCTCAATTGCCGTGCTGTACACTTCCCTGGGATGCACCAGGCTCTTATTGAGTATACCTTTGGTAATCAAGACATCGGTCAGGTACTGATGCTTATTATCGAGCAATACTAAAATAAACAATTCTTGCTTCAAATCCCGCAAACGAAAACGAAAGTGATCAAAAATGTCTTTACTGCAGCTGAATTGATCACCGGGGATCAATTTATCCTCACTGTAACGCTTACATATTTCCAATAAAGCTTTCATCTTTTCCCCAAAATAAGGGAGATGCGGAAACATCTGACTCAGTTCATAAACCGTTTTTTGATCCATCATGCGAAGAGAATTTTTTTGAAAGAATGTTTCCAATACGGAATATTCCACCTCTTTCATTGAAAAAGCCCAAGCTATTAAATCAGATATTGGTATATCATTTATGGACTGTTTTTGGATGGCAACAAGAAGGGTTTCGCGAGCTGCCCCGGCAATCGGAGCATCTTTTATGCGCTCAATCTCTTTATTCCAGACACAAGATGAAGCCAGCGGGCATTCAGCACAGTTTGGGGTGTCCCCGCAAAATCCATTGAGTCCCAGGTGGGATAATTGCCCCGCAAAGGCATGAGCCAGTAAATCAGCAAATACGGGCAATTGTTTTTTTGTATTTCCCCATTCGACACATCGTCTATGCCAATCTGGATGTTCGTTTTCCAGCTCAATTAGTTTTCCAAGAGTGAAACGCGCCCAGGCACGGGCACCGTACCAGCTCGCCGCAGCCTGTATTCCGACATCCTGCAGTATTCTTACGACATCCCAGGCATGTCCCGCAGGAAAAACCTCGTACCACCCTTCTCCATCGCATTGTTCCCACTGGATATTGATTTCTGTAACAGAAGATAATTTACGCATCGTATGAAAAAAGGTAATAGCAAATGCTAAAAGCCGTTTTTGCTGGAGAGGTGCCAGGGTATAACATTTGGTGATTTCCTGCGAAATCTGATCTTCTGTAAAATAGTAAGGATCTATTCTATCAAACAGTCGATAGAGAGAAGACAATTCTTTATAACAAGAAGCAGAAGTGTGAGGAATATCAAGAATATCGAGCAGTCTGCTCAACAATCTGGAATAAAGAACATGGTTATCAGGAAAATAAGAGGAAAAAGCAGGAGAGTCAAAATATTGCTTCAGAGAAATATACTGAGGAAGGCTTCGAAAGTAACTTTCCAAGTCATCAAAAAAGCGAAGATCCTGCATACAATGAAAAACTTGAGAAATGTTGCTGCATTGACCTGAAGTTTTACAAATTGTTTGAACTGGCCAGGAACAATAAAAGTTTGTGTTCTGATGCAATGATTGTTTCTAGTTCGTCTTCTTCATACTGCAGCATCTGAGCAATTTTTCGCACAAAAGCAATTTCACTTTCCTCCACTTGAATGTTGCTCATCGTGAGTCTCAATAAATACTGCAAAATGCGTCTAGTGAGCGCATGATCGAATTGCACCTTTGGTAAATGATCCAGTTTTAAATTTTTTCCATCCGCCTTGGCTTCATTGATTTGTGCTTCATTCTCACCCAACAGTTCATAGACATCATTAAAAAAAAGGATTTCTCTTTTATCAATGTGCTTATCAATATAAATTGCCTTTAACACAACATGAGCTAACCAGTAGCATTCTTCTTCATTTAAATCATTTTTGAGCTGGTTGAAAAATTCTATTTTGGCTTGACGGATTGCAAAGTTAGTCCATTTATGAATCTTCAGCACATTAATATTTAAGGCAAACCCTACCTGGTTGATGTATCGGATTTCCTCTGGCGGAATCTCATAATCACAAGCAGCAACCTGCAGAATGTACTTAAACACCTGATCTGCCAGTTCAGGAGGAAAAGAAATCGGGTCAATCCAGGGAGGTTTATCTCCTTTAATGACCTTGTTCATGGCAATCAGTATTCCTGGATTGCCATCCAGGGTTTCATAAAGAGCCACTATGTGTTCCTTCTCATTCAAATGCAGATGATCATTCACCGTAGCTAAGCCTACTATGGCCTTAGCAATCCAAAGCTTTTCCTGCTGGGTCAATCCTGTCCCATCTTCTTTTGTAAAAGAAAAAATTTTTTTTATCATAATGCTGCTTGCAGTGAATTTGATAAATTGACCACCCTCATGTGAAGGCTTCTATTCAAGACCATATAAGATCAACATGGATATTGCAAATAATTAAGAACAATTCTCGGCATCATTTTTTCTTGCCACCCATTAAAATTACAAACTCAAAGCAATCAAATTGACAAAATTTGAAGAAACTTATAGACTTCTAGCTCAATCATAATCACAGATAGAAGGAGATTTATGCCCATTATTATTGAAATACCATCTGCATTACAAAAATATACAAACAGTCAGGATGAAATCCAGGTAAATGCATCAACTGTTGGAGAAGCTTTTGAAAGCCTTTGCAGTCAATTTGCAGATTTAAAAACTCACCTTTATGATGAAGAGGGCAAAGTCCGCAGCTTCATCAATGTGTACCTCAACGATGAGGACATTCGTTATGCTGATAGCTTAGACACTAAAACTCAATCAGGAGACAGCATCCAAATTGTACCATCTATTGCCGGTGGAATTTAGAAATACTCAACCAATATTTACTAATTCCAGACAAGATTGTTCATTGTAGAGAGGATTTTCATAAATAGTTTTGATGGTTTCAGCATGCCAGCGTTTTCCTCGTTTTGATGGAATGTTGGATTCATTTAAAAATTTAGCAATCTTATGATAACTCAATTCTTCATGATCTCTCTTTTGACGAATTAAATAAACTATTTTTAATTCCTCGGCAAATGGCATCAGTTTTTTATTCCGATAAACAAACCCAAAAGGGGCATGTCCTACATTTTCTCCGATTGAGCGTTTACGCGCAATGAATTCTTTGGTACGATCAGAAATCATTTTTGCATCCCATTTGCCGATAATATCGATCATCTGCAGTGCCAATTTTCCATGATCTGTACTGGAATCCAAACCTTCTTCCACCGAAATAAGAGTGACCTCATGTTTATCGCAAACTGTTTGAATAAATTCATGGATTGAACGAATACTGCGAGTCACTCTGTCCAGACGTGCAACAATCAATGTTGTCATTTCTCCAGCCTCCACCAAAGAAATTATTTTTTTTAAATTCGGTAATTCCAGAGAAGTGCTGGTGTCCTCAACATCACTAAAAATTTTTTGGATTTTGAGATCACGAGAACGGGCATATTCTCGAATGATTGCTGTCTGCTTTTGAATACTCAAATTTTTTGGACGTGTGCGCAGTTTGTTCAAACGTGTGTACCCATAAATTTTCATCATACCTCCCTGGACTGGCCTTATATTTAAATGGTCAAAACTGTATTCTCTTCCTCATAGAGTCAAGATTAAATAGTACCTTTTTGCGACAAAATAAAGATATGATAATCTTTACCCTCTGTCCATTTTTTCTTACGCAGTGGGTTACTGGTGCAATAAGCCGCTTTGTCATAGTCAATGAATCGGTACATCAAATGCTCATCACGACCTTGCGGGATTCCCAGTCGTGTTGTTTGAATTATTTTTTCTGGGCGATATCCAATGTCTTCCAGAAAAAATCGTTCCGGATCAAAATACTTTTGATCCCAGTCCGTTACTTTTAATCCTAAAGATTTGCATAATAAAGTCTGTCCTGAGCACAAATAGTGGATAGGACGAGGCCGATTCATATTTTTTTGAGGATTGAGTTTTTGCATCAACGGAAGCATCTCAGAAGATGTGTGTTCATCACAATAAACCAAGCATGATTTAATCAAAACGGCATTGCCTTCCCCCTGACAACTGAAATTGAGAGAATCCCCACCCCGGGCGTAATACATATAAATGGTACCGGGTTCCATGAATAAGGCTTTGCGTTTTTCAGTAAACCCTAGTGAAGCGTGGCTCCCCTTCTCCTTTTTATAATACGCTTCTGTCTCAATAATCATTGCAGACAGCCATATTCCCTGGCAGCAGTGTCGGATGATCTTTCCCAAAAGTTCTTTCGCTACCAAAAGGGCATCCCTATCAAAAAAAGAGAAAGATAATTTATCCATTTTTTGTCTTTTATTTAAAGCTCAAGCATCGTAAATTCTCCGTATGGAAGAGCTAACAGTTTTACAATTCTTAGAATACCAATTGTTTGATATCTCTCTCATTCAGCTTGTTCAAGCGTTTGGCTGTATTTTTGGAGGATTTATCCTCCGTAGAATATTACTAATCGTTTTTAACAAGTCGATTGAGCGGGCACGTCTATCCCGATTTCGCTATGATCATTTATTTTTAGAAAGCCTTTCCCGCCCACTGGGATGGATTCCTTTGGTTGCAGCAATTTACTTCGCAACTGTGGTACTCCAACTTCCCTTAGAACCCGTCAATTTCCAATTTTTTGCAGCATCCTTATTTCGAGCAAGCTGGATTCTGCTTGCAATATGGGCCAGTATCCGCCTTTTTTCCGTCATTTGCGATATTTGGTCAGACGTTGCCGCAAAAACAGAAACAAAATTGGATGATCAAATGGTTCCAATCGTTCGTAAAAGCGGACGTGTCTTTCTAATCATCGTTGGGATTGTTTTGTTTCTGCAAAACATGGGTTATTCGGTCGGCAGCCTGGTAGCCAGCCTGGGCATTGGCGGAGCTGCTCTCGCACTGGCATCCAAAGACACCCTGGCTAATCTTTTTGGCTCTCTTGTTATTTTCTTTGATCGGCCTTTTCAAATCGGAGACTGGATTGAAGTAAAAGATATTGAAGGAACCGTAGAAGATGTTGGCCTCCGTACCATCCGAATTCGTACATTTGCCAATAGCCTTATCACGATTCCCAACTCATTTTTCACGACCAGTATTATCAATAACTGGTCCCAAATGCAGAAACGGCGTATCAAAATGACCATTGGCCTGACCTATGATACCAATGCTGAACAAATGCAGCAGGCATTAAAAGAAATTCGTGATCTGTTGCTGGAAGATAACAATCTTCACCATGATTTTTTCTTGATTAATTTTGTAGGATTTGGTGCTTACAGTCTGGATATTCTTGTTTACTGTTTCACCAAAACCACGGTTTGGAAAGAGCACATGGACATTCAAGAGGCATTTTTAATAAAAATTATGCGAAAAATAGAAGAATTGGAACTCAATTTCGCATTTCCCACACAAACGGTTCACTTGGGCTCAACTTCTTCAGAACTACGCCTTCCCAAACATCCTGATAAATAAGGCATATAACAGCCAGCAGTCATTCCGAACATATTCCCTTTTGTTTTGCTACCTGAAAATTTTGACAATCTCCCAATTGACAACTCTTTTTCCAATCGGTGCAGGCTAATTCACTTTTTCCTAAATGCATATAAGCAATCCCCCGAAAAACGTAACTCTTTTTAAATCCTTTTTCCATCTCAATGGCTTTACTGAAATCATCCACCGCTTTTTTGTTTTGTTTTAACCCCATATGAGCAATGCCACGATTAAAAAATTCTCCAGGAGACGGAGATTCCACCAAATATCTATTTAGATCCTCAATGGCCTGCTGATAATGCTTTAAATACAAATGGGCCTCGCTGCGCTTGCTATAGGGCACCATGAATTGAGGATCCAACTGGATCACTTTTGTGAAATCGGCAATAGCATTTTGATACTGTTTCAAAAAGCTATAAATGATACCACGATGGAAATAGGCATCGCTCATCCCTGGCTGAAGCTCAATTGCCTGACTGAAATCGGCAATCGCTTTGTCATATTGCTGAAGTTTCAAATAAACCGTACCCCGATTGTTATAGGGTTCCACAAACTCAGGCCTGATCTGGATCACTGCTGTAAAATTCTCAATAGCGGCATCCATTTTTCCCTGCTTAAAATAAAGTGATCCCAGGCGGTTATAAGCATTATGGGATTTTGGATTTTTTCTGATGGTATCCTGCCATAATGTTTCCAGGTTTTTATAGGCATGTGCCTGTTGCCACGTCAGTGTTCCCAATACTACAATAATGCCTCCTCCAACTGCTGCAGAAAAATATCGGGCCACTGCTTTTTCCCGCATGCCTGATATTTTTAACAGGCAAACCCCAATTTGTACAAATAAAATAAGGATAGCGATACTTGGAATGTGTACCCAATGATCGGAAACATAGGAAAACCGGTTCCAGTTGTTATTAAAAAAACCAGCAACGGGAAATAATGAAATCAAAAACGCCGCCAGCCCTAAAAAAAGTGGCCCGCCCCATTTTTGATATTTTACCAATAAAATCACGATGACGAACAATAGACTGACAAGTGGTAAACAATTCACCCATTGCGCAGGATCAATCTCCCACCTTGGATAAAAAAATACTGTTGGGTAGGGATATAGCAGTTTTTTTAAATAAAAAAAAGGAATGTGCCCTGCAATCAGTAACCGATCCAAAAGTCCCCTGGAAAAGGCCTCTCCTGTTGCACCAAGAGCATTCATTTCAAACCAGATTCGCGAATAAGCCGCACCAATAGAAGCAAAAAAGAAGGGAATGAGAGCAACAAGGTCAGAAATTTTCCAACTCCGGTACAGCCATAAATGGCATAAGGCCAAAACCAACGGCAGCATGACTGTTGATGTTTTACTCAGCAGAGCACATATAAACAAAACCAGAGCCATGACATAGCAGCTCCACCACTTTTGCCTGCTGAATTGTAAATAGCTCCAGATGGCCAGTAGATAAAATATAACAGCCAACACATTTTTACGCTGTGCGATCCAAGCGACAGACTGAACATAAACAGGATGAACCACAAATATTGCCCCAATGAGCCAGGCTCCTCGTATGTCAAAACTCTTCAGAGCAAGCCATAAAATAACAGCTCCTCCTAAATGAAAAGCAACATTGAGCAAATGAGTCCACTGAAGATCCAGTCCCCATAGTTGACGATCCAGCCAGAAAGATGTTCTGGTCAGAGGCAAATAAGGCCAAATACCATTATTGTCTTTTGGTTGGAACCAGATCCGCTGTAAACCATCTGAAGCATCCATCAAAGGATCGGTTATATAAAAACCGCGATCATCCAGGATATAGCCAGCATCTACTACAGGATAGTAAACGGCACCCGTCAGAATTACCAAAGCTACTAATCCAGGTATAGTCCTCCATGATAGAATCTTCATAATTTTTGTGGGTGTTCTTAGTTGTTTTGACTGGCTTGCAGCAAATTTAATGCATTTTTACGCAGGCGGGATATAGAAGGATTGTCCGGTTGCAGCTCCAATGCTTTGCTATAGCTTTGAGCCGCCTCCATGTACTGTTTCAAATACTCTCAATACTACCATCACCAATGCA
>JADGAT010000083.1 GCA_015231885.1 SAR324 cluster bacterium
TGGTCACTTCTCCATGAGTTAATTGATTAGAGCTCGAATAAACAGTTGCTTCTGTCGGGCCATATGCATTGATAACTTTTGTAGAAGGAAAGGTTTGGAGTTGTTCTGCCAAGGATTTTGGCAGTGGTTCTCCTGCCAGGAACAAAGAAGCCAGAGAGTGTAAAATTTCCATTTTTTGGGCGGCCAGTAGCCATTTTAGCCTTGAAGGGGTTACTTGCATGGCTGTAATCTGTTGATCCTTTAATACATTGGCAATCGCTTGAGGGTCATGGAATTCTTTCTCAGAGGCCAGAACGACACGAACTCCATTGACAGGGCAAGATAGTAATTCCAGTACCGAAATATCAAAAACGACAGGTGTCAAGGCATAAACCCGGTCTTTGGCAGTAATCCCAAAGCTAGTCGAAAGATTTGCCGTAAAGCTGACGGCATTGCCATGTTCAATCATCACACCTTTCGGATTGCCTGTAGAGCCTGACGTGTAGATCAAGTAGGCTAAATTGGAAGGTTGAGTAACAGGATCTGGGTTAGAAACCTGTTCTACCTCAACACCTCTAATATCAACAACATCCACCATCTTGATAAAATCTGTTTTTTCTTTTTGTTGTGGTTCGGTCAACAAGACACGGCACTCGCTGTTTTGAAGAATATATTCAATACGTTGTTCAGGAAATTCCAAATCAATAGGAACGTAGGCACCCCCGGCTTTAAGAATACCGAATATAGCAACGAGTACCCATTCCGTACGCTCCAGCAGAAATCCGACACGATCATCGGGTTGAATCTGATAGGCATCCCTCAGATAATGAGCAATGCGGTTGGCCTTCTCATTCAACTCACGATAAGACATTTCTCGGTTTTCACAAACCAGAGCCACGGCCTCTGGTGTCTTTTGAACCTGTTCTTCAAATAAATCAACAAGGGTTTTTTTTCTGGGGTATGCGGCTTCTGTTGCATTAAATTTTTTCAGAAGCTGCTGTCTTTCCTGATCTGTTAACAAATTTAAGGATTGGATGGGTTCAGCTGAATCTGTAACAACCGAGTGAACCAGTTGCTCAAGATGATCCCCCATCCGATGAACTCGTTCCTGATTGAATAAATCGGTATTGTATTCTATCTCAAAAGACAATTTGCCGCCTTGCTCCGTGAAATCAAAGGTCAAATCATATTTACTTGTTCCCAAAGCAAAAGGAATTCTTTGAATTGACAGTTCTTCCAGGTCAAGAGCTGGATGCTCTTGATTTTGCAGAATCACTACCACATCAAAAAGAGGAGCATGCGATAAGTCTCTTACCAGGTTCAACTCATCTACCAATTGATCAAAGGGATATTCCTGATGTTCAAACGCTCCTAAGGTGGTTTGCTTCAGTTGTGCAAGAAACGACTTAAAAGGGAGTGCGCCATCGATGTGATCACGCAAAGGCAGCATGTTGATGTAGCAACCAATCTGATCTTCCAGGTCTACATGCCGTCTTCCAGCAACAGGCGTCCCAATCAGAATATCTTTCTGGCCACTGTAGCGAAACAACAATACCTTCACTAATGCCGCCAACCCCATGAACAGAGTAGCATCCTGTTTCTGCATGAGTCGGTGAAGTTTCTCTGTCAGCTCCTGACTCAACACTCTGGTCAGCGTATCACCTCGATAAGTTTGCACAGCAGGGCGTGGAAAATCAGCAGGCAGTTCTAAAAGAGGCAGATCCCCTGACAATCGATCAAACCAATAATTTCGCGCTCGATCTGCATGTTTTTCGGCCAACCAGCTTTTCTGCCATACAGTATAATCTTTATATTGAACTAAAAGGGGTTTTAAAGAATTAGGCTTTCCTCTACGAAACACCTGATAAAGGGCACTCAGTTCTCGAATCATCACTCCAATGGACCAGCCATCACAAATGATATGATGGATATTGAACAACAATAGATGAGAGGTTGGAGTTAAAATCAACAACTTGGTACGCATCAAAGGGCCTGTTTCTAAATCAAAGGAGTACTGCTTTTCTGCATGAATGACTTGCTGGATTTGTGTTTGAGTATCCGTTTCCGAAGATAAAGTGATTTCTTCTATTTCACATCCTATGGATTGATGTACCCTCTGGCGAGGTTCTCCTTCTTTGTTAAAAAACGTGGTTCTTAACGATTCATGGCGTGCTGACAAAGCGTTCATGGCTTCAAAAAAGGTTTTTTTGTCTAAATTACCTTCCAGTTTCAGCGCTTCCAGAATATTGTATGCAATTGGATTTGCTTCCAGTTGATGTAAAATCCATATGCGTCGCTGTGCATGAGAAATTGGATAATGGTCAGCAACAGCAATCGTTTGTATGGTTTCAATTTGATAGGATCCCTCGTCACTGGATTGAATGATTTGAGCCAATTCGGCAACCGTAGTATTTGCAAAGAAATCCCCCAAATCAACATTCGTTTTCAATTGCTGATGAATTCGGGAAAGGAGGCGAGTTGCCATCAAGCTGTGCCCACCCCGTTCAAAAAAATTATCATGAATTCCAATAGCCGTTTGACCAAGAACTTCTTCCCATAATTTGACCAATTGGTTTTCCAGAGAGTTACGAGGTGCTTCATAATCAGCAGAAACAAGTTCTCCTTCTTTTGGATCAGGCAATGTGCTTTTGTCAACTTTCCCATTTTGATTCAGCGGTAGTTGACTCATCTGTATGAAATAAGCAGGAATCATATATTTCGGCAATACTTTTGAGAGGAACTCTTTCACTTCCCCCATATCTAATTCTGGATTTCCAACCAGATAGGCCGCTAATTTTTTGGATCCCCCCTCGACTTCTTTGGCAATTACCACTGCTTCATGAACCAGGGGGTGCTCCTGCAAATGATATTGAATTTCTCCCAGCTCGATGCGAAATCCTCGGATTTTTACTTGATCGTCCTGACGCCCAATATATACGATGCTTCCATCAGCATTCCAGCAACAGATATCTCCAGAATGGTACATTCTTTGGTCTGAGACAAAAAGGTTGTAAATAAATTTTTCTTCAGTCAATTGAGCGTTTTTGAGATACCCTCTCGACAAACCATCTCCAGCAAGACACAACTCTCCAGGAACACCAACAGGCTGCAACTGGCCTCCGCTTCCAACAATAAATGTCTGGCAATTTGCAACAGGCCGTCCAATAGGGACATCCCTTTTATGTTCTTGAATTATTTTATAAAAAGTACTGAAGGTGGTGTTTTCAGTAGGACCGTATACATGCGTGAACTCCAGATCCTTACAAGTTTTCCGGACTTGATTGATTTGAGAGAGAGAATGTTTTTCTCCTCCCATTAAGAGATGTTTCAAACCTGAAAATATTTTTGGGTCAATATCCACAAACTGGTTGAATAAAGCCGTTGTTAGAAAAATCGTTGTGATCTGATTTTGAGAAAGTACTTTGTGAAATTCCAAGGCATTGAGCAATGTATGCTGACGGGTAATATGCAATTGAGCTCCATTGAGCAAAGCTCCCCATATTTCGAAGGTAGAGGCATCAAAGGCAAGAGACCCTGTTTGTAAAATACGATCCGAGGGTTGAATATCAATAAAATTGCTATTTTTTACCAAGTTGACAATGGATTGATGCTCAATCAGTGAACCCTTGGGATTTCCAGTAGAGCCAGAGGTATAAATAATATACGCCAACGTTGAAGAAGTAGCCACTGTGGGTAAATTTTCTCGAGGTTGCGATTCGATTTCAGAGTCCCAATCTAGTGGACACAAGGGTAAGTCTGTATATGCAAGGCGTGATTTGACAACTGCGTCAGCAAACATCACTTTGGGTTCGGCTTCTTTGAGAATATGTGCAATGCGTTCATCTGGATAGAGGGGATCAATGGGCAAATAAGCGGCACCTGACTTAAGAATTCCTAAAACCGCAATGATCATCCGTTCAGAATGTTCAGCAAATATTCCGACAGCATCCTCAGGTTTCACTTGAAAATGGAGGCGCAGATACGACCCCAACTGATTGGCCCGTTCATTCAATTCCCGATAGCTCAAACAGACATCTTCAAAAACCAGGGCTGTGGCTTCAGGGATTTGCAGTACCTGCTCCTCAAACAATTCAATCACCGACTTTTCTTTGGGATACTCTCGTGCTGTATCATTGAATTCCACCAGCAGTTGCTTTCGTTCCTGTACTGTCAACAGGTCTAATGCATAAATGGCCTGATTGGAATTGTCAGTCACCGATTCCATCAAAGATTCAAGATGTCCCCCCATTCTTTGGATTCGCTCTTCATCAAACAGGCTGGTATTATACTCAATTTCACAGCTCAAAGTTTCTCCATGTTCGAGAAAATTGATGGCTAGGTCTACCCGGCTCACTTCCGGGGAGAATGAAAAATCTTTAATAACCAGTTCATCTAATTCCGGCAGGGACTGTTCCAGGTTCTGTAGGCCAATCATGACATCAAAGAGAGGAGAACGAGAGAGATCTCTTGCAAGATTCAACTCATCTACCAGTTGGTCAAAGGGGTAATCCTGATGCTCATAAGCGTCCAGGATTGTGTGCTTGATCTCAGCGAGAAAGGAGTGAAAGGATTGAGAACCTTTGATTCGATTTCGCAGGGGAAGCATATTGATATAACACCCAATCTGATCTTCAAGATCCACATGATTTCTTCCAGCAACAGGAGTGCCCATGATAATGTCTGCCTGGCCGCTGTAGCGATACAACAAAACATCCACCAATGCCACTAATCCCATAAAAAGCGTTGTCTCATTCTGCCTCATTAAATTTCTTATTTTTTGCGTCAATTCCAGGCTGAAAGTCTTGCGGACCATCTTTCCCTGAAAAGTTTGTACCATTGGACGAGGGCGGTCCGTGGGCAGTTCCAAAACAGGGATTTCTCCAGATAAACGTTCATGCCAGTATGCCTGATCTAATTTTGCCTGCTCGCCGGCCAGCCATTGTTTCTGCCATTCAGAATAATCTTTATATTGAATAGTAAGAGGCTCTAAAGGGTTTTCTTTTCCCTGCTGGAAAGCTAAGTAGAGCAACCCCAATTCTTGCGTCAAAATTCCCAGGGACCAGCCATCACAGATGATGTGATGGAGGTTGAATACCAGTACATGAGAATTTGTTTCCAGTTGCAGCAGTTTCACCCGGACCAAAGGGCCAATTGCCAAATCAAAAGCCCGATGTCCCTCAACAAGAAGAATCTCTCGAGCTTTCTCTTCAGAATTCTCGTCCTGACTTAAATCGATTTCTTCCAGATCAAAATCAATGGTTGGATGAATTTTCTGCCGAGGCTCTCCTCCGATGTTGAGAAAGGTTGTGCGAAGGGATTCATGGCGGGCAACCTGAGTTGTTAACGCCTGAAAAAGTGCTTCGTGATCCAGTTTGCCTTCTAACAGCAAAGCTCCAGTCACATTATAGGCAATTGAGGTGTCCTCCATTTGATGCATCACCCACAGGCGTTGTTGAGCATGAGAAAGAGCATAATCCTCAGCAATAGCAACCGGCTCAATGGATTGAAATTTTTGGGGATTGCTGCTTCTAATCGCAGCCGCCAATCCAGCGACTGTCGAAGTGGCAAAGATTTCTTTTAAAGAGAGGTCTACTTCTAATTGTTTGTGAATTCTAGATAGCAATTGAACGGTCTTTAAACTATGCCCTCCTCGATCAAAGAAATGGTCGTGTATTCCAATGGGACTGTGTCCCAGGACTTCCTCCCACAGACTGACTAAATGAGTTTCCAAAGGATTGCGAGGTGCTTCATAAAGAGAAGAAATCAATGCTCCTCCTTCTGGTGCGGGTAGGGCACGCTTATTGATCTTCCCACTGGGATTGAGAGGGAATTGTTCCATTTGGACAAAGTATGCAGGAATCATATATTCAGGAAGAGGTTCCAGAAGATACTGCCTCAAATCGGTAGGATTCAGCTTCTCATTTCCGATCAGATAAGCAACCAGTTCTGTGTTTCCTGCATCTTTCTCTGCCGCAATCACTACCGCTTGTTCAACTTGAGGATGTTTCTGCAAAGTGAGTTCTATCTCTCCCAATTCAATCCGGTGTCCCCTTATTTTTACCTGATCATCATTTCTTCCTAAAAAATCGAGATTTCCATTAGGCAACCAGCGTGCTAAATCTCCGGTTCGATAAAGCCTTTCTCCTTTCCGGAAAGGATTCTCTATAAACTTTTCTCCCGTCAGTTCAGGACGGTTGACATAACCTCTCCCTACTCCGTCCCCTCCAATACACAACTCTCCCGGAATACCAATCGGTTGCAGTTGATTGGTTTCTGACAAAATATAAATCATTTCATTCAGCAAAGGGGTGCCTATGGTGATCTCTCCTTCAGTCAGTTGATTGAAGCTAGACCAAATGGTTGTTTCTGTAGGACCATACACGTTAAAAACTTTGATGTTCGGCAAAGTTTGGAGTTGTTCGGCAAGGGATTTTGGTAAGGCTTCGCCTCCTACCAGCAAAACACGCAGTGAGTGCAGCAATTCCATTTTTTGAGATTCAAGCAACCACTTCAACCTTGAAGGCGTTACTTGCAGAACCGTAATTTGATGTTCACGTAAGTCTCTGGCAATGGCGTCCGGGTCCATTACTTCCTCAGTTGAAGCCAGCGAAATTTGGATTCCGTTGATCAGGCTGCACAACAGTTCTAACACCGAGATATCAAAAGTGAGGGTAGTCAGAGCATAGATGCGATCTGCTGATGTCATTCCAAAAACTGCAGACAGGTTTTCTGCAAAGCTGACCACATTTCGGTGCTCGATCATCACTCCTTTGGGATTTCCTGTGGAGCCTGAAGTATAAATCAAATAAGCCAGATGCGCCGGAAGAGCGATTGGATTTGGATTAGAACTGTGCTTAGTTTCAATCTCTGTGATTTCTACATATGCCACTGACTCAATCAAAGCTGCTTTTTCCTTTTGTTGAGGACTAGTCAACAGAACCTTGCACTGACTATCATCAAGGACATACTTCATCCGTTGTGGCGGAAATTCCAGATCAAAAGGAACATATGCCGCTCCTGCTTTTAACACCCCGAGTATAGCAATCATCATCCATTCGGAACGCTCCATGAGGATACCAACTCGATCATCCGGTTTGAGATGATAGTGTTCTGCCAAATAATGGGCCAATTGATTTGCACGTTCGTTCAACTCCTGAAAAGATAATTCTCGGTTTTTACAAATCACAGCAATCGCATCTGGACTTTTGAGGACTTGTTCCTCAAACAAATTCACAATTGTTTTTTCGCAGGGATACTCGACTTGCGTTGCATTAAATTCTTTCAGTAACTGTTCTTTTTCTTCCGGAGGTAGGATGTCCATATCGGAAAGAGCTACATCCGGATTAAGGTGGGCGTCTTGCAAAATATGGATGAAATAGCCAGCCCATCGTTGGATGGTCTCCTGTTTAAAAATGCTGGCATCGTACTCAAAGGTTAAATTCAGAATACCCTCCTGCTCAATCACATCGAGGGTCATGTCAAATGCATAACTCTGCTTTTCAAAACAAGGACTAATCTTTAAATCCTTCAAATTCAAGACACGATCATCAGCTTTTTCATAAGTGAACATCGTTTCAAAGACGGGGTGACGGTTAGGGTCTTGGGAATGTCCTAATTTTTCAACCAGCCTCTCAAAGGGATAGTCAGGATGAGCATAAGCTTCGAGACAGAGAGATTTAGCTTCTTTCAGTAGGGTAGTGAAACTTTTTTCCTTATTGGGATAGCCGCGCAAAGCCAGAGTATTGGTGATCATACCAACAATCTGATTGAAATCTTCAAAAGGGCGGTGAGAGTTGACAGTTCCGATAACAATTTCTTCCTGTTTTGTTAAGCGGAAGAGCCAGGTGAAATATGCCGCGACCAATACCATATAAAGCGAAACTCCCTGTGAATGAGCCAGAGTACTCAGTTCACTGGTAGGAAATTGCAGGGAAACGTGCTCCCTTGTAAATTGAGGCTGTGCAGGGCGGGAATAATCTGTTGGTAAGTCAAGCAAGGGCAGCTCGCCTGAAAATTGCTTCAGCCAATAGGTTTCCTGATGAGCAAAAGAACGGCTTTCAAAAAACTTTTCCTGCCAGGAGACAAAGTCTCTGTATTGAGCCTTCAGTGGAGAGAGGGGGTAATCTCCGTAGAGCATCATCAATTCTTTAGTGAAGAGGCTCAAAGAAAGTCCATCAAATACAATGTGATGTGCATCGAGAATCATTAAAGAACGGTTTGCCGGAAATTGTACAACACCGACTCGCACTAATGGAGGATTGGATAAATCAAAAGGCTGAACAAACTCATCAACCAACTCATCAACCGTTTCCTTGCTGCCCTGCTTGACCATGATTTGAAACGGCACACTTTGATGGACTTGACATATCCAGGATTCTTCTTGAATCACAAAGCCCGTCCGAAGGCTTTCATGTCTTTCAAACAATACGTGAAAACATTGTCCCAATTTTTGAATATCAAGGGATCCTTCCACCCACCAGGCACCAGATAAATGATAACTTTTTTCAGATCCTTCATATTGGCTGATGATAAAGAGTCGTTTTTGGCTTGACGACATTGGATGAGAACAACTCAGTTGATTGGCCTCTCTATTTTTTTTTTTTAGAGAATGATCATTTTGCAATTCTTCTGATGAAATTTTATCAGGTAAAGGAAAAAATCCCACCTCACGCATCTGCTCGATGGTTTCTTTGATGGCTTCAATCAGGTACTCCACTTCTTCTTTGGTGTGCTGTGTAGAGAAAAAACAGATTCGTTTTTCCCAGGTATAAATCCCTTTTCTCATCAAAAGATAGAAAAACAGATCTACTTCCAGTGGTTTGAATAAAAAATTATACTTCCCATGACCCTCAAACCTAAATTGAGAAGCAAAATGAGTCACATGCAAAGGGATCTCTGTCTCTTTAAAAAAAACATTGATTTCAGAGGCAAAATAATCAGTCAGCCGATTCACTCGTTCCTGTAAAGTCGGCCCTTCTTCTTTCATATACAATAGTGCTGCTCGAGCTGAGGCTAAAGTCAGAGGGTGCTTGCAGAACGTTCCACCAAAAAAAGTAGCTTCTTTATCAGGAAAAGAATCATCTCCATAGCTCCAATTTCCTCCTCCATCAATAGCATCCATGAAACGGGCTGATCCTGCAACAATACCAATTGGCATACCACCACCAACTGTTTTACCATAAGTCACAATATCAGATTTTACCCCAAAATGAGCCTGTGCCCCGCCAGGATGGCACCGAAATCCTGTTATCATCTCATCAAAGATTAAAGCCGCTCCAGAATCAGAAGCCAATTGACGTAATTGATGTAAAAATTCTTTAGGTTGGATATGAGGTTGGCGGCTCTGCACAGGCTCCACTAATATTGCGGCAAGCTCGCTTCCATATTTTTTGATTTCCTTCAATGCTTTGGGAGTATTGTAGCCCAGGACAATGACGTTTTCTACCATCTCTGGTAAGATCCCTGCTGCAAGGGGAGTTGATCCAGACTCTCCCCCTACCGCAAGTACTCCATCATAAATGCCATGATAGGCTCCGGCAAATAAGACAATTTTTTTGCGTTTCGTGACCGTACGGGCAAGACGAATGGCAACCATGACTGCCTCTGATCCCGTATTACAGAAAGTCACCCGATCCACTCCTGTTAATTCATGAATCAAGTCAGCAACTTCCCCTGCGAGATCTGATTGCGGCGCCAATTCAAAACCTTCTTGCAACTGAGATTCAATGGCTTTCATAATAAAAGAAGGGCGGTGACCAAAATAACTGACACCATACCCCATGGCAATGTCGAGATATTCATTGCCATCAATATCCCAAAATTTTGTACCAGATGATCGGGCGGCCACAATAGGATAATTGATTTCTTTTAAACTCAAACGAAAGCCCAGGGTGTTGATCCAATCACTCAAACGTGACCGGTGCTTGATTGCATATTCTTTTGATTTTATGGTCTTTTTTGTATGGGCGGTTACCAAATCGGTAATGAACTGTTGCTGTGCTAAAGAGAGGTCTGTGTCCTTGGTAAACTTTAAGGATCGAAAACCTGTGTACTGTACATGATCGAAGCTAGAAGACTGGCTCGTAGAAGAAGCCGTTGCTTCCTTATTTACCGACTGGGGTTGTCCCCTGTTTACAGAACAAGGTGACGCCTCATTGCTTAGTGACTCTGGTAATGTTCCAGTGTGGCCTTTGATTACTTCAAGTTGCATGCTCATGAACTCCAGTTGCTTCCTCATCGTTTCATTTTGTAAAGCAACCATCTTCTCTAAAACAGACTGTTGATTATTTGTAGAATCCTTTGAGTCGAAACCCATGTCTACGTCTTTCATAGAGGTCATTGATTCTAAAGAGATCTCAAACGGATTTGCACCGTTTTCAACGCTGGATTCTGAGGCAGAAGTAGCATCTTCCAGTGCCTGATCAACCATTGAAGCGACTCTTTTCACTGTTGGTGCTTCTTCAAAAAATTTTTCCAGAGCAATCTCTATTCCAAAACGGGATTCAATTTTTTGCTTGGCCTCTGCCATCATCAAAGAATCAATACCCAGTGCAAAAAGATCTATGTTTTCGTCTATTTCTACAATGGAAATGCCGGTTATTTCATTGAGGATTTCTTTAATTTCTACAATCATTATTATTGCCCGTTTTTGTTAAATAATTTCATACCATTTTTAGTATCACCCTGAAGCTCAGGTGATTTTTTAAAGGTACTTTCAAGGATAATCAAAAATTAAATTTCATGAGTGTCATTCTATTTTGGAAGGTCATCTAATGCACTATCTGTTCTAACGCCATCTCTTCCTTTAAGTGCTCGTAACTGCCGGCTCATCACTTCCATCTGTTTCCTTAGTGTTTGATGCTGTTGGTTCATCATTTTTTCCAGGGAAGATTCTCTTTGTTCAGAGATGTTCCCCCTTGTTTCTGTAGCAGCAGCCTTTTCTTGAGAAATACTTGGTAGTGATGCGTCTTGTCTTTCATTTAAACATGGATTCTCTTTTTTGTTGCCTGAATTTGGATAAAAGTGCTTAGGCTCAACCCAATGTCGTTCACGCTGAAAAGGGTAGTTAGGCAAGATCACTTTTCTTCTGGAATAAGGTCGGTCAAAGCCCGTCCAGTCTATCTTCAAACCGTGGATATATAAGTGTGCCAGCGTATCTAATATTTGCCCCCAGTTGTCCTGTTCTTGCCTCAAAGAGGGAAGCCATAATCCTTTATTAGGACTCATATTTTGTATACCGAGCCCTGACAGAATCGGAGTAGCACCAATTTCTAAAAAAAGTTCATAACCTTCCTGCTCTAAATAGTTTATGGAATCATAAAAACGTACAGGTTCTCGAATGTGACGCGTCCAGTATTTCGCCCAATCCAGGGGAGAGTTTTCTATAGGCACCTGGATTGGCTTGCCGGTCAAATTAGAAATAATAGGCAGTTTGGGTTTTGAATAATTAATCTGTAAAGCAACGGTTCGAAATTCCTCTAAAATGGAGCCCATCATAGGAGAGTGAAAGGCATGAGATACTTTCAATAACTGATAACGGAAAGAAGTGTCTGCCTCCTTAAATTTTGCCAAAACGGCATGTATACTTTCTGTTTCCCCAGAAATAACAACGCTTCTAGCGGTATTAACAGCGGCAATCGAGACTTTGTCTTCAAATCCTTGCAACATCTGCAAAGCATCCTTTTCTTCCACAAAAGCAGCAGCCATGATCCCACTTGGCAATGCCTGCATCAATTTTCCCCGAGTTGCCACCAGCTTAACAGCATCTTCCAGGCTAAAAACACCAGCTATGCATGCTGCGACATACTCCCCCACACTATGGCCCATCACAACAGAAGGTTTAACTCCCCACGATTTCCATAATTTGGCCAGAGCATATTCAATAGAAAAAATGGTCGACTGTGTATAAAGAGTTTGGTGTATGATATTTTCTGGAATGTCACCAGAATACAATAATGATATAATCGAATCATTCAGATATGCTTTAAACAGCTCATCACATTGCACCAGAACCTCTTTAAAAAGAGGTTGAGTTTCATACAGGCCTCGACCCATTCCACAATACTGGGACCCTTGTCCCGTAAACAAGAAAACAGGGTCAAGATTTATTTTTGCAGAATCAGTGCTTTGGAAACAACCTTTTGTGATCGTACCTTTCAGAAATTCAGACAGTTTTTGTTTGATTGCAGTAATAGACTCTCCTATCACAGATAAACGTTTAGGAAAGTGGGATCGTCCTGTATTGGCAGTGTAGCAGATGTCTCCCATCTCAGTTTTGGCTGTATTATCCATTTGATCCAGATATTCTTGATATCTGAGAGCTAGTTCACGAAGTGATTCTTCTTTTTTAGCAGAAAGATTGAGGATATGGAGAGGACGTTCCACCAGATTGACTCGCTCACTTTCTTTCGGAGCTTCTCCGATCAGCACGTGAGCGTTCGTTCCGCTCAAGCCAAAAGCACTGACTCCTGCAATACGTGGTTTTTCCGTTTTTGGCCAGGGATTACTTTCTTTTGGAATGATAAATGACAACTCATCCCAGGAAATGTGGGGATTGGGAGTATTAAAATGAAGATGTGGAGGGATTTTCTCATGCTCCAGTGAGAGAATGACCTTCATCAGTCCTGCAACTCCTGCAGCACTTTCTAAATGGCCCAGATTGGTTTTAACAGAGCCTATGCACAGTTCCTGATCTGGAAAAATTTTTGTCAGTGAACGAATTTCGATAGGATCGCCCAGAGGAGTTCCTGTTCCATGAGCTTCAATGTAACTCACATCCTGCGGAGAAAGCTGAGCATTTTTTAGAGCTTGGCGGATCACCTGTTGTTGTGCAATGCCATTTGGTGCAGTCAGTCCATTACTGGTTCCATCCTGATTGAGCGCACTTCCCTTGATTACGGCCAGGATAGGGTCTCGATCACAAAGAGCATCTGAAAGACGTTTCAGCACAACAATGCCACACCCTTCTCCTCTGCCAATGCCATCAGCGGATGCATCAAAGGTTTTGCAGTGACCATCAGGAGAAAGTGCATTGAGTTTTGAAAATCCAATTTGACATTCTGGGGAAATTATAAAATTAACCCCACCTGCAAGGGCTAAATTGGACTCTCTTCTTTGCAGACTAGCAGCAGCCAGATGCAAAGCAACCAGCGATGAAGAACAGGATGTGTCAATGGCCATATTGGGCCCTTGAAATCCAAACAAATAAGAAATACGCCCAGCAGCAATACTATGAGCAACACCTGTAACCGAATAAGGATCTATTTCATCAAGAATCCCACTCACCAAGCGTACTCCGCCATATTCATAGCTGAAAATTCCAATATAGACTCCAGTTGCGCTTTCTTTCAATGCTTCAATACTCTGGCCTGCATTTTCCAAGGCCTCCCAACTCACTTCCAGTAAAAGACGTTGCTGGGGATCCAAAGAAGCGGCTTCTCGAGGAGATATCCCAAAAAACGAACAATCAAATTTATCAACCTCATCCAGAAATCCTCCGTACCTGGAATACATCTTTCCTGCTGCCTGGGCATCTGGATCATAATATTGATCAATAGGCCAGCGATCTGGAGGAACTTCTACAATCGTGTCTTTTCCCTGCTCTAAAAGTTCCCAAAATTTCTCTGGGCTGTCTGCTCCACCAGCAAAACGGCAACCCATCCCAATGATGGCAACCGGTTCTCCTTTTTTCAAAGAATCCAGTTCTTCCAATAACTCTTTAATTTTTTCAGAGGATTTTTTAAGCGCTTCCACATAGCGTTGTTCCCGGTGCTTATCCATTGTTTAGGCCTGCAGCGATTTGTTTGCCTGCTTCGAGCTGTTCTTGAAAATATTTTCTGTTTTTTGCAGGCTTGAAATTCGTCAATTCACCATCCAATGAAAAATGATGAGAAAAGACTCGACCCACCGCATAAGTAGAAGCTCCCATCACAACAGGCATTGTCGCAGTTCCTACAACAGTACCCAGCCCTGGAACTGCTTTGGCAAGACTGAGCCCTCCCCAAAGAGAAGAAATGCCCACCGCATAATTACCGCTTAGTGCGGCAATCAGATATTTTGCACGAGCAATAGAAAAGTCTTTTTCATAAAGTTCTGCCAACTGCCCGATCAATCTTACCTGCACTCCTGTAGCAAAAACAATATCGACAAACGGAGCTGGAATCAATGCAGCTCCTGATGCCAGCATCACATGTTTTTGAATAATACTGGCCGCGAGAACGGTTCGTTGATTATCCTCAGGCAAAGTGGTTCCTCTGATGAATTCTCCAGCAGAGCGAGCAAGGTTTTGCTCCGATAACATCATCATCCCTTCTGACGCAGGAATTTCTTCTCCTAGTTTCTCTACCAAATCGAATTCCTGGTCTAACTTTGCATGTCCCTTTGCAGGTGCGGCGTCTGTCACAACACTCTTTGATCTAGCCGCCCTCCTGGTTCTTTTTGGAGTAAGACTTGGGCTAGTAGATACTTTCTTTGCGGTCTCCGAGGCTGTCGTTGCTTCTTCCTTGTTTTCCAGAGAAGTTACCTCTTGAGAAGAGTCTTCCAGTTTTTTCCTTTTTCTAGGTAGTGCCATATGTTTGTTTTTTATAGATATAAAGTTAAACCTGCCTGTTATTCAAACGCTCTAATATGTTTTTTGCAATTTCTTCCACATCACTCACGGCCTTAGATGCTTGCTGAAACACCCTCCGATTTTTTTCTACGGACTTGATGTATTCCTGCAGCGCCATTCCTTCTCGGTTAAAATTTTCATAAACGGAGCGCATTGGATAAACAGATCCCATACACTCTACGTAAGACGGGAGAATGTCTTCAAAATATTGGATGATCTTATCTTTGGAAGAACGAGAATTGACAAAAGCAGGCAAAACGTAAAATCCCCCTTGTTTATGAGCATTGATTTTAATGATCTCTTTCAAAATAGGCAATAGTTTGTTAGAAAGAGCCAATTCTTCATTGGTGGAGCTCCTTGTGGGAATCACCACCAAATCAGATATTGCACACGCTATTTTCGTGTGAAGCTTGCCTGTGCTTTCTCCTGGAGTGTCTACAATTAAAAGTTCGTTATGCAGATTGATCGACTTGATGCCATCTTGAACGACCTCCTTCTGGGTACTGGAAATATGGTGAAAAGACACTTTCTTGGTTTGCCAGTGATTTTCTTCTCGTGCCTGCCACCAATCCCGCAGTGTTCCCTGAGGATCAAATTCAATCAAAGCAATCGATTCAAATGCTTTCTGCATGACATTTGAGAAAGCCAGGTTGAGTGCAAGTGTACTCTTTCCAGTACCACCTTTAGTTTGAACAAAGCTGACAATCATGTTATCCTCTTGAAAAATTAAAGTAAGAATCTATCTAGACCTTAAGGAATGCTCAAACAATAACTTAGCAAATCTACTTGTGTTTTCAACGATCTTCTGCGTTGCTTTACCA
>JADGAT010000084.1:0-12160 GCA_015231885.1 SAR324 cluster bacterium
GTCCTCAACTAAGAAAGATGGTCTATATTTCTTCGACGGGCGTTTATCCTTCAGAAAATGGCACTTGGAGGGAGAACGATGTTTTTGAACCGGATCACACTGCTGGTAAATTACGATTCGAAACAGAAAAAATTTTGAACCAGTATTTCCAAACCCATGTGGTTCGCCCAGGAGGAATCTATGGACCTGATCGGCATATAGGACAGCGATTATTGAAGCAAAAGCCGGTTCCAGGGGGTGAACGCCCTGTTCATCGTATTCATGTTGCTGATTTGGCGAATATTGTTCAACACCTAATTGCAAAAGATAGTTCTCCACAAATCGTCAATGCTGTGGACAAGAACCCGGCAACATCAAACGAAGTAGTCACATGGCTGTTGCAGTCTGATTTATTAAAACTGCCTCCAGGTCTATCCGTTTCTTATCAAAATAGAGCAATCAAATCAGGCGAAGTTCGGTACAAAGCAACAAAAGCACGGTTTATCTCCAACCAGCTTCTCTTACAAGAAATAAAATATCATTTGCAGTTTCCGACTTACCGCGAAGGCTTTGCTTCTATTTTCCAAAGTAAAATAAAATCTTAGAGAACCTTCTTAGCCACTGCAATGTGTCAGGCAGCATTGCTTGTGGAAGTGGATGATGAAGTCGAAGCTTTTGACTCTTTGCTTGTAGAAGTTGATTGTGATGTGTCTTTTGGTTTGGAAGTCTCTTTTTTATCAGAAGGTTTGCTTTCCGATGATGTCTCTGTCGAAGGCTTTTTATCCGAACCATGATATCCGTCTTTATACCATCCTCCTCCTTTCAGATGAAAAGAACTGACCGACATTTTGCGGCTTAATTCCGCTTGGTGGCATTCCGGACATTCTGTCAGTAAAGGATCATTAAATTTTTGTACCTCTTCTAATTCATGATTACAACTCTTGCAAACATATTCGTAAATGGGCATATTTAAGCACTCCTGCGTGAAAGTTGTATACAAAATATAAACAATTGTAGTTGATGTATTATTAGCACTCTATAGTAAGAAGTGCTAATTGTCAATCAATTATAGAATCGAATTTAAACTAGATGAAAAAGTTAATTGCACAGGGACTAAAAAAAGCCTATAAAAGTCGCCACGTTGTCAAAGGAATATCCATTGAAGTCAACCAGGGAGAAGTCGTCGGATTACTTGGGCCAAATGGTGCAGGAAAAACCACTTCTTTTTATATGATCACCGGAGTCATTCGTCCGGATGGTGGGGAAATAGCTTTGGACGACAAAGATATCACCAATCTTTCTATGCATCACCGGGCTCGAGTGGGGCTGGGATATCTTCCGCAAGAGCGTTCCATTTTCCGAAAATTGACAGTAGAGCAGAATTTACTGGCCGTTATGGAACTGTTACATTTAGCAAAAGAAGAAAAACGGGCTCGTTTAGACACGCTTTTAAAAGAATTGGGGATTGCGCATATTCGCCAATTGAAAGGATATGCGCTTTCTGGTGGAGAGAGTCGACGTGTAGAAATTGCTCGGTCCTTGGTGATGAACCCTTCATTTATATTGCTTGATGAACCATTTGCGGGAGTGGACCCGATTGCGGTTTTAGACATTCAAGAGATTATTCGACACTTGAAGGAAAAGAACATTGGTGTACTGATTACGGATCATAATGTTCGAGAAACATTCGGCATTATCGATCATGGCTATATTATGAATGAGGGCGAGCTACTGGCGCACGGAACCCCTGAAGAATTAATGCAGAACGAACAGGCGCGAAAGGTATATTTGGGGGAATCATTTACGATTTAGGAAAATGATGAAATTAACTTTCATTATCCTGCATTCTGTGGCAACATGACATTGGTTTGGAATATGAACTGATTGCAGAAAGAGTACTTATGGCAATGGAAATGAAGCTGCAAATGCGGCTTTCCCAGCAACTGATCATGACTCCTCAATTGCAGCAGGCGATTAAACTGTTGCAGTTGTCAAGGACGGAGTTGGAAGAGTTGATTGAACAGTCGCTAATTGAAAATCCTGTTTTGGAAGAAGGCATTGATATGGATACGAATCCTTCTCCCGAAGATGAGACGTACTCTGCCGATGCTCCAGAATTATCTGAAGAACCAGAGCCTTTTGAAAGTGCAAAGGAGATTCAAAAAGAGCAATCCTCAGAAGATGTGGATTGGCAGCAATTTGTAGAATTTGGAGGCTCTCAGTCAGATCGAAGGGGATCAGGAAGTGAAGAATATCCGTCACTGGAAGCGACATTAGCGCAAAGTCAGTCTCTGTCAGACCATTTATTGTGGCAGTTGGATATGTTTGATCTCGATGATCTAGAGCATGAAGTCGGAGTAAACCTTGTCGGAAATATTGGAGATGATGGATACCTCACTGTCAGTATACGTGAAGTGCTGGAGTCCAATTTGGAGCTGCATCGTGAGATTGAAGCATGGACACAGGCACATTCCATTGATACTTCAGATTTTGATTCTTCTGATATCGATAGTAAATATCAAACTACGAAGGTGACTATAGAAGCTTCGACAAAAGCAGCAGATCCCCCAGTATTTAGGGAAGAGGAAAATGATTCCAATGATTCAGTCGATGAGCCTGTAGAAATTTCTATTGAAGAAGTGTGCTTTGTCAATAATGTTTTGAAAAGGATTCAACAGTTTGATCCTCCTGGAGTTGGTGCTCGCAGTTTGAGGGAATGTTTGCTGGTACAGTTAGAGCTGTTAGAGATGAAACATGATTTGAGTTATCAGATTGTAAAAGACGACATGTCTTTACTCGAATGCAAAGATTTGAAAAAAATAGCACGTCGCCATAAGGAGAGCCTGGAGTTAGTGATTGAAGCATATAAGTTGATTATGTCCCTGGAGCCTAAACCAGGACGTGCTTTTGGTTCAACGTCTGCTCACAATTACATCATTCCTGACGTTTTTATTTACCGAACAAATACGGGAGCGTTCAAGGTTACTCTAAATGGTGGTGGTGTTCCAAGACTGCGCATTAGTGGTTATTATAAAAACCTGGTCGAACACATGGAAGAAGATGGTAATTTAACCAAGGAATACATTCAGGAAAAAATCAAAGCAGGTCAATGGTTGATGAAGAGTATTGAGCAACGTCAGAAAACGATTTACCGTGTGACACAAAGTATTCTCAAATTCCAACAGGATTTTTTTGAAAAAGGGATCAATTTTCTCAAACCACTGGTCTTGAAAGATGTTGCCGAGGATATCAGTGTTCATGAGTCGACAGTCAGCCGTATTACCACCAATAAGTATGTGCATACACCACAGGGTATTTTTGAATTGAAATACTTTTTTACCAGTGGAATTGAACAGGGAGGAGGAGAAGCCGTATCGTCCAAACGCATTAAAGACATGATTGAACAATTGATTCAACATGAAGAGCCTCGCTCTCCTTATACCGACCTGCAGATTGCAAAAATTTTGTATGAAAAAAATCAGATTCGAGTAGCACGCCGCACTGTGGCTAAATATCGTGAAGCTCTTAATATTCTTCCATCCAATAAACGGAAACAGTTATTTTAACACTTTGAGGAGTCTTATGGGAATTTTGTCTCGCTTTGTGAATGTTTTTCGATCCAATGTCAATGATATGCTGGATAAGGCTGAAGATCCGGAAAAAATGCTCAATCAAATGATTACGGATATGGAAGCTCAAAAGCGTCAGACTAAAAATCAAGTTGCTCATGTGCTGGCCGATCAAAAACGTTTGGAACGTGAAATGGCTAAGGAGCAGGAAGAAGCTCAAAAATGGGAACAAAAAGCAATTTTAGCTGTCCAGAATGAAAAAGATGACTTGGCCAAGGAAGCGCTCCTTCGTAAAAAAGAACATCAAAAGCGTGCCCAGGAATTTGAACAACAGCTCGCAGTGCACACAAAAAATACAGAAAACTTGAGGCAGAGTTACCAGCAGCTCGAAGATAAAATTGAAGAGATTAAGCGAAAGAAAGGCTTGTTGGTAGCTAAGCAGAAGACTGCCGAAGCGCAGAAGAGTATGTATAGTACCTTGGAGGGGATGGATACAACCAGTGCCATTGCGACTATTGAACGGATGGAAGAAAAAGTGGAAACCATGCAGGATCAGTCAGAAGCTTACCTCGAACTAAGTCAGGACGAAGGGAAAGATAGTCTGGAAAAACAATTTGCTGAATTAGAGGGTGGTGCTTCTGATGTGGATATAGAATTACTTGAATTGAAAAAAAGAGCATTGTTGGAGCATAAAGAAGAATCAAACTAAGTTGATATTCCCATTCCTTATCAGTCCACTCTTTTCAAATAATAAAAAATTTGTAATCCTTTTACAGGTAAGGTATCTTACTCCTTTCATTTGGCAGGGTAGCTCAGTTGGTGAGAGCGCAGGATTCATAACCCTGAAGTCGGGAGTTCAAATCTCCCCCCTGCTACCAGATTTTATAAGGAGTTGCTTAGATTAGCAGTTCCTATATCAACCTATAAATGTAAGTTGTTCATGCCCCATTGACCTATGATTAGCTATAGGTTATAGGTTGTCAAATCCCCCCAAATACCCATTATCACTAATCTAGATGACAAATAGCAGTTTAGTAGAGGAAACAAAAATAAGGTTTTTTTGATCTTAAATTATTTTGACCATCGTCATAGTAGTGGATTTGTGGAAGGCATTAATAACAAAATCAAAGTCATCAAACGAAGATGCTATGGCATTCTTAATACAGAAAAACTGTTCCAAAGAATCCATTTAGACTTCGTTGGCTATGAACTATATGCTTGATTACTCAACCTTTTTTCCCCACGGTAAATATCAAAGAGCCAAAAATATCAGCAAACGGTAGTTGGAACGTGGACTGAAGTCGCTTCTTCTGCTTCTTGGACAGGTATAGCTGATTTTAAAAGCGTTGTCTTTGATAGTAAAATGTGGGCAAAATGATGTTTGGTCTTCCTGTGATGGATCAACTTGGACCGAAGTCACGTCAGGTGCTTAATGGGATACAAAAGAAAACTTTTACTGTTGGATCTGAACAGCTGGAGGGACCGTTATGAGCAGATAATAAACGGAACGAATTGAATAAAATGAAGAATCTCTTTGCCTATGGAACACTTATGTGGGAGGACATCATGAGAGAAGTCTCAGGGGGAAACTTCTCTCATGTGTCTGGAATACTAAAAAACTATAGCCGTCGGTCTGTCAGAGGTGAATACTATCCCGCCCTCCTTTCTCATACAGGCAGTTCTGTTGAAGGTGTGGTTTACACAAATGTCACTAAAGAAGCATGGATTCGGCTCGACCGATTTGAAGGAGAAATGTATACACGTCAGCTAGTACAAATCGAATTAAATGATGGAATCGCCTTGCCCGCATTCACCTACATAGTTCACAAAAATTACTTGGATCGGCTCGATCTGACGGAATGGGATTTTAAGAATTTTCTCGGCAATGGTAAAATGAATTTTCTGAAACACTACAAAGGATACCAGTCGCTGTAATCAAAACCAAATCAAGCAGCGGCATCAACACGCAATAGTAGTGCCTTCAGAAAAGGCACTCTACCAATGGATCGCAGCAGCAAGAATAGAAGGTCTTTGTGGTCAACTCACAAAGCGTATTTTAGTCTCAGAATCCTTTGCCTCTCAATTTAGCAAAAACGAACGATCTTTAGTGGATCCTTTGAGGCTCTTTGATCTCAAAGGAATACGGGAGAAACAATCCATCTTTGCCTTGACCGGTCTGCCGTAAGTACTTACAATAGACAAAATTTTTTTGAATATGGAGTTTTGAATCCATTTGTTTGAAAATAAAAAGTAAGGAATCATGGCGACTGAAAGCCTTCAAGAAACCTATACTACTCACTTTTTGAAGTGGGAAAGCTACCTATCCAATGTTGCACAAAAAATACGCCGTGAATTGTATAAGAGCGGACTGAAGTTTTCAATAAAATCAAGAATCAAAACCATCGAAAGTTTGAATGTCAAAAGGATTCAACTGGAAAACTTAAATGCAGTCGGCAGTAAAAAAATAAAAGATCTGCTCGGGTTGAGAACCATTGTTCCTTTTCAAGAAGATGTTGAACAAATCATCGACATGCTCCACAATAAATTTGAAGTTATCGAGATTGAAAGAAAATCCGAAAATTTATCCTATAGAGAATTTGCTTATGATTCCGTCCATGTGATCATTGCCGTTGACGATGAAAATTTTGCATTTCCACAGCCTTGCACAAAATGCTGCGAAATACAAATTCGAACCATTTTACAGGATGCCTGGGCAGAGGTAGAACACGAGCTTATTTATAAGAGTGACTTACGGTTTTATAATGAATCTACCCGAAAAAAGCTGGCTGCACTCAATGCGAATTTGACTCTGTCGGATATGATTTTCCAGGAAATCAAAGATGTACAGAAAGAGTCAAAAAAATGGGGACAAGAACGTTTTCAAGAGCTTCAAAAAAAAGCAGCACAAATCAATGCCAATGAAGTGTCAGCATATATATCCAAAGAAAAAGATCTTCCATCTCAGAAGGATACATCGAATTCATCTAAAGCTTCAGATAAAAAGCTCGATCGTACACTCATGGAGGCACTGGAAAATCATAATCAGAAAAATTATAAAAAAGCCATTGAACTCTATTCACAAGCTTTGGACTTCAATCCTAATTTAAAAATTCGTTCGATTATTTACCATCACCGAGGGATGGCCAATTTCATGCTCCATTCAGAGCATCGAGCCCTTCAAGACTTTGATATTAGTTTTCAGTGTGACTCTACTAATTATCGGGCACTCAACAACCGGGCACTCGTGCTGAGACGGATGGGGCACATTACAGAATCATTGGAAGATTTCAAACTTTCCCTGGAATTGAAAAAAGATCAGCCCGAAGTCTATTATTTGAGAGCACAAACCAATTTTGAACTCACGAATTACAACAGGGCTTTAGAAGACCTAACGGCATCATTAAAGCTCAACCCGACATACCAGCCCGCCATTGAGCTGATGAAGCATGTTTCTAATAAAATGGCAGAAAATTCTGAAGATTCTGCATCTCTTTAAACCCCAAAGGAGACTACTATGAGTACATATCAAGTCAATGCATTTGCAGCACATCAAGCTAAAGGCCCTCTTGAACCATTTCAATATGAATTGCCAGAAATCGGCTCCGAACAGGTGGATATCCAGGTGGAATATTCCGGTCTCTGCCACTCTGATTTGAGCATGCTGGACAATGAGTGGGGCTTCACCCAATATCCTTTTGTTCCCGGACACGAAATAGTCGGCAAAATCGTCAGGGCTGGTGAGTCAGTAAAAGGTTTATCGAAAGGTGATTCTGTAGGGTTGGGCTGGTTTTCTTCCAGCTGTATGCACTGTGATGAGTGCATGTCGGGCAGTCATCACTTGTGTGACACTATGGAACAAACCATTGTAGGACGCTTTGGAGGTTTTGCCGATCTGGTTCGATGCCATTGGGGCTGGGCAACACCGCTTCCCAAGTCTTTGGACATTAATAAAGCTGGTCCTTTGTTTTGTGGCGGCATCACCGTTTTCAATCCAATTGTTAAATCCAAAGTACAGCCAACCGACCGAGTGGGAGTGATCGGGATTGGGGGACTGGGCCACATGGCATTACAATTTTTGAATAAATGGGGCTGTGAAGTGACCGCATTTAGTTCGTCTCCTGGAAAAGAAGCAGAAGCTAAGCAATGTGGTGCACATCACTTCATCAATTCGCGGGATGAAAACGCAATGCAGCAAATTGCAGGCAGTTTGAACTTTATCTTGAACACAACCAACGTCAATTTGAACTGGTCGACGTATTTGAATGCATTGGCTCCCAAGGGAATTTTTCACAATGTTGGTGCTGTTTTGGAACCCATGGCAATTCCCGCCTTCTCTCTGATTCCTGGAGAAAAATCAGTATCAGGCAGTCCCCTGGGAAGCCCGGCATTGACCAGAAAAATGATGGAGTTTTGTGCACGCCATAAAATACTTCCCATCACAGAGGAATTTGACCTTGATGGTATCAATGATGCGTTCGAACACCTCAAATCAGGAAAAGCACGATACCGGATTATTTTAAAAGTGTGAGCAATCTGACACCATTCATTGCGTACTCAACGAAAAGAGAGATTTCCCATTATTGAGAAAATCAGAAAGGCACTTCAAGTTGTATGAAAAAAATACAATACATCAACCGTGATTTATTATCAGCCCTTGCTGAACAGGCGATTCACTCTGAAAGACGACGATTGAATCATAACTTCCATCAGCCCGAAGACCTTGTAAACCGGATGCTCAATGCCATTGAGCCTGACAGTTATGTCCGTCCTCATCGCCACAAGTCTCCACCAAAAGAAGAAACTTTTATCATACTTCAAGGAAAAGGGGCTATTCTTATTTTTGAAGAGGATGGTTCAATTTGTGAAGTATTTCCGCTGGACCCGACAGAGAGTAAGTGGGGAGTGGATATTCCTGCAGGAGCATACCACACCGTAGTTTCCCTTGTTACGGAAACAATATATTTCGAGGTCAAAGCAGGACCTTATGTTCCCATTACAGATAAAGATTTTGCTCCATGGGCCCCTCCAGAAAAAACAGCAGAAGCCATGGATTACTTAAAGCAATTGCGCATCAAAGCTTCGCCAGCATAGGATCAGCAACTTCTTCCATCTTGTGCTGGCCATATAAAATTTCCACAAGTTTTAAAGCAAACTCTAGTGCAGTACCAGGACCCCGGCTGGTCACACACATTCCATCAATGACCACACGGGAGTTTATATCGTCCTGGTTTGGAAGCTGATTAGCGAAATTTGGATGGCACGTGGCTTTACCAGAGATCAAGCCATGTGCTTGGAAAACAACGGCAGGTGCAGCACAGATTGCTGCATGGTAACGCTGTTCCTGTTTCTGTTTTTTCAAAAGATCCGTGAGCTCCGGGGAATCACGTAAATTTTCAGCACCAGGCATCCCACCTGGAATAGCAATTAAATCATAAGTTTGATTTGCACAATCACGAATATGCTGATCTGCAACAAGATTGACCCCACGGGAGGCTTTTATCTGCAAACCATCGCCTACTGAGGCGACTGTTACGACAGCACCTGCTCTGCGGAGCACATCAATCACACTGACTGTCTCTATTTCTTCCACACCATCTGCAATAGGCACCAACACAGTTTTTGACATAATCTTCCTCCTTGCTTGAATAATTGTACAGTAAAGTTATTCTAAATTGACACTCTTTGCTCCAAAAAACAATACCACCTGTTCATTACTATTGGAGCAATTTTGGATACAGGCATAAGGATTGCACGATTTGTTCAAAATTGAAAAGTCATCTTTAACCCAAATTAGCAACGAGAAAACTATGAACTTTAAAGGACATATTACCGGAGGAATTGTCACAGGAGCTGCATTAACAGGCAGTGCTGTTTTATTCAGCGAACCATTGGGAGTACCGGCACCTCCATTGGTCTTGGCCCAAATTTTCAGTATTACCATATTATTCAGCCTTTTCCCCGATTTAGACATCAGCTCTATTCCCCAGCGCTGGTTTTTCCGTGTTATTTTCGTTATCCTGCTGGGTTTGAGCTATCATGAGTACTACGAAGAAGCAACACTGCTGGCACTGGTTGCAATCACCCCGTTGCTGGATCATCATAGAAGCTGGACTCACAACATCTTTTCGGTGCTTATATTCCCCGTGGCAATGGCAGGAATTTATGAATACCTTTTAATGAAAAAACAATTCTTTTATGATTGGTCAACAGACCAGTTGATGCTGCACCTCCAGAATCACATATGGCTAGTAGCAGCATGCATTGTCGGCTGGTACACGCACCTGTTTCTCGACTCGCTTCCCAAGTTCAAACAGAGCGGACATCATTAAAATTCTTTCTTTTACCTGGATATTGAAGTAGTATTATTTTTTAAATGCCTACCCTGCTTTGAAATACCCGGATGGATGGTTTCAATGCCTATTCTTCAAATTCAAACAGAAAATTCTACTTGAATTCTATTGACATTTTGATGTAATAGTCTGATTTTTTCAAAAGAAGAATTCAGATACCATCATTTTTCGTAGTAAATCATCTGACACTTTTTATTAAAAAGGAACAGAACATGGCAAAATCTCTGGTGATTGTCGAATCACCGACCAAGGCCAAAACAATCAATAAATATTTAGGTCCTGATTTTCAAGTTATTGCTTCCGTGGGTCATGTTAAAGATCTTCCGAAAGACCACTTAGGGGTTGATATTGAAAATAATTTTGAACCTGAATATCATGTGATGCCATCGAAAAAAACTGTTTTGAAAGATGTTCGAAAAGCAGCCAAATCTGCCAGTACAATATATCTCGCCACTGACCCGGATCGAGAAGGTGAGGCTATTTCCATGCATCTGGCAGAAGAAATACAGCAGTATTTCAAAGGAGAAATACATCGACTATTACTATATGAAATTACCAAAACAGCCGTACTCGAAAAAATCAAGCAAGCGGAGTCTCTCAACTTCCACAAATATGAAGCACAAAAAGCCCGACGAGTTCTGGATCGACTGGTTGGCTATCAAATCAGCCCATTGCTTTGGAACAAAGTTCGTTTCGGGTTGAGTGCTGGGCGGGTACAATCAGTTGCTGTGCGTTTGATATGTGAACGTGAAGAGCGCATTAGAGAGTTCAAGTCGGTGGAATATTGGAAAATCGCTGCCCAAGCTCTTAACAAGGATCAACAAGAGTTTCAGATCAAAATTGCTCAGAAGGATAATAAAAGCATTACCATTGGTGATGAAAAAACAGCCCATGCCATTGTGGAGCAGTCTCAAAAAGAAAAATTCATTGTCAGCCAAGTTACCAAAAAGAAGCGCACACGCAATCCGGTAGCACCTTTCATTACATCAACCCTGCAACAGGAAGCATCGCGCAAGCTAGGCTTTACCAGTGCCCGTACAATGAGGATTGCTCAGCAGCTATACGAAGGAGTCAGTGAAAAAACAGGGGGATTGATCACCTACATGCGAACCGATTCACTACGAACGTCAGAAAGTGCACTGAAAGAAGTCCGTCAAATGATCACAGACGAATATGGAAGCGAATATTGCCCTAAGAAACCACGCGTTTATAAAATCAAAAAATCAAAAAAAGTGCAGGATGCCCACGAAGCCATTCGCCCAACAACCATGAAGTATCCTCCCAAAAAAACCCGTATTTTTTTAGATAAAGATCAGCAAAGACTCTATGAGTTGATCTGGAATCGGTTCATTGCATCCCAAATGGAATCCGCTGTATTTGACCAAACCCAAATTGAAATCACATCGGGTCCTTTTTTATGGAGAGTCTCCGGGTCTGCTCTGGTGTTTCCAGGCTTCCTGAAAATTTATGAAGAAGGTAAAGACGATCTGGCTCAGAATGCAGAAGACGAACAACAGCTGCCAATCCTGAAAGAAGGGGATGCTCTGACAATCAAAGAAATCAATCCAACTCAGCATTTCACAGAACCCCCGCCTCGTTATAACCAGGCCACCTTGATTAAAGATCTGGAAGAAAAAGGAATTGGGCGTCCCAGCACATTTGCCACGATTATGGAAACCATCACCAAGCGTGAGTATGTAGAAAAAATCAAAAACCGCTTTCACCCCACATCTATTGGAATGCTGGTCAATCAACTCCTTGTTGAAAATTTTCCTGATATTTTAGATGTGAGCTTTACCGCACAGTTGGAAGATGTTCTGGATGATGTCGAAGAAGGCACGGCAGACTGGACACTGGCAATGAAAAAATTTTACAAAGGTTTTAAGGCTGAGTTGGAAGAAGCACAGGTATCCATGCGTGACGTGAAAAAGCAAGAAATCCCAACAGACATTGACTGCAGCAGCTGTGGAAATATGATGGTTATCAAATGGGGGAAAAACGGTGAATTTCTTGCCTGTTCAAATTATCCCGACTGCAAAAACACGTCTGAATTTCAGTTGAATGCAGAGGGAAAACCTGAAATTGCCAAACCTGAACTCAGCGAAATCAAATGTGATAAATGCGGCCATGCGTTTGTGACCAAAACAGGGAGGTATGGAAAATTTCTGGCATGTTCCAATTATCCTGAATGTAAAAACACAAGACCCCTAGAAGAGGTAGAGCTGACTCCCGTTGATGGAAAATGTGAAACCTGCGGTTCTG
>JADGAT010000084.1:12257-15314 GCA_015231885.1 SAR324 cluster bacterium
TCCTGAATGTAAAAACACAAGACCCCTAGAAGAGGTAGAGCTGACTCCCGTTGATGGAAAATGTGAAACCTGCGGTTCTGGACTGGTACGTCGCAAGGGACGCTATGGGCCATTTGTCTCTTGTGTCAACTATCCTGAGTGCAAATATATCCAAAAGAAAGCACAGGTTGATATTGGGATTGATTGTCCTCAGTGTGAAAAAGGTACTTTGCTGGAGAAAAAATCACGAAAAGGTAAGATTTTTTACAGTTGTTCCAATTACCCCAAATGCCAATATGCGCTTTGGAATCCTCCAGTAAAAGAAGCTTGTCCTCAGTGCAGCTTTCCTATTTTAGAAGAAAAGCAAACCAAGAAAAACCATGTGTTCCGCTGCCCCCAGCCTGACTGCAATTATACCCGTGAATATGAAGAAGAGGAAGCCGTATGACAACTCCAAATAATGAATCATCCTTAATTATTAAAACTTTTCCTGTGGGTCCGCTTCAGTGCAATTGTACTGTTTTTGGGGACCCTGTTTCAAAAAAAGCAATGGTTTTTGATCCAGGCGGCGATGCCCAAAGGATTTTGGACCTGGTCGATTCTTTAGGCATGCAAATCACCCATATTATCCACACACATGCTCACTTGGATCATTTCATGGCCTCGGGTGAAATTAAAAAAGTCACAGGTGCTCCACTGTCGCTTCATAAAGATGACAAAACGCTCTGGGACAATCTGGAGGAACAATGCAATCTATTTGGTGTCCCTTATGTACCCGTTCCTTCTCCTGACCACTGGCTGCAGCATGAAGAAGATTTGAAGCTGAATCAGCTGACGGGTAAAGCACTTCACACACCAGGACATTCTCCAGGTTCTATGAGTTTTGTGTTTGAAGAAGAAGATATCCTCATTGCAGGCGACACGTTGTTTCAAGGTTCCATTGGCCGTACTGATTTGTGGGGAGGAAGTTTTCCAGCCATTGAAAAATCGATCCGCAATGAAATTTATGTTTTGGACGAGGCCATAGAAATCATCACCGGGCATGGTCCTTCCACTACGATAGGCAATGAAATGCGACACAACCCCTTTGTGCCCTATAAGAAATCATCCTATTTTGCTTAAATCACTCATGGATGGTGGAATCCACATAAGCGTTTCCATCAAAAAGTCTTAGGTTTGCACAGAGGCTTTGACTCGAATGTGTAATTCGTCCAGCTGTGCAGTGTCCACAGGAGAAGGTGCATCGGTCATCAAACAAGAAGCTTTTTGGGTTTTCGGAAACGCAATCACATCCCGGATTGAATCGGTATTCACCAGGAACATCATCAACCGGTCAAATCCCAATGCAATACCACCATGTGGTGGAGCTCCATAAGAAAGAGCATCCAGCAAAAATCCAAACTTGGCTTGTGCTTCTTCTGGACCAATTTTAAGAAGTTCGAACACCTTACTTTGAATATCCTGCCGATGAATACGAATACTGCCTCCTCCGAGTTCCACACCATTGAGTACTACATCATAGGCAATGGAGCGAATTTTTGTGGGATCGGAATCTAAATACTTCTCCATATCTTCTAAATCCGGCATCGTGAAAGGATGATGCAGGGATGTGTAGCGTTTGGCATCCTCATCATATTCCATAAGAGGAAATTCGGTAATCCAGGCAAATCGAAATTCATTTTCTGGAATCAATTGGCGGCGTCTGGCAATTTCCTGGCGCAAATTGGCTAATGAATCAGAAACAATCTTTTTCGTATCTGCACAAAACACGATCAAATCCCCCACTTTCATCTCCATCCGCTCTTCCACAGCACGTTTGTGTTCATCAGAAAAGAATTTTGCAATAGGAGATTGCCAGCCATCTGGGTTCAGTTTGACCCAAGCCATTCCTTTCGCACCATAATTACCCACAAAGCTCGTCAAATCATCCAAATCTTTCCTGGACAATTCTGTCCCTCCCGGCACACAAATAGATTTAACAATGCCCCCTTTTTCCACAACCTGGGAGAACACTTTCAATCCGCATTCTGCGGCAATATCAGAAAGATCCACTAACTTTAAGTCAAAGCGGAGATCTGGGGAATCGGTACCATAATCTTCCATGGCAGATTGATACGTCAGCCGGGGAAATGGAGTTTTAACTTCTACACCAATGGTTTCTTTGAACAAAGAAGTCAGTAAATTTTCAATCAATTCATAAATTTCTTCCGGCTGCACAAAACTCATTTCCAGGTCCACTTGAGTGAACTCAGGCTGGCGATTTCCACGCAAATCTTCATCTCGGAAACAGCGTGCAATTTGCATATAGCGGTCATACCCACTGCACATCAATAGCTGTTTGAATAACTGTGGAGACTGAGGCAATGCATAGAATTGTCCAGCATTGACACGGGAAGGGACCAAATAGTCTCGTGCACCTTCCGGGGTGGATTTAGTCAGTATTGGTGTTTCAATTTCAAAAAATTTCTGTTCTACCAAGAAACTCCGGATGGCATGCATTGCTTTGGAGCGCAGCATTAAATTATGCTGCATTGATGAGCGGCGCAAATCCAGGTAACGATAAGTCAATCTCAATTTTTCATCCACATTAACACGCTCATCCAGCACGAAAGGAACGGTCTTGGCTTCATTTAGAATTTCCAACTCTTCAACCAATACCTCAACCTCCCCTGTTGGTAATTTAGGATTCACATTCCCATCCTCACGAGGACTGACCTGTCCCCGCACCGCCAAAACATATTCGGAGCGTATCGACTCTGCCAACTCATGAGATGCTAGATCAATTTCCTTTTTAAAGACCACTTGTCCAATTCCGGTATAATCACGCAAATCAACAAAGATCACGCCTCCATGATCCCGACGGGTTTGACACCACCCCATTAAAACGATTTCTTCTCCAATATTGGATGCTCTCAACTCTCCGCAGTAATATGTTCGAAGCTGTGATTTCATATCTTCCTTCCTGGCTGTAAAATGTATAGACTGTTTGCATTTATTTGGCTACTAAGGGCTCGTACATAAATAACCTTTACAGATGACTTGTCTTTTTCCTCGTCTACGGTGTTGTCTTCAAAGGCA
>JADGAT010000085.1 GCA_015231885.1 SAR324 cluster bacterium
AAAGAAGGACAGGTGTCTATCCCGAATCACTTCATGTAGACAAGATTTATCGAACCAGAGAGAACAGACAATACTGCAATAGCAAAGATATCCGAATGAGTGGACCCCCGTTGGGACGGCCATCTAAGGAGGATTCAGTAAAAAGAGAGCAGTTTCGAAATGATGAGATCGATCGAATTCCGATTGAAGGAAAATTTGGGCAAGCAAAACGCAGATATTCATTGAAATTGATCATGACAAAGCTCAAAGAAACCTCCCAGTGTGCAATAGCTCTCGTTTTCCTGGTAATGAATCTACAAAAGAGGGCAACCTCCTTTTATTTTTTGTTTTTTTTGAGGGGAGTTCGACTCTTTCTAATCCAACTACCCACAATCGATCGGCAACCGTTCAAGTCAAAAGAATTTTTCGTGTATTAAGGTAATTGTTTTGAAGTGGAAATTCGCTAAATCGTTCCATTTAAATACTTTTTCAGGAAGCTCTAAATAGAACAGCTACAATTTCATGATGTTTGCCAATTGCCCCAAATTGGAGCGGCTCAAGTAAGCGTGCTACTTTAGTCCAGATTTGTAACATTCCAAGGTAATTCCCAATAAATTCCTGCTGTTTTAACAAGTTTGGATCTTTTTCACTAATGAATCGATTATTAATGGCAAACATAGTTTAACTTGTTATATCGAGTTGTAATTATATTTTCTCGTCCCAGTTGAGCTTACATTTCTTTTCTTTATCAGAAAAATCTGTTTAAAAAAGTTATGGTTTCCGATTCATTTACTTGAATGTGGTTGAGCTTCAACATACTGTAGAATCCCTGCAGAGACCCAATTGACACAAAGCCCTAAGACCGGTTTTTTCATTTTGGTGAACTTTGAATACCCTAAAAGCTGGGCGTAATGATGAGCGAATTGATCAAAGTCTGGTTTTCTATCTGTTTTGTGATCGACCACCCAATATCCTTTCTCTGTTTCTGCCAATAAATCAATGATTCCGTTTATGATAACCCCTTCATCTGTTTTGGCTAGTATGGGCACTTCGGTGTTCAATGAGATGATCGCAAATTTGCTGAACAGCCCTTTTTTGAATTCTTGAATTTGGCTTAGAAGAGCTTCTTTCAAATCGATCCGACTGTTTAGCTCAGGAAGCAGAGCAAACAATTGTTCTGAGAGATTTGGTTGAGTCAACATGACTTCGTAAACTCTATGTATCAACGTTCCGATCTCGGCAGCATTTTTATCCTTTTCTAGCGGACTAAAATCCAGGTTATTTGCATAGTTGAATGATTGAATTTCGCTTTGTTGTACCGGGGGGACTCCATTTTTTTGATTTATTTCTAATATCAATGAAGGCGCAACTTGTGCGACTTGTGCATTCGGAATGTCATTGTAATTGAGCGTTATCCGACCGAAGGGAACGATAGCTGAATCCACCCCGACAACTGTTTGCTCTTCTGGCAAGAATGCCGTAACTCTTTCTGCCATTGCCAGATCTACATCAGAAAGCAGAGAAATCATATTGTCCTCTTTTCCAGGGTCGAACCAAGGCAGGATGAGGTGTTCACGGGCACGTGTCATCACAACATAGGTCAAATTCTTTAGGGTTAATTTGTTTTCCGCTTTTAAAGAATTGATAAATTTTTCTCGGGTGTTTGAATCTTCAAATTCAGTCAGGACTTGACAAAATGCGTTGTTAAGCATGCTTTTAAGGCCTTTGACCTGGTCATATTCAATAGAGCTTTTGGGAAGTCGTGGCTTCATCACCTCGGCCATTGACATCACAATGACAATTGGCCACTCCAGGCCTTTGGATGCATGCCAGGTGCTAAGTGCAACGGCATTTTTATTGTCTCCGCTGACATGAGGCTGTGCATCAAAATCACTCTCATTGACACTCAACCAGCATAAGAAGCTTGAAAGTCCTTTGCCAAAAATCCCTTGAGCTTGTAGCGACTCGAATTCTGCGTTTTCAAACTCTTCCGCGAGGCTGATCAGTTTTAAAAGGTTGGCACGTTCTTGTTGACCGTCTTCAAAATGGGCAGAAAATGCATATTTATCCCATAGTTTTAGGGTATTAATGGTTTCCTTGACTATTTGCGGAATTGAAAGAAAACGCACCGCTGCTTGCAAAGATTTGAGCAGGTCAGCCAGCTCACCTTGGATTTTTCTTGGTTTTTCTTGTTCGAAAAGCGACTTCAATTCTGCCTCCAAATCACTTTCCGGGTCCATACTCATTTTTAAATACAAAAGGGAATGCTGGTCTCTCGGATCTGCTAAATAGGATAGTGCGTATTGCAGCCAAATGATGGATTTTGATTTTAACCATCCTTTTTCTTCAATTTTAGGTTGGATACCGTTGCATCTTAGGAATTCAGCAATGCGCGCTAGATCAGTATGGGAGTATGCCAGTACAGCAATATCACTTGGCCTTATTGAACGCCTTTGACGGTTATTTTTATCGGTCACCATCAAATCAGATCCCAGAATTCGCTTTATTTCAGCAGCAATGACTTTTGGGCCATTTGTAGAAAATCCAAATTTGTTTTTACTGCTTTTCGTACTCCATGGATCTTTTGGGAACTCGATAATTTTGATTGGGGATAAATCACTTTCAATACATGAGCGGGAAATTTGTTTGAAATATCCGTCACCAAAAAGTTTATCCCCCAAGTTATTTGTGAATTTCACCAGCTCCGCAGTGCTTCTCCAATTGCTGTCCAGTTCAGAAACACTTTCATTTTGTGTTTGACCCGTGTTTTTTATGAGGGTCTCAAACAGACGGCTGTCTGCACCTTGAAATCCCATCACAGACTGCTTGATATCACCAACAATTAATGCCGGGATACCCGATTTTTTAATTTGCCACAATAATGAGAACTGCAAGGGATTCGTATCTTGAAATTCGTCAATCACAAGGCAGTCGTAATCAGATTTTATCTCTTCAAGCAAGATATTGTTTTGCGTCAGAAACTCGGCAATATGAACCATGTCACTAAAATCTACTAGGCCTGCTTGTTTTTTCAATTGCTGATAATTGTCGACTGTTTCAAATGCGGTACTCAAGAGAATTTCAATGTGTTTGAGAGCATGTTTTAGGGGACCGGGATGAATGGAGAGTTTGTCGGCAGCATGCCAGACTGCATATGCGAGTTTGCTGTTTTTGTGTTTTGTATTCCCGGTTTTTTTGTCAAATATGTTGGGTGCGGTTTCAATAGATTGAAGCTGAGTCCACAGGGACCAGTTAGTTTTTACATTTTCTTCAGTACATGCAAATACTGCGTGAACAAAAGCACGAGTCTGCGCATTGCTGCCCCATTCCGCTTCGAGTGTTTCAACATCATAAATAGATTGGATTTCTTCAACCGCTTTCCACAATGAATCGTTCAGGGTTTTTTCATTCCCCAAAAATCCATAAATATTTTTTACTCTCTCAAGCGCGGTAACCAAGATCCTAGCTTGCTTTGCCTTATCTACCGTTCCCAAATTTCGAAAACTAGAAATAATTTCCAGTACTTGAGATTTTAACTGGACAGAGGCATCTATCCAATCGCTGCCACTTTTTTTCAGTTTATAACCCCATCCCGGAAGATCATCAAGAATTTGACCAATTGCCTCAATTTTTGTGAGCGACAGTCGGATTAGTACATTTTGTTCGGAATCAGTCAGTTGTCGGGGAGCAGGCGACATGCCCTGTTCATAGGAAAAACGGCTGACAATATCCAATCCAAAACCATGAATTGTTGAAATCTGGGAATGCCTTACTTTTTTCGATTCCTGATACATCCCTGCTTTTAACAGAGCCAGGCGAATCCGTTCTACTAGTTCATTTGCTGCGGCATTTGTAAATGTTACCGCAAGGATTCTATTTGCTTCGACTTTGCCGGTCCGAATCCATTCCACCAAGGTTTTTTCTATGTGAAAGGTTTTACCAGCGCCGGCGCCGGCCTTGACGATGCTCAGATTTTGATAGGGAGTAACAAGCACATTTGTCGTTTCACTGGTGTCCTCGCTTGATTGTAATGCGGACATATCAATCGCTCCCATCTTGCTTTGGGGTTGACTTCATAAACAGACCGACAAGTGGATAATCATTGAAGGCATATTCGGTTTTTATTCCGTATTCTTTCCAAAACGATTCATCATCATCAGTGTTTAATTCTACAATTCCGCTTCTCAATTGGTCTATGCGGTTTTTTATTTTGGAAACGGATTGAGCAGATTGGTTATGCTGACTGAGTTCCAATTCAACTTGGATAATTTTTTCCACATTTGTTGACGCATGGGTATCCAGAACGAGGGTAGTGTCGTTCAAGGTGTAGTAACCGCCTTCGATATTGTTTTTTTCAACATTGGATTGCTGATGAAGCATTTCGCGATATAACAGGACCTGCAATTCAAATCCGGAGTTTATCCGTTTGACTCTGTCAGATGATCCTGATTTTTTATAATCAATCACCAGACGTTTATTTCCATTTTCAAATACCGCGTCTGCAAATCCCCGCAATTCCAAGTCCCAGAGCCGTCCTCTTAAATGTTCTTCAGTTTTGGAAATTTTCCATCCTTTTTCCGTACACCAATCAATAAAAGGAACAATTGCCTTCAAGATTTCGTGTTTTAATTGAACACGTTCCAAGCGCCATTGAGGAAGGAGTAAAAATTCTGCCTCAGCCTCTATTGCCGATTGGTACATGGACTCAAAATTGTTGACTGAATGTTTGTTGATTCCATCAAACTGATATTCAAAAATTTTGTGTGCAATCGTACCTTTCAGCAAGATATCCAATTCTTCGATTGCCCATCCATTAGATTCTAGCCCTTGCCTGTTTAATAGCCAGGCAAGAGGTGAAATCATCATCCGTTCCAAACTGCTGGGGGATTCTGGACGAACTGTACCGTCAGAATTTGTACTGAGATTTATTAAATCCTGTCCCAAGTTTAGATCAGTCCTCTGTTTTTCAACAGGTGCTGTTCTTTTAATACTATTGATGTCTACCTGTTTGAGAAATGGGGGAGGATTGTCCATTTCACCGACTTTTTGAATAAGCATTTCAGGAGCGATACTATCGAGGGTTTGAAAACACAACGCAATGTCGAGCAAACTGCTGCTCACATTCAGGCTTTCTCCATTGAAATCTTGCTCAGAAAATGTAAAAGTTATACTGCTTTCCACCTGGCTCACTATCGATCTGAAACAAGTCTCGAATATTTGTTGATTGATCAGACTGGTATCGAGGTCCAAACCAGTTGGGCAGGTCAATTTTTGCCAGCTTGATTGGGGAAATACTCCCACATCTGAAGATCCGGGTTCGTATGCGCCCTGATTGAATCCCATCACAAACAGGTGCTGAACTTGATTTAGTTGAATTTCCGATTCCTTGATCAAGAGCAATCCGTTTTTAACAAATCTGGAAGTTGTATTTTCCAGCAGCCGACTGCGTGGTTGGATCTGCGCGATAACCAAGTCAAGTTTTTCTACGGTGCTTTTACCTTCATATAAGTCGTCTTGCAGGAATATTGATTCTATTACGGCGACAAGATTTTGTTTTGAAAAAAGACGGGAATCTTTCGGATAGTGAAGCTTTTCGACAATCCCATTTAACCACGAACGCCAATCTTCGCCCTTCACTTTAAATATTGCTTCGAGCATTTCGATGCTTTCGGTATTGCCTCGAGTTTGGAAGCTCTCAACTATATCTTTTGGGGATTTTCCTTTGAAAACCTGATCAGCAAGCCCCTGCCCAAAAGAGGAAGACCAGGGCATCAAGCAATTGGTCACAATAGCAGCCAAATTCATAGGAACGACAATTGAGTCATTTACACAACTGCTTCTGAAATAAAGCAATAAATCACGGATTAGTTGCTCATCCCAGGCAAAGATCCGCTTAGATGCATGGATATTTGAGGTTAGTATCCCTGCTCTATTCAGGAGTTCCGGAAAACTTTGCAATAGATCAGACCCGATCGGCAATACCACCGCCATATCATCAAGAGAAACATTTTTTGATAGTGCTTCTTGAATCATGGCTACGACGATTTCTGCTTCTTGAAAATTATCTCGGCATTCTATAATACGGCAGTTATGAGGAAGGGAAGCCTTCTTGACAAGAGATTTTGCAAAGAGCCGAGTTGATAAATCATTCAAATCATTTTTAATTGAAACCGGGACTGCCAAGGCGTTTTCCAGGAATTTTTGAATTGCATTCCCCGTTTCGTCCAATGGATTCATCAACAATAGTTTATCAACAAGATCGGATTGCCAAGCATCAAGGTGGAACAATTCTGGAATAAAAACGAGATTGACAGCACCAAGTGATTGCGAGGCATCGCAAACAAACCATTGTTCGGCACGGGCTTGTTCGATAGGCCGTAAACGACCCATTGATTGATGCAGTCTTACTAAGTCATTGTAATAACACTGCTCACGAGATTCAACGTTTGAAATAGATTTGAGCTGTCTCCCTATTGGCAGTGCAGCAAGCATGTGCAGAAGAGAAGCCTCGATTTGAGCCAGGCAGTTTGCTTCATCCACCCCAATGCTTCTCGACCAAAAAGCATTTTTACTACCTATCACTTGGCCTTTAAGCTCTTTAGAAAAATTGGTTTCCAATTTTGGCAGAAGGTATAGCCGAGAGAGAGTTTCCAGCAAGGACGTCATCGTACCGACCATAACATTCAAATTAATTTGATCTGCTAAAATTTTCCTGATCCAGTGAGCGGACAGATTATCGGGGGATAAGACAAAGTACATTAGTGCCCTTAGTTTTGATGTTGACTTTCAATTGTCCTGATCAGAGTGCTTCTCAATCTGATAAGCATCAAAAAACGAATTTGATTTGATTGTCAGACAGACTATTAATTTCAGTATTTATAGAGTTCCAAGACTTTTTCTGCGGTTTCCTTCAGTTCTGTTCGTAAGCTTACAGGCTCCAACACTTCCACATAAGGCCCATAGCCTTGAATCCACCATCTTAATCGTCCAGTGTCTTTGACAGTTGCCGTCACAACAAAGGTATTTTCATCCATTTTAGTTACTTCCTGGTTTTTGCTCAAAGGAGTTTCGAGGAAGTGCTCCGAAGTGTATCGATCAACTTTAAGTTTTATGACGAGGTCTTCTTCATTGTAGAGCATATTAAATTTTTCAGTTTCAATATGAGTATCAAGATTAAATCCCTTCGGTTTCTTACAACTTTGCTCAAGAAGTATTGCAGATTTTATTCGGCTCAATGGCAACTGAGCGATATCGTCATAATTCCACATCGTACAGACGAGGTATACTAGTTTTCCTAAGAATACAATTCCTAAGGGATTGAGTTCCTGCGTTTTTGGAGCGTTCTCTCCCCGGTTTAAATATTCCACCCTCAATTTCTTTTCTTCATACAAGCTTTGGTAGACGTTTTCGATAACATGGGAGTCAATTTTTGGTGACAGCATTGGTATTCCAGGAGTGATTACCCGAATTTTATGAGGCCAAGTCCGCAGTTTTGATTTGCTTAGCTCCTCTAAAACCTGTTTTGCGTTACGAAAATGTGGTTCCAGTAATTGTAAAGTTTGATGAGGCAGCATTTGAGAAAGGTATTGCTCCATCATGCAGAATGTGAGTGCTGTTTGATGATCCATGGCAGGGATGTTTAGTATTTCAGCACCAACATCCCAGCTCCAACGGTACGAAATGCCATCTTCTTCATCTACCTCAGTCAGTAAAGGATATTTTCCAGACAACTGGTCAAGATTTCTTTGAATTGTGCGAATGGTAACGTCAAACCCCCTGTTTTCGAGTCCTTCTTTAATCTTGGTCGCAGTGGTCCAGCGGGGACTACGTGGGATCATTTTGAGGATTTGTATTTGTCTGAGGAGTGATTCTGACATTTGTATTTTCATTACTTGAGATTAACAGAGATAGACGATGGTTTTTGACGCATATTCCTGCAATAATGAATCTTCGCTAACAAATCAAATTATTTTATTTACTCGTGATACTTAATTGAAGGAGAACTATGGGGTTAGTAGACGCTACTGTAAAGAATATCCTGAGCATGGTCCGTGTGGAAACCAATGAAGCAGAGGAGGGAGATGTTGAATTTGCCCAAAAAATTTTTATTTCGGAGGATGAAATGGAAAAAATTGGAGCCATGAGACCTCATCCTGAGGAAATTGCTTATGCGACCTCCGATATACTAGGGCAATACTTTCCGATGAAGAGTCCCGGCATGCTGATCCTGCACTGGGATAAAATCGGCAGCCATTTTTGGCACATCCTTTCAAATTTGACTCAGCAATATTTTATTGAAGAACAGGAACTCAAACGAATGGTCAACGTCATCGTCACAAAAACCTACGTTCATGAACAATTTCATCACTTCTGTGATGTGGCCCGCCACTTATTTGGTAATCGCTATGAGAAAGATCAGGAGGAAGCCTTAGCAGTGGCATGGAGTTACAAGTATTTGCAGGAAAAAAGAGGAGTCTGGAATAGCCCGGCGGGAAGAATCCCGGGACCACTATATCGTGAATTAGTACGTCAAATCTTTCAGTACCGTGCACCAGGATATAAAGATTGGGTGAATTATCAAACCGAAAACGAATTCAACATGGGTTTGATTGCATACCTCGGACCTTCCAGCAGTCGATTCCTGCAGCAAAGTGGTTTGGATGTCGCTGTCATCTTAAGAGCGATTCAAAACTGCGGTCTCTATTGTTATATTGAAAAGCTGCAGCCTTAATCCTGAAATAAATTCAGAAAGCCCCATATTTTTTAGAGAAACGTCATGTATTGTCGCCCTCTTCGAATATCATGTTATTTGTGACCAGTAATTTTTGAGATAAAAACCGGTTTTCGCGAGAATGTTGTGCTGAGAAATGAAATATCAGCGAGGGAACAAAGGGGCATGTTCCAAGTCTTGAAAACGCATTTTGATGGAAAATCTGTTCTCAAATTGAGAGTAGGAGAGAGTTGTGCTTCCATTGGAAAAATTAGTTCGGCGGGTATTTGATGAAAAGAAATCGTTAAAACATGAATTCATCACTTCGCTTGGCTACAAGAACATCAATAATGCTTATACTCGGCTTTATCATTGTCTTCGTACCGGTGAAGAATTTCAGGGAATTATAAAACGGCTTCCGAGTGTTCTGAATATCGATCAAGTGAAGTTCAATCAAGCTCTTGCAAAAACGCGGCTTTTGGCAGATCAGGAAAAAGAGAAGAAAGAAATAAAGAGGCTTGAGAAAGAAAAACGGACAATTAAAGAAAAGGAGTGTCGCGAAAGAAAGCCCTTCAGTCCGTATCTTTATATCCAATCCTCTCAGTCACGCCCGACCCCCATTGTTCCAGTTGCCATGTTCGGCATAGCGGCATTCAAACATGTTGCTCTTCCAACTGACATTTGCGAATATTCTCTCGCAGAACAGCGTGAAGTGATCCGAAAAATTATCCTAATGCATTTCAAGGAGCATCAAGGAAAATGTCCATGCTTTGGGAAAATCATCAGATATATTTTTCGGAAAACTTGTGCTGCAGGCATCGAATACGAATTTTCTATTTCCGGAGAACTCATCGATGTTTCATTGATTCCAGTCGCTGAAGGAAGAGTCTCCCTGCAACTTGATCATCAGATACTATCAAGATGGGCTGCTACACAAAAAGTGTTTTCTCGCTCCGGCACCAAATGCGAAAATTAACATAATGAGATCCGGTATTTATTTCGATTCGTGTCGTTCCACACCGGCCCCATTTTTTCCACACTGAACATCCTTCAAAACAAACTTGACAGAGCACTAGGGAATTACAACATCGAAGGAGCTTAAGATGCTTGACAAAAGAGAACTAAACGGGTTGGCGAGGTTTCTCAACAGAAGAACCCCCTACATCGACATCCCTGGAAAGAAGCAATCCAGAAGAATCCAGGGGATGCGGGAATATACTGTGGAATCAAGGGAATATCAAAGAATTTTGGTGTACATTCAAGATGGGTTGGGAAGTTATCAGGATGCCTTTAAGCTCTTATTCAGGATAGTAAATTCCAAATTGAGCAGTGAAATCAAATTGTTTGTTTTTGGGAGTGAAAGAGAGGCATTGAAAAGCCTGCGGGCATCATTACGCAATTTTCCTGATCGTTTGGCAGAGAACCTAGGTACTTCACCAAACAATCAGCAAACGGAGATTGGTGGTGAAATCATCAGAAAACTGAATTCCAATGAATTGGTTTTGTTTGTAGGCAAAAACAGGCAAAGCTATTCATTTTTTCGAGATGCAAGCATAAAAGTAAACAGGACCAAACACATTTATTGCATCTATGTTGATGACGAAATCGTTTGGCAAACCTTCGCGAAGCATAATTCATCACAACAGTGTACTCGGCAACATCTCTGAACCGCTACCCACATTTTTCAAAATCCATATAGTTGACTGGTGCGTATCAGCATTAATAAGCAAAATAAGGAAAGAATGCGTTTCAAACAGGTGGTTTTTTAAGAGTCCTCGCTCTGAGTTAGCATGAAGTGTAGAATACAAGAATATAGTTCTTTTATAGGTGGAGGATAGTTTTTTCCTTGCATTACTATTTAATGGATGAATCCTGATATAGATAATTTTTCACTGTATCATAAAGGATTGTACGCATCGCCTCGCCTTTTTCTTCGATCGTTCCATTCCCGCACCAGAGGAAATGTGCCATCTTGATGGACTCTGAATATTCGGAATCCAAAATTAACTGTTTTTTTCCATCGGGAGAATTGTTGCTGAATTTTGAGTTTCGTGAACCGGAAATGAGCGCAAGATTACCAAATGAATCAATTTCTTTAATTTCATTTGGCTTTTCCATTGGGTTTCTCGGTTCAATATGTTCAATAGAAGCGCATCTTCTGAAGCAGAATTTGTTGAGCAAATCCTTTACATTATTTTTGCCAGAAAGATTTTCCCAGATACTATTGTTTCCAGGATCTTTGTAGCGTTTCCACAATTCATAGTCTAGGCGATAAAACCAATAGTGACTGATCTCTCCATAAACCATATTTTTCAATTCTTCAAGAGATGTCAATTTCCGGGTGTTGGTTATAAGTATATTGTCAATCTCTTCAATCTTCGTTACAAATTCTTCTGCATTAATTTTTCCGTCACCATTTTTCGGATGGCTTTTGCACCAATTAAAAGCAGGGACAAGCCAGTGATGAGGTTCCGTGCTGACATGTAAAAAAGATTGAATGGCTTTTAGACGTTGCTTCCAGTTTTTTCCTGTGTCATTGAATTTTGACGAGTAGACATCTTCCGTGTCTTTATCTTCCGAGTTATTATTACGCCAAAATTTATATTCTAATTTATTGCCTTCTCTACCAATGTAAATAAAAAATGATTTCAGAATCTCCACTTGTTCATTAATAGTGTCAGCAAACTTGACAATATCTTCAGACTTTTCCAATTCGGAAAAGATCTCGAGCAGCTTTTCGGTATCGAAAGGATTGCCCTGATATTCCTCCTCACCATTAGACTTTTTAAACCGGGCTAGTGCAATTAAAAGAAATTCTGGAACTGTCGTAAGCGGCATGTAATACTGATCTTTGCCGCTAAATGATTTGGTAGGTTCAGTTTGTTCCGAGACTGGGTTAAGTATTTCTTTGAGAGTTTTAACTCTGTTTAGATCTTCTCCCTTTCCCGTCAGGTGGGCAAGCATGTTGTTCCAATTTTTTAACAATTTTGACTGTCCCGGCTCATTAATTTTAGCACTTAACCTCACTTTGAGGATTTCGTGATTTTCCAGTTGCCTACCTCGGTTGTTCATGCGCACAAATTGCTGATTTTTATCTAAAATCGTATAAGTTGAAGGGACTTCTGAAATAAAGAAAGAGGTCTTTTCGTAAATGAACCGAGAGAATTCCTCTTGTTTAGTTTTTGCTTGTTCCTTAAAATATTTTCTGGTGATTTCGACTGCCTTTTGCATTTTTTTTGCTGATTCACCTGTTTCTTTATTCAGATGGAGTGTGTCCTTATTTTCATCAAAACCAAGAAATGCCTGTTCGGCTATGCGTCCGTATAGTTCGAGTCTTTTCTCTGCAAAAAAAGCTTTCCACTCTTCAGAGTAAAATGCGGAAGCTGCTTTTCCGACGAGAGTGAGCGTGGTAATTCGCTGTTGACCGTCAATGAGATCGTAGCGGAATGGATCGTCCTGCGTCTTAGCAACGCTCAAAATGCCCACATAGTAATTTTCATTGTAATTTTTTTTAAATTGGTTATATAGATCGCAAAGCAACTGTTCCACCTGCTTATCTTCCCACGAATATGGCCGCTGATAGAGGGGAATACGAAACTTCAATTTTTTTTCTTCAATTAATTTAGGGGTAACTGGGTTTTTGAAGTCTTGTTCGCTCATGTAAAACTCCTCTAATTTTCGATATTGTAATGGGAGAATACTATCTCTTTGGTCCGGTCATCGGGAATCTTTGCTTGCTCTGATTCATAGAACTTCCTGATAGAATTATAATAATACTGTTTAACCCCTTTGGGTGATTTTCCGGATTCTGGCTGTACATCCTCAGGAACTGAAGCCATTTTCTGGCAAATGCCCAGCAGTTGTGAATAAGCGTGGAGGGAATTCACAGAATCTAGCAGCAACGGTACCAGTTGTTTGTCTTTTACATGCGAGAGTGTCCCTTCAATGCGGACACTCTTTTTTTTCCAACGCCAATCAGAAATAATTCGTTCTATGCAAACTGAGGATTCGATAAGGCGATCTTCACCGAATTTATCGATATAAAGAAGCATAACTGATCGAAAAGCATTTTGGAGATAAGAGTTGGTCAAATTTTTAGAAAGGACTCTGACGAAGTCTATTTCCGTAGAGTTTCTAGTTGAATCGGCATAAAATAATTTTATATACAGTTCCTGGTAGCGCTTAGCGTAAATAAAAAACGGATCCCCACCCTCGATTGTCTGGGTGATCTCGGTTGGAACCAAAGCCTCACCTTCAAGTGCCGGGTAGTCCATACTCAGCACAATTCTGTTGCCCACCCTCCTCCAAGAACGAAACGCGACGGGCTGCATATAACGGTTAAGCTCATACTCACTATCCTTTCCGTGCTCCGGCTCCACTACCGAACAAAATTCGTGATAGTCGGGTCGTTCTCTCCTACTGTCACGTTCTTCCCTTCGCGCCCACATTCGCAGTCGACGCAAAGTAACGCTGAAGACATCTGCGTGGCTTGGGTCACTTTGGTTTCTTTTTTCCCATTCCTCGTTATGGCCGGATGCCAGTGCTTCCTGTTTTGGCGGAATGAACATGAGATGATGGGCTTTCAGTAAATTAAAATCGGTAAGAGGCATGCCCTTACTATTAATACTGTCAAAAAAAGTAAACGCGCGGTCGAGGGCATTTTCGCCTTCCAGGGTTAGCACAGTGAAAAGCAGCCAACCATTCTCCTGATCACAGTCATTTGGGAATAAACGATTGCTGAACTTATTCTTTTCTTCATCGGATTTAGCTTCCAAAAATTCACCCATCACATCATGGTTTTTAAGAATTGATTCGGCTGAACTTGCTGTAAACTCCGCATTGAGCAGACCGGTAGTTATTTTATTGCTTAGTCCTAACTGCTGCAAAAGGAGGGTCAACGTCACAAGCCGCTGCTGACCGTCAACAATATCCATTTTGGACGAATCACCCTCCACATCATGCAGAATCACGGTGCCCATCAGGTAAGGCTTTTCACGGTCGAATATATCCTTTAGCAAATCGAGAACATGATCCCTTTCCCATGTGTAGTATCGCTGATAGTCGGGAATTTTCAGCGATTTTTTCAAGAGATCGGGAAGACTCAGGCGTTCCAACCTTGCTTTGAATGAATTACCCATCACCTTTTCTCCGTTATGAACCCCGCTTTCAGAACAAAAAATCAAAATTAAGGGGCTAGATTAGACGTTGTATCATGCTCAAACAAGCTATCGTTCGGTTCTGAGGATCCTTCCACAACAATGATGGTATTTCAATCCGAAAGAGGCTCTAAGCAATAGATTGGGCGATATGAAATTGGAATGAGATAGTAAACCTTATCATTCGAACCAGGATAAACTGATGTCAAAAAAAGCAAACAATCTGTTATGATTCCGTCTGAATCATAACAATATCTTCCCTCCATATCCCCAGAAAACACCAACTTTTGAATTTTTCTAAGAGTTACCATTGTCTGATTACTCTTCAAATTTAGAAATACCGAAGAGAGTCTGTTATTGATCACTCTCCATGGCAAAATTTATTTGACCGACAATATCATCGTAAACCCCTACTACTTCGTTTCCATTCACCATTACCACTTCTGAATTGACTTCTTCTACAATAGAAATTTGATGCAGGGGAATGCCAAGTTTTCTACCTCCTGGCGTTTGAAAAGTGAAAAATGAACTTTGAATATCAATGGAAAAATTTCTATTGGTCATTGCGTCCTCCATTTAATTTGGAAAATGGAACCGACATCCCATTAGATCTTGATGGTGCTAAACATGAGATTCATTTTAATCAAAGCATTTCCCAATTTAGGTAATTACGGACAATTTTGATTGGAAGTCTTATTTAATCTACATATTCCCGAATACTCAAATTGGCAAATTTGGTATATTTTTCAGCGAATGCAACTCGTTTCGTACCGATTTCACCATTTTTGTGTTTGGCCACAATAATCTCTGCGATTCCTTGATCATCTGTTAATTCATTGTAAACTTCATCACGATAGAGAAACATGATCACATCTGCTATAGGTTCAGTATTCCCCTTTCCTTTTAAATCGGAGATTCTTGGGCGTTTATCCTTTCGCCTGCAGGTTTTCCGTTTCACTTCTGAAAGTAATAGTACCGGTGTGTTAAATTCTTGTGCAATAGATTTTAGAGCTTGTGGGATCCTTTGCTTGGATGAATTTGGATTTTTTTTCATCAATTGTAAAAAATCAATCACGATCAATCCTATTTCTCCATATTTAGATTGAACTTGTCTGGCAACATTCTCAACATGCATTGGTGAGGCACCCGAATTGTCATCAATCAACAATGGAGCTTCCATGATTTTTGGAGAAGCCAAAGAAAGTTTATCCCAATCTTTATTCTCCAACCGACCTGTGTAAAATTTGTGACTATCAATTCGTCCTTCACTGGACAATAATCGAATTGTTACATGTCTTTTGGGCAATTCAAGGCTGAAAAAGATTACAGGCATGTTTGTCTTAACAGCTGCATTAAGAGAAATATTCAATGCTAAAGCGCTCTTTCCCATGGAAGGACGTGATCCCAAGACAATTAAATC
>JADGAT010000086.1 GCA_015231885.1 SAR324 cluster bacterium
TGACGTTCAGCGAAAAAGCAAACTTCAAAATTTTGGGGAAAAAATTTGGACCAAAGATGAAAAAAGTGGCTCAGGTCATTTCCCAGATCCGTACAGATTTGATTGTACAGCTTATGGATGGCCAAACCATTTCGTTGGACGTAGAAGGAGAAACTTTCTCTTTTGATCCCAACGATATTCTCATCCAGCGTCATGAAAAAGAGGGATTGCTGGTATTAACCGAAAACAACCTGACCGTCGCATTGGATACTGAGTTGACTGAAGCGTTGATTGAAGAGGGTTTTGCTCGGGAGTTTATCAATAAAGTACAGAATATGCGAAAAGACATGAATCTGGAGGTGATGGACAATATTCAAATTGATTACCAAACCACAGCTAAATTGCAAAAAGCCATTCATCAATTTGATCCGTTCATCAAAACCGAAACGTTGGCTTTGAAAATAGAATCAAAATCCGTTGACAAGCCAATTCAGTGGGATGTTAACGGAGAAAACTGCGAAATAGAGATTAAAAAATTATCAAATTAAAAAAAGGATGCCTATTTATCAGGCGTGGGAAGGTCTTTTGGTTCGTCAGAGGCTTTTTTTTCTTCGACAGAACTCATTGTCTGCTGAATCAATTGGGATAGTTCAGCAACATCAAAAGGATATTCAAAAATGCCTGCACATGCCATTTTCAATGCCTGCTTTTCAAAATCTTCATTGCGGGGAGTTGTGAATCCAAGTACTGGTAAATCAGCATGTTTTTCTTCGGTACGCAGCAGTCTCAGCAATTCCAACCCATCCATTACTGGTACCAACAGATCGAGCAACATGATATCAGGGTGGTATAGCATGGCCGCACCCAGCCCTTCCCAGCCTGTGAATGCGACATCAATGCTATAGTTACTGGAAGGGAGTAGTTCCTTGAGTTCCATTCCTCGCTTCATATTAGCATCAACGTAGAGTATTTTGATCATGTGGCATCCTCAAACAAAACAGCAGGTTTTTTTATATTACCCGAGTGTTGCTTTTCTGCTAAAAAAAAGCAAGATTAAGTACTTGCCTCTATCTCACCCTTATGCAATCTTTTGACCTATTCCAAAACAACAAGTGCCGGAAATCTGATACCATTTGTTTTTTAAAAAATAAAATTATCAAAATAACTGAACGATTCAACATCATTAACCCAAACATAGGAAGGACATTTTATGAACATTCAAATTTCAAATATGGAAGAGTTGAGTAACCAGGCCCAAGCGCTCGTCGCCAGCTATGGCTTAAAAATCATCGGTGCCATTGCCATTTTTATCATTGGATGGATTGTCGCAAAAATGTTTCGTAACATTTCCAACAGAATGGTAAAAAACAGTAAAATAGATACCACCTTGGGCACTTTCATCACCAACTTGACCTATTATGCAGTCCTCACATTTGTTGTCGTGACCGCATTGGCGCAGCTGGGAATCGAAACCACTTCATTTATTGCCATCATTGGTGCCGCGGGCCTTGCTATTGGCTTGGCACTGCAGGGGTCATTATCCAATTTTGCCGCAGGTGTTTTGATTATCCTGTTAAGGCCTTTCAAGGCAGGCGATCGTGTCGATGGGGGAGGAGCATCTGGTATTATAGAAAGTGTACAGATTTTTACAACAATCATGAAAACTCCAGATAATAAAATTATTATTATTCCTAATTCGAAAATGATGGGAGACAATATCGTCAATTATTCTACCACAGGGACCATGAGAGTGGACATGGTCTTTGGAATAGGGTATGGCGATGATATCAAAAAGGCAAAAGAGGTTCTGACAAATATTGTCAAGCAGGACGAAAGAGTTCTGAAAGAGCCAGAACCCGTTGTCAAAGTAAAAGAACTCGGAGACAGCAGCGTCAATTTTACCGTACGCCCATGGGTCAACACAGCCGATTACTGGAATGTGTATTTCGATTTTACAGAGCAGGTGAAGCTTGAGTTTGATAAAGCCGGAATCAGCATTCCATTTCCGCAACGAGATGTGCACATGTACCAGCATTGATACTCATTTAAAAACAGGGGGCATTCTGAATATGTGTGATGTCCCCCTGATTCATACCATTCCCTCCTTCAATCCTATCTTTTGAAATTTGTTTAAATAACTACTGAAATTTTGATCTACAACACCGTATAGCAAAAGTATAAATGTTTATCTTTCACAAGGGAGAAACAAATGTATGATTTGACTGAAGACTATATCAAAGAAAATATCGCAGATTCTGCGATCATCTTCCAACGGGGAGTGCGTATCTATGAAACTGGTGCGTATTATTGCACAACATTTGATCCTGACACGGGGAAATTTTTGTATGAAGTGAATGGGAATTACGGAGAATATGTCACCCAAATCTATTTTGATCAAATGGATTGGGAGGTGGCGTGCGACTGCCCTTATCCCGGAAATGGATGCAAGCACGCCGTAGGGATGCTATTGGATCTGAAAGATCGACTGGGAGCATGGATTGATGCTAACAACACAAAACAAGAGAAAGAAGAGGAAACAGAAACCGGTACGAAGCTTCTTTCCCGGGATGAATTGAAAAAACAGGTAATCGAAGACAGAAAGAAACGAGCAACATCTGAAAATTTGAAACTGATTCAAGGAGACACTTTCAAAGGAGAGCATCTGGTAGAAACTGAACGTGGGCAGCAATATGTCATCACAATACATGATCCGGCTTCAGGAACCGGTCATTGCAGCTGTCCCGACTTTTTGACTAATCAGTTGGGAGTTTGTAAGCACTTGTTCTTTTGCGGAGAAGAATTGAAAAAGAATAAAGATTTTGAAAAACAAGTTCCCAAAGAGGAGTTTCCATTTTTAGATATTTACTGGGATTCTATTTCCAATAAACCCAAATTGTTTTGTGAAAGAAAAAGTGAATCTTTCCTTGAGATACTTGAGAGTTTATCCGCTTGCTTTGATGAACAAGGAATTTTTCTTCATGAAGATTTGTCTCTCTTGTTGCCCCATATTTCTGAGTTGCGAGACAATCGACAAGTTCGGATACAAGAACCTGTTTTTGAAAATTTGGATGCATTTCTGGAAAATAAGCAGCTTCAAGAACTCGAGGCTGGCGATTTTCCATCCACGGGGCTGATTAAAACCAAGCTTTATCCTTATCAGGAAGAAGGAGTCAAATTCGGGCTATTTAAGAAAGCCGTCCTCATCGGTGATGAAATGGGGCTTGGAAAAACATTACAAGCCATTACCCTTGGTGTTCTAAAAAAGGAAACATTTGGATTCACAAAGGTTTTAGTTGTCACACTGTCCTCATTGAAAGAACAATGGAAACGAGAGATTGAAAGATTCTCTAATGAAACAGCTTCCATTGTTGCAGGATCCTCACAGCAACGAAAAAAAACATACATGGATAGCGGCAGTCTTTTCAAAATTACCAATTATGAAGCGGTTTTGAGGGATGTGACCATCCTTTCCAGATATAAGCCGGATTTGGTTATTTTGGATGAAGCACAACGCATCAAAAACTTTAACACAAAAACGGCAGATGCTGCCAAGGGGATTCCCAAAAAGCATGCTTTGGTCTTGACAGGCACTCCCTTGGAAAACAAGCTGGAAGATGTCTATTCCATCGTTCAGTTTCTTGATCCGCAGCTGCTGGCTCCACTTTGGGTTTTTACTGCAGATCACTTCATGCTCAGCAAAGAAAAAAATGGAAAAATAGTAGGATACCGTAACCTGGATTTATTGTCACAAAAACTAAAACCTTTAGTGATTCGCAGAAAAAAAGCAGAAGTGTTATCAGACCTTCCTGATGAAATTGTGAATAACTACTACTTAGAAATGACGGATGAACAGGCGAACATCCATAGTGGCTACCTCCAATCTCTTTTGCCGTTGCTGAATAAAAAATTTTTGACGCCTATGGATATGAGACGCATTCAGGAACTGATGATGAAAATGAGAATGGTTTGTGACTCCACCTACCTGATCGACCGTGACACCAATATTTCCCCTAAACTGAAAGAATTGGAAGGCGTTCTAGAAGAACTGGTTATTGAAAATAATCGGAAGGTCGTCATTTTTAGCGAATGGACCACCATGACTTTTTTGATTGCCAAGCATTTGTCCAAGGTTGGAATTTCCTTTGTGGAATTGACGGGAAAAGTTCCTGTTAAAAAACGCCAGGCCTTGATTGATGAATTCACCAACAACCCCGATTGTCGAGTTTTTCTTTCTACTGATGCTGGAGGAACCGGTTTGAATCTTCAGGCAGGAGATTGTGTGATCAACTTTGAACTTCCTTGGAATCCAGCAAAAGTGAATCAGCGGATCGGTCGTGTCAGCCGGATTGGACAAACCAGTCAATGTATCAATGTCATCAATTTTATTTCAAAAGACAGCATTGAAGAAAAAATACTAACCGGTATTCAATTGAAAACAGACTTGTTCAAAGGCGTATTTGAAGGAGGAAATGATCAAGTGGAGTTCTCCAGAGAAAAGAAACAGGAAATGCTGAATCAACTCCGTCAAATGATGGGAGAAGAACCCTTACCTCCGGCACATGAATCCGCAGCTCCTGCAGAAATTCCGGAAGATGCACCTGGTTTTCTCAATCCACAAGTCTTGAAGGATGAAGAAGAAGTTGCAGAAACAGAGGCGTTTGGTTTATCAGAAGAAACCGATTATGAAGAACACCAAACCGTGGATCGGTCCGAAGATATCAATATTCTTGCTAATCAACCTGTTGAAAAAGTGGAACATGTTTTGAACAATGGACTGCAATTCTTAGGCGGTCTGATGGAAATGGCAACAGGAAAAAAAATGGAGTCCGTTGGGGACGATCAAAAAATGATTCACATTGATCGTGCTACAGGCGAGGTGACCATGAAGTTCAAGTTACCAGGATTTTAGCAAGAGCACACCCACTCACCACCAATAAAAAAATGTTGCAAGAAACAAACAAAGTCGTACTGGAGCATGAACTGCATCAACATTTTGGATTTTCTCAATTCAAAATGGGCCAGAAAGCAGTGATTGAAAAAATTCTGAATCGTCAGTCCTCCATTGCCATTTTCCCAACAGGTGCCGGCAAATCCCTCTGTTATCAATTGCCTGCTATCTTATTGCCTGGTCTGACGTTAGTGGTATCTCCCCTGTTGTCACTGATGAAAGACCAGCTCGACTTCTTGCTGGAACATGGCATTGTTGCAGCGCGCCTTGATTCGACATTAGATAAGATGGAGCAAAATGCCGTTCTGGAAAAAGCAAAAAAGGGCGTGCTGAAAATCCTGATGATCTCCGTAGAACGCTTTAAAAACGAGAGATTTCGTTTTCATCTTCAAAAAATGGACATTTCCCTGCTGGTTATCGACGAAGCCCATTGTATTTCAGAATGGGGTCACAACTTCCGGCCTGAATACCTCAAACTGCCTTTTTATCAGCAGGAGTTCCAGATACCACAAGCCTTTTTATTGACGGCAACTGCCACAGAGCAAGTGATTGACGATATGTGCGAAAAATTCAATATTCTGCGAAAGAATGTCGTGGTGACCGGTTTTTACCGTGACAACCTGTTCCTGCGGATAACGCCAACGGGGGAATCTCAAAAAAAGCAGGTACTGCTGCAACGGATTGATGAAGCGCCCAACGATTCTACCATAGTCTATGTCACCTTACAAAAAACAGCAGAAAAACTGGCAGAATTTCTTTGTGCTCATCAAATTAAAGCACAGGCTTATCATGCCGGTATGAAAAACGAGGAACGGGAATCTATTCAAAACCAGTTTATGGAGGGCTCCCTTGCTTGTATTGTCGCAACCATTGCATTCGGAATGGGAATTGACAAAAAAGATATTCGCAGGGTGCTGCATTATGATCTGCCAAAATCCATCGAAAACTACAGTCAGGAAATCGGACGCTCCGGAAGAGACGGTATGCCTTCATTATGTGAGGTTTTGGCCAATAAGGACAGTCTGAATGTCTTAGAAAATTTTATTTATGGCGATACGCCGGAAACCCATTCCATTCACCAGGTACTTCAGAGTATCAAACAGAACAGTGACTTTGTCTGGGAAATCAAGTCCACCACACTTTCCCATGAACAGAATATCCGATTGCTTCCTTTAAAAACCCTGTTGGTTTATCTGGACATGGAGGGGGTTATTCGACCCAAATGGACCTATTTTGAGGAATATTCTTTCAAATACCATTCTGAACCAAACTATATAATCAATTCCTTCCAGGGAGAGAGAAGAAGGTTTGTGGCAGCACTCTTCAATCACTGTCATACAAAGAAAATTTGGACATCCGTGGACATACAGGCAATTCTGAACAGCTATCATACTGAGCGTCAACGCATCATCACAGCCCTGGAATATTTTGATGAAAAAGGATGGATTGAGCTGCATGCCAAACAATCAGTGGAAGCCTATGATATTTTGAATCAAGGTTTCGATATTGACTTGATGACAGAAAAAATGAGGGCATTGTTTCAAAAAAAAGAAGAACATGAGATTCAGAGAATACACAGCATGCTCCGATTTTTCGAAAGCAATTCCTGTCTCAGCAAAGAGCTTGCCTCTTATTTTGGGGAACATCTTGAAAAAGAACAGTGCGGGCATTGTTCTTTTTGTGACAAAGGGAAAGCCATCCTCCAGTATACCAATAACCTGAAGCCCCTCACCAATTTTCGCATGGAAGCGCTGACTGCTGAATTTATTCAGGCAATCGGGGAGCATGCGACCACCGAAAATTTAACGAAATTTCTGTGCGGTATCTATACCCCTGTTTTTTCAAAATTCAAAATAAAGACACTCCCTCATTTCGGTGCCCTGGAACATTATCCTTTTCTAGAAGTAAAACAATGGATTGAAGAATGCCGTAATCCTTGATGGATAGCGCATGGATAGCTTTAATTTGCCGGGGTTTATTGTAGAAGTTCTGTAACTTCCTGCCACAAATCGAGATAAGCCTGTTTGGCCGCAGTGCTTCGGATTTCTGCAGCAATGGGTTTTCGGTTGATTCCCATTTTTTCAATATTGGCAGAATAGGGGATCATGCTTCTCAAAAAATGTTTGTCATGATTCAGCAGGTCTTCTGTGATCTCTGTATGCAGCTTTTTACGCTTTTCCACCATCGATAAAAAGGGAATGAGCTTGCTGCGTTTGATTTTTTCCTGTTTAAAAAAATCCAGCAGTTGGTCGTAGGTTCGAATGGAGAGGGTTGAAGGGATGATGGGAACTAAAATGAGATCGGCAGCATAAAAGATATTTTCAGAGAGCAATGTGATATTGGGGGGGCAGTCCAGCAGGATCAAATCATAGGTCTTTTGGTAGGATTTGAAAATGTTTTTAAGGATGTGTTTCGACTTTGTTTCTTTATTCAGCAAGATATCCAGGCTGCGATAAGATAGATTGGCAGGTAAAATTTCCAAATTTTCAAAATCGGATTCCATCACAAACTTGTCCAGCTTTTTGCGGCCTCGCAATAGTTTTTGCCCCGTTTGTTTTTTATGGGTGCGGATCCGAAAATAAAAAGTGGCGCTGCCTTGTGGATCCAGATCACACAGCAGAACTTTATGACCATCGGCAGCGGCCAAATAGGCAAGGTTGACGATGGTTGCGGTTTTTCCGACACCACCTTTGATGTTGTAACTGGCAATGATTTTCAAGAGGCTGCTCCTTCTTTCAGAATTGGATGAGTGTGTCAAATAAATTTTGATTTTCCTGGTTGGCAAAGATTTCGAAATCTTCAAAAAATACTGTTCTGAGTTTCTGCTGCTCCTCACTCATGTGGGCAATCAATCCTCCGAGTGATGCCGCAACCATCAAATGTTCCTTACGGTTGCAGGGCATGGCTTGAATATGCTGCATCAAGGATTCTTGCTGAACAGAGAGATCGTTGAAGTTGCCTAAGCAGTTTTGTACGGTTTTGAGCTGCTGAATGAAATGATTCATCTCATTTTTTGAAAAAAGTGATTTGAAGAATTCGAGCAGGTAGCGCAATTTTTTGAATTCGATGCGCATCTGATGGATTTCACTGTCTTCAGTCTGATGGTCGAACATCTGGCCGGTTGCAATGATTTTTTTATAACGCTTGCTGATACTTTTGCTGGCTAGTTTTTTAATAGAAATATCAGCGTTATTCCCTTTGTCCATATCGGCCAGTTGAGGGGCTCTCATATACTGCTGCCACTTTCTGGATATTTGCTGGTATTCTTTGCTTTGCAGAAATTGAGTCAATTTTTTTTGTTCATCAATCCGTTGTTTGTGAATATCTTCGAAGTATTTATCAAGCCCTGGCCGGAGAGCAGCCGGCACCATCTTTTTATATTCATCTTTTTTGTCGAGGTAGACGTCATGATCTCTCAAAGCACCAGTCAGGCTTCCCATCTTTTTTAAATCCGTTTTCAATTCATCTGTAATCGTGTCATGAAAGATACCTTTTAATAAGGAAAGCAAAGAACGTGAGCGACGGACGGCAACTCGAAAGTCATGCAGGAATTCGATGTCAAGGTCATCAATGATTCCCTGTTCGTTACGTGTAATTGTTTCAAAAGTAGAGCCTAGAATGTATTTTGCGGCATCCAGACCAGAAAAATTTTCATCCAGATTCAAGTCTGCTTTAGACGAATAATCCTTGACGCGGCGATTCATTTTTTCCAGGCTCAGTTTCATGATGTTTTCGGACTTTGTTGCGGCAGTCAGTCCACAATCTTCAGTCAAAATCCGAGTAATCGTGGTGAACTCTTTCTCATAACCTCGTAAAGGAGTGCAGATCAGCTGATCTTGCAAAGGGGGGAGAGGTTTCTTCGATTGAAGAAAAATCTGTTCATGCTGAAGACGAACAACGGTTTTTTTTTCTTGATCCAGGACGGTGTACACACAGCTTTCGACTACGATCTGTGCCCGTTCCAGTAAAGCACGAGGAGCAAGAATGGAGGTCAAGGAGTCTTTTAGTTTACCTTTAGGGAAATCATGAATGAAGCGGGGCCTTTTTTTCTGTGGAATGGTCGCTTTGTGAAGCAAATGCCCATCCATATTCAACAGTTCACTATGCTGGTTGGAATGCCGGAGTAAATAGCCCTTATTATACAGACGCCAATCAAAACTATCCAGTAAGAGGGAGAGAGAATGCTCTGCCGAAATGGTTTGGTGAGTGTAGTGTTTGGATATTTCAATGAGGAGGCTCTCCATAGGAAGGGCCTTCTTCATCCTAAATGTGATTCTTTCTGCCAAAAATTCCCTTGCTTGGGATGAATGATTGATTTTCAATAGAGAGTATGATGAGATCTTTTTATAAGATACCTATCTGTTTCAATGAATGCAAGCCGAGTTTAGCAAGGTCCGTTATAATGCGAATAAACCTGAATGCTCAGTAAAGAGAGAGTCTGAATTTATTCAATAGTTGGGTTCGTCTCGAATAATCCTTTCCACAAATCTTTCTTTTTCATGAAATAAATCCAGTAATGAGATGGCCCAACGAATGACATCCATACAACGTTTTTCTTTGATTCCCAGCGTTTTTCCTGCATTGACTAAAAATTGCGTTTCACGGGTGTCAATTTCAAAGTTTTCCATCATCACCAAAATCAGATCCAGGAAAATTTTTGCTGCTTTGTCTCGGTCGATATTGGGAAGGGAAGTCAATGGAGGAGAGGATTTGTTTTTGATATGCTTGAGGTACGTTAATCGTTCTTTTTTACTTAAGAAATACAAAGAGTTCTTGATCCAGGACAATTGACCAGGCGAGACGACCGAATCGGAAACGATGGCACCAGCAATTGCGGAAGCAAACCATTTCCTTTCATCTCGATCCAGATCAGACACATGAATCAAGCGATGGTGGACAAATGTAGAATGGGGACGTTCTTTCATGATGCTGTTACGAACAGGGGTTGGTATTATTTCAAAATTTCCATTTCATTGCCTATCAAGATTTGGTAGCATGTTAAATTGTATCACAGGATAGTCGAATTATACAGAGGTTACGATGCCAGAAGCCTATATTTTTGATGCAGTGCGGACACCCCGGGGAAAGGGGGAAAAAGAGGGCTCGCTTTATGAAGTAAAACCCATTGAACTGCTAGTGACGGTGTTCCGTGCAATTGTGGCAAGAAATGCCCTGGATACTTCGAAAATTGATGATGCCATCATCGGGTGTGTGACTGCTATTCGGGATCAAGGGGCCAACATTGCTAAAATTGCGGCCATTTATGCTGGATGGAATGACAGGGTTGGCGGCATGACCATCAACCGTCGTTGTGCATCTGGATTGGAAGCTTGTAATTTAGCAGCAATGAAAGTGCAGTCCGGCAATGATGATTTGTTTTTGGCGGGAGGTGTCGAGTCCATGTCTCGTATTGGCATGGATGAGGATCAGGGAGACTGGTTTGTGAATCCTCTGGTCAATGATGCGACGGCTTATATCCCACAGGGAATTGCGGCAGATTTGATTGCTACGATCGAAGGGTTTGACCGAGAAAACCTGGATCAGTGGGCTAATGACTCTCATCAAAAAGCCAGCCATGCGAAGAAATCAGGATACTTTGATCAATCCTTGATTCCTGTGAAGGATCTCAATGGCTTAACCATCCTGGATCATGATGAAATGATTCGTGAGGGAACGAGTATGGAACGTCTTTTTCAATTGAGACCCTCCTTTGGGCAGATGGGAGAAATAGGGTTTGACGCAACTGCGATGTCAGGCTATCCTGAAATTGAGAGAATTAACCACGTCCATCATATTGGTAACTCGTCTGGTATGGCGGATGGAGCGGCTGCTGTGTTGATTGGCAGTGAGCAGATTGGGAAATGTTTGGGGCTGAAACCGCGTGCAAAATTTCGTGCCATGGCAGTGGTGGGATCTGAGCCCGGAACCATGTTTACCGGAAATGTCCCTGCTTCCCGGAAAGCACTGAAAAAAGCTGGACTGACGGTGAAAGATATTGATTTGTTCGAAGTCAATGAAATCTTTGCTGCGGTTGTTTTAAAGTGGCAGCAAGATATGGAAATTCCTGGTGATAAGATCAATCCAAATGGCGGGACGGTTGCCATGGGACATCCTCTTGGAGCAACGGGCGCCATGCTGCTGGGAATGCTGCTGGATGAACTGGAACGTCAAGATCGGACTTTAGGATTGTGTGCTTTGTCTGCGGATGGAGGAATTGGCGTGTCGACGGTCATTGAACGGGTGTGACTTATTCCAGAATTTCCAGTAGTATGAAGGTCACGTCATCCCGGGCAGGGACTCCTCGTGTAAAATTTTGCAGGGCGTGCAGTATTTCGGATTTTACTTCTTCCAGCGGCAAATCCTTTGTTTGCTGTAAAAGCTTCTCCAGGCGTGCTTCTTGGAATTGTTCTTTTTCTGTGCTGCGTGCTTCTGTGATACCATCTGTGTATAAAAAGACGCGATCCCCAGGATAGAATTGATCCATTTTTTCTTCATAAGTTTCTCCGACCTCATCATCTTCAAAAAATCCTAAAAACATGCCTTTGGTCTCAAAGTGGTCCAACTCTTCTTTGTTTTTCCGAATGACAATTGCAGCAGGGTGGTTGGCATTACCATAAATAACAGGAATGGTTTGGCGCTTCTCTGGAATAGGAGATAAGGAGTTGGCTGAATCGCCTGTCAGGATAATCATCAAAAATGCCGTCATGTATTCATCATTTTTTAAGATCTCTCCCATCAGTTGATTGGCCTGGCGCAAAATAGCCTGAGGCGATGTGTCACGCTGCAGCATCTCGTTGAAGATGATTTGAGCCATCATTGTGATAAAGGCTGCGGGGATGCCATGGCCGATGGCATCGGCCATGAGAATAGCAATTTCCCCACTTTTCATCGGAATCACATTGAAAAGGTCACCACCGACTTTACCCATTGCCTGGTAATGGGAAACAAGATGAAGGTGTGGGAGTGTCATGGGTGTATCAGGAAGAGTACCTGTTTGAATTTCAGAGGCCATATCCAACTCTTCCTGAATGATTTCGTCCTGCTTTTGCAGACTTTCCATTGCGGATTGTAGCTGCCTTTGCTGTTTTTGTATGGTTTCGTACAGCTCAGCATTGTTAATCGCAGTTCCAATTTGAAAAACGTAGCGCTCAATGGTATCCATCTGTTCTTCCGTTAATTCAAAATTTTCTACCAGATTGGCAAAACTGACAGTACCAATGGCTTGACTGCGAATGGTCAAAGGGTAACAGAGATAGGACTTGGCTGTAGAAATTTTGAGTGCAGAACGATCCGATGGGCTTAAACCGTCCATCATCTCATCAGTAATCATAGGGACGAATGTGCGCTTTTTACCAAGTAAAGTTTCTACGAAAATACTTTCTTCTTCTGCAATGGAAAATCGCAGTTCTTTGATTTGACGGATTTGTTCGGAGGTTATTCCTCTTCCGTAAATTTCTTTGAAAACGAGGTTCTGCTTTTTCTCGTCCAGCATTTGAATACCGATTTGATCGAACCAGAACACTTCATGCAATGCTTCCATGGCGGCAGCAACGACATCCTCCACATCGAGACTGGAATTGACCATCCGGATGACTTCGTTGATATGGGTTAATTCTTTATTGAGTTTGAGAACCTGCATGCGGTCTCGGGTGATTTCCGTGATGTCGCGTCCCAGCCCAATGACACCAATGATCTCTCCCTTGCTGTTTTTCCAGGCAACTTTGGTTGTGGAAAGCCATCGATTTTCTCCATGCAGAACCGCCGTTTCTTCCTTGCCGACCATTGGAATGCCTGATTCCATGACTTGCTGCTCATCTGCACGAAATTTGGCCGCATCTTCTTGTGTATGGTAGTCATCATCCGATTTTCCAACCAGGTTATCTCCACTTCCTGCACCCACTGCTTCAACAAGGGACTCGTTGACAACGACAAATTGATGCTGGTGATTTTTGACATAAATCAGTTCAGGGACATTATTGATGATTGAACTGAGTATTTGTCTCTCCTGGCTCAACTCTTCTACTTTCTGATTGAGTTCTTCTTCATAGGCTTTTGCTGTCAGAGAAGCCTGTATCCTGGCTTTCAGTGCCATTGCTGTGATGGGTTTTGTGATAAAATCGGAGGCCCCTTTATCGAAACACTCGGCAATGAGAGTTTCCCGATCGTCTCCTGTCAGCATAATGACAGGAATATTGAAATACTTCGGGTGCTGTCTTAGCTCGCTCAGCAAAGTCAAACCGTCAATCTCAGGCATATTGACATCCATTAAGATCAGTTGGATTTCTCCTCTTTCTAATATTTGGAAGAGGAACGAGGGTCTGGTTATGAATTGAGAGGAGTAACCGAAGTTTTGCAGTAAGGTGATGACGTGCTCCACTACTTGGGGTTCATCATCAACTATCAGAATTTTTGGAGGATTAGCTGTCTGCATGAAGTACCTCTGAAATTAATGATTCTAAGCCGTCTTCATCCATTTCAAAAACAGCTTTTTTTATTTTGGCCAGTACCTCTGAATATGGAGAATCATAATTTTCACATAAGGCGTTTATTTTATCCACATGGCCGATCAACTCTATTCCTTCTAAAATGGAAGCCTGCTCCATTTTTTTGAACTCTTCCAGCAACTGTTGTTCTATTTCCTCCGGCAACGCCGTCTGTGCTGAATGGCTGGGAGGGTTCTGCCGCTTTCCATACTGACGCAAGTGTTTTCCAAGAATGGGAAGCAGCTTCTCAAAATTAATAGGTTTGGTGACATAATCAGCGATTCCCGCTGCAAATGCCTCCTTCTGCTGGTCTTTGAAGGCATCGGCAGAAACAGCAACAATGGGAATATCAGCGCATTGTTCATGAGAATAAATTTTTTGTGTGGTTTCCAGTCCATCCATACCCGGCATATGCATGTCCATCAGGATCAGGTCAAGAGGGTGTTCGGCTGTATGAAGCTCCAGTGTCTTTTCTAACCCAATGGTCCCATTCTCGGCAAATTCCACTGTTAAACCAAGCTGATCAAAGAGAGCCCCAATCATGTTCTGATTCATCAGATTGTCCTCTACTACCAGAATTCGATTGTCTTTGGAGAAAACATAATCTGTAACACGAGCCGATGCAGTCGAAGTTCGCACTTCTGTCCCTTCCCGGTACGGTATTGTCACCGTAAAGGTAGAACCTTCCCCAACCACGCTTTTGAGCTGGATGGTTCCTCCCAGAATTTTTACTGCCTGTTTGGTGATAGCCAAACCCAATCCGGTTCCTCCGTATGAGCGTGTTGTGGTGCTGTCTACCTGGAAAAATTCCTCAAACACCGATTCTTGCTGATCTTCCGGAATGCCGATTCCCTGATCCATGACTTGAAACACAAGCACATCTTCTTGGCGTTTGACATAGAAAGTGACCTTTTTTTCGGGCGGGGTGAATTTAACGGCATTTGCCAGCAAATTCATCAAAATCTGGTTGAGTCTTGTGCGGTCTGAGTAAATAAACTCCGGTGTTTGGGAGGCAATTTCATAATGAAAGTTTAATTTTTTTTCCAGTGCATGCGACTTGTTGATGTGGAAAATCCCTTGAATCAGTAAACGCAGGTTCAAGGACTCTTCTGACAGTTCCATATTTCCTGATTCAATTTTAGAAAGATCCAGGATATTATTGATCAGTTCAGAAAGGTTTTCTCCTGCATCTTTGATATTATTCAGATGCTGATGGTTGGCAGGAGAGTTGACAAATAGTTCTTTTTGATTCAGTAAAATCTGGCTGAAGCCAACGATTGAATTCAACGGGGTACGGATTTCATGGCTCATGTTAGCTAAAAATTGAGACTTGGCAAGGCTGGCAGCTTCTGCCTGCTCTTTTGCTGCCTGCAGTTCTTTGTTTGTGTCCGTGAGCTCCCTGGTTCGCTCAATCACTTGTTCCTCCAAACGAATGTGATGCATTGCCAACTCATGGTCCCGCTGCTGAATGCGGTTGAGCATTTTGTTGAAGCCGTCAATCAGTATTCCTATCTCATCATTACCCTTTT
>JADGAT010000087.1 GCA_015231885.1 SAR324 cluster bacterium
GTTGAGTGAAATGAATATAGTGAGTGCGTTAACTGCTGTAATGGCGACTTTGTGGAACATTGGCCCTGGTTTTGGAGATGTCGGACCTGTAGAAAACTACGCATTGATTTCTGCGCCAGGTAAATGGTTTTTATCCTTTAGCATGTTATTAGGACGCCTCGATATCTTTACGGTAATGGTTCTGTTTTACCCCTCTTTTTGGAAAACATGAGAGTGTCTAAAATGGATACAAAGCAAAAAAGAGTCTGTCGGACTTGGCAATATGTATCAAATTCATGAATCATTCCTCGTGTTCAACAAGTCAATAGGAAATGTATTTAACAAATATAAATGTCATTCATATACAATACCTTCACCAAATTTGAGATCGGTTACTCCCGAGAACACTGGGCTGACTCGGCAAGAACTGAATTAAAAATAGATCCTGCGAATCCAAGGGTTATTTTTAATTACTAAAGCCTTATTCCATATGGGGTAGCGGTTATAATGATTTCATAGGATATTGTACCAAATATGCCTGTGACCTTTGAATATAGAGGCTCAGATCAATTGGCGGAGGTATTGTAATAACTGTTTGAATTTTTTCTCCAAACAAAGCATCATATCAAATTTCTGGTAGTGATTAAATTAAATGATATAGTCTTCTCCTGCGAAAAATATAAACAATCTCAGGAGAAAATAATTGTCCATTTGTGTGTGAAAGGCTATATTACATCAAATCATTTTCCTATTAAGGTTAGTCAACTGAAAGAGAAAAAAGATGCTAAGGAGACATGAATTGAAAATAACCAATCCAGTACTTGCTTTAATCTTTAAGATCATAATGGGGAGGCTATCCTGGGTATTGCATATTGTCCTGGCTGGAAGCACATTAGCACTGGCCGTGTGGGGATTACAACAGTTGTTCCCTTTGACAATTTTTGAGGCGTGTATTTTGTGTATCGCTGTTTGGGGAGTTGTTATTTTAAACGCGATTCACAGTAAAGTGAGCTCCATTGAAAATATGGTAGAATATGATGAGTGGAATGACGATTATGATTTCTACAGTGAGGAGGGTGAGGAACCGCTAGTAAAACAAGAAAAAAATGTAGATTCAGAAACCGAGTGCTCGCGGGGAAAGGTGATTTCTTTGGAGCAGAGGATGTTTTCTAAAAAACAGGACAAACAATAAAATCAGAACCCATATTCATTTTCTTTCAGTCTCTATCTTCAAAAAGATTCCTTTATTTGTCTCACCAACACATTACTTCATTAAATAATTATGAAAGAACAAAAAAGCATTTATATGTTGCAGGATGTGATTATGACATTGCATCAGTTTTGGGCGGATCAGGGCTGCATCCTGTTGAATCCATATGATATAGAAACCGGTGCAGGGACAATGAACCCTGCTACTTTTTTACGGACGATCGGACCAGAAGACTGGAATGTTGCCTACGTCGAGCCATCACGACGCCCTACTGATGGTCGATATGGCGACAACCCCAACCGTCTTTATCAACATCACCAGTATCAAGTTATTTTGAAACCAATGCCCGATGATGTTCAGGAAAAATACCTGGAATCCATGTTTGTGCTGGGGATTGATCCCCTTGAGCATGATATCCGTTTTGTTGAGGATAACTGGGAGTCTCCCACCCTCGGTGCCTGGGGACTTGGTTGGGAAGTCTGGCTGGATGGCATGGAAATAACACAATACACTTATTTTCAGCAAATTGGAGGTCTGGAATGCAACCCGGTTTCTGTGGAACTGACCTACGGACTGGAACGCATTGCTTCCTATCTGCAGAAAAAAGAAAGTGTGTTTGACCTGGAATTTGTGGAAGGCGTGTCCTACGATGCTATTTTTAAACAACCGGAGTATGAACATTCAAAATACACGTTTGAAATTCTTGATGCGGATCTTTTATTTTTGTTTTTTGATCAGTATGAACAGGAGGCAGGAAGATGCATGGACGAAAAACTCGTTTTTCCTGCTTACGATTATGTATTAAAATGCTCTCACACCTTTAATCAATTGGATGCTGCAGGAGCAATCAGTGTCTCCGAACGGGCAAGCTTTATTGGGAGGGTACGAAAACTCGCCCATCAGGTTGCCGTCATCTTTTTGGAAGAGCGAAGAAAACTAGGATTTCCGTTGATGAAAGACCGTCAAGCCGCCGCAAAATGGGTAGAAGAAATGGGAGAGCAATCATGAATACATTTTTATTAGAAATTGGTTTGGAAGAAATGCCGGCAGATGTGATCTTGCCTGCTTTGAAACAGTTGGCAGACAAAATTCAGGCAACTTGTGAGCAAAACAAACTGGGAATTCAGAAAATGGAAACATTTTCAACCCCCCGTCGTCTAGCTGTTTTGCTCCATGGATTGCCTGAAAAACAGGAAGATCAAGTCCTTGAGCTCAAAGGACCCCCGTCCAATATTGCTAAAGACGAGAACGGGCAATGGAGTAAAGCTGCACAGGGATTTGCCAAAAAGAATCAGATTGATTTGTCCACCCTGTTCATCCAAGATTTCAAGGGAAAGGATTTTGTGTTTACCCGCAAAGAAGTGGTGGGAAAATTAACCCGAAAGATTCTGGAAGAACATGCTTCTGATTGGATTACCGGCCTTTATTTCCCAAAAAATATGAGATGGGGCGCCTATAAAATGAAATACGTTCGCCCTATCCGATGGTTGGCTTTGCTTTGGAATGAAGAAGTCATTCCCCTTGAGCTGGAGATGGTCAAATCTGGAAATCTCACTTATGGACATCGTTTTCTCCACACGGATGCTATTGAAATCTTACATGCTCAACAGTACTTTGATTTGCTGTCTGCGAATCATGTTGTCGCAGACTATGAAAAACGCCGTTCCATGATCGTGGCACAAGTCCGAGAATTGGAGAAAGCGCATCAGTTTTCTGTTGTCTTGGAAAATGCGTTACTGGAAGAGGTGACCAACCTGGTGGAATGGCCCACTGTGCTGCTCGGCAATTTTGAAAAAGACTTTCTTTCCCTTCCTTCCGAAGTACTAGTCACTACCATGGCAAAGCATCAGCGTTATTTTCCAGTATATGACCAAAATCAAGCACTGCTGCCTCATTTTATCACGGTACGTAATGGTGACTCCCACTCCTCCGATGTGGTGGTGCAGGGGAATGAAAAAGTGGTGCGGGCACGTCTGAATGATGCCCGTTTCTTTTATCAGGAAGACCAGAAACATGAGTTGGAATTTTTTAATGAACAGGCCCAACGGGTTGTTTTTTTTCAAAAACGGGGTTCTCTTGCACAACGGGTGGATCGCATCCAATCGTTGAGCCAGTATATCGCACAGCTTCTTCAGTTGAATGAAAAACAAACAGAAGATACCCTGAGAATTGCGACATTGTGTAAATTTGATCTGCAGACACAGCTGGTCTATGAATTTCCTGACTTGCAGGGTGTGATGGGGGAGTGCTACGCTCGGTTGAAAGGAGAGAATGATCTGGTGTGTCTGGGAATCCGAGAACATTATCATCCTCGTTATGCCCAGGATACGGTCCCACAGGATATAGAAGTTGTTGTCGTTGCCCTGGCAGAGAAGCTCGATATGCTGGCAACTGCATTTTCTCTGAAGATTGTGCCAACAGGTTCTGCTGACCCTTATGCCTTACGGCGTATGGCACAAGGAGTGGTGCAACTGATTCTGGAAGCAAAATTGATGCTGTCGATTGATGGATTGAATACCAAGACCCTGGAAATACTGGATGCTCAGCAGAACCTTAATTTGGATATTCCTCAGATTGCCCAGGAACTGGCACAGTTTTTTGTGCTCCGGCAACGCTTTTTCATGCAGGAGGCAAAGATCCGTTATGATGTGATTGATGCACTGCTCCACGGAAAAGAGCTGGCTCCGCTGCAGCAAATGCAATTGGGCGACGCGCTCCGGCAACATTTGGAGTCCCCCGTGTTTAAACGCGCTGTTGAGGCTATTGTGAGAGCTGGTAATATCTCTAAAAAGGAGCATGATTCTGTTCCTGTTTCCATTGATGAGAACACCCTTTCTGAACAGGAAGAACAAGAACTTTGGAGAGTGGTCAAACCTTTGAACTCTTCCAATCTGGATTTAGATCATTATCTGCAGACTTTGTTCATCCTGGAGCCTGTCATTACTGTATTTTTTGACAAGTTGCTGGTGATGGATAAAGATAAGGCTAACCGGGAGAATCGCTTGTTCATCTGCCGCTCTATTGCCAACTGGTCTTTAGATTATATGGATTTAGGGAAGATTGTGTTTGCGAAAGAGTCGTAAACCAATGAAAGAGAAGGAACTATAAGAAAGGTATTTGGTTTTGAATTGAGAAACAATTCAAAACCAAATTGTAAGATCTGGTTCACTCATCTGGAAACTCCGATAAGGTTAGAAGTGCAAGTCTCCCAGTGACTCGTAAGCACTCCACTTATCTGCACCAATTACAGTGATGGAAGAAATTTTTTGTTGAGGAAGGCTTTTTACTTTTCCTCCTCGGGCAAAAAAGAATTTCATGGCTTCTTCAATCTCTCCATGAGTGATTTGTGTTTTTGGGCTGGCTCGTTTCATAAGGCCTCCTTCATTTTATTGGTTTTTTGATTTGTCCATGAATGCATGCAAGGGCACTCATGAACTATCTGCAGAAAGTTTATATTATTGAGTAACCAAAAAATAAGAAGGTTCAAATTGACTATTTATTTTTTATGTGTATCGGATGTTTTAAATAAAGTGACACATGATTTTGAAAGGAGAAAGGAAAATATGTTGGATTGGATACAACGGGGAAAAATAGTTTGGATTGTATTGTTGCTTGGAATAATGGGAGTAACGGAGGTCTATGCCGGAGAAAAAATTCCCCGATTTTACATCAGCAATATGGCCGTTGACAGCAAGCGCTTTTCCAACAAGAAGGCTAAAAACTCTTATGTGATCAGCTTCTTTTTTGTTGGTTGCAAGCCTTGTATTAAAGAAATGCCGGAATTGTACAAATTGATCACCACTGAATTTCCAGCAACCACGTTGCTGTTCATTGATCCAATTGCTGAAGATTCAGAGAACAAAATTCGCAGATTTGTCGAGGATCTCCATATTCCCCTGGATTATGTTTATCGTGACGGATTAGGACGAATTGGAAAGAAATTTTTTAAGGGAGAGATGCGCTTCCCAACCGTCATTGGAGCACAAAAACGAACAGAACTTTTCAGACACAGTGAATTGGATGAAAAAGCAGTAGAAAATATCAGAAATGTTCTCAAGAACAGTTAATCAGATTTTTTATCCTGAAAAATATTTTCCAGCATATTGCTAACTCCCTGGGCTCCTTTTCCAATTTTTCCAAAGCCTTTCTCAATAACTTCTCCAGTGGCTTTTGCTCCTTCTTCCAAAGTTTCTGTCCCTTTTTCGATAGTTTTTCCTGTGAATTGAGCTCCTTCTTCAAGGGTTTCAATACCCTTGTCCAGGCCCACTTTTTTCCCAACTGCTTTTACATTTTCTTCTAGAACTTTTACGCCTTTATTCACGCCAGCGCCCAGTTCTTTCCCAACGCCATGAATGGCTTTGCCCGTTTCTTCAATACCTTCTCCAATATTTTCTACCAGTTTTCCGGTTGCTTGTATCCCTTTTTCCAGGCTAAGATCCGGCAGCATCTCTCCAATATCCAGCTCATAAGAAATGTTTTGGAGAGGGCCTGTGATGCGAACAGGAATGGTCAAACCAAATAAGTTTTTATTGTCAGCACCGCCTTGTCCCTCGATGGAGGGAACCAGGGAGGTTTTCAGCAAATAAGAAATTTTTTCGGTGACTGCATGAAGCTGCCCATGGCCGTCTAAGCGCATCAAGGGTAGCTTCACACTCAAATCTTTGTTAGAAAACAGTCCATTGGTAATTTGTGTGCTTGCTTTAATTTCCATGAGTTCGTCTTTATCCTGCTGAATTACCTCAAGAGATTTTTCACTGAATTGCCCTGCAAAATCTTTAAAAACCTGGGTTAGGCTGACCCCTTTGATTCCTGCATCAGCAACAGCAAGACGAACATGGCCGCTCAAGGTTTTTCGAATTTTTTCAATATTCAAACCCACGTAGTTGACAGCAGCATTGAGATTTATTTTGCCAAACAATAGTTCTTCTCCGGAAAAGTCTTTGATCAAAGGGCCTGTTTCTACATCTTTGATGGTAAGAACCAGTTGATTTTTAGGAGACGGTGATTTTGATGCAGGAGTATTGTCTACGACTCTGCTGGTATTCAAAAGGATGGTGGAAGACAAAGTCCCTTGATAAAGACTGGCCTGGAAAGGCTCGACACGGAGCAGTCCCTGATTGGAATTTATTTTTGCTCTCAGCTTGGAGGCGGTCACATTTCCAGCCTTCAGCCTGTCAATGGTAATATTTCCCCTGGCCTGGAGCGTCTGGAAAAAAGGAATGGAGGAATCGGAAGAGTCCTGTGGTGGTTTTAATGGGGCGGTTTCCAGTTGTTTTTCAGTTGCTGTTTTTTGCCGTGTTTGTATTTTAGCTGCCGCAATTTTTCCAGGGGGGCTCAATAGCGACTCAGGAAGGTTCCACAAAGCGTTCAGTCCTTGTCCCAGCTCCAAGGCGCCCTGGTTGAGGAGGTCTGCCGTACTTTCCAGGCTGTAACCGGTGTCTTCCTCTTTTTTCGTCGCTGCCGCAGTTTTTTGTTTTGGTGCAGGGGGTAGATAGCGGTCCACGTCAATGTGATCAATATTCAAATCAAATACTGTCTGGGGGGCTGTAAAATTGTTAATTTGAACGTCCGCTTGTGCGGTACTTTCATCAAGCTTGAGAAGAAGGGGCTTCAGTGTCAAATGATCGGAACTGAGGTTGAATGAAAATTCTGTGGATAATGATGTCAACGCATTCGCATTCGCGGTTGTGGGAGCAGGCTGACCAAGAGTTGCTAATAATTTTTTAGGATTGAAGGGGGGAATCTCCAACTGGCCTGAAACCCTCGGGGCCGTAAAAATTTGTGTGCCTTCTGCTTGTCCAGAAAATTGGACACCCAGGACTGATCCGTTCATTCGGCCGACTCGGAACGTCTTTTTTTCCAGGTCGAGGGCTCCGTCCAGCTTGACGTTCAATTCGCCTTCAGGCTGTTGATCCATTTGCAGGTCCGTCAACAAGGGTTGCAGTTGAACTTTTTCAATGTCCAGCTGCACAAGGTTTTTCTTCTTTTTTTGCTTCCTGAGGTCCAGGGCAATTGTGGAGGAGACACTGCCCCTATATAAAGTTGCCTGAAGGGGGCTGATTTTCAGCAGCCCATTGTGAGCATTCAATCGAACGGATGCATTGGATGCACGGACATTGGCTCCTTTTATTTTGTCTATCTGAACTTTTCCTTGTAGCTCCAGGGCACGCAGTATGTCCAGGGGCAGCGGGTGCGTTTTTTCTGGACGTCTCTTTTGTGTGCTTTGTCTTGCTGCTGGAGGGGGAAGATAGCGGTCCACGTCGACTGTGTCCAGGTGAAGGTCGAATGTATAATGGGGATGAGTATAGTCCTTGATTTGGAATTTTCCACGTAGGACACTTTCATCGATTTGTAAATGAGCAATATCCAGTTTTGTGCTTTCCAGATTGAAGAGGAAAGCCAGCTCCGCAGAAACCGCTTCCAGTGCTTTTTTATCCGTGATGGGCAAGGTTTCCAGTCCTAAGGATGGCAATAATTTTTGGGGCTGAAACGGAGGGATGTGCAGTTTTCCATCAATGGTTAATTTGCCGAAGAGCTGATTGCCGTTGATTTGGCCATCCACTCTGGCTTCTTTATTGGAGAGGCTGATGGTATTCATTTTCAGGGTTTGTGCTGTGGTGTCTAGGTCACTTTTCAGATGAAGGTGGAGCGGTTCCGGCAGTGTCTTTTGTCCTGGCAAGTTATTGACGTCTGCATCCAATTGCAATTCAATCATCCCCTCTTTTGCTTCAATCTTTGTTTGAAACTGACTGGTTTGAATGTCTGCGACTTTGAGCCTGGCAATTTTCAGATTTCCTTTTAACCGGAGTTGAGTGAGAAACTCAGGAGAGTCGCCAGCTTCTGCTGTTGGCGCTTGTTCCGCTTGCTTGTTTTTTTTATTAGGCGAGGGAGGAAGGTAGCGGTCAACATCCAGTGTGTCTCCTTCCAGTTGTAGGACATAAGATGGATTGCTGAAGTCCAGGAGCTGTGCTTCTCCTTGGAGGGTAGTCCGATCCAGCTTCAGAATGAGCCCGTGCAGCACCAATTTGTTGGAATCTGCTTTGAATGAAGAATCAACTGCTGCAGAAGTCAGTGCTTTTTTATCTGTGGTTTCAGGCATCTTCAACTGGAGGCGGGACAGTACCCGTTTGAGGTTGAATGGAAAAATTGCCAACTGTCCCTGTAATTTTGGCTCTGTGAAGAGTTGACTCCCTTTTGCCTGCAGGGAGGCCTGGATCGAAGGGGTTTTGATTTTCAGAGGATTGACCTCGAATGTCTGACCAATCAGATCCAAGGCTCCATCCAGTTTTGCCTCTATGCCTCCGCTCCAAGGGACAAAGCGCTCCCCGTCTTTGACAAAGTTTTTAAGAATCGACTGGATGTGTAAATTTTTTAAGGAAAGCTGCAAGCGATTCAACCGCTCTTTTGGATTGTCCCTCAAATCAAGGGTGATACCGGCTGAAATGATTCCTTCGTGAAGTTGTGCGGAAGGATTGATTTCAAGCAGTCCCTTTTCTGCTTTCCATTTGAAAAGCAGATCGGATATTTCAAAATAGGAGGCTTTTGCTTGGCTAATCTCCACTTTCCCTTCGGTTTGCAGAGAACGGAGTAATTCCAGCGGAAGCTCAAAGGGAGACTCTTTTTGTTCTTGGGTGGTTTCATCGGGAGCCTCCTCATCTTTTGTTTCAGAAAGATAGCGATTGAAATCGATAGAATCCACGGTTAGTTGCAGCTGGTAATGAGGTTCTTTGTCCAGGTTGGAAAGAGCCGCGGTTGCGTGAAGGGTGCTTTCGTCCAGGTGAATGGTCAGGTTTTCCACATTGAGGCTGTTGGATTGGAAGGTAAAAGCCAGGTTGGCAGACACAGAACTGAACGCGTCGGGATCTGAGAAGACGGGTGGTTGTTGTCCCAGGGTTGTCAGCAGTTTTTTGAGATTGAACGGGGGTGCTGTCAAATTCCCTTGGATGACGGGCTCTGTGAAGATTTGACGGCCTTTAATCTGTCCCGAAATTTCTCCTTCTGCGGTCGATAAGGAAAGGTGAGGCACATCCAGCATCCCTGATTGCTGTGTGACATCCAGGGTAAGGGTGGACGAAAAATTTGCTCCATACAGGATGGTTTCCAGTTGCTTGAGCTGCAGCAGTCCTTTTTTGGTCTGAAGGGTTACCTGCAGGTTGTCGGCTCGCACATTGGCTGCCTTGAGTGTTTTTGCTTTGAGGGTTCCTTCCAGCTGCAGACTCCTAAGAAAAGCAAAAGGGTCTTCAGTGCCTTCTTTCGGGCTTGCCCTGGAGTTTTTTTGTGGTTGGGGGCCTTTTTCCGCAGTGGTTGTGAGGTAGCGGTCTATGTCCAGAGAATCTAATTCCAGGTCAAAAAAGTATTGTGGACTCTCCGTAGAATGAGCCAGATGGTTGATTTTGACATTTCCTTGGATGGTACTGTCGTTGAGCTTCAGGGTGATATTATCCAGAGTGACTTGATTGGAATTGACCGAAGCTTGTCCCTGGAAGGAAAGGGACGCTTTTTCTGGAAGCTCACTGCTTTCCAGAATCAGAGACAAATCGAACTTCAATGGAGCATTGGGCCGGATGTCTTCAATCGTCAGATTCAAATTATTCAGCAGCGCATGCTTGTTTGCCTGTTCATCTTTCCAGGAAATACTGGCATCCTTGACAGACAGTTTACGAATATAGAGATTGGCCATCAGTTCATCAGGGTCGTCCGTATTCGCTGCAGTTGCTTCTCCTGTTTCAGAAGAACCCAGCAGTGTTTCCCAATTAGCCTGACCACTTTTGTCCTGAATAAGATAGAGCTGCAGGGCTTCAATCAAGATCGCTTTGATTTCCAACTCTTTGGATAATAATGGCAGGAGCTTTATATTGATCTGTGCTTTGCCGATTCTTGCAAACGTTTCATTTCCATTATTTGCTGTATCTTTCAGGTAAATGGAACCGAGCTTCACACTAAGGCTGGGAAATACAGAAAGCTTAAAATCATCTTCAAACACAATTTCCAGTCCTGTGCTGGCCTTGATGAGCTCAGTGAAATCTTCCTTGTAATCATTGGGATTCACCAATAAAAAAAGAATAGTAACGCCAATTCCCACTAATCCTGTCAGGAGGAGGACTAATTTGATCAGAAGTGTGAGACGAGTTTTCATTCCACAATGTTTTATATTGGTAACCGTTTAGATATTGTCTCTCTTTGAGTCTGTGGCTGAATGGCCATTTTTATTTTTCGTGAGATTCCAATTCTTCCCAGATATTTTTTGGCTTTTTTCCAGTAGGCCGACCCTCTGTGATTCTTCCTGGTGTGACGGGAGAAAATGAATCAAACCGACTGTTTATAGTATCTGACGATTCGGTCGTCTCTGCGGTTGCGGGAGTCTCCAAACGGCTTATCTGCATACGGGCCAAAGGGGCAAAATCACTGTTGGGATATTGTTTCAAAAACTTTTGAAAACTGGCAGGATTTTTCGAATATTTGATGGCTTTCCATGCTCCCAGCTCAGAAAATTGCCGGGAAGGAATGGTTGTAACGGGGGCTGACTGGGTTTCAACAGGGGGCATCGCTGTTACGTTAGAAGGCCGGGTTGGCGGTTGTGTCACAACAGCCATTTGCTGCTTTTGAACAGGAGGGTTGAAATAAAATTCACCTTCCAGCGAAGAAACGTCCCAAGGTGTCTGCTTGCCTCCCGTATCGCTGCGCACTCCAGTGCGTACTTTACGCATCATCATGCCGATTTCCAGTCCCGGTTGCTCAATTTGTTTGAGGAAGTTGGAAGTGAAAACTCCATTGCGTCCTGTTCCATCAGCAGCTGTTTTCCCTGGACTGGTGGCGTAACCAACCAGGGTGCCGCTGGGGGCATCCATTTGTGCCAGTCCTTTGGAACCGGAGCGAAAAGAACGGGCAAATGGGTTGTCACGACAGGCATCCAGAAAAACCATGTTTAAACGGTTTCCTGCTGTGTCCATTTTGCTGAGTACCATGTTGGCATTGACTGCTTCGTAGGGAATGTCATCTTCTGATTCAATATTGGTTTTGATAGGGATTAGGTAATTCACTCCCTTCACTTGCATGCCATGGCCTGCATAATAGAAGAATCCAACCCCTCCTTTCTGCAGGTTTTTGCCGAATTTACGGATCTCGTTTTCCATCTCACGCTTGGTTCCATCCAGTTGAAGGGTGACGTCAAACCCTTTCTTTTTGAGGACAGCGGCGATATCATGAGCATCATTACCCGGGTTGCGCAAGGGGGAGCTTTCGTAGTTGGCATTACCAATTATCAAAGCGATGTGCTGTTCCTGGTCGCCTGCTTTTTTCTTGAAGGCTCTGGAGTCTTGAGCTATCGCCAGGCATGATAAACTGAACCAGCAAATGAAAGTTAAATAGAATAACTTGAGAAAAGATTTCATCGCATTCTCCTAATTGATATATTTTTTCTTTTTCTTTTTTATTTCCTTTTCCAGATCTTCAAAAGTATCTGCTGCATTTTTACGAATTTTATCAAAGTCGGGTCCCTCGTTTGAAGAGCAGCCGACCAAGTTCATGCTGAAGCATATAATCAGGATAGTGATCATGCTGTATATCCAGTGTCTCATTATATTTTATCCTCGTTGTTTATCGTTTGTTTTCTTGTTTGGACAAGTCTTTAAAGACTTTATCAGCACTTTGTTTGATAGCTTCTTTGGCAGCATCGTCTAGCAGTCCGATGTTGGTCAGTTGTTTTCTGAAAGCCTGCATGTCTAATTTAGCAAGAGAATAAAAGGTATCATCTTCTCTGTCGATATAATGATCCACAATAATAACGCCACGCAGGGTGTTGATCGAAACAGTTTTGATGGCCTGCTCCACATGTTGTTCTTCTGATGTGTTTCCCTGAGACATAGTAGAGGCCGAATAATCTTTCATCAGGGAGGAGGAATAGGTATCAAATATTTGAGAAATATCAGCCCGGGCCCGGTTGTCTGCTGTTTTTCTGGCCAATGCTTTGTTGCGGATGCCCTGAACGGCTCCAACTCCGTAAAAAATTCGTGATGATCCTTCTTCAAAAGCACCTGCACCTCGCATCACCCATTCGGGTGCATCCTGCACTGGTTGGTGCTGTGCTGCACTGGTTGGTGCTGTGCTTTGCTGTTGGTCAGCACAGCCAATCAGGAAAATACTGAGTAAAAGTGCCAGGCTGATGGATAATTTCTGAATATTTTTTGGTTTCATGTGGTCTCCTTAACTAATTTAGAGGGGTCGGGTGTATTGTTACTTTGTTACTGTGAGATTTTGTTTCTCTATCATACCCTCACGCAGGATGCAATGACTTCATTTCGGTTTAATGCGCAAAAGTACAGTGGCCACGGGATGGTCATGCATCAACTGCAGCAGCTCTGCAAATTTAAAGGTACTCTCTCCCTGGGTATATTCATCGCTGGCTACCTCAAAACGGCTCAAATTCAATTTGGCTGGACTCAGACTGTCACAGAAAAGGCCCTTTTACCTTTCATGCTGCCTACTAAATTGTGATCGTTCAGGAGAGGGTTTTTTCGATTGTCTATAAATATTTTAATACGTTTTTCTGCTTGCAGTTGGATTTTGAGGGGCAGCTTTTTATAGGCTTTGAGGTAGGATTTATGAAATTTAATTTCCATCTATATTGTTTCGGAGTGCCTGCAGGAATTGTATGGCATCATCGGGAGCCATGGATTCAGTAGTTTCATTGGGATTGAGGTTCAAGATTTTTTCTTCTTGGGCAATGGTTAGACCATTTTCCGTGAGGATGCGTTCTTTAAGTTCGGCTTCTGATAAACCTTTTAATTGCTCTACAGCAATATCAGGTAATTCAATGGTTTGCATGGCCAGCTCCTGAAAAAGTTTGTTTTAGGGTCAGGTTTCGTTATTTCGTTAAAACTGAAAAAGGTCATAAGAGTTTGACCAAGGTGGCGACAACGCTAATCCCGACGACAAGCATGCCTCCCAGACGGAGAGTGAGGTCGTGTTTGAGTCCCAGTTCGAGTTCTTTCATGTCTCTTTTCAAAGAGTTTTCGAGCTCTTTGAGATCTCGTTTGGTAGTAAGTTCCAACTCTTTGAGATCTCGTTTAGTGGCAAGGTCGTTTTCCACCAGAGTTTTGAGGGCATTTGCCTGGACTTCAGCCTGCTCTTCGGTAAAACCAACGGCCTCCAGAGACTTGACATATGCATGGGTATCAAAAGCCAACATAGTGCTTATTTTTGAAAAGTTCGTCAACATCAGTAAGTGTTAAAACTCTAACACACTTTGTATACTTTGTAAAATTCGGAAAAAAGTCCGAGAGGGCAAGAGAAAAATTAAGCAAATGGAGAAGATATGAAAAAGAAATTTTTATCAATATTGCTGGTCCTTTTACTCTTGGGTTCCATAGGCATGACCCAGGACAAGGAACAGGTGGCCGTAGCCCCCATTGCTGCGTTCAAAAACATTTCGGAAGATGAGCGCCGCATTGCCTTCAATATCTTTCAGGACAGCCTTTCGACCTACTACAGTCTGATTTCACAGGACGAGTTTGACCGGGCCCGCAAGGAAGCATTTAAGGTGCTGGATGTGCAGACCTGTACCGTGGAGCAGTGTATCCGCCAGATCATGGAATTCCTCCAGGTCGAACAGCAATTCACACTGCAGCTGATCCGGGAAGCTGATGTGACCCAGCTCAGTTTACGGGTTGATACGCCAGAGGACCACCGTGTCAAATCCGAGTTTTGTGAGGGCTGTGACCTGACCAAGATGAAGGAAGCGATCAATAATTTGATTGCCCAGCTGTTGCCGGAACACACCCTGCTGGCACTGGTTGAACAATCAGTGGAAAACCATGTAGGCAACAGCACCCAGGCCGGTTTGCAGGTGCAAAATTTTGTAGACGCCTATGGTGAGAAGAATCTGCAGGCATTGGAAGCATCTCCTCGGGGAGAATACAACCTGGGACGGATTTATCTAAAGGGCTATGGTGTTGAAGCCAATGAGAGAATTGCCCATTATTGGATTGAGCGTGCCGCAGATCACAATCATGAAGCCGCGCAGAATGCGTTGGGATACATGTATCAGAAAGGCCTGGGCATTGATGAGGATGAGGAACAGGCCGTTGTCTGGTATCGCAAGGCCGCTGACCAGGGTTATGCGATGGCCCAGTTCAACCTGGGTTCCATGTACCTCAAAGGCTACGGGGGTCTGGAGGAGAGTGAGGAAGAAGCCAAAAAGTGGTATGGGATGGCTGCCAAAAAAGGCAATAAGTTTGCACGCAAGGCCTTGGAAAAAATGGGTGGTGTGCTGGACATTTTGAATTAACCCACCCCTGCCCCTCCCAGGAGGGGATTTTAGTAAGAAAGGAAAAATCATGAAATCGTTGAAATTGTTTTGGATTGTTGGATTAATCATCAGCATCATTCTCTCAGGCTGCAGCGGAGAAGAAGAAACCATCTCCTGCATGGATGAAGACGAATGTATTACTGAAGGCGGCGGCGGGGCCGGTGGGATTGCCGCAGCCGTTGGAGGATTGGCCGTTGTTGGTGTCGCAGCCGGAGGTGGTGGCGGAGGAGGGGGCGGAAGCTCCAGTAGCTCGAGCAGCAGTTCTACTCCAGAACCAGAACAGCCTTCAGAGATTGCCGTTTCCGGTATC
>JADGAT010000088.1 GCA_015231885.1 SAR324 cluster bacterium
TTAAAACAGTGGTCTCTGTGCCTCTGCGACTCAGTGGCTAAATTTTCTTGCCATTTTGCACAGAATATTATTGTTAAGAAACTAAATAAGCCACCAGGGAATCGCAATCACATTTTCAGAGAGCCTTCTTGGCTGATCGATAGAGCATATCAACAATCCATCTTTTATTGTTTCCTTTGGAAAGCACTCCCGGAATACAGCAAATCCACGAACATCCTTACGGGTTGGGTTACTTTTTGCTTTGATTTCAATCGGAAATAAACAGCCGTTTATTTCCAGGATCAAATCCACTTCTGCCCCGGAATGAGATCGAAAATGATAAAAGTGCGGAGACATGGACAGCTTCTGCAGGTTTTTTATTATTTCCATACAGACATAGGTTTCAAACAATCGTCCTTTCATTGGGTGACTCCCAATGACTTCTGAATCTGAAATTTTTTGCAGAAAGCAGATGAATCCCGTGTCCGCAAAATAACCTTTTCTCATACCAGTGATCTTTTTGACAGGATTTCTGGAAAATGCAGGGACCGTGATCCACTGGTAAGTTGCTTCCGCAATTTGGGTCCATGCTAGAGCCGTTTTGCGATCCACACCAAGTTCCCTTCCTATTTGGTTGTGGTTGATCTCTTGACCGGAAAGGGCGGCTAACAGCCCGATGAAACGGCCAAACGTCTGTAGAGAACCGATATTGGCAACAGCACGGACATCCCGTTCAATATAGGTTTGCAGATACGACTGCCAGTAACTGGGGATCATGTGATCGGGAAGCTCCATGATTTTAGGATACCCTCCACGCCATATTCGTGGATAAACAGGCTCACTCGAGCGATCAACCCACATCTGCAGATTGATTTCACCTTCAGAAAGCCAGGTTTCTAAAAAACCAGGGGTGGGTTCTTCAATTATTTCTTTTCGGCTCATGGGCCAGAGATGCTGAATGGCAACCCGGCCAGCCAATGATTCCGAGATATCTTTCAGAACAGCTAGATTCTGGGAACCACTGAGAACAAAAAGACCATTCTTTTTCTCACGATCCACCCATCGTTTAATAGAAGAAAGCAGCTCTGGAGCGTATTGAATCTCATCAAAAAAAGCGGGGACATTTGCGTTCTGAAGAAAAAAGTCGGGATCCTGTCTGGCACCTCCTACATCGATAACAGGATCAAAGACAACCGTACGGGCCTCTGTGAAAAGATTTTCTACCAGAGTTGTCTTGCCAACCTGCCTGGCACCCAAAACAGCAACAATGGGGTAGTAACGAAATAGTTCGGAAAGTTTATGCTCTATTGATCTTTGCTTGTAGTTCATAATGCCTTTATTTTCTATATTTTTAGCATTCAAATTCCTAAATTTAAAGAAAATAAAATATGATTTCTGCGTTTTGGCTAAAAAAGTCACTACTTCTCGATTTCTTCAACGACATGACAATAATTCTCCATTATTCTAATTTATAAACATTTGATCTAAAAACTTGACAAATAATGTCATTAAGGTACTTTAGTCAGTAATTTCATATTTAGGAATCAAAATTAAATAACTTCCCTATCTTTTGACAATCCCCCTTGCCCACTTTGCTAAAGAGGGATGTTGTTGGAAGTTATTTTATTCTCACCCTTTATCACAGCATGAATTAAATAAGTAATCAGCCGAATATCTAAAACTAAAGGAGAACCCTATGGCATTTACCTTACCCCCACTTCCCTATGCATACGACGCATTGGAGCCGCATTATGACGCACAAACCGTGGAAATTCATCATTCCAAGCACCATCAAACCTACACCACCAAGCTCAATGAAGCGGTTGCCGCCGCCGGTGTCGAAGGAAAAGACGTTGAAGACCTTTTAGCCAATTTGGACAGCATTCCTGAAGCCAAAAGAGGTCCTGTACGCAACCATGGCGGTGGGTACTGGAATCACCAATTTTTTTGGGAATCAATGGCACCAAACGCTGGTGGAAGTCCTTCAGGCGCGTTAGCCGATGCAATCAATCAAAAATTTGGTTCATTGGATCAATTCAAAGAAGCATTTTCTGCAAAAGCAGCAGCTCACTTTGGTTCAGGCTGGGCATGGCTGGTTGTCAACGAAAAGAATGAGCTTGAAATCACAGACACCCATGATCAGGTTTGCCCTTTGAGCTTAGGACACAAACCGTTACTGACCATTGATGTTTGGGAACATGCCTACTATTTGAAATTCAAAAACGTACGTCCTGACTGGATCAAATCCTGGTGGAACGTCGTCAACTGGTCAGAAGTCGAAAAACGGTATGCTGCAGCCAGCTGAAAGCAATAACAACAACATACTCCATCCCTGAAAAGGGGAGCCCGTCCCCTTTTCAAACACCATTCCTGCATGTCATCCTGTGAAAAATTTTAAAAAACGCTAGACGAATGCCAGCCAAATAGGGTATTCTGCACAATAATTCTGTCTCTTTTTAAGATCACTACGTGTTCCCTCATTCCCCTTGAAATATATGGAAGATACTGAACCGTTGAACATACTGATCGCAGATGATAATCTGGACATACTTGATCAGCTAAAAAGTTTTTTTGAAGAACAGGGTCATTTTGTTCTCGAAGCACACGATGGTGACGAAGCCCTGGAGATTTTCAAAAAAAAATCCATTCATGCCGTTTTTAGTGCGCTCACCATGCCAAAAATGGGAGGGCTTGAACTATTGAAAGAACTAAAATCGCTGATGTCAACCATTCCATTTGTGCTGCTTTCCCGGCATAGTGATGCCAGCAACATCCTTGCGTCCTTGAACTTAGGAGCCTGTGATTTTTTAACCAAGCCTCTTTCGGCATCGGACCTCCAGCGTAGTTTGAATAAAGTCATCACGCTGCATGGCAATTTTCAATTCAGTTCTTACTGCCTGAAACATTCGGTTTCTGAGTCCAGAAGCCTGGAAATTGGCAACGACTTTGAATACATCAACCGCATTGTCGCTTTCATCACAAGGGACCTGCCTTCCTATGAAATTTTAAGAGAAGACGACCTCTTCACCATGAATATCGTCTTAGGCGAAGCTTTAAAAAACGCCATATTCCATGGCAACTTAGAAATTGCCTCTGAACTAAAAAGGGCCCAACTGTCCTCTTTCCAAGAAGAAGCCGAATTGCGGCGCAATACCGAACCTTACCAAGGTCGGAAAGTCTATATTGCCTACGAGATCACCCAAAATTCAGTCAAATATGTTATTCGAGATGAAGGCACAGGATTTGACCACACAAAAATCCCTGATCCCAAGGATCCTGAAAATTTATTTAAGGTGAGTGGAAGAGGAATTTTGTTAATCATGAACTTCCTGGATGAAGTGTTTTGGAATGAGCGCGGCAATGAGATCACCATGGTCAAATACCGCAAACGGAAACAATAATGCCTGTCAATCAACAACACCGATATTTGTTTTTCACAAAATGGATGGTCCTGTTGGGATTTTTGTTAACCCAGGGCTGCTCAACAAGTGAAGAGGCCGTTCCCCACGAACCAGCAAAGGCCATCTATTTCAAAGCAATGGCTTCTTATGAAGATGAAACGCTGAAAGAAGCTGAAAAACGCTTTCAACAGGTCATCGCACAAAACCCTGGAACAAAATTGGCAACCATGTCCTATTTGAAATTGGGAGATTTGCAATTCACCAATCAAGAATGGGAAAAATCTGAAACAAATTATCGTTCTTTCTTAACATTCAACCCCAAAAGTCATTTGACACCCTATGTGCTCAGTCAATTGATTGCTTTGAATTATGAACGCAATGTTCATGGCATCTTTGTGAAGAGTCGAGATTTTGAACGAGACATGGAACCCAATCGAAAAATCATCCAGGAGTATCAACGATTTTTTTTTCTGTACGCAAACAATGCCTACCTGGCCGATACAAAAAAATATTTACGTCTGGCAAAAAACGATTTGGCAGAACATGAATTGATGGTGGCAAATTTTTATTTTGAGAACAAGTCCTACAATTCTGCCATTTTGAGGTACTTGCATCTCCTAAAGACATATCCTGCATATTCCAGAACAAAAGAGGCGGGACTCCGATTGATAGAAGCTTATAAAGAAAACAAACAACCACACCTGGCAACAGAGATGCAGCAAGCCATTGAGGTACGATTTTCTCAAAACACACAACCTTAAAACAAGGATGGTATGAGATTCCAAATAATAATTATTACTCTGATTATTATTTATTCCACGGGCTGCACACTGATGGACCGTATCGAAAAAAAACTGGGTACACAAAAAGAAGAACCTTCTGTTGCACAGACACAACCAGCAGTAAGAGAAAGAGCCAGGGCAAATCCCACTCCGACGACCTCTTCCAAAAATTACGAACGCTTAAAAGACGCTTATCTTCAGCAACAGCGGCAAATTCAAGAACTCCAAGAACAATTGCAGAACAGCAATACGACACTAAGGCAACTGGAGACCAAGTTGATGACAAACTTTGAACTGATGGAGCGTTCTGTTGCAGATTCCCTGAATAACATGGATCAACAAATCCAGCAATTGACAACAGCTCAAAACAACAGCCAGCCCGCTCCTTCCCAACAAAAATACTCACGCCAAACACCTCCCCAGGATTCAACGGTTTCCAATCAAAAAACAGTCGCAACCGGCCAAACCTCTAGCCCTCTGATTGAGAACTATTCTTTGCTCAACCCGAGAAAACAAAAGGAGTCTGCAAGGAGCACCATCACCAGGCAAAACAAAAATATTCCTCAAACCATCCGACCTCTGCCTCCCCCTCCTCAAGAACAGGTTATTGATGAATCCAAGCCCGTATCTTCTCAAAAACGAGCAGCTCTTTTGCCAAATAAAACGACACCAACCTTTCAGGATCCGAGCCTGAATGAACCCATGGCGCCTTACAAATTAAAATCACGGCCGGAAGTCAAAAAGTTATATGACCAGGGAATGGGCGCCATGATCAATCGTAAATACCCGGAAGCTGTTCAAATTTTTGAGGACATGCTGCAGCAATTTCCTGACGATGAATACAGTGATAATGCGCAATTTTGGCTGGGGCACATCCATTATTCGCTCAATCGTATGGATCAGGCACAAGCAGCATTTCAAAAAGTTTTGCAAAACTATGAGCACCGTCCCACCTCTCAAGGATACAAAACACCCGATGCCATTTACATGCTGGGTAAAATAGCCGAATCTCGCAATGATCCAGAAAAGGCGCGATATTACCTGGAACAGGTAATCGCTCGCTTTCCCAATTCGACTGCTGCCAGTAACTCAGAAGAGAATCTGAAAGTTTTACAAAATAGACAATGAGCGAAGCTTCTAAAAAATCACAATATCAGGTACGACCAATCATAGCAAAAGACCTCAGCCTTCCATGGTATTGTGAGAAGTTGAAAGATTATAAAACCAAGCTGGCCTTACTAAAAAAAAGTATGGAAGAGCGGTATCCTGTCTTTTCAGAAAATGTGTCGCTATTGCTGAACCAGGTGGACGAAACAAAGCAAGTTCGTCGCATCATGCCCAAAAATGAATGGGTACTTGCCTATTACATCAGGGTCTTGATTAACAAAAAGGTCCATAATTATATACTGATGGTGGGTGCCGAAGTGAGCACAAAGCCCAAAAGTATTGCCTATGGAGAAGCCAAAGACCATTATGATTGCCAAAATTGCTATTATGTATTAGGTTCTCAAGAGATATTGAATGAAAAAAAATTTGGCCCGCCTTCTGGAGGAAGGCAGGTACGTGAAGTACTTTTTCATGAATACAATACCAACCGAATAGAAATCCATGAATTGGTGGCGCAGCTCTTAAAGATCATCATGGCAAAAGAAAATATTCAAATTGATAAAAACTGAGCAGGGAAAGGGACTTGTGGTAAATAAAGATCTTCATATTCTGGTAGTGGATGATATTGAAAACATGCGCAAATTGATTGCCAGCATGCTGTTTAAACTCAAATTTACTAAAATACTGATGGCAGAAAACGGACGTGATGCCTGGACCAAAATTCAAAATCATCAAATTGACTTGGTCATATCCGATTGGAATATGCCGAATATGAGTGGCCTGGATTTGTTAAAAGCCATTCGCAGTGATCCCAATATCTCCAAACTCCCTGTGTTGATGGTCACCGCAGAAGCCGTCAAGGGAAATATCGTGGAAGCCGCTAAATTTAAGGTCAATGGTTATATCGTCAAACCATTCAGCCCTGCTACTTTGGAAGCCAAAATTAATGACATTCTTTCGAAAATAGACAATTGACCAATAAAAAAATTGGATTCTATTTCTACAAGACGATCGATTTATCTGACAACCTGTACCAGTAAAGAAAATCGATGTTTTTCGTACGCCCCCAACACCAATCCCAGCTAAAGACCGGGCTCTCCGAGGACAAAAATAAGCTGGTTTGCAAAATATGCAGAGTTCCTGTCAGTGATCACAAATACTTATTTGCCATCAACAATAAAACCCCTTACCATACTTTCTACAACCCCGGCCAGATTCGATTTGACATCATGACCCTCACCTATTGCCAGTTCGTTTTTGATGCATCACCTCCTTCCCTCGAATTCACATGGTTCGCAGGGTATGCCTGGGTAATTTTATGCTGCACCACCTGTTACGAGCACCTGGGATGGCGCTTTGAAAATAATGAAAAACAACCTGCTCAATTTTTTGCCATGATCCAGTCAAAATTAGAGACAGGCCGTGCATGAAATTATGAAACCATGATACTAAAACTTTAAATTGAAACTTTATCCCTGTTTGTTATTTTATACGTTTTAGATTGAGATTATTATCCGCCCAACAAAGGAATTTGTTATGCCCACCTCTATAAAAAACTTAGCCGCACTTGACCAAACCGACAGAGATTTAGTTGTTTCAGAGCAAACACTAAAAAATCTGGATAAAGAAATTGCGGTGGCAAGAATGCCCTTATCTGCCTGTGAAGAGTCGTTAAAAGAGAAGCAGGCAGAATATGATGAACTGAATTTAAAGGAACGAGAAGCCGCATTAAAGCTCAGTGAAACAGAAATATTTATCGAGAAACTGGAAGCACAAGTTCCGCTCATAAGAACACAAAAAGAATTTGTCGCCAGCAAAAAACAACTGGAAGATGCTAGAAAACGCAAGGGTCTGCTGGAAGAAGAGATTGTCAATTATATGGACAGCCAAACGGCATGCCAAGGGCAGTTAGAGCAGCTGAAAGAGCAATTGGAAACAGAAGGCAAAGATTTTCAACATAACATTCAAAACCTTCTCAAAGAAAAAGACACCACAACCAGCAGGCTGAAAGCCTTAAAAAAAGGACACGGAGAGTTGGTTGCCAAATTAGACTCCTCTCTCAACCAGTTTTACGAACGCTCAAAGGAGAGGGGCATCGACCCAGCCATCTGCGCTGTAGTCAACAAAGCTTGCAGCGGTTGTAACACGGTTTTACAGCCACAACTTGTCAATGAAATGATCGCCAAGCCCAATGAGCATCGTAATTGTCCATTTTGCTTCCGAATTATCTATTATCTTCCAGAATCTGAATGAGTTCCAGTATAAGCAAATCAGCATTGCCTCCATCATCCGCTCACACCTTTACAAGAAGAATCTGCTCGCCTGCTCTCAAATACTGTTTTTTTTTATGTTGTGGAATGCTCCTTGTCGGATGCAGTGAAATCCAATATTACTACCAGGCCGTCACAGGACACATTGCCATTTTAAACCGTAAACAAAAAATAGAAGCACTGATAAAGAACCCTGATACTGCTCCTGAATTAATAAAAAAGCTCAAATTGATTCAACAAGTTCGCAAATATGCAGTTGAACAATTGCATCTGCCGCAAATCCATGGGTATACTGAATATGCGGATATAGAGAAGTCGCATGTCAGCACAGTCGTCACTGCTGCTCCCGCATTACGCCTGGAACCTCACCAATGGTGCTTTTTATTTGTCGGGTGCATTGGCTACCGTGGATATTTTGATCCGGCAGCAGCCAAAGCCTATGCAGCAGAATTCGAAAAAAAGGGATGGGATGTTGCGGTGAGAGGGGTTCGAGCCTATTCTACCTTAAAATGGTTGAATAACGACTTCATGCCTGATTATTTTAAGGATCCTGTCCTCAATACATTCACAAAACTCTCAGACAATTCAATCATTCAGACACTCATCCATGAAATGACCCACCAGGTTGTGTTTGTGGCAGGGGATACTTCATTTAATGAATCGTTTGCCGTATTTGTGGAACAAGAAGGTTTTAAACAGTATCTTCAAATGCAGGGAAAAAAGGATGCGGATGCTTATGAACGCTATCTTCTGAAAAAAAAAGACCGTGCTCGTTTTTTACAAATCGTAGAAACCTATTATAAAAAATTTGAATCCCTTTATCGCTCTGAGCTATCTGAGGCAAAAAAAATCAAAAAGAAGCAGCGGTTGTTTGCTGAAATGCGTTCAGACTATGAAAACCACCGTACTGACTTTAAGGTTCTCAACTACCAACCCTGGTTTGAACAATCATTGAACAATGCGCACTTATTGGGAATACGGCGATATAACAATTATGTGAGCGCATTTGCACAAATTTTCCAGGAACAGAATCAAAGCTGGCCCTCCTTTTTTGAAAAGGTAGAAGAAATTGCAGCTCTTTCACAGGAAAAGCGTCACACTCACCTGGAATCTTATCAAACGTCTCAAAACTAAATTGTTAAATGCACCACACATTGCAGGGACTGCCATCCCATAGACGTTCATGACATCAGAAACCATCTGAAATCTAAGGGGATCAGAGAGATAAGTAAAGATTCATTGACATCTATAATGCCAGGGTGATAAATAACATATAACCCATGATTGCCCCCAGGTCACGCATTTTGTAATCCTTCCCGGAGATGGCCACAATGATAGCTCGATTAATGATTCTCTTGACCATGTTGATTCTTACAGCATGTTCTTATACCAATCCTTACTGGACAAAGGCCAAAGGTACTTATTTTTCCTATACAGCAACATTTCACATACGGGAGTTGCTGGGAGATCCAATGATAGAGGTTTTATCCAGCCCAGACCATGTGGAAAGTTTTCAAATATCGCACTTACCTTCTAAAAATAAAACCAATACGTTAGCAGGATATCCTATCCTCTCAACAGGAAATCTACTGGAAGGCGTCCCACTCACTCAATTTCAGTCCACCGTCTTTGACAAAGACAGTTATGTTCTTGGTATCACAAAGAGGTGCGGGTTTTTTCCAGACTCTGCACTGCGCTTTACCAAAAAAGAAGAAATCGTCACTATTCTTTTTTCTTTTTCCTGCAACCAATGGATCTTTATTCAAGGAGAATCAGAAGTCTACGAAGATTTCGATCCGGCACGTGCTCCTTTGCTGGAAATCATCAAAGGTCTCTTTCCTGAAAATCAAAAAATACAAGCCCTGAAATGAATATGAGAAAACAAATTTGTCAGATCATCTGGCTGCTCTGCTTATGGAGTTTTGTTACGACGGTCTGTCAAGCAGCCAGTTTACATGCCATCATTGTGGCAGATACCAATGATCGCTCTATTGGTAAATCGACTAAAGTTGATTTTAAAAATATTTCTGCTGAATTAGAGAACATCGCCCATGCCACCAATCTCCAGCTGAAAAAACAGACGTTCACCGCAAGTGCTGTTACCCGCGAGAACTTAGTTAATGCCATTTCCAATTTGCAGCCAGCCCTCGAAGATGTGGTCTTGTTTTACTACTCAGGACATGGATACCGGGCAGAAGATAAAAAATCAAAATGGCCCACGCTGAGTGTAGACGAAGGATTGGATTATACATGGGTTATCGAGGAACTTAAAAAGAAAAATCCGCGACTTCTCATTACGCTTTCAGATGCCTGCAACGTCGTCATTCAAGGTCTGCTTTCCAGCTCGCGCTCCATGGCAAAACCAAGGAAAGAAAACTATAAAAAACTATTTTTGGATTTCAATGGACAAGTACTCATTTCTTCTTCTCAGCCAGGAGAATTTTCATGGGGAGGTAGTCGTAATGGAGGACTTTATACGTCCAGTTTCCTCAAAAGTTTACGTGAAGCCCTGCAGACAAAAAACCCTTCCTGGAAAACCCTTTTAGCAAAGATCCCAAAAACTATTTCCATTCAAGACAACCAGGGAAGAAAATGGAAGCAGCATCCGCAATATGAGGTCATTGAAGCGTTCTCACTGGTATCGGCTCTTTCTACACCACCAACCGATACTGATGGTCGATTCAGAGTAGAAATCAAAACCAACAAAGGCAAGCAGAACCTGGCCTTTCATGAAGATGAAGAAATAGAATTTTTTGTAAAGCTGAGCCAGCCTGGATATTTTTACGTAGCGGGCCACCACAAAAAATCAAATACCGAGCTTTCCTATTTGCTGGATATCAATAATCAAGACGACGAAGCGATTTTCATCTACCAGGTCGACAAAAATGTTGCCGATAAATGGGTTAGCCTCGGAAAATTTACGGTTGCTCCCCCATTTGGACTAGAAGCCATCCAAGTCGTTGCCTCCAATCAAAAATTCGATCAACTCCCCCCTTTCCAGTATGATCAAAAGCTGGGATATCACATCATTGCCGACAATATTGAAAAGGGGATTGACAAAATCCGGCAGGTAAAACCCATCAATAATCAGAAAACATTAGCAACTGAAGCCGCATTGATCATTGAAACCAAACAGAAATAATATTTTGTTCTCAGCATGCCAGCTTTACAACAATATCAACACTTGTCCGCAATTCACAAAATCATCATTGCAGCTTCATTTTCAGCCATTCTCGTGTTGTTTTCTGCTGCAGGAATATATTTTAAGTTATTCGAAAGTTTAGAAGATCGTTCTATCGATTATCGTTTTTTAATACGCGGAGAACAGACTATTGAAGACACCCCACTGGTTTTAGTATTTGTAGATGATACGTCTGCGATGGAATATGGATTTCGATCCCCGACACCAAGAGCCTTGCTGGCCAAACTGGTCAATGCGTTGAACTCCAAAGGAGCCTCCGTCATTGGCCTGGACTTTGTCCTCGATCGCTCACATCGTAAAGCAGACGACCGACTCCTGGCAAAAGCATTTCAGCAGGCAGAAGGCAAAATCGTATTGGCCCGCCCAGAACAGCAAGACAGCGAAACCGATGTAACCCGAAGTCAAATAAAAAATACAATCTCATCCTTTGCTCCGTTTGTGAAACAGGGTTATTCAGGCGTTCGCCTGGGATCCGGAGACGTTGTCAGACGCATGAAAGTCGGTCCAGAAGGCGCACAACACTCCTTTGTTTCACAAGTTTATCACCAATTCACCACAACTTATCCAGAGTTAGAGACAGCTCCCGATTTAACGATTCCAATCAACTTTCTCGGCACACCAACCCGGCTGAGTGATGCCAATCCTGTTTTTCCAGTTTTTGCGGCAAATGAGGTGAGTCAACTACCCGACATATTGTTTCAAGATAAAATTGTTTTGGTTGGTTCTGGAATTCCGGATCTGGGAGATATTTTTCTCACTCCATTCAGTCAGGTAGAAAACGGATTTCTTCCTATGTTTGGCGTAGAGCTGCATGCCATTGTACTGGACATGCTCCTACGCGACCGTTACTTGTCAGAGTTTCCTGCTGGCCTGCTATTTCTCCTGCTGGCCTGCTATTTTTTCTGTTCTGCAGTTTGTTTTTTCTTTTTACCAGCCCGTTGGTCTCTGCCCTGCTTTATTTTAGAATTTTTTGGATGGCTTCTTCTTACCTCAATCGTATTCAGTTCTGTTGGACTCATCCTTCCAGCCATACTTCCCATCACCTGTTTGATAATTCTGTTTGTCGGCTGTTTACTGGTTACCAACATTGCAGAAACAAAACATTCCCGGTTTTTGAAGCAAACATTCAAACAATATATTTCTCCAGAGCTGGTCGATCAGCTCGTTACTCATCCAGAACAAATCAACTTGGGAGGAGAAACAAAAAATCTCACGGTCTTGTTTTCTGATTTAGAAGGTTTTACCTCATTCTCTGAAAAATTGAAACCACGAGATCTGGTCTTGTTACTCAATGAATACCTGGGAGAAATGACCGATGTCCTGTTCAAAGAAAAAGGGACATTGGATAAATACCAGGGAGATGCCATCATGGCCATATTTGGTGCCCCGCTTGAGCAGCCGGATCATGCCGTGCGCGCATGTCAAACTGCACTCCATATGCAAACCACATTAGCAAAGCTGAACCAGCAATGGAAAAATCTGGGGCAAATTCAACTGAAAGTACGGATTGGCATCAATACAGGAGTGGTGGTTGTCGGCAACATAGGGTCCAAAGACCGCTATGATTACACTGTCATCGGCGATGAAGTGAATCTGGCTGCCCGGCTGGAGGGAGTCAATAAAATGTTTGGAACCAGCATTCTGATCAGCGAATCCACATTACAAGAACTTGGAGATAACTATATCACCCGGGAATTGGGACGCATTGTGGTAAAAGGAAAAACACACCCCATCACCGTTTATGAATTAATCAGCCATGTATCACAACCACTGGATGAACCGAAAACCGCTGTTCATCATCTTTATCAGGAAGGATTAAGCGCCTTTTACAAAAAAAATTTTGAAGAAGCCGCACAGATATTTACGAAACTGGTCAAAACACACCAGGACCCTCCAGCTGATTTCATGCTTTATCAAGCACAACTATTGATAACACAACAACCAGAACCCAACTGGAAAGGAGAAATCATTTTATATCAGAAATAATTTAATTCAAATTTATATTTTTCAAAATAAAAGCTATATCATGGGACATACTTTTCCATATCTACCAAAACACAAAGGAGGTATCATGCGAGTCTTTTTTATCCAGTCTCTACTAATCACATTCGTGCTATGGTTTGGTCTCCATAGCGTGTATGCTGCAGAGTTCGGCACCGTTATCAGCGTCATTGGGCAAGCATCTGCTAAAAGTGATGCTCAAGGCCAATGGCAACAATTAAAGAATGGTCACAAAATTTCTGAAGGCGATGTGATTAAGACCAGCAAAAAAGCATCGGTCCGCCTCTTGAATCCCAACGGATCGATGATGCGGATCACTGGAGGCCAAGAACAAGTGTACCGCATCAAAAAAATCACCAAGAAAAAAAAGAGGGCATTCAGTTCCTTTGTGAAATCTTTTTTTGGCAACCGAGATCGTAGAAGAATTGCGGCTGTTCGTAAATTTGGAAGCGACCCCAAGCAGCCCATTTGGATAGAGTTGATGGGGAAAGAACAGTTGAGTGCCGATGATTTAGAACTCGTCATTGAGTTGGCGGGGACCTACCAGGAACAAGAAAAATCAAATCGCAGTGCTGCCTTAATGTGGAAATTGAAAGAAGATTTTCCTGAACAACTGGGCTTTCATATTTTAACCAAAGATGTGATGGAGGCACATCAACAAACCGTATCCTGGCATGTGTTTAAACGCATTCAAGGAGATATTTCTCCTGCCATGCCTGGCGATGTGCTTACGGAAAACAATGGCCTGCAAATTCAATATCAGTCTGATAAAGAAAGCTTCTATTACCTATTTTTAACAACCAGCCCTCAGGATGGGGAACTGGATACAGAATTATTGCAACCCACTAAAATAGGAAGAAAAAAAGAGCTCAAAGACACTCAATGGTTTGAATCACGAGTCTCCCCCAATACTCCTCTAACTCTGCCTCCTGACAATTTTTTTGCATTGGACAATACCAAAGGCAAAGAGTACCTGTGGGGATGGTCGTGTATGGGGCCGGTCACTCAATCTGCCATCATTAAAAAATCCATTGCAGAATTTGAAAAGCTGCTGCGGGAAAATCCCGTTTTTTCTAAGGAGCAATTAGTCCAAATCACACCGGAAGTATGCAAAGATGTATTCATGCTGAATATTGAACACCAGTAATATGCGAAACCCCTGATCTCTATTGACTCATTTTATATTTTATGGAGGAACCATGAAACGCTTGTTAACATTATTTTCTTTTACCCTCATTGCCTTGTCTCTGAGTATGGCTTATGCTGATGACGATACGAGAGGATTTAAAACCATCCGTGCCAAAGCAGCCATTGAAGAAGCATTAAACAAACCTGCCGAGTTGAAAGTTGTTGAGAACTTCAAAGTGGAAGTGATCTCCAATAAAGGCAAAAAAGGAGTAATTTTTAAGGAAGGAGAGGATGCCGAATTTTTTGTGCGCCTCAATAAACCTGGATTTTATTACGTAGTCGGCCACACCAAAAATCAAGAAGTGGAACTTTCCTACCTGCTCAATCTTCATCATCTAGAGGATCAGGTTCGTTTTCTCCAGGAAGTCAGTCCCGATTCCCTTAAAAAATGGCAGTCTCTCGGTAAATTCACGGTAGAACCGCCATTTGGTTTGGAAAGCCTGCAGGTCATTGCTTCCAATAAAAAAATTGAGAAGCTGCCGCCTTATACAAAAGATGAAGCCACCGGGCTTTACGTCATCTCCAAGACAATAACGGAAGGCATTCAAAAAACCCGGGCATTTAAACCTAAAAAAAAGAAAACCATTCTATCGGCGGAAGCCGTCATTTTAATCGAAACCCAACCCAACAAATAGGGTATAAGATCTATTGGGTAGTCTCTGCAAAACAATTGAGGTGGTTCAATCATGCCCTTAGGGCTCGTGCAGAAATAACGTTGACAAAGATGAGGAAGTATTTTTTCTTGGCTACAAGGCGTCTTCAATTGT
>JADGAT010000089.1 GCA_015231885.1 SAR324 cluster bacterium
TATAAACTATAATAACTATTAAATTAAAATATTTTTTATTTATAATCAAGTTTGTTAAACTGCAAACACTTTTAAGCACAGCAATTTTCAACTCTATCCAAAAGAGGTCACTATGATAAAAAAATTAACCATCCTTGTTTCCTGTATGTTCATTGCGTTTCAGTTTGCTTCAGCAGCATCATACCGAGTCGATTCCTCCCACTCACAAGTTCATTTCACCGTCAAACATTTGATGATATCCAAAGTTCGCGGAGTGTTCACCGAATTCGAAGGACAAATAGAAGCCGATCCTGCAAGCAAAATGCTAAAATCCGTGAAAGGTGTTGTTCAAACCGCATCAATTGATACTCGGGAAGCCAAAAGAGATAAGCATTTGAGAAGCGATGATTTTTTCTCGGCGGCACAACATCCAACGATGACTTTCACCAGCAAAGAAATATCTGGGTCAGGAGACAACATAACAGTTAAAGGTGATTTAACGATACGGGGCAATACCAAAGAAGTGACTTTAAAAGGGGCGTTTCTGGGAGCAGTTAAAGATCCCTGGGGTAACGAACGTGTCGGTTTTGAAGCAAGTGGAGAAATAAGCCGCAAAGACTTTGGCTTGAAATGGAACAAAATGCTGGAGACAGGAGGAGTCGTGGTCGGCGATAATGTCAAAATTCAATTAGAGATCGAGGCCATCAAACAGGAGTAATTTAAGCGAGAGGATACTCTATGTTAGTCAATGGTCAATGGAAAGAGAAATGGCACCCATTCCAGTCAAAAGATGAACAAGGCCGATTCATTCGTCAAACATCCAGTATCCGAAACTGGATTACAAGAGATGGCAGTCCCGGACCTACAGGCCCAGGAGGTTTCAAAGCAGAGCCAGGGCGTTATCATCTTTTTGTTGCTTTGATCTGCCCATGGGCTTCACGCACGCTCTTTGTCCGTAAGCTAAAAAAACTGGATGACGTGCTCTCTCTTTCCATTGTTTCTCCAGTCCTCACAGACCAGGGCTGGCAATTTGGAGGTTTTGACAAGTCCACACAAGATCTTCTGTATGGTTCCAAATACCTGCATGAGCTCTACACCCGGCACGATATAAAATACACAGGCCGGGCAACAGTTCCAATACTGTGGGATAAAAAGCAAGACTGTATGGTCAACAATGAATCCTCCGATATCATCCGTATGCTCAATGACGCATTTCAGAATTATGGAGACAGGGACATCGATCTGTATCCACTGCCATTGCGCTCCCAAATTGAAGAACTGAATCAGCTTTACTATGAAAAGCTGAATAACGGCGTTTATCGCGCGGGTTTTGCCTCCAGTCAACAAGCCTATGAAGAAGCATACGATGATGTATTCTCTGCTCTGGAGGATCTGGAATTTCGCCTGAAAGACAACTTGTTTGTACTGGGAACACAATTGACAGAAACGGACATTCGTCTGTTTGTAACCTTAATACGTTTTGATATCGCATACTATGGATTATTTAAATGCAATTACAAACGAATTACGGATTATCGAAATATCCGTGCCTACACGAAACGGATCTATCACATTCCAGGAATTCGGGAGACCGTTAATTTCCAACATATCCAGCAAGGTTACTATTCCATTAAATCACTCAATCCTTCCGGAATAATTCCCAAAGGGCCTTTGATAGATCTGGACAGTAACAATTGACTCTTGGAAATAAGCACATGGAAAAACGTTCAAGGCCACAGGCCAGCTTGTTTGTTGGCCATGGAGCTCCAGACATGCTCATCTCAGATATTCCGGCACATCATTTCCTACGGGAAGTGGGAATGCGTTTTCCAAGTCCCCGCGGGATTGTGGTGGTATCCGCACACTGGATTTCTGGAGATCTTCAAATGACCCCTCCCTCGGCATTGGAAACTATCCACGATTTTTTTGGCTGGCCATCAAAACTCTATAACATCGAATACCGCGCTGCAGGTGCTGATTGGCTCAATGGTCTGTTAGCCAATACTTTAATCAAGGCAGGTTACAGCGTCCGTACCGGATCACGCAAGGGATTGGATCACGGCGCATGGGTACCGCTAACACTCATGTACCCGAAAGCCGATATACCCGTCGTTCAGCTTTCGCTCATGGATACAGCATCTCCGGAGCAGCATTTCCGAATTGGACAGGCACTGGAGGGCTTAAGGCAGGAGGGACTACTGATCCTGGGTTCCGGTGGTCTTGTTCACAACCTTCGCTCTCTGAAACCAGAAGGCTCACTGCCTGATCATTGGGCACAATCCTTTGATAAATGGCTGCTAGAACGTTTGGAATCACAAGCATTGCAGGAGCTGTTCAATTTTGCCAATAAAGCGGAATACGCTCATCTGGCACATCCGACTGACGAACACTTGATGCCTCTTTTTGTTGCCATAGGCGCAGGCTGGTCAGATAGATATATACAACAAATCCATTACAGCTTCAGTTACGGCAATATCAGTATGACATCATATGCCTTTACCCGCTGCTAAACACAATGCTTACGGAGGCATTTACCAGAAACGAATGCAGAAGATCACTTCTCTTTACCCCATTGGATACAAACAGCTTTTATGTACTTCATCGCATTGCTGGAGCGTGTCCTCACTGAGTTTACAATCCAACGCTGCTAATGAGTCTTCTAGCTGATCTGCTGTCCGTGCCCCAATAATTGTTGATGCAACAAAGTCAAAGTTCATGCTCCAGGCAGTTGCCAGAGTGACCGGACTGATTCCCGCTTCTTGAGCTATTTTCAGATACTTAGCGGTCGAGTCCAGCGTGCCTGGATTCACAAACCGCTCACCCATGGCTCTTAGGCGGTGATTATCGGCTTTGAGATAATCAATAAAGCGAGCAACTTCCGGCAGTTTCGATTGATTGTATTTACCGCTTAGTACTCCACCACCGATAGGCGAATAAGGCAGCAAAGATACATTTTCCTGGAGACAGACATTTGCTAATTCATCCAAAAAACGACGGTTCAGCAAAGAAAAATTATTCTGGATCGACTGAAATTTAGGAAAGCCTTCATATGCTGCCACTGTATTCGACTTCGTGAGCCCATATGCTGATTCGTTGGAAGTCCCTATATATCTCACTTTGCCAGATTCTACCACACGGCTGAGTGCTTCCATGGACTCTTCAATGGGCACGACAGTGTCGGGCCAATGTACTTGATATAAATCAATGTAGTCTACGTTCATTCGTTTTAAACTTCCGTTGACAGCGTTTTCAATATGATGGCGGTCGATTGCGGTAAGACCACTGCGGATGGGCGGCACGAACCATCCTGATGCAGCACCTGCTACTTTGGTTGCAACAATCACAGAATCTCTGTCTTTAGTTTTGAGCCATTCGCCGAAAATGGTCTCACTTTCGCCGGCATACTCCGCTTTTGGTGGAACAGGGTAAACTTCTGCCGTATCGAAAAAATTGATGCCCCGGTCAAAAGCCGTATCCATGATGCGCAAGGATTCTTTTCTGTCGCTCCAGCTGCCAAAGCTCATGGTGCCCATACAAATGGGACTCACTCTAAGTCCGCTCTTACCGACATAACGATATTTCATATTTGTACTCCAGATGAGTGTGCAAAAGTATTTTTGAAGTTTTTGTTTCCGTAATCCAATAAATTGTTATACTCTTTTGGGTATCAGGTACAATTAGTTGTGACTCTTGAACCATTATTTTAATATAACATTAGCTGAATAACCACAACTTCCAAGATACAAGAGTACATCCTTAAAAGGTTTTTTCTCTTTTGATGAGTTGGTAAATAGCATTATAATTTATTTGATGAACATACCACCTGCATACTGGAATAATAATGACTGGGAAAAACGAAAAAAAACTGGTAGTTGCTCCGATCAATAGTTCATGTGGCTATAGTATTGAAATCAATCCACAGACGAAGTTTATATTCTCTCCTTCCGGTAGTCCTTCATCAATCATTGATAAAAACGACACCCTGAAAAAAATCGGTTTTAATCTGGCCTATTTTACCTTTCCTCATGCTGTAACTGCAAAAGAGTATGTGGGTTTGCTCAAATCTCCTATAGCACGAGGCGGTGCTGTAACAGGCCAGGGGCTGAAATCAGATATTATTCCATTATTAGATTGCATAGATCCGTTAGCTCAGTCGATGAACTCTGTCAATACCGTAGTGAACTCCAATGGACAATTATCAGGGTACAATACAGATGCCACAGGGTTTGAGACGGCTATAAAAAATGGAATATCAGGTTCTGGTGTAGAAATAAAAACAGCCGTTGTCTATGGCAACGGGGGAGTCTCGGGTACTGCTGTAAAGGTTCTGCAGAGTATGGGGATTACGGTTGCATTAACGGGGAGAAATTCGAATCGTGTTTCAAAGAAAAGAAATGAGCTCAATCTGTCATCTAGGGAAGGTCCCTTTGACCTCGTGGTCAATGCAACGCCGGTGTCGCAATTTTCAATTGATGATGTGATCGGGCTACCAAATTTGTTGAAAGACTGTACTATGGTCTTTGACCATAACATGCCCGAAAAAGATGGTAAGAAAAACTATTTGAAGTTGTATTGTGGCGCTAAGGACATCCCATTTATACCGGGTAAGGAGATGTATATTCCACAGCTCATCGCACAATGGGGGTTATTTTTTGATGGTCTTATTAAAGAGGATGGGACTCCCTGGATTACTGAATCTGAAATTACAGATTTGGTGAATCGCAATACAGGATAGGGTTCTGCCTTCTAGAGGAAAATGTTATTTTTTGATGCGTAAAAAACATAACTTGTGCCAACGCCTCTGAGTATTTTTGTATTACTACTTCACTCTCTATTTTATGCTTCTTGAACAAATTCAATGGTTTGCAAAACAAAATAAACTATTATTGTTTTTGTTGGAAAAACGGTTTCTGGATCCGCAAATTCCGGAACAGATGGAACAATTACAAGATTCTGGTTTATTAACAGATCTGACCACTCTCGATGTGATTCACCAACACTTGCCTGGCGTGGTGAATCAGTTGCCTGCGGGGATGTATTTTCCGACTCCTATGGCAAAAGCTTTGGCTAATGGGGAACTTTTTTCGGAAACGCTTGCACTTCGATTTTACTATGATTTCATTAAGGTGGATGCCGATCAGAACTGGTTCTTAAAAGGGAAGCCGATTGAAGGAAAAGTCAAAAAGCTTTTTTTAGAAAACATGGGCTATGAAGCATCGATTGATCGATATTTTGTGGAATATAAGGTTGATCAAAGGCTGGACAAGTGTTATCTGGATTGTGAAATCACTCCTCTCGTGGTGATCAGGGTCGAAATTTACGAAAAAAATAAACTGAAAGTACTGCTCAATAATGGCCAAAGTGACTGGATTTGTAATGCTCACTTCAAAATTGATTCACGGGAACAGTGCTTTTGTGAGACGATAAAATATGGTGAGGCACTGTTAGCGGATCAGCCTCGTTTTATGATTTTGCAGCATCTTCAGGAGGATGGGCACACCCTGCAATTCGGCAATCAAATCTTCCAATTGGTGGAAGTCGATTAGAAGAATTTGGTGTGCGAACAAATTAAGAAGAAGGGCTGAGATCTTCTGCAAAGTGACATGCCGTTAAATGTCCAGTATTGGAGGAATGGCTGATCAGTTCTGGAATTTTTTGTTTGCAAACCTCTTGAACGTAAGGGCATCTCGTGTGAAATCGGCAGCCGGCGGGAGGGTGAATGGGAGAAGGAACATCTCCCTGTAGAATAATTTTTTTCTTTTTGACCGTAGGATCAGGAATAGGAATGGCAGAGACCAGAGCCTGCGTGTAAGGGTGTCGTGGATTGTGGTTGATTGCTTCTGCCTCAATGTATTCGACAATATGGCCAAGGTACATGACAATGATGTGATCGGAGATGTGTTTGACCACTGATAAGTCATGGGCAATGAAAATATAAGTCAAGCCCATTGATTGTTGTAATTCCAGCAAAAGATTCAGGATTTGGGATTGAATAGAAACATCCAGTGCCGATACCGGTTCGTCACAGACGATCAATTTTGGTTCCAACGCAATAGCTCGTGCAATTCCAATTCTTTGTCGCTGCCCTCCTGAAAATTCGTGTGGATATCGATCCTTTGCACTAGTTGGAAGATCTACCCGCTCCAGGAGCTGATCTATTTTCTTTTCTCTTTCATCGCGTGTTCCCATTTTATGGATAATGAAAGGTTCTTCTAGAATGCTTCGAACCGTGTGACGGGAATTGAGAGATTCAAAAGGGTCTTGAAAAATCATCTGCATCTCCCTGCGCATATTCTGCATTTGCTGTTGGGGGAGCTGCGTAATGTTTTTGTTTTGGAAGTAAATTTCACCTTCTGTGGGGTCATAGAGGCGCAGTAATGTCCGCCCAAGGGTCGTTTTTCCACAGCCGGACTCTCCAACCAGTCCCAGTGTTTCTCCCTGTTTGACTCCAAAAGAAACTCCGTCCAGTGCTGAAACAGAAGCTACCTGATGTAAGAAAATACCACCATGAATGGGAAAATGTTTTTTAAGGTTTCTGGCTTCTAAAAAATAATCGGACATTTCTTTTTATATTTCTTTCCATCGATGGCAATTTACAAAATGATCCGTATCTATTTGCTCCAAGGGAGGAGGTTGGGATTGACAGCGTTCTTCCATATAGAAACATCGGTTTTGGAAACGACATCCGGTGGGAAGACTCATTAAATCGGGGACACTGCCTTCAATCGTTTGCAGCTTTTGTTTGGGCGGATTGTCTAGCTTGGGTATTGCCGACAACAATCCTTTGGTATAAGGGTGTCTGGGCGATTGGAACAGATCATGAACCGATGCCTTTTCCGCAATTTTCCCCGCATACATGACAACCACATCATCACATACCTCTGCAATGACACCAAGATCGTGTGTGATGAAAATGATGGCCATTTTTGATGTCTTTTGCAAAGACTTCATCAATTCAAGAATTTGGGCTTGGATGGTCACATCCAGTGCCGTAGTGGGTTCATCTGCAATGAGAATATCAGGTTTGCACGCCAGGGCAATGGCAATCATCACTCGCTGCCGCATTCCTCCGGAGAGTTGATGAGGGTATTCCTGAATTCGTTGCTCTGGTGCTGGAATTCCGACTAGATGCAGCATCTCCACGGAAGCTTCGTAAATTGCCTGTTCATTCATATCAGGTTGATGAAGCATGAACGATTCCCCGATTTGTTTTCCAATCCGGTGAACTGGATTCAATGCCGTCATCGGTTCCTGAAAAATCATGGAAATTCGATTTCCCCGGATATGATGCATTTTCTTGGCGGGGAGCTTCAGCAAGTCCTGCTTATCCAGGATAATCTCTCCGGACTCGATATGGCCAAAGGGTTTGGGTAACAACCTCATGATGGAAAGAGAAGTGACGCTTTTGCCGCATCCTGATTCTCCTACAATCCCGAGGGTTTGGCCTTTGTGCACATCAAAACTGACATCTTCCACGGCGCGTATTGTTCCAGCTTCTGTCTGGAATGAAGTGACCAGGCCTTTGACCTGTAAAATAGCATCATCTGCCAAAATAGTTGATCCTCCTGCTATGTTATTTAGGTTTAAAAGTAGTATCAATGATAGTTTCGGGTTTAAAGTGCTTCCCTGTTTTCATTGCTTGTTCTGTTTCTTTTTTGATTGCAGGGTCCAGCCAGAATAAGCTAGTTCCAAAAGGCTCAAACAGTCCCCCTGAATTTTTAGTTGCTGCCACTTTGGGAAATTGCCACCAACGCCAGTACGCAGTTCTGAAATAGCCGACTTTGTATGTTGGTACAAATGCTCCAATTTCCTGGATTTTTTCCTGGATTTGATGTGCCAGACGAATACGTACCTGGGGATCAATCGAGTCACGATAAGCTCGAATCATTTTATCCATTGCTGGATCATCGGTGTTGGTAATATTGTTGGTCTGAGCTTTGTGAGCATTGTCTGAGTGGTAACTTTGCCAATACCGTGGTCGAAAACTGGTGCTCCAGCCCATCCAGGCAGCATCATGTTTTTTTTCTAAAATCAATTTGAAAGCGGCACTTCCGTCCAAACGCTGCAATTGTAAGTCAACACCTGCTTTTTTGGCTTCTTCTTTTAAAAGGACCAGGCGTGGTGTGTGACCATCGAAGGAATAAGTGACTTTTACAGAGTATCTCAAATTCCCTTTCTCCCAAATTCCATCGGTTCCCCGTTTCCATCTGGATGCAGTCATCAATTCTTCGACTTTTTTAATATCAAATCGCCGTGCGCGGATATTGGGATTGGTGTATTCTCCGTAGCCGGTATTGTGATTTTCCAGACGGCTGTAATCTCCTCGTAATAAGCCATTTAACAATTTATCCATATGGATGGCATGGGCAAAAGCATAACGCACATTGGGGTCTTTGAAGAGGTCTTTATCTAAATTCAGCCAGAAGCCAGCAGGTGATTCACGACTGTCTGTATAGAACCAATGTTTTTTGATGTATCCCTTGTCATAGATTTCTATACTTTTTGCTTTTTCGTGCCAGTAGTTTGGGAAAGTGACAATAAAATCGTCCAATCGTTTCTTTTTGAAATATTCAAAAACCGTCGTTTGATCACGTATGACAGTATATATGACTCTATCGACATTGAATCGTCCTTGAAAATATTTTAAATCTTTTGCCCACCATTTTTTCTTGCGTTTGAACGTAATACTTTTTCCTTTTTTGATTTTATCAATTTGATAGGGGCCGGTATTGGGGACGATGGACCAGTTGTAACGCTTTACAAAATCTTTGTTCAGTTCTCCATAAAAATGCCTGGGAGTTGGAGTTATATTGACGATCAGAAACAAGTCAGGATCGGCTTTTGTTGCAACAATGGCGAGGGTGTGATCATCATACTTGACCACTTTATCCAGTTTTTCTGTGTAATAGTTGTTATACCAGGGAGCCACAATATGTTGAGAACGCATGAATTCCAAAGTATAGAGGAAATCATTGGCTGTAACCGGTTTTCCATCAGACCATCGTGCGCGTTTATCTAATTTGAAGTACATGGTTTTTTTATCTTCTCCAAAAGCCCAATGTGTGGCCAATTCAGGAATCAGCTCTTCCGTATTGGGGTGCAGGCTGATTAAGGATAACTGATTTCCATTGATAGCCCCTCGAAAACTGCTGTTTGAATCAGGGCCGACGGTTCTCAAAGTTAAGGGGAAGGCTGAAAGATAAGTGCGATAGGTCCCACCTTTTTTTGCATCTGGGGACGCAAAAATTGGGGCAGTGTCATTGGTTTGCCATTGGAGGTTTTCTGGTAATTTATCCGTAGCATGGCCGAGTGTTCCAAAGCAAAACAATGTGATAATGAGCCAGAATCTGGCGAATATTTTTGAAATCATGATTTTCTCCTTATTGTTATTCAAAAGTGCTGTGGAGCTTGGGGTCAAATCCTTCGCGAACAGCTTCCCCAATGAAAGTGATACTGACCATCACCACAACTAATGCAGTAACGGTAGAACTTATGATCCAAATGGCCTGCAGATTGGTTGTGCCTTGTTGTAAGAGTTCTCCCCAGCTGGGTGTAGGAGGTGGCAGTCCAAAGCCCAAATAGTCCAAAGCGGTCAAACCAGAAATTCCTCCAGCAACGGAGAAAGGCACAAAAGTTACAATGAGTGATATGGTGTTTGGTAAAATATGATAAAAAATAATCCGATTGTTGGAGGCTCCTAAAGCCTTCGCTGCCATGACATAGTCTCGGGCTTTTTCCTTATAAGTTGCGGTGCGCATGTACCAGGTCAGTCCCATCCAGCCAAAAAGGACTGAAACCAATACCAGAATAGTCAGGTTAGGTACGACAATGGATGCAATGATCATGATGATATAAAGGAAGGGGATGGAGGACCAGATTTCGATCAATCGTTGAAAAAATAAATCAAATTTTCCTCCCCAATAGCCCATCAGACATCCTAGTGCAATGCCAATGGCAAAGGTGATCACCAGCAGGAATAAAGAAAAAGTAATGCACACACGAAATCCGTAAACCAGACGAGCTACCATGTCACGACCAATTGCATCGGTTCCTAGGTAATGTTTATCCTTCCAGGAAGGAGAGAAAGGGGGGAATTCGGTGTCTCTCAAGTCCATTTCAAAGGCATTGTAAGGAACAAGTGGCATGACTAAAAAATTATTACCTTCCTCCAATTCGATTTTTTTTTGTAAGTCCCGGTAATTGGTTTCATAATCATATTCCAATCCAAATGTGTTTCCAGGCGTCATGGCGCCATAGGTCGGAAAATAGACATGTCCTTCATAATACACCAAGAGAGCACGATTATTGATCCATAGTTCTGCAAAGATTGTGATCAGGAGCATGAAACAAAAAATCAACAAGGAATAATAGCCCCTTTTAATGGAACGAAATCGTTTAATTTTTTTTAATGTGAGGGGGGCTAGTTTCATGGTAGTCATATTTAATCAAACTTAACTCGTGGATCCACCAGGGCTACACAAAAATCGGATAAAATGTTGCCGAGTAACCCGAGAATCGAAGTAATCACCAAAACACCCAATACAATGGGATAATCCCGTTCTACCAACGATTCAAATCCAAGCAGTCCCAACCCATCAATATTGAAAACTTTTTCAATGAGAAAAGAACCTGCTAGAAATAAACTGATATTGTTGCCAAAATGCGTTGCCAGTGGGATGAGGCTATTACGAAAGGCATGTTTAAAAACAGCGCTTCTGAAGGACAATCCTTTAGCGATTGCGGTGCGAATATAGTCAGATGCCAGATGGTCCATCAACGTGTTCTTCATTAAAAACGTCATTGTGGCAAAACCACCAATCATGTAAGCGATTAATGGCAGTATGGAATGATGGATGACATCCCAAATTTGTTCAGCAGCTGTAAAGTCTTCAAATTCCTCACTGATGAAGCCTCCTAATGGAAACCAGTCCCACTGAGCGGCAGGCCACACAAAGAGAATGATGGCAACAATGAATCCGGGTAAGGCATATCCAATCAAGACAACAATAGAAGATGTACTGTCAATGAAGGATTTGTGCTTAATTGCTTTGAGCACACCCAGAGGAATACAGATGAGATACGTCAGGATGGTTGTGACAACTCCATAATAAGCAGAAACAGGAAGTTTATCTTTGATAATGTCCCACACCGGATCATAATACCGTGTTGAGGTTCCGAGGTCTAAGGTGAGTACCTTTCCCAGCCATTCGATGTAGCTGATGAAGATGGGCTTGTCAAAACCATAAAACTCTTTCAACATTTCAATCTGCTCGGGGGACAGTGGCGCATCGTTTGCTGCCGATTGGGAGGTGCCGGCAGAATCTCCTTCAGTTGCACTCATTTGTTGTGCTTCCGAAATGATTCTTTCGATAGGGCCGCCTGGTACAAGCCTTGTGATGGTAAAAACGACAAGGGTGATTCCCAAGAAAGTGGGGATGACGAGCAAGAGGCGGCGAATGAAATAACTGGCCATTCAAAAAGTTTGAAAAGATGAGAAAAATTTGAGGGGTTTGCGCTGGATCAATTTTTTCTAAAATGTATCTTGTGTAGACTAGAAGATTGCATGACAAAATCAAGGAAAAAACTTGCTGCTAGCGCAAGTAAGCAGTATTTAGTAAGCCTTTATTATGATTATTATTTTTTTAAATTAAAACAAGGGAGTGGTTGTTATGTATCGTGTGTTGATCACCGGAGCTATTCATGAAAAAGGAATTCAGTTGTTAGAACAAGAACCAGATTTAGAAGTGGACTTCCGGCCTGATCTTCCTCTATCTGAAGTGATTCAGATCGTTGAACCGTATCATTGCATTATTAGCCGCTCTGAAACTCCCATTCAAAAAGAGTTAATTGAAAAAGCAGTAAATTTGAAGGTCATTGCGCGTGCTGCTGTTGGAATTGGGAATATTGATGTGGATTATGCTACAGAAAAAGGGGTGCTGGTCATCAATACTCCTGGAAAAAATACTAATTCTGCAGCAGAATTGACGATGGGGCTCTTGCTGGATGTGATGCGTAAGGTCATACCTGCCCATCAAAATATGCAGGACGGTCAATGGGATCGGCACCAATTCACAGGATTTGAGTTGATGGGCAAGACGATCGGGATTATTGGTTTAGGCAATGTGGGGCATCGGATGGCCCAATTTTGTCGCGGTTTTGACATGAATGTGGTTGCCTATGATCCCTATATCACCGATGAAGTTTTTCAACGCCATCGTACACAAAAAGTGTCTTTGGACGATTTACTGACTCAATCCGATATCATCTCTCTGCATACTCCAAAAAATAAGGAAACCATCGGGATGATTGGGGCAAAAGAAATTGCTAAAATGAAACCAGGCTCCATTATTCTGAATGCGGCTCGTGGAGAAATTGTCGATGAATCAGACTTGCTGGAAGCAATCAAATCAGGGCATCTTGCAGGTGCCGGAATTGATACCTGGAGTGTCGAACCACTGCAGCAAAATATTTTTCAGAATTTTCCACAAGTAGCGATGACTCCGCATATTGGCGCTTCCACGGTGGAAGCACAAATTCGTATTGCGGAAAGCATTGCGGAGCAGGTTCCACGAGCTTTGCGTGGAGAAATTGTTGATTTTCCGATCAATATGCCGCAAATCCAAATGCTGGATGATAAGCAAGTCAGCAGTTACAGTGTCCTTGCGGAAAAGTTGGGATCATTTACAGCTCAGTATATCGACTTCAATCCCACTCATCTTGAAATCAAATTTCGTGGAAGTTTGGCAAAACAAGACGGTTCCTTGCTCCGCCTGGCATTTTTGAAAGGCTTTCTAAAATACTCTCAGGATTATGTGAGCTACGTCAATGCAGATCAAATTGCCGAAAGTGTCGGATTGCATGTATCTGCTTCCGAAGACCCGGGATTTACTGATTACGAAAGTGCCATCAAATTTATTTTTACCGCACAAGGACAGGAATTTGAAATTGGTGGAGTTGTGTTTAGCGGAATTCATCCCAGGATTACTTTGATTAATAATTTTGTTTTTGAAATTGCACCAGAAGGGATTGTTCTGATAACCAAAAATACCGATTATCCTGGCATGATCGGAGTTATTGGTACCATATTAGGCAAGCATCGCATCAATATTGGTCAATTTGAGCTCTCTCGGAATGTAAGAGGTGGGGAGGCCATGTCTTTGATTAGAGTAGATGATGATGTGCCTGAAAAGGTCATTGAAGAATTGTTCAACCATGAAGGTATCACTCAGGTAAAAAAGATTGTCATTTGAAACAATTCAATCAACCCATTTGACACATCGTACGGAAAGCTTTGCATCCTCGTCATACCCATCAAAGGTCGATCCTGTATCAAAATTTAAGGCAATGTGCTGGTAACTGGTGCTGCTGGCAGTTTGACTCCAGTAGGCATAAGGTATTTCATAAGGAGTGGTGGCAGGAGGATTGGAAACATCCAGACTGGAAGGATCGGAGCTGCAAGAGTTCGTATTGGCATGACAAAATTTGTTGCCTGAAACATAATCAAAGACGATTTTTAATTCGTCTTTAGAAGGTAGATACCATTCATCTCCTGACTTAGTTCCACCTGGGCAAAGAGTCGATGCCTCCGACCAGAGTTTACAATTTGTATAAGCAGGGCTCGAGTCAGAGCGGCATTCTCCTCTATCGGAGGTCTCCATCACCAAACACTTGGCATTAGTGGAAGTGGAAATCGCAATACCATCATGAGCAGATTGTCCGAGTGGGCAACTCTTAGCAACCGTTATGGTGATTTTCTTATCATCATCACTGGATGGATTGAAGCCATAACCGTTGACTTTGACACGAATCTTGATCACAAATACACCTTCATCGTTCATGGTCAGAAAGCAGGTTTCGCTGCCATTGCATTCTCCAATGGGTTGTCCGTCGAGATACCAGTCAATGTCATTGAATACTGATTTGGACGCATCCAATTCAACGCGTTGTCCCATGTTGACATATTTTCCTGGGCTAATCTCTACTTTGGCTTCTGCGTCCCGATTACAAAAGGGATCTAAGCCGGGGCACGGACCTTCTTCACTACAGGCATCCAGTATCAAGATTAAAAAAAGAAAAAAACAAAAACTGATTCGGTATACCATGGCCATTTTTTTGGGGCGGTGTTTGCATCAATATCCATGTTGTCTTGAGTCTTTAATTTAGGGCTCGTACATAAATAACCTTTACAGATGACTTGTCTTTTTCCTCGTCTACGGTGTTGTCTTCAAAGGCACATACTCCAGTATGCACAATTGAAGACGCCTTGTAGCCAAGAAAAAATACTTCCTCACCTTTGTCAATGTTATTTCTGCACGCACCCTTAGTTTAAAGGATTCTGTGATTCATTGCAACATGTCGGCATAATTTTAGAAAAAATCATAGACATTTCATTGACAAAGATGTCAAATATATGGTGTTTTATATAGAGGGGTTGTTCTCTGAAAGCAATGATTTAAAATGAGTGTGCAACAGGAAGAATTTGGAGCTGTTAAATGACATCACAACACGATACCGGGACATCTATTCTGCTGGAATCAGGAACTAATGAACTGGAAGTTGTCGAGTTTTATATCAATAATATTCGATATGGTGTGAATGTGGCAAAAGTGGAAGAAGTGCGGTACTTGCCAGAATATCGTTCTATTCCTCAGACTTCAAAAAAATTTATGGGATTTTTCAATCTCAGAGGAAAAGTCATTCC
>JADGAT010000008.1 GCA_015231885.1 SAR324 cluster bacterium
ATATCACGCATCGAATAACGAGTATTGTCCCCTGTTCGTTTATCAGGAAATTGGTCTAATATGGAGTAAAAAGTGTCAAGGATTTTACGAAAGTTAAAGCGATTGCCCATCATTCCCCTAATTTGTGCTGGTAGAAAATACAATGAGTAAAAAACTCCTACTTTTCTAACAAATTCTAGGGAAATTTTCCAAAGTTTTAGCTAAATTTGCCATAATTAGAATTGCTGATATGGCTTCATATCTAGTTTTTTTTATACATTTCCTATTATAAAATTGAATGTTGCGGCAGTTCCGTTTAAATAATGACGAGCGTGCTGAACTAACAACCTTTTATGATTATGATTTGGAAAGATTATGGGTACTATTAAACTATCAAACGAAGAGAAAGATCGACTTGTTTCAGCAAGTCATCATGCGCCTCGATCCCTGTTGGGATTTCATGAGGTCGAAAAAAGTGATAAAACCAAGGTGTGGGTCATCCGTGCCATGGAGCCGGAAGCAGAAAAAATTCTGCTATTCTGGGAAAAGCAGAAGCCTGAAGATGCAGTGCCAATGAAACAAATTCATTCAGGAGGGTTATTTGAAGTTTTATTAACCCCTCTTGCCAGCTTGGTTCCGTATAGGCTTAAAATTATTTATAAGGACGGAGCTGAGCATATTCGCTACGATCCATATTACTTTTCTCCACAATTAACAGAATTTGATCAATATCTGTTCAGTGAAGGAAATCATCATCAAATTTATCAAAAACTGGGTGCACACCTTCACACAGTAGACGGAATTTCCGGAACACTGTTTGCTGTATGGGCACCAAACGCCAAAAGAGTTAGTGTCGTTGCGTCTTTCAACCATTGGGACGGACGCAAACACTTGATGCAATCGATGGGAAGTTCTGGTATTTGGGAATTATTTGTTCCTGAAGTAGGAGAAGGGGCTTTTTATAAGTATGAGATCAAAACACAAGCAGATCATATCCTGATCAAATCCGATCCCTATGGATACTGGATGGAGCATCGTCCTGCCACAGCTTCTGTTGTGACCAATATAGACGGGTACGAATGGAATGATCAGGGATGGATGGAGCATCGTGCCAACCAGGATCCTCTGCAGCAGCCAATCAATGTGTATGAGATGCACTTTGGCTCATGGAAACGTATTCCAGAAGAAGGGAATCGTCCTCTCAGTTATCGAGAAGCCGCAGACGATATCGTCAATTATGTCAAAAACCTGGGATACACACATATCGAATTGATGCCCATTTGCGAGCATCCGCTGGATGAGTCATGGGGATATCAGGTAACAGGCTTTTTTGCTGCATCTTCTCGCTATGGTACTCCCAAGGAATTGATGTATTTCATTGACCGCTGTCATCAAGAGGGCATCGGAATAATTGTTGACTGGGTTCCAGGACATTTTCCTAAGGACAGCAATGGTCTGGCCGAATTTGACGGATCGCACCTTTATGAGCATATGGATCCTCGAATTGGAGAACACAAAGAATGGGGAACCTACTCCTTCAATTATGGACGTCATGAAGTGAGCAATTTCCTGATTGCAAATGCTTTATTCTGGTTTGATTACTATCATATCGATGGAATTCGGGTGGATGCCGTTGCCTCCATGCTGTATCTTGATTATAATCGAGAAGAAGGACAGTGGCTTGCTAATGAATATGGGGGCAAGGAGAACATCGCAGCCATTGAGTTTCTACGCAAATTGAATTCAACACTTTTTCATTACTTCCCTGGTATTTTATCCATCGCAGAAGAATCCACGGCTTGGCCTGGAGTGAGTCATCCGACTTATACGGGTGGTTTGGGATTCAATTTCAAATGGAATATGGGCTGGATGAATGATACCCTGCGATTCATGGAACTAGATTCCGTTTACCGTAAATATGATTACCATCTGCTCACATTCGCACTGCTTTATGCAACCACTGAAAATTATATTCTCCCTCTGTCTCATGATGAGGTCGTTTATGGAAAACGGTCATTGCTCAATAAGATGCCTGGTGATGCTTGGCAGAAACGCGCCAACCTTCGCATGTACTTGACCTATCATATAGGGCATCCTGGTAAGAAAATGCTGTTCATGGGTGCCGAAATTGGTCAGTGGGATGAATGGAAGGCTACTGCAAGCCTCGACTGGCATTTGATGGATTATCCTGATCATCAGCAGATCAATGAATATTGTAAATCACTGAACTGGTTTTATCGCAGCCATCCAGCCCTCTTCATGAATGATTTTGACTATGAAGGGTTTCAATGGATTGATCTGCATGACCATGAAAACACGGTCATTTCTTTCATGAGACAAGATGCCACTAATCGTTCAGAGGCACCCGTGATATTTGTGTTCAACCTCACTCCTGTGCCAAGAGATCAATATGGTGTGGGTGTGCCAGAACCAGGACGATATGCTAAGCTTATGGACAGTGATAGCGAAAACTTTGGAGGTTCTGGCTACAACAAGCAGGGTGAATGGTCTGCTGAGCACATGTCGTGGCAAGGACAGCCTTATCGGCTGTCTGTGGATCTTCCTCCATTAGGAGCCATTATCATACAGAAATTTGCTGACGAGTAATTAGAGCATCACGATGCTGGACTTCTTACGCCAATTCTTTCAGTCTGATTCAGACAATGAAGGAACTTGGCGTTTAGATCAGTGTCTTGCCTGCCATAAAGTCCTCCAGGAAGGCATGGTTTTCCCGGAGGACCAAGTCAGCTTCTGTATAGAGTGTTTCCACTCCACCCTCTGTTTTTGCTGTGGGCTGCCCTGTGGTCCTTTGCATCGTCGACTGACAGATGACCGTATTATTTGTCAATACTGCTACGATACCGCCTTGTTGACCCCCAGGCAATTAGCACCTGTCTATGAAACGACCCTCCATTTTTTCCGCCGCAAATTAAAATTTAAATTAAAAGAACAACCGCGTCTCAAAGTAGTTGATTCTCGTTTTATGCAGTCAGAGCTTGGTGCGTCACTGCATACATGGGGAGTGTACAGCGATATGGGTTCTGAAGAAACTATTTACGTGATTACCGGAATTGCTCTGGACAAAGCACATGCCACGCTGGCTCATGAGTTAACCCATTTCTGGCAAAAACGGCATTGTCCTCCTGAACAAACACTGGAACTGATCGAAGGGTTTGCCGAATGGGTTGCATTTCAATTAGCACAGTACAAAAATCTCCGGAGGGCCATGCTGGCAATCCGGCGAAATGAAGCAGAACCCTATCAAACAGGATTGCAGAAGATGTTTAAGCTGGAAGCCAAACGAGGAGTCAAAGGAGCAATCAAATACGCAAAGACTGCAAAATCTTTTTAAACCCCGTCTAGCAGGAAGAATAATTCGATGGATCGGAAACAGTTGCTTTTCTTAACTATTGTGTTTGAAGGAGGAATTGCCCTGTCTGCGTTGATACTGGGAATGCTCTTTGAGACAGTCGTCTTTCGAGGATCTCTTTTTTCCATACAAACCATCACAGGAAGCATCCTGGTCAGTCTCCCATTGTTTGCAGGAATTGTTCTGGTATATCGTTTCCAATGGCCTCCTTTGATGCAATTCAAAGAGGACGTCAATAAGATGGTGCATGAATTATTCCGACAGACAACCATCATCGACTTGGCCATCATTTCAATGTTTGCCGGAATTGGAGAAGAATTATTTTTTCGAGGATTTCTTCAGAGCACACTAATAAATATTACCAATCCATGGGCTGCTGTTGCACTATCCAGTATTATTTTTGGTTTTGCGCACTTCATCTCATGGACTTATGTGATCTATGCAACAGGAGTTGGGATATACTTGGGGGTTGTTTTTCTTGTCTTTGACAACATCTACATTGTCATGCTAGCACATGCTCTCTATGACTTTGTCGTATTGGCATACCTGGTTTGTTACAAGCCTGCAGTACAGGATGTTAGTTTTGACCAAGATTGACGAACGGATTGCAGGTTCCATGTATGCCGCATCATTCAATCAAGAAATATTATTTACTGTCTGCAGTTTGACAATCGGCTAACCAGAGGCATCCATCTTGACCACATTCGCCAGAATATCCAGTGTTGTAGCAAGCATTGCTTCCTTCTGCTTCTTGCATGGCCTGAATGATGAGCTTTTTAGATTTTGGTATTTTCTCAAGGCCTTTTTGTTTTGCTAATGCTCGAACTTCATTAATCTTCATTCTTTACTCCTGCTAAAATAGTGGGTTGTTAATCTAACTATTGATCAGTGATGTGCGTCTGTAGACTATAAAAAGATGCTTGCAATTAGCATTCTTGTCATATCAGCATATCATCCAGTTCGATCAGTTACTATGGCTAATCGGATTCTGTATATCACAGCATTGATGATCAATCAATACCTTATTCCAGTCCTTTTTGAAAAAAATGATGACTGAATTTTTATAGGGTTCCGTCCTGTTGTTCAGTTTTTGAGATTGCCTTTTAGAGCATGAAGACACCCGGCCAGTATTTTTGCAGATTCTTCTCGAATGAGTTCAACGTGCTTTTGATCAATTTCTTCGGGGTATGCCAACGTAAAATAAAGGTCATGGTTTGTTAAATCGGCAATTCCTTTTTTTTGTTCTTCCAGAAATTTAGCAGCAGAAACCATTCTGGAAAGAGACCCCATAAAATATTGCTGTCCAATTAATTTGACCAAATCGGGATCTTGATCTGGCAGTTTCTTTTGCAGAATGGCAACCAGATCATGACAGACGGTTTGCAGTTGAGATGTGGTGATCGGCATATTGTTTTTTGTTTACATGTTTCTGCGGTACTGTCCCCCAAATAGATACAGCTCTTTGGTGATCTGCCCCATCGAACACACTTTTACGGTCTCCATTAAAGTTTCAAAAATATTTTTTTCCTGCAGGCAGGCCTCTCTTAATTGTGCCAATGCCGACTCTGCTTCTGGAGCATGGAACTGTTGAAACTGTTTCAACGAATCCAGTTGTGCCTTCTTTTCTTCAGGAGTCGAACGCATCAGTTCCAGTTCGTCTCCCACTTCGACTGCTGAAGAATTGAGAAATGTATTGACGCCAATAATGGGAAGTTCACCAGAGTGCTTCAAACTTTCATAATATAAAGATTCCTCCTGGATTTTGTTGCGCTGATACATGGTTTCCATAGCTCCCAACACGCCGCCGCGGTCTGCCAGACGGTCAAATTCAGCCAGAATGGCTTCTTCGACCAAATTCGTCAATTCATCAATAATAAAACTCCCCTGCAGTCCATTTTCGTTTTTAGCCAGTCCAAGTTCTCGATTGATGATCAACTGGATGGCCATTGCCCTGCGAACCGATTCTTCCGTTGGAGTGGTGATGGCTTCATCATAGGCGTTGGTGTGCAGTGAATTGCAGTTATCATAAATGGCGTAAAGGGCCTGCAGAGTAGTCCGAATATCATTAAAATCAATTTCCTGGGCATGAAGAGAACGACCCGATGTTTGGATATGGTATTTCAGCTTTTGTGAGCGCTCATTGGCATGATAGTACTCCCGTAGAGCTACTGCAAAAATACGCCGAGCGACCCGTCCAATGACTGCATATTCGGGATCCATTCCGTTACTGAAAAAGAAACTCAGGTTGTGTGCAAATTCATCAATGGGCAAATTGCGGGACAGGTAATATTCGATCAACGTAAAGCCATTGGCAAGTGTGAAGGCAACTTGAGAAATAGGATTGGCTCCTGCTTCTGCAATGTGGTATCCGGAGACACTCACCGAATAAAAATTATTAATACGGTTTGCTGTGAAAAATTCCTGAATGTCACCCATCATCCGCAAAGCAAAATCTGTGGAAAAAATACAGGTGTTCTGTGCCTGATCTTCTTTCAAAATGTCAGCCTGCACCGTTCCCCTGACTTGAGAAAATACCTCCTTTTTGATCTTATCATACACCTCAGGATCCACCAGTTGATCACCAGAGACACCCAGAGTGGCTATGTTCAGTTGATTATGACCATCCGGGAGTTTTGCCCGATAACGAGGTATGGGTAAATCGTGTTTCCGATAGAGGGATTGAATTTTTTTCTTTTTTTCTTCTAACAATCCTTCATTCTGAAGGTAGATCTCTATTTGCTGATCAACCACTGTATTCAGATAAAAGGCCAGTATGATGGGGGCAGGACCATTGATGGTCATAGAAACAGAGGTGGTTGGTGAACATAAATCAAACCCGGAATAGAGTCTCTTAGCATCATCAATTGTACAGACAGATACGCCTGAATTGCCAACTTTTCCGTAAATATCCGGACGCTCGTGAGGATCTTCTCCATACAAGGTGACTGAATCAAAAGCCGTACTCAGTCGAATGGCCGGCTGTCCTGCAGAAAGATAGTGAAACCGTTGATTAGTCCTTTCCGGGAATCCTTCTCCTGCAAACATGCGAGTCGGGTCTTCATATTGACGTTTGAACGGGAATACACCCGCCGTGTACGGAAAGGCCCCTGGAAAATTTTCCAAACCCATCCACTGAACGATGGTACCCCAGTCTTTGTATTGTGGAGCAACTACTTTAGGAACTTTTGTACCAGACAAACTTTCGGTTTCGTTGGAGATGGTCGTCTGTTTTTCGCGGATGGTATAATGGTATTCAGGCTGCCTCAATTTTGCCTGTTCTTCCTGAAATTTAGTAAACAGGTCCCGCTGCCACGGTTGAATATTATCCAACTGTTCATTATAAATTTTGGCAATAGGTTGATAGTTTTCCGTGATCTCTGAAATATCCAATGGCTCCATAGGGAGAGACAGCTTACATTGAAGTTTTTCCAATGTGCCGTAGGTCTGGTAACAGGTTCTGGCGGCCTGGGAGGCTTCCTCCAATTGCTGTTTATAATGGCGTACGGTTCTGGCAATTTCTCTTAGATAATTAGCCCGTTCATTGGGAATGATTTCTTTGCTTTTTGAGACTCTGGGAGAGGCCGCACCGCTTCGTTTCCAGTTCAGGTTCTTTGCCTCCATTACTTTGTGGACCAGATTGTGATAAAACCAATTGGTACCAGGGTCATTGAAATGACTGGCAATTGAACCAAAGACAGGGAGTTGATCATCTTTCATCTGAAATTCATTATGGTTGCGGCGATATTGTTTTCGCACGGCAGTCAGTGCGTCTTCTGCACCACGCTTATCAAATTTATTGATGACAATCAGATTGGCAAAATCCAACATATCAATTTTTTCCAACTGTGTGGCTGCTCCAAATTCTGGAGTCATCGCGTAAACACTCACATCGGACAGGTTCGTAATATCTGAATCACTCTGTCCAATGCCTGCGGTTTCCACCAGAATTAAATCCAAACCACTCATATTCAGAATTTTTATGATTTCCTGAACCGCAGCCGATGTCGCCAAATTAGCCCGGCGGGTTGCCACAGAACGCATATAAATTCTTTTAGAATCCAGACTATTCATGCGAATTCGGTCTCCCAGCAAAGCGCCTCCTGTTTTCCTTTTGGAAGGATCAATAGAAACCACCCCAATGTGGAAATCTGGAAATTCCAGTACAATCCTGCGCATGATTTCATCGGTCAAACAGGATTTCCCGGCTCCGCCTGTCCCTGTGATGCCAACAACAGGGATTGTATCGTTCAAGCGTATTTTTTCCATCACCGGTTGCAATACTTGCGGATTGTCAATATTCTGTTCAACCCAGGTGATGCAGCGGGCAATCGTGAGAGGTGATTCATAGCTCAAATGAGAAAAGTCAGGGACTTCACCATCAGGCAGTGTACTGAAATCGGACAGCTCCAGCATGTTGGAAACCATCCCTTCCAGCCCCATGGATTTCCCATCTTCTGGAGAATAGATTCGAGTGACTCCATACTCCATCAAGGCCTTCGTTTCTTGTGGGATGATGACGCCGCCACCGCCGCCAAACACTTTGATATGTCCGGCTCCCTTTTCTTTCAGCAGATCAATCATGTATTGGAAAAATTCTGTATGCCCTCCCTGGTAGGAACTAATGGCAATCGCCTGCACATCTTCCTGAATGGCCGCATCCACAATTTCTTCGACTCCACGATTGTGCCCCAGGTGTATTACCTCAGCACCTCCACGCTGCAATAAGCGCCGCATGATATTAATCGAAGCATCATGTCCATCAAACAGGCTGGTTGCTGTGACAAAACGCACATGATTTTTCAATTTGGAGTGGGGGGCAGATGTTTGGAATGGAATAGAAGCATTCATAATGTCTCCAAAAGAAAAGAAGGTTAATCGGATCAAAACATGTTACGCATCAATAATGCGTTATTGTATCGAAGTCAAAGGACAAAATGAAGTCAAGAATCGGACTATTATTCGCATATGGGCAGATCACGTTCCAGCAGCCGAAACACAGCATCTTTGCATGCTAAATCTGAATAAAGGATATCATACACGGCTTCACATATAGGCATTTCCAGTCCATGCTTTGCAGCCAGTTCATGAAGGGATACTGCATTTTTAACCCCTTCGGCAACGGAGTTTTTTTGTGAGAGATACTGATCCAGGCAAACTCCCTTTCCAAGCGCAACCCCTAATGTGTAATTGCGCGATAAATCACCGGTTGCCGTCAGAATCAAGTCTCCGACTCCTGATAGTCCCAAAAATGTTTCTATTGTTCCTCCCAACAGTGTTCCCATACGTTTCATTTCTGCCAGGCCTCGGCAAATCAAAGCGGCTCGGGCATTCAACCCCAGCATCATTCCATCACAGATTCCCGCTGCAATCGCAATCACATTTTTGATGGTGCCTCCAATTTGTACACCAACCATATCAGAAGTGTGGTAAAGTCGAAAAGTAGATGTACTCAAAATTTGCTGAAGCTCCCTGCCAATACGTTCGTTTGCACAAGCCAATGTAGCGGCAGTGGGCATGCCCTTACCCACTTCCAACGCAAAATTGGGTCCTGATAGCACTGCAATTACCGGGTTGGAATCGAAAGCATCCTGATAGACATCACTCATCAAGCAAAGGGAATGTTGCTCCATACCTTTGGTCAAAATAACCACCCTGTGTTCGGAATCAACATCCTTGACAATTTGCTCGATAATATTCCGAGTGACATGCGATGGAATGGCCATCACTAAAATAGAATGACTCCGTACCAGTTGGGATAAATCCTGTGTTGCTGATAAATTATCAGGAAGTGTCACATGTGGCAGAAAAACTTCATTGCAGCGATACCGATTGATACTGTCAACGGTCTCTTTTTCATAACCCCATATGGTAACAGTATGTCCATTGCAGGCTTGAAGTGCAGCCATTGCAGTACCCCATGCTCCAGCTCCAACAATACCTATTTTTTGTTTTTTGTCTTTTTCCATATGGGCTTCATGTATCCTTTGGAGATTCTAAAATGGATTAGCCGCATCATTGCTCACAATGAGGGTTAAGTCAATTCCTTCCTCTCCATTCATTCCAATGAATGTGAAAAAGCTACTTGACTCTATTGTCCTGGAGTTTATGCTTTATTCTTTCAACTAAAAACAGTGATTAATCAAGATGACCCCTGCCATTCGTGCTGTAAAAAAAGCGAAAGTTTCATTCAGTATCCATGACTACCAGTACGATCCCAATGCCGAGGCTTATGGGCCAGCAGCAGCGAAGGCCATTGGCGTTGATGAGCAGCAGGTTTTCAAAACATTGATTGCAGAAATCAATGGAAAGCAATTGGCGGTGGGAATCGTCCCAGTATCAAAAAAGCTGGATTTGAAAGCTTTTGCTGCAGCCATGAAAGTAAAAAAAGCATCAATGGCTAAAGGGCCGGATGCTGAACGGGTGACCGGTTATGTGGTCGGAGGGATCAGTCCTCTGGGGCAAAAAAAAAGATTACCCATGATTCTCGATGAATCCGCCCAGCAATTCGAAACTATTTATGTCAGCGCCGGAAAACGCGGAATGCAGATAGAAATTACTGCAGATTCTCTGATTGGGTTAACCCAGGCAAAGGTGGCCTGTATTGCACACTAGTTTTTCGCAAAACGATGTCGCTGAAAAATTTAAGGTTCATGCTATGAAAAGAATTCAACTTCGGCCAAGATTTAGTTTAGTTGTCCCCTTCACATCAGAAGAAGTTCTTGAAATCATCCGAATCCAGCTCGCAAAACCAGAAATAGAATTCACAGGAAAAATATTGTCAGGATTTGCCATTTTACGAATTCCAGAAAAAGAGCAGCACTATTGGTCTCCAGAGCTCAGCCTTGATGTAGAAGATCATGAAAATGGGACACTGGTTCGTTGTATACTGGGACCTAAACCTGCCGTTTGGACGATGTTTGCCAGCTTTTACGGTCTCAGCATTTTCATTGGAGTGATGGGATTGATGTTTGGCTTGTCTCAGTGGAGTCTGGGCTTGACACCTTATGGCTTTTGGGCGGTGCTGATTTCAATACTGTTCTCAGTCGTTGCGTATGGTATTGCTGTGGCAGGACAAAAACTGGGTTACGATCAAATCGGCCAGCTACGCTCCTTTCTGGAACATACACTCAAATGAGACTCAGCATTAATTGACGGAATCAATAGCTGTCGTATTTTTCTTCGCTGAATTGTTCTACAGCACAAACTGGGTGGATATGAGAGATGTTTTTGCGATCGACCAAAGCCCAGGGAGGGCGCGCAATATGGTGGCGTCCTGTAATCGTCACGTCTTTTAAAATAAAAAAACCTTCCACAATTTCCAGTAAATCTCCTTCAAATACCACATTATCTTTACTTTGCAGAACGAGACGCTGCTTTTTCAGTCGTGTCAATAATTCCATTTTAGAAGCATTAGTGTGAGCATGAGCTTTGCTATCATCGTCTTTTTTATCCTTTTTGGCTTCCTCTTTGAGACGTTTCAACACTTCTTTATCATACTTCTCATCTGGGGTCATTTCATTTGACATAAAGGCCTTTTTACTAGATCATTTACCTACGTATATCTACCAATAGACAAATCCGTCCGATTGTGCAATTCTTTAAATATCTTTTCTAGTCTTAACAATCTTAAATATTTGCCCAGCATTAAGAAAAATCATGGAATTATCACATCGTTTGGAAAAAGATATTTGCATAATAGACATTCTTGGAAAATTAACTGATGATCAGTCATCAAAGTTTAATGCATATGTCACCAGATTATTGGATGAAATCAAACCGAACATTTTGTTACTGAATGTGGAAAATTTAGATATTATTGATTCTCCCGGATTAGGGAGTATCATCCGACTCAATAACAAGGCTTTGGAAAAACAGATCGAGTTTGCGGTTTGTGAATCCAGCAAAAGGATTCAATTCATTCTCGAATCGGCTCATATGGACAAGTTGATTAAAACCTACAAAACTGAAAAAAGAGCTCTCAAATATTTAGGAATGCCCAAACAATAACTTACCAAATCTACATCTAAATTAAGGATTATTCTCTTCCTTCTTGAATGTCAGTGTTTGCATGATCAAAAATCGGACTACAAGGTAGTTTTTGACTACTTGTCTTCTATTTCTTTCGAGATTCGCGAGAAACATCGTCTGCTATGCGGGACCAATCAAATCACGCACAACATATAATAAATGGTCTTCTTCTATAGGTTTTTCCAATGCAAAATCGGCCCCTATCAATGTTGCTGTGTTTAAAATGTTCATATCACAGATTCCCCCGCCTGAGATAGCAATAATCTTAATAGCTGGGTATTCAGATTTGATCTCCCGAATGGTTTCAATGCCTTCTTTATTGGGCATATAAATATCTGTGATGACCAGATCACACAAGCATTCTTTCAAAAGCACTAATCCGGCGGCTCCATCCGCAGCACCGATCGTATGATAACCATCCTTGTCCAAAAATGTTTTTAGGTACTTTCTTATCTGCTTTTCATCATCAATAATTAAAATTTTTTTCATTCATTCAATAGTTCTGGATCGTTCTCATTCCTGGCAGCCAAAAGATCAGGTTTCCACGGTCATGCGTTTTCACTTGTCCTGTGAGCACAAATCTTTTATGGTGACCCTGATGATAGCATGACACACCAGCACATACAGCAAAAAAAACTCACAAAGGAACAATGAGCATATCACATAGTATCGAAGATGACATTGCCATCGTATCATATCGCGGTAAATTTACAGGAGAGAATGTCATAGAACTCAAAGAATATGTCAATGGAATATTAGAGAAAAAAAAAACTACAGCCTTTTTACTCAATCTCGACGAAGTTGTTAAAATCGATTCTTCCGCCCTGGGAATCATCATTTCGATTTTCAAAGATCTGCATGGCAGGCAAATCGGATTTGCTATTTGCCAGGCCCCCCAAATGATCCATGACATTTTGGTGAGCACAAGATTGGATCGGATCATGAAAATTTTTCCAACACAAACAGAAGCCTTGGAAGAATTTCAAATTAACCCTTTTTAGGAATGCCCAGCAATAACTTAGCAAATCTACTTGTCTTTTCAGCGATCTTCTATGTTGCTTTATCGGTTACATAGCCACGCTATGCGTCCGATAAAACGCCTTGAGTCTCGATAAAAATCCTGCGTAACTTTCGCATGTTATTATTTTCGCCTTCCTTGTTTTTCACGAAAACGGTAATGGCTTGCCAATCTGGATGGTGACTTCATGATTATGAATCGAGATGTCCGACTGGTAAACCAAAACCTCCAATCCTCGTTTGACTGCGTCCTCATAAGCCTGAACATAAGGTAAATCAATATGATCTGCCAGCCGAAAAGAATCACAATCCATGCGGTTGACCAGATACAGCATCACGGCCCTATTCCCTTTTTCTGCTTCCAACGCCAGTTCTTGTAAATGTTTCCTGCCCCTTTCTGTGGAAGCATCCGGGAACTGAGCCACCTTGGGAAAATTTTCTTCGACAAGGGTCACATTTTTGATTTCAATGAAGACAGGAATGTGATCCTGCTCCAAATAAATATCTATTCTGGAACGTTGTTCTCCATACTTGACTTCTTTTTTGAGCAGATCATATTTTTGAAATTCGGGTATTTTTTTGTTCTGAATGGCCTCAAAAACTAAGTGATTGGGAAACTGTGTATTCACACAAACCAATGTTGCATCAGCAACCTGAATCAAATGGAGGGTGTATTTCAGCTTTCTTTTGGGGTCATCATGGTGTTCCAACCATACCGTATTGCCTGGGTGCAGCAACGATTTCATGCTGCCTGTATTATTGGTGTGGGCTGTTACTAATGTGCCATCCGGCAGCTGCACGTCAACAAAAAAGCGTTTGTATCTTTTCAGGAAAGTACCTGACATCAGGCTCTGTATTTTCATTGAAATAGTTTGATCAAATAGTTTAACGTATACGCTGAGGGTAAAGTTTAGCAAGACAATTTCTAACGACAAAAGAGCATATTTTTTTAACGCCTAACCTACTGATATTATTGTTACCCGGATAATTGGGTATCTCGTCCCCATAGACATCCATTTCTGTTTTTGTTATACAAACGCAATCCTTTATTATATAAGGCTTGCTAAGCTAAAATCTAGATCGTATTTTGAGGGACTATGGGGGAACGGAACCACTCAATCATAACAGTCATTACTATCATATTATGGTTTCCCGCCTTTTCCTATGGTCAAGAACAACCACTTCTCGATGAAAATTGCACCATCAATATTTTAAATCGAACCATCCAGGTACAAAACGACGGAGGATGGGCATTGCCAAATATACCAGCGAATATGGGACGGATAAGGGCTCGAGCTACATGTATCCGTGATGGGAAAACAATCACAGGGCAAAGTGATTATTTCACAGTAGGCCCCAATGGAATTACGGAAGTTGGAGAAATTCTTTTTGAAAAAACCGATCCAATCCCCTCCTCATTGACCTTCATCCCTCCTGAATCGACCACCCTCGACAATACGGGAACCACCCTGGCTTTAAGAGTGATGGCGACCTATCCGGATGGCAGCACAAAAGATGTCACCAACTTTGAATCCGGCATCAATTATTCTTCGACAAACCCTGCCATTGCGTCAGTTAATCCCGATGGGGTGATCACCGCAATTGATGTGGGGAGTGTACTGGTCACTGCACGAAAAGATGGTGCTGTGGCAGTCAAGCAGATCACAATCACCGTCAGTGGCGATTCTGACAAAGACGGATTGCCCAATGACTATGAAATCGCCAATGGCCTGAATCCGCAAGATCCAGTAGACGCTTTTGAAGATAAAGACAGGGATGCATTGACTGTCCTGCAGGAATTTCAACTGGGTACCAATCCACAAAGAAAAGATACAGATGGAGATAGTCTTTCAGATGGGGATGAGATCAATGGAGTACGAGTGGGTAATGAAATTTTTACCTCCGACCCGTTCCTGTTGGACAGTGATGGAGACGGTTTGAGTGATGGTGTTGAAGTAACTGTAGGAACCAATCCTTCTGATGCCGCAGACTCAGATTTTTCATCGGCTCTCATCGCTCTCGAGATACTTCCCAAGAACCCTATTATCACCTTCAATACGATCTTCACGGAATCCAGTATTCAACTCCAGGTGATCGGGCATTTGATCAACGGAGAACAACTGGATCTCACTTCCACCAACCTGGGAACCACATATAAATCCAATCAGCCTTCCATTGCCAGTTTTGGTGTGGACGATGGGCGGATCTTTGCTGGTCAATCAGGTGTGGCAGACATTTTGGTGACCAATGGCAATCATGAAGCAACCGTCCATGTAACCGTCACCAGTTTTTCTCCTACCCCCCTGTCTTATATTGAATTACCGGGAACTCCAAAAAATGTCGAAGTTTCAGCCGGTTATGCTTATGTTGTGGCGGGTGAGGCCGGTATGCAAATTGTGGATGTATCCAATCCCAGTACACCTTTTTTGGCAACCAGCATCAACACTCCAGGTTCTGCAGAAGACATCCTGCTGCATAACAAGCATGCCTATGTTGCCGATGGAAATAGTGGCCTTCAGGTCATTGACATCACCAATCCTCTCAGTCCTCTGCTCGTAGGAAGTTTGGCAACCAATGGACTGGCAAACGGCATGGCCCTGGACAACAAGACCCTTTATCTTGCCACGGGGAACACCCTCCTTGCTATCAATCTCACGGATCCTGTGTCTCCTTTCATTTCAGGAGCTTTGTCTAATTTGGGTGAATTAACGGGTCTTGATGTGAAAAATGGACAAATGGTTGCTGTCGGAGGCAATTCCCTTTTTGTGATTGATGCCAGCATTCCCGCAGAGATGGTTTTGCAGAATACCTTGGAAATCAACGAAGCAAAGGATGCCGTATTCGATGGCCGTTATGTTCATGTTGCTGCTTATACCAACGGTTATCAGGTTTATGATTTGAATGACCCCATCGCTCCTGTTTCCATTGGATCCATCAGAGAATTCTTTCCCTTGGATTTAGCATTACAGGATGGATTAGTCTTTTTTGCAGAAGAACTGTTTGTCAGTGCAATACCTTATGTCAACATCACTGATTCCACTACTCCCCTGTTTCAAGGAGTGATTGATCTGTCTCAATTTGGGGATTATGATGGGAATGGGATTGATGTATTCCAGAATAATATTTACATGACCAGCCATTCGGGAAGGCTTTACATTGCCCAATACCGTTTTTTGGAAGACAATGGCACCACACCGCCTCTTGTCAACTGGATCAGCCCGCAGAGCAATATTACCTGGATTGAGGGAGAAGTTGAGGGAGCCCAGCATTTTTCCATTCAAACTGAAGCCAGTGATGATGTGTATGTCGCCGTTGTTAATTTTCTGGTCAATGGAGTGGTCACACAAACGGACATTGCCGCGCCTTATGAATTTGATTATACTTTTCCAGAAGGATTAACCGGCGTTACTTTGGAAACACAAGCGATCGACCTTTCTGGCAACATCGGCGAATCTCTTCCTCTGGTCATTCAAATCATTCCGGATCAAGGCACTACGGCAGAAGGTAAAATTGTGGATATTGCCGGAATTCCAGTCATTGGCGCAGAAGTTTCCTGCTCTGGCATAACAGGCACTACCCGAATTGATGGAACTTTTTCGATTCCACAAGTTTCCAGCACCATTGAGCAAATACAGTGTGAATCGGTCTACAAGAATCGTTACGGTTTCGCTCTAAATGCTGTATCTCCTCCCATTCCACCGGTACGCAATGGAATTACCGACCTGGGGCAATTCACGAGCCCTACTGCAAATTGGATCACACCATCAACCAATGCTCCCTGGGTGATTGGAGAAAGAGAATCTATCACACTGGAAATCCAACCTACTGAAAATCAGTCATTCACTTCAACACGTTTCCTCATTGATGGTAAAATCCAACATGCTGACAACGAGCCTCCTTTTCAATACGCCTATTCCATTCCTGCAGGGAAAGCCTCTATCACTTTGGGAGCATTAATTACGGATGGAAATAATCATGTGGGAGAAACCCCTTTTCTGGCAATTAAAATGATATCCGACCCTGGAACAATGGTTGGAGGACAGGTCGTGGATGCGGCGAATAGTCCCGTCATAGGGGCCCATGTGGTTTGCCAGGGAGTCTCAGGGTTAACACAAAACAGTGGTTACTTTACTATCTCAGGGGTTGCTACAATTTCTGAGGATATTCAATGTACAGCAACATACACCAACCCTTACGGAGTAATTCTGACCGCTGTTTCGCCAGCCATTCCACCAGTACGTGATGGAGTAACCGATGTGGGTACTTTTTCACCAGCAGCCGCAGTTCCAACCGCTGCCTGGCTCTATCCCACCGAAAACACCATTTGGGTTGCAGAAGATACGGTACTGTTGCAAATTGCGGCCACGGCCGATGTATCAGTGGCATCTGTCAGCTTTCTGGTCGATGGAGAAGTCCTTCACATTGACCAGCAAGCTCCTTTTGAATATTCCCATACAGTGATGGCTCATACAGGAACCGTGACGGTAGAAGCACTCGTCAAAGATGCCGGCAATCAAATAGGAAAGCCTCCATCTCAATCCATTCCAGTCGTTCCTGATCCGAAAACCAGGGTGGAAGGAAAAGTGGTGGACGCAATGGGCAATCCAGTTCATGAAGCCGTCGTGACCTGTTTAGGAATTTCGATGTTCACCAACCAGGAAGGCCTTTTTTCCATGCCGGAAGTCCCCACCATTCATGGAGACATCCAATGCCAATCCGCCTATATCAGTCCTTATGACAAAACACTGACAGCCCATTCTCCAGCAGTGACTCCTGTGCGGCAAGGTGTCACCTTTGTTGGTACGTTCACTCCTTCTGTTTCTGCACCCCGGATTACCTGGAAACATCCAGTAGGAAGCACATCCTGGATTGCTGGAGAGCAGGTAATCATTGAGGTTGATGTCACGGCAGACGTATTTATCAAATCCTTGATTTTGATGGTCAATGGCATCAAAATGGATTCTCAAGACATAGCGCCCTACCAGTTCGAATATACCGTCCCAACCAGCGTGAATGAAATAACACTTCATGTCACAGCAACCGATCTGGCCAATAACACTGGGCAGTCAGAATTTCTGAAAATCCAGATAGCTCCAGACCCGGGTACCACCATCATTGGCACTGTCCTGAACGCTTCTCAAATTCCTGTGAATGGAGCACAAATCACATGCCAGGGAAAAACGGGAATCAGCGATGCCAATGGAAATTTTTCCATTGCAGGAGTTTCCTCCATCTCAGAAAGTATTCAATGCGAAGCAATGTATAGTACCACTGATGGCGTGATCACCAACCAATCTCTTGAGTTTGCTCCCAACCGAAACGGAATTACAGAAATTGGGGAAATTTCCAGTCCGGGTACCACCGTCGAAGGAAAAGTTCTTGATGTTGCCGGAATTCCAGTGGTAGGCAGAGTGGTCTCCTGTTTTGAGGTTCGTACCAAAACCAAAGCCGATGGTAGTTTTTCAATAGGGTTGTCGTTGGATGCCAGTCAAATTCAGTGCCAAACCTCCTATACGGACCAAGATGGAGTCCGGCACACCATTGAATCAGCGTCAATCGAACAAGTACGAGATGGAATCACAGAACTTGGCGTACTCACAGTTCCTGATCCTGGTACAGTCGTTCAGGGAAAAGTAGTGGATGCGACGGGAAGACCTGTGCAGGGAGCACAAGTCACTTGTGCTGATGTCTCTGGAACAACATCAGACATTGGTACTTTTTCTATTCCTGGTGCATCAACAACAGCAGGGAATATTCAATGCAGTGCGTCTTATCTCAGCCCATATGGCAAAGCACTCACCGCACAATCTAATTCACTGGTTCCTGTACGTGACAGTGTAACAGACGCTGGAACCTTCACGCCTCCAGCAACATTACCCACCGTGAGCTGGATTGGGCCAAAAAGCAATGAAGCTTTGGTAGAAGGTGATCCTGTTTCCCTGCAAGTGGATGCCACCGCCGATATATTTATTGCGTCCGTCACATTTTCTCTGGATGGAGTCACTCTTGCCACAGATGATACCTATCCCTATCAACTCACGGCCATCATTCCCCCAGGCAAAAGTTCTTTAACATTTCAAGTGTCTGCTGTTGACCTCTCAGGGCGTGCCGGTGTATCCAGTTACACAATTTCGGTGATTCCCGATCCAGGAACAACCGTTGTCGGGAAAGTAGTAGACACCTTGAATAATCCTGTCTCGGGAAGTACGGTTTCCTGTCTTGATAGAACGGGGCAGACAACATCCAATGGAACGTTTTCCATCGCAAATGTCTCGACGACATCTGGAAAAATTCAATGCTCAGGGGCCTACAATTCTCCGTATGGAAAACTTTTGACAGCCCTTTCTGCCTCTGTGCTTCCTGTGCGAAATGGAATCACCGCAATGGGAACGTTCAGCCCTCCAGTCTCTCCTCCTGTTGTCACAATAAATGTTGTAGAAAATAATGTTTCCTGGGTCGAAGGAGAAACCATTATGTTTCAGGTGCAAGCCACTGCTGATGTGGAAGTGGATTCTGTCAACCTTTCTGTTAATGGAAAGCTGATTGCAACCGATAACTCTTTTCCTTTCCAATTTACCTATCAGTTTCCTTCTGTTACCAACACGACTGATATCATCTTCACTGCATCAGCAACCGATAAGGCAAATAATACAGGAACATCTACGCGACTATCCGTATCCGTCAATCCCGATCCAGGAACGACCATCAAAGGTAAAATTGTCGATGCTCAGTCCAACCCATGGGCCGATATCCAGGTAGCGTGCCTGGGCATGACTGGGAAAACTGCAGAAACTGGTAGATTTTTTATTCCGGGTGTGCCCACAACAGCAGGGGCGTTTCAATGCCATTTTACGTTTAATAATTCCAGTGGTCCAGATTTGACAACATCACGGGAAGTGACTCCAAAGCGAGGTGATACAGTGGATTTGGGCAACATCTCGCTGATTGATCCTGGAACAACTGTACAGGGCAAAGTGACCAACAGTATTGGCAATGGACTGAGTAACGTCACCGTCACCTGTCTTGGTATTTCCAGAACCACTACCGCAGATGGCATATTTTCGATTCCCAATGTGCCTTCAATAGCAGGTAATTTTTACTGTCAAGCCAGCTTCGATAATGGAGCTTCTGCAGCACAATCCAGTATAGTCACTCCTGTTCGTAATGGAACCGTCAATGCAGGAAACATCATCCGTCCATCATTACCTCCTGGCATCACCTGGACTGCACCCACAGCCAGCTCAGTCCTTATTCAGGGAGATACTGCATCCCTCCAGGTTTCTGTTAATGCCGAAGTGTCTGTCAAGTTTGTCAATTTTATGGTCAACGGACAGGTGTTTCACAGTGATACCACATCGCCTTACCAGGCGGAATATGTGATCCCTGCCTTAAATTTGCTGAGTTTTCGGGCCTATGTGGAAGACAATGCCGGCAAGTCAGCCCAAGCGAACCTGACCATCAATGTCATTCCAGATCCTAAAACAACGGTAACGGGAAGGATACTGGACGACATGGGTAAACCTCTAGCCGGTGGCAATGTGGATTGTTTTGGACAATCGGGCTCTACCTCGTACGATGGGACTTTTTCGGTGACTGGTGTGCCAACGACCCGGGGCGATATTTCCTGCCAACTGAGCTATGTTCATGATGGTTCCAATCATACTGACTCATTACCCAGTATTGCACCAAACCGGGGCGGCGAAGTACAACTGGGAACCAGAAATTTATCAACGCGAATTGGATTTCGTTCAATTGCAGCGGGCAGAGAGCACACTTGTGCGGTGTTAGAAGGAAGGAACCTTCTATGCTGGGGAAAGGGTAATCAAGGACAGATTGGTAACGGGAGCACGGAAGATATCCGTACTCCTGTTGCCGTCCCTGGTATCAACAATGCCGCACAAGTTTCTCTTGGTGAAGACCACAGCTGTGTTTTATTGAATAACGGATCGCTCAAATGCTGGGGGAGAGGAAGTGAAGGTCAATTAGGAAATGGAAGCACTAATAGTATCACCACTCCAGTCGATGTGAGTGGCATTGCCAACGCCACTCACATTGCACTTGGCTGGAAACACAGTTGCGCCATCATCAGTGGAGGAACCGTCCGCTGCTGGGGAGAAGGAAGTTATGGCAAATTAGGAAACGGAAGCACTTCGAATCAAAGCAATCCTGTGATTGTCAGTGGTCTTTCCAATGTGACACAGCTTTCTCTTGGCTTTGACCACAGTTGTGCGTTGATTGGTAATGGTTCTGTTCAATGCTGGGGTCGTGGAAACTGGGGGCAATTGGGAGGCTCTGATTTTACGGACCGGCATACTCCATCAACAGTGTTGGGGGTTTCCAATATCTCTCAAATTGCTGTTGGGGGCCCACACACCTGTGCCTTATCCAGCAGTGGCAGTATCAAATGCTGGGGCAACAATCACTATGGAGAATTAGGTAACGGTGAATTTCACCTTGCCACAAGAGTCGCCGCATCTGTCAGTGGAATTTCCAATGCCATTCAAATTGATGTGGGTGAATTCCACAGCTGCGCTTTATTGAACAATGGGACCATGAAGTGCTGGGGACTGGGGCGCGATGGGCAGCTGGGCAATAGAATTTCAGTGGAAACACAGGCAACTCCGGTCGTCGCTACCGATATTTCCAATGTGGTACAAATCATTGCAGGTGGTGCTTATACCTGTGCACTGCTGCAGAACAGAGATATCATGGGCTGGGGTTGGGCCTATTCTGGACAGCTCGGCATCCTTGATTCCAGTACGAGGTTCACTCCAGCAGCCGTACAGTGGCAGAAGTGAAGAAAAGGATACCCATGCATTTGAACAAAAAACACTCTTGGCTCTCAATAATCCTGCTCCTTTTTTGTGTCGTATTGATGCCAGGCTGCAACAAATCAGGCAGCGAGAAATCAGGCAGTGAGCAGTCCAGTCAACTCGTGTCTAATGTAAATTCCTCTGCTTCTGCGGTGAAAGTAACAGGAGTCGCTGCAGGAGGTGTGGCACAGGCCAGCTCAGTAGTTTTTCTGATTGATGGCAATGAGCAAGAAGAACAAGTAGCCGTTACCAACTCAGAAGGAAAGTTTTCTTTTCAAGTAACAGGATACCAAAACTTCCCTGCTATTCTTTCTGTCAACCGAAAAAATCAAACTCCACTATGTTCCATCATTGCTGAAATCCCTGCCATTCTTTCTGAAATCACAGCCCATGTCAATCCCATTACGGATTTGGTTTGTCGTTCTGTTTTAGGAACTGATTTGCCGGCTGCATTAAAACGAATCGTTTTTAGTGATGGCAGGGTGGTGTCTGTTCAACCAAGGCTAAGGAAGATTTGGAATGCCGGCAGATCACTGGGCAACTTGACTGCGGCCGAATTTCAGGCAGCAGGAGAGGGCATTGTGATAAAAGTGTTTGGCGATGGTATTTCATTTACCACTTTCAGCAACGATACCAGCTTTCAAGCACGCAGCAAAAATACCACTAATTCTTCTAACTTACCTTCGGTTTCAGATGTATTGCTGGATACCCTTCAAGAATTGGCAGCAAATAATGAAGCCAGCCTTGAAGAATTTTTGGCATCTGAACTAGAATCCAGCAGCTCTGTCCCGTTGTTGGATCAGGATGAATTCATGGTTGAACTGTCTTCTGGTTTGATTGGATCCGGCTATGATGTACAAACTTCCAATCAGAATTTATCAAAAATCGTCAATCGCCCTGAGGTGGTTGCTGCTGTCAATACAGTGGCCATTCACATGGAAAATGTTAGAAAAGCGGCAGTGGCACAAGGTGTTGAGGATTCTGTCCAATTAGAAATTATTTTGAAAGGCGTCTCTACAGCCATTGTAGAAGTCATCAAAAATCAAAAAATCACCCAAAATGTATCCCAGCTAAAAGATATCAATGCACAAGCGTTGGAAAATGCTACCAGTAATGTCATCTATTCTGTTCAAAATTCCATTATTGATGTTGTTAAAACCAATGCGTCCCTGGGAAGTTCTACCGTGTTAAACAGTTTAGTCAAAACAACCGCACAGCAAGTATCCCAATTGAGCTCCCATGTTCCCATCACAGAAGTAATGGATCAAAAGACGCTGGATAACTTCCAGCAGGCTTCCCAATCCCTGATTGAAACAACATCAGTCTTTTTAAGTGATGCCCTTGGAAAAACTGGCGGTACCTTGGAAGGTGTCCTGCAAAATTCCCAGAGCGAGCTCCTGGCAATGGTAGAAAGTCAAAAACAGGATTTTGGACAAACCATTGAAAATGTTCCTTCGGTTGCGGCCCCTGTTCAAATAGTGGAAGAAAAACCCATTGAAGCCCCAAAGTCTTTTTCTCCTTCAATAGTTACTCCCGCAGGTCCTGTCACCACTATTTCGACGCCATCACAAAATATCACTTCGCCTTCTTCCTCAGGAGGGTCTTCAGGTTTTTCGGGCGGTGGTTCTTCCGGTTCCTCAGGAGGAGGGGCATCGTCCCAATCTGTTTCCGTTCCCCTGCCTGCAGTAGCGCAGGAAAGTGTACCAGTAACGACCATCATTGCCCCATCGACTTCAACAACGTTCACCACGACCACCACAACAACGGTTCCTCCGGTTGGAGTGCAGATTTTAAAACCGGCAACATTGATTACCGTGGGTTATTCTCCTATCCTGGTTTCTGGTGCCGTTGATGATACGGATGTAGAATTAACGGTCAACGGTATTCCCGTTCCTTTGGCAGGAACGACCTTTCAGGCTGCCGTTTCCTTGGAAGAGGGAGGAAATACCATTGTTGCCAGAGCTTACAACGCCTATACTGAAGCCACTGCTTCTATTCTGGTTTCATTGGATAAAACGCCTCCCTACATTACCATTGACTCTTTGATTGAGGGCCAGGTCGTCAGTACCCCCAATGTTATGGTCAGCGGCTTGGTCAATGACATTGTGCGTGGAACCGTCAGTGAAGATCAAGCCAATGTGGTCATCATCAGTGAGCATGTCGACTCCATCAGTCGCCAGAAGCGTCAATTGTCAGCCAGTATCTCAGCAGCTGTTTCGAACCGTAGCTACCTTGCCACAGAAGTTCCCCTGCAGGAAGGAAAAAACATCATTACCGTTAGTGCTTCTGACCAGGTGGGCAATGTGAATTCCACGCAAATGACTATCCATTACAAACCTCCGGAATCCAATCATTTGGAGCTGCTTTCCGGGCAAAGTCAAAGTGGTGTCATTGGTGCCGTACTCCCTCAACCGTTTCAGGTGAGGCTGGTTGATCGTAATAACATCCCTTTGGTCGGCAAAAAAGTTGTTTTCCGCGTTGTAAAGGGCGATGGCCTTGTGGGCGTCAAGAGTGCTGAACCTTCCCAAGCCATTCTGCAGACAACCGACAGTCAGGGAATAGCCAGTACTTTCTTTCAGTTGGGTTCCCGTTCCGGTAACGGCAACCAGCATGTGCGTGTGACAGGAGTTGGAGCCGAAGGAGAAATTTTATTTTATGCTTCAGCGACTCCCCGGGTGCCTGAAAAAATCAGTATCAACTCGGGTAACAACCAGCGAGGAGGTGTCAATCAACAATTGGGGCAACCCTTTGTTGTTTCTGTCACGGATTCGGGAGCCAATGTATTGAAGGGGATTGAAGTGGAATTCAACGTCACGGCAGGCGGGGGAAAATTACAAAATGGAAAAACAGCGTTCTCCCTGCTAACTGATAGTGATGGGCGTGCATCCGCTCATCTAACACTGGGCCCAGAGAAAGGCATGGATGTCCATCGGGTTACAGCTACTATTGCAGGCAGTGATTTATACGCAGGTTTTACCGCTTCTGCTCTGCAAACGGGGAATCCGGGAAATACCAGAGTGAGCGGATTGGTCTTAGATAATGAAGACCAGCCTCTTCCTGGAGTTACCGTCCGTGTTGAAGGAACGACTCGTCAAGCGATTACTGACGAAGCTGGGCAATTCATCATTCCGGAAGTTCCGGTGGGTCCCCTGCATTTGATTGCTGATGGAAGCACCACTTCCCTGCCAGGCACCTGGCCCACCCTGTCTTATAACATCATCACCGTACCTGGGGCAGACAACCCCTTATCTTCTCCAATTTATATGCTCAAACTGGATACTGACAATGCAAAACTGATTGGAGAAGAGGATGTCGCATTCACATTGCCAGACGTACCAGGTTTCAAATTGATCGTCCCCAAAGGATCGGCTACATTTCCAGATGGTTCTAAAATCGGATATTTGTCTGTCACCGTCGTCAATAGTTCTAAAATTCCCATGGCTCCTCCTAATGGAATGCAGCCCCAGTTCATCATCACCATCCAGCCAACGGGCACCATGTTCGACCCTCCGGCACCACTCACGTTACCGAATGTGGATGGCCATCCACCTGGAGCACAACCAGAACTGTATTCTTATGATCATGATCTGGAAGAGTTTGTTACCATTGGTCTGGGAAAAGTCAGCGAGGATGGTCAAGTCATTGAATCGCTTCCTGGGGTGGGGGTGATTAAAGCAGGATGGCATTGCGGCAGTCAACCCTCTACGAGTGGCTGTGTCCACCAGTGTACTTCCTGCCAAATTTGCATGGGAAATTGTACCTGTCTTCCTGATTTCAGCAAAAATGGTTTGGAAATTGGTTTGTATCATGTCTGTTTCAATGGAGAAAAAGTCAAACTAACAGCATCTCAAGCCAGTGGATTGCAAAATATAGGATTCATCAAGTCCACTCGCCTGCAGCAAATAGGTCAACAGGTGCTGCGGGCACACTGGGGAAAAAAAGAGAGCCCGGAAATCACTCAAACCCGCCAGGACCTTCGCGCTCTCCGCCACGCCTTGCGAATATTCAAAAAAGCAGCAGAAAACAACGATGGCCATCGGCGATCTCTTGAACGATTATCCAACACACGGACATCTATTTCAGCTTTATCGGAATACCAGCGATCCAAAACACGAGTTCAAGAAATATTGTCCCGTTTACTGCGATCGCCTCCAATAAACAATCAGCGCTCTGGAAGTCCTGCATCAACCAATCCTGTGTCAAGAGAACTCCGTAAAAAAGCCCGTGAGATTGCGTTGGAATTGGATGGAACATTGGAAGAGACGACGATTGATCAGCTGAAAGACATTGATCAATTGCTAAAACGGTTGGAACCACAACCTATTGTTCAAGAATACCAGGAAGACGAACCATCAGGAATTATAGTGCCCGAAGCACCGCCTGTACCACCTGATCTGAACCTATGAAGCGGCATTCCATCAATAGACCATGCAGTACATCATCAAATTGGGAATATTATTGATTGGTCTATTTTTTCTCTATTCGACTGGAATAGCAGAAAATTTAGAGCCATATCTTCAGGAAACTGAAGAAATTCCATTCACTTCAACCCTGGCGGCTCCGCTTCGTCATAAAGCCGCACAGCTGGGCACTCCGGTCAAAATATTCCAATATGTCCGCAATAATTATGACTATGCGCCCTATCATGGTTCACGCAGCAATGCCATCAATACTTTTTTTGCCAGACGTGGCAATGATGTGGACTTGGCTTCTCTTCTGATTGCCATGTTTCGCTCCCAAAACATCCCTGCACGCTACGCTGTTGGTAGAGATCGCAGGAAGATGGAAGATGTTGCCAACTGGCTGGGAGTAGTGGACTGGACTGTTGCCTACGGACTGATCAAATACCAGGGAATTGATAAAGATGTGACTTATAGCCACACAAGTTTTGAATCTCAACGCCTCTGGGTTTTTGATCTGGAACATGCATGGGTGGAAGTCTTTGTGCCTGCCAGCGATGCCGGTGCCGGGACTTCCAAAATAGATTGTACCCAGCAACCCGATTCATGCGCCTGGTTTTCTATCGACCCTGCTTTCAAACGAAAACAGTATAGCCAACCATTTGAAGACCTCATTAAAGTCTACGATCAAGTCCAATTTGACTATGAGCGTCTGTATCTGGCCGAAAAGAATCAGGATGAGTCCATTTTGGGTAAAAATCCGCTCAGAATTTATGAAGAGCAGATACTGGATTACCTTGAAGAACACCATCCAGGCAAAACATTGGACGATGTTTTGTATCAAGGAACCATTATTCCAGAAGTGCGTTCCACCTTGCAGTCGACATTCCCTTATATCCCTCTGGAACAACCACGCCAGTACGCTTCGATTGCAGAGCACGATGCCTCCGAATCCACTCCCTGGGCAAAATACCTGACCATCCATGTACACAAACGAGGACCCGAGGGAAAGGCCGACCCCGCAAGCCCCATCTTTGTCAATCAAAAATTTCTCCTGTCCACTTTGACCACTCAAGCTCTGGCTTATACTTTTGAGTCTTGTGGAAGAGCCTGCATTCAGGCTAAAACTTTGCTGGATGGACAGGAATGGGATACATTTGTCAGCTCTAATGGTTCGCTGCTTTGGGGAAATCCTTTTGTTATTGATCTCGAGATCGATTTTTATGCAGGCAGGACCGGAAAAGTACAGTATCCAGATAACGTGGTTGGCGGATACTACCTGGTGTCTTATGGTGGCTATCATTCCAATTGGACTCAAGTCGAGTATGCCTCTGATAAATTGATTGCTGCCCAGGCACAGTATCCTGTTGCTGAAGATCCTGACAAACCCTTTGCGCCTTTTATCGATTCAAACCTTAATGGAATCAAAGATAATGGGGAGCTGTTGGTGGTGGAAAATCAGGATGCCATGGATCTCTTGAAAGGAGCTTTGTTGGAAACAGCAGAAAAACTCTATTTCAATCAGTTTCGGGATGCCAATGAACGTCTCAGTGCACTCACCCATATCAAAAAACCCATTTTGAGCTGGCTGGGAGTGATCAGTTCCGTCCATCGTGTAGAGTATGTGGATGGAGTGGCCGCTTCTTTCCAACCTGGAGGCATGTTGATTGACATGAAAGGAATTCATTCTGGCATTGGTTGGCACCTGGATAAATGGGGAGGTAAAACCGATCGCCATGAACGGTTGGCCGGTCATATTGCTTCAGCCTATGAGCATGAAGTGTGGGAAGAATTGACAGAATATGAAGCAATTTCTTCGATCAGCGGAATCCAAAAAGCTCTTGCTGGCGGAGCAGTCCTGCTGAATCCTAAAAAAAGCGCAGCAGAAGATACCGTTGCCGAAGTGTATCATGCCCTGGGTTTCAGTAACCAGGCACCAGAGCCTTTTGTCATGAAGGAAAAAGAAATCTTTGGTACCCAGCAGATTGTCTGGGATCTGCCTGCAAATAATAGCACCGCTACCTTTGATACCTTCCAGGCAACAATCAACGCCAATACACCGGAATTGCGCAAAATGCAAAGAACCTATTCAAACTGGTTCAACCAGCAATTTTCAGAATTTGAGAGGATTCGCAATTTTATAAGACAGCAACTGGACAATGTGCCCAACTGCCGCTTTTCTGAATCAGGGGGAGTTCGCTGGGAAGGAAAAACGCATAGCGGTGAATGCACCAAGGTGCTGCGAGAATGGGAAAATTATTACCACGTTCAAAGACAATTGAATCCACAATCCTATCAATATTTTGATAAAAATCAGGGATTTGACCCCAATGCTCAAGTCTACCGAAAAGGCAGAGCTGAAGAAGGTCAACATGCGACTGGTGTCATTAAAAAGATGCGTGATGACCTATATCTTCCAGCCAGTCGATTTGCAGCAGCCGAATACTACATTCCATCGACACAGACCATGGATATCAACTCCAATGTTTCTGTCTATATCCACAATGCTTATTATCCCAATGGCCAACTGGGACTCAGTACTTATGCCCTGGCCAATCGGACCTTTCGTGCCAGTGGAGGACATATCACACCGGCCAGTACTGTCAATACGGTGACAAGCAGGATTTTTGAACCGCCTGAAGCAGGTCATCGTGCTCAATTTTCCATAAAAGATGACATTATTGGTGTGACTCTCGAGCAGGGATGGAATCAAATCATACCACGTACGGACTCATCGATGGTGCTTTCACCAGAAGAATACTTTGAGCTGTTTTTAGAAGAAAGCTATCAGCCGATCACCATGGTTGCCATGCAGCAAAAGGATCCGCATGCCAATAGACTCTTCAATCAATGGGAAGTTCAGTCGATTTCTCCTCACATGTCCACAGCTCAGTTTCAGGAATTGAAGGAAACCGCGTACCGTGAATTGCAGCAAATTTTATTATACAAGCCCCTTTGGATTTTTTTGGATGATCCTCAAGGACCTGAAACGATCTGGCTGCCTTTGCCCCATGTTGTACCTCCTGTCGACCAACCTCCTGTCGAGCGGGCCGCACAGCTTTCGGTTGTTGTTGACATGACTGCGGATGATCAGCTCCAGATTGTTTTGCACAAAGGGTGGAATCTGATTGAAAAAGCAATAGGTGAACCGATTGAACGAGAAGACCTATCATTTGTTCATCCCTCTAATCCAAACATCTCTTTCAACTCGAACTACGGCATGACATTTTGGCAGTATGATGCAGGTCAATGGAATGTGTCTCCGCAGCATGAGTCAACAACTCAACATTATGGATCTTTGAGCAAGATCAAACCACATGAAGATCTTTGGGTTTACACGACCCGCCCTGTCATATTGACGATTCGACAGCCAGAGGTGCCGTCCCATACGATTTCCAGAGAACCGGCGAAATCGCTTGGAATCGTATCATCACCCAGTGATCCTGTTGGTCTGGGCAGTGCGGAACATCATGTGAACCCAGATGGTTCCTTCAGCTATGCCATCCCCATCAAGCTGGTACTCGGAACCCACGGCATTGCTCCCAATCTGGCGATGGTCTACAATTCCAATGCAGGCAACGGCATGCTGGGGTTGGGATGGCACTTGAGCGGAATTTCCTCCATCACTCGAATGAATTATGGCCAGGGAATCCAATATGATGAAAATGATACTTTTGTTGGACCAGATGGGCGCCTGGTTGATGTCAGCGGTGGAAATCGGCTAGAATACCATGATGAATACGAAAATTGGAACCGGTATGTCCCTGATGGAACCAACTGCGGCAGAGGACCTTGCAGCTGGACACTGTATCGTTCTGATGGGGCCAAGCTGCACTTTGGAAAAACGACAGGAGATAATGGTTCACGGGTCATCACACAGGAGCCAGAGAAAAATGGCGCAGTCCGTGTCTGGGCACTGGATAAATTCGAAGACATTCATGGCAATTATTACACGATCGAGTATATTCAACACAATGGGGCCTTCTACCCGAAATACATCCGGTATACGTTCAACGCTAAGACAGGGCTGGCAGCCAACCGTACCATTGAATTCCAATATGACAAAACGGGGCGCACTGATTATATGAATAGCTATGCACACAACACCCGGGTTCAAATCCGTTGGCGTCTTGATCGAATCACAGTCCAATCCAATGGAGAAACAGTACGGGAGTATGAACTGAAGTACCGCACAAAAAACAGCGTATTCAGTAATCAAAGCTTATTGCATTCGGTTCAGGAAACAAATGGAGACGAATCATTACCTGCTCACACTTTTACTTGGACGGACGGTGGGTTTCTTTCATCTGATTCACCTCCTCTGATTTTTAATTTGGGAGAAGAAAAATCGGAACTGTATACTTCTGATGCACCGGTCTGGATTATTACAGGAGACTTTGACGGGAATGGAACCAAGGATATTCTGCGCATCAAAAATGGTGGTGGTGTTGAAACCACTAATCAGAATCATGTTTTTTTCTTTGACAAGGCAACCCATCAATTCGTTCAGCAGTCAAGCTACTCATTCGATGCGCTTCTGCAGACAGAACCAGGCGATTCCAAAGGGCATGTCCGAGTTTATTCCGGAGACTTTAATGGAGATGGCAGGACTGATATTTTAAGAACAGGGTATCTGGTAGAAAATGAAGCAGAAGAAAAGACAGGAGCCGATCAAATTTGGTTATCGACCCGTGAAGGGACATTTGTACTCAGTGAGCATGCTCCCGATTTAACACATGCTGGAAACTATCTCCAACAGGAAATCCATCTGGGCGATTTTAATGACGATGGGCGAACTGATATTTTGCGTGTTAAGCTTGATGCTGCAGGCGCACAACATCTATGGCATGGCGGCACTGATTATTCTACTCCCATTCCTGTATTGCAGCACGAATTACTGGCACAATCCTCTCCCTTCAGTTTTCCGAGATTACGGTCACGGATTTATGTGGGAGATTTTAACGGTGATCGCAAAGCTGATATCCTGCGCAGTACGGTGGGAACCAATGAAAATAAATTATGGATTTCAAACGGTTCTGGTTTCACAGAAATGGCCGCTGCTGGTTTGCCTGCAGATGCATTTCATGCTGCTGACAACAGAACCCGTCTCCATCTGGGGGATATCAACGGCGATGGTAAAACAGACCTTCTCCAAACCCATAACCGGGACAACCGCTGGGCCAAACTCTATTTTGCCAATGGCCATGGATTTGAGATGCCAATCGATATCACTACCGCCAAAGGACCGCTGGATCACTATAAGCACCAGCAATACCAACAGTTTTTGTACCTCCAGGATGTTGATGGAGACAAAAAAACAGACATTGTCAGCGTTTCTGATGCCGGTAATGGTTATCACGACACCATTTTTTCCTGGAGTGATGGGAAATTTATCGAAAAAAACATGTTGGTCCCGAAGGGAGCCTTCCACCATAAAATGGGCAAAAAGCAGATCCATTTAGCCGATTTTGACGGAAATGGAACCGTTGATATACTGGTGGCCAAAGATTATAAAGACCTGTACCGGTACAGTACCTACATGAATGACGAAGGTGTGGACGATCAAACTGCTGATGATTCAGAACCTCCTTCTGATATCACCATTCAAAGCACAATTTGGCAAAATCAGTCACACCCCGAAACCATGGCACAAATCACTAATGATCAGGGAGGCCGCATTGCTGTAAAGATGAAATCTGCCCTGCAGATGCCAGGAGCTGTTCTCCCTGCCCGAACTTCCTGCCAAAACAGCATGGAAAGCCAAGGTGTCGAAACCAAGGCTGGCTATGGAGAAATTTGTGGTCTCCCGCTTTCTTCTCCTCGTTACCTGGTTAACCGGATAACCCTTAACAATAATGCGCCGGTTGGTACTGATTATACCAAAACATATACAACCGATTACCAATATGAAAATGGTCGTTACACTCCTGGGAAAATCCCTGATCGACGAAATCTCGGTTTTGAAAAAATAACAATCCGTGAGCAATGGAAAAATTTCAAAACAGAAACCATCTACAATCAAAACAAACCGTTCCAGGGAACCGTCCATCACATCTCACAGTATGCCCATGGTTTGCTATTCAGCAAAACAGAAAAAACTTACAAACTCCATGAAACCGTTCCTCTTTCTAAACAAATTCATCTGATTTTGCCATACCATGAAATTCAAAGCACCTATGAAAAAGGACAGTTTGTTTTTCACATGGATTTGCTCCAGACCCATCCTGATAAGTACGGATATCCTCAACTGGTACGCAAAGCGATTTCAGAAAAAAATCAAAGAGCAATCAGTACACTCACCACCTATATGCACAAAGATTCGCTGGCAGACCAAACAATTCCCTCATGGAACGGGAATATTTCAGAATGGCGTTTAGGAATGCCTTTGCAAACAAAAAAAATGAAATCCAATTTATTGATTTTCCAATGGGAACAAGAGAGCATGTTCCGGCAGCAGCTAGAGACAAACAACCTGGAGGATCTTTTACAATGGGAAAAATTTGAATACCATGATGCCTCCAAAGGTTATCAACTCAAAGGGCATCAACAGTATTTGTTTTGCTATGTCCTTAATGACTGCACCACTACCGAATGGATTCCCATCCAGCAAAACATGGATTATGATGACTATGGAAATTTGATTTCTGCAACGGACCAGTATGGAGCTGTTACTCAGACATTGTATGAGGACACCTTCCACACATTTATCTCCCAAACCATCAATCCTGCCGGTCATCAGGAAGTTTACGAATATGACAATCAAGGCCGGTTATCCAGGCACACCAATGCCCAGGGACATTCCCTCGACTATACGTATGACAACTTGGGAAGACCCCGTCAGATTTCCAAAGAACCCCATTCTTTCATCGAATACCGCTACTTCAACTATGGAAATCCTATCAGCCAGTATACTGAAGTCAGCACTTCAGCAGGCCCTTATCATACCTGGAAAAAACAGTTTTTTGATGGCCTGGGATTTGTTTACAAAGAAGAACATTCCGGCAATGATGGAAAAACCATCGTGGTGGAGCACAAAATTGATTTTCCCAATCAAAAAAAACGTATACAGCGCTCGAGACCCCACTTTTCTGATGAAACCCCGGAATGGATAACAACGAATTATGACATGGCAGATCGCTTAGAAAACATCAGGGAACCTGGAAAAACGGACATCAATTACAGCTACCATTCAGAAGAAAATGCACGGGTTACCATAAAAACCGTGGCCTTACAACCCTCTTTGACGTATCAAAATGGGTGGGGCAATGTTTTTAAAATAAAGAATGAAAAAAATGAAGGAACCCTTTATACGTACGATCTTTTGCAGCAATTGATCTCAGTCGCATTAGAATCCCCAAATTACTCCACCACGGCCATGACCTACGACAGTTTTGGGCGAAAACGTACCATGAACGACCATTCGACCGGAAGCACAACCCATACCTATTCGGATCACAATGAAAATAAAAAGACCATCCGTGATGCCAATGGCCAGGAAACCACCTTCCATTATGATGTCTTGAACCGGCTGACACAAAAAAACAACAGCAGCGGCAGCATTACTTTTTCTTATGATGGAGGAGGAGGTCATCATGTCGGACACCTCACCCAGGTGAATTTTCCAGGCGGCAGCAAATCCTTCCAATACGATGAGGTGGGAAATGTCATTCAACAAATCACCCAGCTCAATGGATTGAACGACATTTTTGAAGAACAATGGCAATATAACGAGCTGAATCTCCTGCAAACACGCCTTTTGCCGGATCATTCGAAAGTAGACTACGAATACACTCCTATCGGGCAGCTGAAAGAAATCCTGGTCAATGGCCAACCGTATGTTGAGTTTACTGACTACAATGCCCATGGACAATTCCAGGGCAAATCTGTTTTTCCACCCCAAACCTACACGATGTATCACTATCAACATCATCGTCTGGATGCATTGACTACCCATTCTTTTTCCGATTTATCAGAAGGCGATTTGCAGGAGTTGAAATACACCTATGATGGTCAAAATAACATCACTGCCATCCAGGATAACCGTACCCATAAAACATTTCATGGAGTGAATACGGATGAATCGCAATCGTTTACTTATGACACCATGAATCGTTTAACCCAATCTGTGGGCCATGGCACTAAAAACTATGATTATGACGTTCGGGGAAATCTGGAGGGGGATACGGGCTTGCATTACAATAAAGCCAACAATCAAATTATCACGGCCAGTGAAGGCCGCAGTTTCGACTATGACTCTGCAGGCAACCTGATTGCTAAAAGGGCAAACGGTAGCGAAACCTGGCATTATACTTATGATGCCGAAAACCGTTTGATTGAAGCATTAGATCGACTCAGCAACACCCAGGTTAGCTTTGCCTATGACGAAACCGGACAGCGAGTCAAAAAAATTTATACTCGCTCCGATGGCAGCAGTATCACCACCTTCTACGTAGGATCTTCCTACGAGCTGCGCCGCGATACCAGAGCAGGGCATAAAGATCTGGTAACACGCTACATTTATGGCAATGGTCAAAAAATAGCATCTCACACTCGCTATCAATACAATCCACAGGGACGCTCTCTCAGTCGTCTTGACGGCAATACCAAAGACGAGGTGCCGCTTGGTGAATTTTTCTATTATCCGAATCACCTGGGCTCTTCCGTCCTGGTTGCCGATACCCAGGGGAGGCAAGTCACCCGCATCCTCTACGACCCCTTTGGCAAAATCGATCAGGAACACTCAGCAGGACTCGACAGCACTACCTTCAAATTTACCTCACAAGAGCTTGATGAGGAAACTGGTTTGTATTACTACCGGGCACGATTCTACGATCCTGAGTTGGGAAGGTTCCTCACTCCGGATTCCATCATCCCCGATTGGTACAACGCCCAGGCCTTCAATCGGTATGCTTATGTGATGAATAATCCGTTGGTCTATACGGACCCGAGTGGGCATTTTGCCTGTGGAGGTGTGTGTGCTTTAGGGATAGGTTATCTCGCTGCAAAAACCGTAGCGCTGGCTGTATCATGGGCTGGTATTCAATTAGCAGTAGCAACTGTAGATCAAATAACTCCAGCAGTTTTACAAGGGCACACTCCCTCATCGTTTGCAAATAAAGCTTTTTCTCCTGCTTTGGAAATTAACCGTTTGTCTACAAGCATTGCAATCGATTTAGCTCCGCCCATCTCCACTATTGTAGACACTGTTTCTGTTACTACCAGTATTGATTTAGCAGGCTTGCATGTTAATGAGAAAGGGAAATTCGCTTTTTCACGCGCAAGTGTCACTGATCGAATCCGAACAGCAGGCTTCTTCGCTGGAGGAAATTTACTGCAAAGTATGAATTCACAATTTGCTCAGAAAACTTTAGATATAGGATCAAAAGCAATCACCACAGCAAATGCATGGGAATCTACAAATGTAAATAGAGCCAATCCGAAAGGGTATAATCAATTCTATGAAGATGATAAAGTTGAGTTCAGCAGCTTTTCAGACTTTTCATCAATTTCTTCTAAATTAAGTTTAGACGTTGATTTGCCAAATTTAGAAATCGACAGTGTATTTGATTAGCTTTTTCAATTTGAAAGTAATATGCAGATGAACAATGAAAATCAACTTTTATTTACAGGTATAGCATTTGCGTTATTGTTAGTCTACTTTGGTCTTGCCGAAGTTAAGTCAAGAGGGGGATACCAGTCTAAGGCAACTAATGAACAAAAAATAGAAATATTTAGACTTTCTGTAATCCGGGCCTGGAATACTAAGTATCATTGGGGAATTATTCTAGAAGCTGTGTTATTGGTTTATATTATTTATATCCAAATCTGATTGTAAATTCTTTAACCGAAAGTGTTTTAAAAAATGGAAAATTTAGATTCTTTTCTAAATTTTTTGATGGCTACAATCGTTATTCCTGTTTTTGTTGTTGTTTATATTGGTGTTCTTGGGTGGTTTATTAATAAGGTGGTGGGCCGTTGGAAGCAGCATGATGCACAAAATAAACGCTCTACTTCCTTTTGGCCTAAAATTGAAGATCGAGATACTGCAATTAGTGTGATTAAGGACTCTGCTCTTATAATTTTTGGTTTAGGATTGTTTAATGGTCTATTAGGAGTGTTGGCATCTAGTTCTCTGGATAATGTACTTCTCGATTCAATGTTCTATTTTTTCATAGGATTAGGAATTTGGAAATTTTCTAGAGTAGTTGCAGGAGTTGGATTAGGAATTTTTATTATTTCAATAATTTACGGTTTTCTGAATGGTGACATTGTAGGTGTTGCGCTGATATTAATACTTTCAGTGGTATTCATTAATGCTTTAAGAGCAACTAATTATTACCATCAAACAAAGTAATGCTTGTTGCACGGGAGCGTCCGATGGCATACAGACCCCAGTTGTCTTTAGTGATCTGCTGGATCAGAATCCAGAGTTACTAGAAAAATTAGTAATACCATTTCTTACCCAAGTGTCTCCTGTTCGTTTGAGTGATCTTTAAGAGTTCTGAAGATAGTATTTTTGCAAAAACTCAATTCCTTTCATCCTCCCATCCGACTTACTGACACTTAAAACGCCATCAAAATAGATCTCAATAGCTTTTGTTGCCCGACGATATGATACTATCCTGGTTGAGTGATCCTTCTCAGTAGAACCTGATTCTAAGGGAATACCTCCATACTGCTCATGCCAATCTCCCAGTTCTAGTTGATTTAGTTTATAAAAATAATTAGAATCAAAAACATTCTCTTGCAAATCTAAATTAAAATGTTTTGCAACTATAGAAGCTGTCTCCCACTCGACCCTTGACAGCCTCAAACTTAGCTGTCGGTTGCATTGAAAAAGGCCCACCCAGGGTGAAGTGTATGCATAGCAATCATTTTCATTTCTGGAACCTATCAAGTAAAAGCCCTCATCTATTGCAACAAATGATGATTTAGAATATAAAACATCTTCATCTATTTGTAGGGAATTGATGACATCTTTAAGAACCTTTGCCTCTGGCAATGATGTTTTTTCATGTTTCCACTGCTCCCCTATGTGTATAAATTGTACTTCTTTCTTACGTAAATAGTCTGCTAACCCTGAAGGTATATCCAAAATTCCCATACAATTCCAAAATCAAAAGTTGTTAGATAAAAATTGTTTCATGGCACTAACGGCTCGTACATAAATAACCTTTACAGATGACTTGTCTTTTTCCTCGTCTACGGTGTTGTCTTCAAAGGCACATACTCCAGTATGCACAATGGAAGACGCCTTGTAGCCAAGAAAAAATACTTCCTCATTTTTGTCAACGTTATTTCTGCACGAACCCTAAGGAATGCTCAAACAATAACTTGGCAAATCCACTTGTCTTTTCAACGGTCTTCTGCGTTGATTTACCGGTGACATAGCAAGTATGTGCCCGATAAAATGTCTTGAATCTCGATGATAATCCCGCATAACTTTCACATGTTATTATTTTCGCCTTCCTAAGGCGCTTTCTGCAAAAAAAAATTATGTTAGAAAAATTCTTTTGCAGGGGATCACCTAATTATCCTATCGTTCAGCCATCATGCGTTTTAAGGGTATGATCATATTGTTGTCCACCAGTTTGTCATCCCGGACTTGATCCGGCATCCAGAAAACTCTGGGAATTCTTTTGGATTCCGGGTCGAGCCCGGAATGACATCGTTTTCAACTCCAGATTCATATAAAAATAGTAAAATCAAATATAAGTGTCCAGATAAGTTTTGTTCTCTAGTCTAGTTTTTGCTAATCAATAGTGTCTGGGCATTTCTTAATGTTTGAATATAGTTAGGAAGGCGAAAACAATAACTTAGCAAATCTACTGGTCTTTTCAACGATCTTCTGCGTTGCTTTACCGGTGACATAGCTTGCTATGCGCCTGATAAAACGCCTTGAATCTCGATGAAAATTCTGCGCAACTTTCGCACGTTATTATTTTCGCCTTCCTTAGCTAAAGATATTCAGGAGTGAATGTGATCTGTAGAGAATGCTCCAGCAGTGATGCCGATGCCGTCAGAAATGGAATTGCTGATGCTGTTCAATAATTAAAAAGTGTCCCTGCATTCTTTAAATCGTCAGCAGACAGCTCAAAATCGAAGATGCTGAGATCCTCAATCATGTGCTGTTCGGAACATGTTCCGGTCAGCGGAACAATGTCCGATTGCGTGAGATATCGAAAAAAGACTTGTGCTTCGGTTTTATTGAGTTTCTGTGCAATGGTCCGAACGGTATTGCTGGACAGAATATGCGGGTTTGCCGTGAGGGTCCAAAAACTCTGATACATGATACCATGAGTGGAGCACCAGTGGCGCAAATCGGCATCATATCCCGTTTGCTGATAAAAACGGTTTTGTACCACCGCAGGTTTCACACTGGAATCTGCATGAAGGGATTCCAGCACTTTTAAATCATAGCAGTTGCTGATCCCCAGTTGAAGAGCACCGCCCTCCTTTTGAATTGTTTCCATGGTGTTCCATGCCTTCATCAACAGAGTATGAGGTGCAAAGGGGGAGTGAAGTACAAGCGAATCCACATAGTCAGTTTGCAGGTTTTGTTTCGATGTCTCAAAAGACTGTTCGACCTGTAACTCGACAGGAGCGTTTTTATCGTATGGCACTTGTCTCGGGTCGTGACCGGGAAGTGGCGTGAATTTGGTTTGCAGAAACAATGAATCACGTTCAATACCATAATTTTTAAGGATCTGCAGTGCCTTTCCAACCTGTGGTTCGTTATAATGCTTCGGTTGACAGGCCGTATCAATTCCTCTGAATCCGTTCTGGATGGCTTGCACGACCAGGTCCGCTGTACGCTCCTTTTTCCAGGCAGTGCCGTAAATAAAGCTGGGCATTTTCACGCCAGCAGATGTGATTAACCAATGTTGATCTCGCATATGATGATTCGTTCTCGATTGTTTTTGAATTCAAACTTTGTTAGTGTCTCTTTATTGGTATGATCTTATCACAGTTCCTCATGATTGGCACTTTCTTAAGGACGGCGAAAATAATAACATGCTCAAGTAAATTTGGTAAGCTACTGTTTGAGCATTCCTAAGTAATGCAACAATGAGCAATTCCACTGGTACAATTACATCACACATACGTTGAGTTGATTCTATGGAGTCTGAGTCTAGCGGATAAGATAGAATGAGTGATATGTCCCATAATTTTAAACAAGGTAAGGAGAGAGAAAAATGGCAAACATTACAAAAAATTACGAGGTCGATGTTGCTGTGATTGGAGGAGGAACAGCAGGTCTAGGTGCCTATCGCAGTGCTAAAAATATTACAGACAAGGTTGTTATGATTGAGGGAGGGCCTTACGGAACCACGTGTGCTCGTGTGGGGTGCATGCCGAGTAAACTGCTCATCTCTGCTGCCGAATCAGTCCATCATATCCAGCAGGCACCCCATTTTGGTGTGACATCATCAGAAATAAAGGTGGATGGAGCCAAAGTGCTGGAGCGTGTTCGAAAAGAACGGGACCGTTTTGTCGGATTTGTGCTGGAATCCGTAGAGCAGATTCCTCAGGCAGATCGAATTCGAGGGTATGCTCGCTTTAAAGGCAACCAAACCTTACTGGTGGACGATCATTCTGAAATTCATGCCAAGTCCATTGTTATTGCAACAGGGTCGTCTCCCATGGTACTGCCCATGTTCCAGGGATTGGGACATCGCCTTGTCGTCAATGATGATGTGTTTGAATGGAAAACCCTTCCTCAGTCTGTTGCCGTTTTTGGACCTGGAGTGATTGGTTTGGAACTCGGGCAGGCACTGCACCGACTGGGGGTGCGTGTCGTTGTTTTGGGCCGGGGAGGCGCCGTTGGGCCTTTGAGTGATCCCCAAATCAGAGAATACAGTGCCCGCGTTTTGGGAAAAGAACTTTACTTAGATCCGGATGCCCATGTCTCCGACTTGCGCCTGGATGGAGAGCAAGTGATGATTACCTATCGTGGCATCGATGAACAGACACACACAGAGGCCTTTGAATATGTGCTGGCTGCTACAGGAAGAGTTGCCAATATAAAAAATATTGGATTAGAAAATACGGACTTGCAGCTGGATGAAAGAGGTGTCCCTCTGTTTGATCCCTATACTACGCAGTGCGGCGAATCGTCTATATTTATTGCAGGAGATGCAAATAATGATCGTCCTCTCTTACATGAGGCCGCTGATGAGGGCCGAATTGCAGGATCCAACGCCGCTAAATTTCCTGATATACGTGTGGGAGATCGTCGTTCTCCATTGGGTATTGTTTTTACTGATCCTCAAATTGCCATGGTCGGACGTTCCTGCCGTTCTCTTCCAGAAGGATGTTATGCTACTGGCAAAGTGTCCTTTGAAGATCAGGGGCGCAGTCGAGTCATGCTGCAAAACAGAGGTTTACTCCATGTCTATGCCGAATATGGAACAGGCCTGTTTTTAGGGGCAGAAATGATTGGACCTCGGGCTGAACACTGGGCTCATTTACTGGCGTGGTCTCATCAACAGAAAATGACGATTTCTCAAATGTTAGCAATGCCCTTTTACCATCCTGTCATTGAAGAAGGGGTTAGAACGGCATTAAGGGACGTGAACAGCAAACTGAAGCTGGGACCTCCTGTGGTGAACCGATGTATCGATTGTGGTCCTGGAGCGTGATCATCACTTGTTCCCAATGAGATGTCGTCTCTATTTATCCTTCTGGAGAAGACGCTCTTGCCATTTTGTGATTGGAATCGTCACTTTGCCTGGGGATTGATTGAAAAATACTAAGGAATGCTCAAACAATAACTTAGCAAATCTACTTGTCTTTTCAACGATCTTCTGCGTTGCTTTACCAGTTACATAGCTTGCTATGCGCCCGATAAAACGCCTTGAATCTCGATGAAAATCCTGCGTAACTTTCGCCTGTTATTATTTTTGCCTTCCTAAAACAAACCGGCAATGGAGTTGGATATTTTCTCCACCAACACAGGCACGGCTTCTTCAAATTTCAGATTAACCTGCTTCGCTGTTGCCGCGATTCTTGTTTTGTGATGAAAAAAGTCTTCCGTCCGGTTCATGTTTTGTTCTTTATAGACGCCTCCTGCCTGTCCACTGGAAAGGCGGCCTTCAATTTCAGTATGCACTCCGCCTTCTACTTTTTCGCTAAGCTGAATATCAATCACCATCGCATAATTATTGACCTTGATCATCGAACCAATAGCAGCGCCTATGGCTGCACCCGCAAGACCTCCGCCGACTTGCGTTTTCCAGTTTCCATCAGAACCACCCAGTATTCCGCCAAAACCACCCAGCGTGGCAAAGTCTGCTGTCAATGATTTCGTTGCCAAATCGGCAAACAAAATGTTGGCGTCAATGCGAAACTGTGCATTTTGTGGATTATCGGTAATCCGATACCCTTTCCCCTGTAACTTTCGAACAATTTTGGATCTGATGAGGTCGGCATCAATATGCTCCTGATCTGTTGTGTTCCTGATCCGTATCCAGGCAATTTGTTTTTCCGGTGCAACAGGCTCTAAAAAAACAGAATTGCTCATTTTGAGAGTGGTGGTCATATCACTGTTGTCCATGGCTTTGTTTATCCCTGCACAACCGGACGATATCAGACCGATCCATAAACAAAACAAAATCACACTCAATATATGTACATATTGCTTCCACATAGATGTTCTCCCTGGATTGTTGTAAACTTTCTGCCAAGACATGATGTTCTCCTTCAAAAAATGATAAGGAATGCTCCAAAAATAACTTTTTCATTTGTTGGCCTTTTTCTCACTCCTCTTCGTTGATAATGCGCCGACGTAGACCAACTACGCAAAAGCTTCATCGACTTGATGAGTAAAAAAAATTCTGTACAAATTTAAGTAAGTTATTTCTGTCGCCTCCCTAAGATGGTTCTATATACCATGTTTTCCGAAGCATCACAAATTTTCTGATTTCAATAAACGTGGCAGCCTGGTATCCACTTTGATTGGTTCGCTATTGCCTCGGATAGCTAAAGCCAATGAAACATTGACATTATTGAGGTATTTGATGATGATGGAAGTTCTGACTACCCATGTATTTATTGATGAGAAAAAACAATGGATGCGAGTATTCAATTTATTTTAAATATTCTCGAAAAGAAAATAGGTTTGGGGTTTTTCGAATACCATCGTCCTATGATTGAACGTCAAATCATGCAGAGGGTTGAGGCGACAGAGAGTGCTCATTTCTCAGAATATTCGAACCATTTACAAAAAAATGAAAAGGAAGTGATTTGCCTGCTGGATGTTTTAACCATCCTTGTCAGCCAGTTTTTCCGGGACCCCTTGGTTTTTGAATACATTGGTGCCTTGATTTTGCCTGAACTCATCCTGAAAAAATCAGAGATGGAAAATAATTCCCTGCGAATTTGGTCGGCAGGTTGCTCCCGTGGTGAAGAAGCTTATTCTATGGGAATTTTGATTAAGGAGTTGGTAAAAAAAGTTAATTCGGATCTTTCTGTAAACATTTTTGCCACAGATATTAACAAAAAAGCACTGGTTCAATCACAAGAAGCCATCTATTCTCATGAAAGTGTCAACGATGTAAAATACGGATGGTTGAAAAAATATTTCGTTATTAATGGGGACTCCTTCCATTTGAAGCCGGAGATCCAGAATTTAGTGAATATGTCATTCTATAACCTGCTGGATACAAAAAGCTATGCTCCTCCTGAAAGCATATATGGCAACTTTGATATGATACTTTGCCGAAATGTACTGATCTATATTCAAAAGGAGTCTCAAAATAGAATCTTTGAAAAGTTTTACCGATCTCTTGCAGAAGGCGGGTATCTGGTCCTAGGGAACGCAGAAACACCAACAGAAAAATTTCAGCGGTATTTTCACAAAGTCCATGAAGGCTGCAAAATTTATCAGAAACATGGCTGAGGCGATATTTGGTCTGGCGAATCTATGAGGGACAATGGATAGTTTTTTCAAATTTAAAAGTGTTAGAGGACGGCTGGCTTTTTGGTTTCTTGGTGTGGCTTTATTGCCATTGCTGATTGTCAGCACCATCATTTATCAGCAGCGGGTTATTTCCATCAAAGAAGAAGCCTTCAGCAAATTGATTGCAATCCGTGATCTGAAAGTCTTCCAAATCAATGCCTGGCTGGATGAAAGAATAGGAAATGTCCAAGCCATCTCTCAGGATAAAGAATTACGGGAAATTGAACAAGTTGTCCGACAGGAAGTCCCTATTCAAAAAAGCTCCGAAATAATCCAGACCGCCAGAGATCTTCTATTACGCTATCATGACAACTATGTTGCCTGGGATGAAATATTCGTTGTTGATGCAGCCTCGGGAAAAATTATTGCCTCTTCCAATACGCAATCCGAAGGGATTGACAAATCTGAAGAACTTTATTTTAAAAGGGCTTTGTGGACCAAATCCGCCTATATTAAGGATATCTACTATCCCAAATCCTCTAGTAAGCCGGCAATGGCTTTTTCCATACCGATCTACAGTATTGGGGAAAACAAAATGATTGTTGGTATTCTGGTAGGATTGGTTGATCTGGAAAATTCGCTCTATAACATGCTGCTGGACCGTACCGGGATGGGGCAGACAGGAGAGACGCTTATTATCAACAAAGAGGTGGTAGCCTTGAACGAATTGAAGTGGTACCAGCAAGCTCCTCTACGTCTGAAAATCGAGGCTCAACCAGCAGTAAATGCCTCGGAAGGAGGTATTGGCATTATCGAAACAACCGATTACAGAGACGTACCCGTACTGGCGGCATATAGTTACATTCCCCGGACTCAATGGGGATTTGTCGCAAAACAGGATCAAAAGGAAATCTACGCCCCCATTGGTTCAATGGTTCGTAATATCTTGATTCTCCTGGTGGCGGCAATTCTCAGTGTTACACTTGTTTCCGCTTTTGTAGCAAAGACCATTGCCCGTCCGCTCCTTGCCATGGCAAAGACCTCCGAAAGGATGCAGGAAGGCGATCTATTTGCTCGAAATTCAATAGAGTCCAAAGATGAAGTGGGGTTTTTAGCAGAATCGTTTAACAACATGGCCAACACGTTGATGTCTCAAATTTCGATTCAGCAAAGGACTTCTGCGATTACAAAAACAATGGTAGAGGCTGGAGAGTTGAACGATTTTGCCAGTGTCCTTCTGCAAAAACTAATAGAAATCACAAACTCCAGCGTTGCTGCTTTCTATGTACGGAGTCAAGGTGGTGATCGTTTTGAACATTTTTTTTCTATTGGTGGTAGCTCAGAGTATTTTGAGCCTTTTGATGTATCAGCACTTGAAGGGGAATTTGGCCAGGTGCTGATTTCTAAAAAAATATCTCATCTCCAGGATATTCCAAAGGACACCGTTTTTACAATTAAATTGACCTCAGGAACGGCAGTTCCCAGATCAATCATAACTATTCCAATCATTGCCCAAAGTCAAGTAGCCGCTATTATCTCTCTCACGAGTTTAACTTCTTACTCGAGGGAACACCTGGATATCCTCGATCAAATTCAAATTCCGATCAATACAATATTTTCCAATATCCAGGTCAGCGAAAACACTCGAAATCTAGCCATGGAACTCAAAGCCAAGAATTCAGAACTGGAAGCATTGGCAGAAGAGCTTCAAAGGCAGTCCGATGAATTGCAGGAACAAAACATGGAGTTGGAAGCCCAAAGAATCCAGGTGGAAGAAGCAAATCGCTTAAAAAGCGAATTCCTCTCCAACATGAGCCACGAGTTGAGGACTCCTCTCAATTCAATCATGGCCCTCTCTCGTGTTCTCATCCGACGGACAAAAAATAATGATTCCGAAGAAGAAATCGGTTTTCTTGAAATTATTGAACGCAACGGCCAACATCTGTTGGCGCTCATCAATGATATTTTGGACCTATCTAAAATAGAAGCAGGAAAAGCCGAAGTCTGTCCAACTCGATTTTCGCTGAAAAGAACCGTTCGGAATATTATCGATAGCCTTACCCCTGTTGCCACGGAAAAAAATATTGAGATGATCCTGAAGGTTCCTGATGATTTTCCGGAAATTGATAACGATGAAACCAGGGTGCATCAGGTTTTACAAAATATTATTGGAAATGCTGTCAAATTTACACAAAAGGGACATGTTTCGACTTCTGTTTTCAGTAGTGCCGACCAAGTCATCATCCTAGTAAAAGACACAGGGATTGGGATCGCCAAGGAGGATCTGCCTCATATTTTTGATGAATTTCGGCAGGTTGATGGCAGTGCTTCTCGACAATTTGAAGGAACGGGCCTTGGTCTTACCATCGCATCTAAAGCGATCAAACTGCTTGGCGGAGATATTTTTGTAGAAAGCATTCTGCATGAAGGCACCACCTTTACCGTCACGCTTCCAATAGCATGGCAGAAAATTACTGTTGAACATGATTCTCTGGCCACGCCGACTATTGAAGCGAACAGTAAACGAAAAACAGTTCTTGCTGTGGGTGAGGGCTTGATAGAAAGTCAGGATCGTCCCGTTGTTTTTAAAGCCAGGACTGGGATCACCATGTTGGTTGTGGAAGACAATGAGGCAACGATTATTCAATTGAAACAAATTCTGGAAGGTGAAGGATACCTGCTCGACATAGCACATGATGGTCAGGAAGCACTCGATTATATGCAGCATACCCGCCCGGATGGTATCATTATGGATTTGATGATGCCGGAAGTTGACGGATTTGCTGTATTGGAGAAAATTCGCAGTACACCGGTTACAGCGGACATCCCTGTTTTGATCCTGACTGCAAAAGATTTGACAAAAGATGATTTTCAGAAGCTCAGCTCCAATCATATTCGGCAGCTGGTCCAAAAAGGAGATGTGGATCCCCAGGAACTGCTGTCCCGTGTGCGGCAGATGCTTGGCATTCAGACAATAATCCAGCCAGAATCTACTGAAGAAAGAGATGCTGCCCCTAGTGTTAATAAAATTGAAAAAAACGAACCCCCATCCCTAAAAAAAGAAATATCAACCATTTTGGTCATTGAGGACAATCCTGGCAATATGTCAGCAATGAAGGCCATATTGGCGAAAAGATACGAAATATTGGAAGCTATTGATGGGGAAGAAGGGATAAATATGGCACTAATCCATTTGCCTGATTTGGTGCTCCTGGATATGTCACTTCCCAAAATGGACGGTTTTACTGTAGTTCGAAAGATCAAAGAATATGATACAATACAGCACATTCCAGTGATTGCGACTACGGCTCTTGCCATGATAGGGGACCGGGAAAAAACATTGGCCGCTGGTTGTGATGAATATATTGCCAAACCGCTCGATTCGGAAGAGTTACTAGCAAAAATTGAAATATTCACAAAATAGACAGCAGGAGAGTCCCATGGCAACTATCTTAGTTATTGATGACCAGCAGGATAATTTAATCGTCCTGTCGACCTTGTTGCAGGAATTGCTTGAAGATGCCAAAGTGGTGACTGCTCAATCAGGGGCTGAAGGAATTGAAAAGGCAAAGCATGAAAAACCGGATACTATTTTACTGGATGTAATTATGCCGGAAATGGATGGGTTTGAGGCATGCCTGAGATTAAAATCCAATGAGCAGACAAAGCACATTCCTGTTATCATGCTGACTGCGATTCAGTCTGATGTCGAAAGCAGGACAAAGGCATTGGAACTCGGGGCGGATGCTTTTTTGTCCAAACCTGTTGATGAAACGGAATTGATTGCTCAGATTAACGCGATGCTCCGGATCAAAAAGGCGGAAGATCAACTAATCCAAGAAAAAGACCTGCTTTCTGAGCAAGTTCAGAAAAAGGTGACGGAACTGCAGCGCTCTGAAGAAAAATTTCGAAAAGTTTGTGAATCTGCCCAAGAGGCCATCATCATGCTGAATCATGAAGGCAAAATTGCTCTTTGGAACTTTGCGGCGGAAACGATTTTCGGATACAACCGCTCCGAAGTGATGGGTAAGGATATGCACCAGCTGATTGCCCCTCAGCATTACCATGAAAAGATTAAGCAAGGGTTCTCTCAATTTCTGACAACAGGAAAAGGACCACTTATTGGAAAAACACTGGAAATTACTGCGCTGAAAAAAGATGGAACGGAATTTTTGATAGAGCTTTCGATTTCTGCTGTGCAGCTGGACGATCAATGGAATGCGATAGGAGTGATCCGGGATATTACTGAGCGAAAAAATTCAGAAGAAGCACGAATACAGCTGGAATCACAATTGCGGCAGGCACAAAAAATGGAAGCTATTGGGACACTGGCAGGTGGAATTGCTCATGATTTTAACAATATCCTCCAGGGCATTTTCATGTCAATACAACTGACCCGTATGCAACTGCCTGAATTCAGTCAAGAAAAAGAATTTTTGGATCAGGCATTCGAATTCAGCAGACGAGGTGCGGATCTGGTGAAACAGATTCTCACTTTCAGCCGTCAAACAGACCAGAAGCATGCTGTTATTCAAATTGCTCCTATCATCAAAGAAATCATGAGAATGATGAGATCGACCTTACCCACCACCATAGACATCTGTCACAATATTTCTAATACATGCGGTAGCATATCCGGAAGCCCTACTCAAATTCATCAAGTTGTGATGAACCTCTGTATGAATGCCGGATATGCCATGCAGGAAGAAGGAGGGGTCTTGAATGTCGCTTTAGAGGAGGTTGTGCTGAACAGCCCGAAAGCGAGGGCTCTTGGTTTGGAAGAAGGCATGTATTTAAAACTGCATGTCAATGATACAGGAACAGGAATGTCTGAGAAAGTACTGGAACACATTTTTGAACCGTTTTTTTCCACAAAACCCAAAGGGGAAGGTACCGGATTGGGATTATCGGTGGTTCATGGAATTGTCCAGGATCATAAAGGCGTAATTACGGTAGAAAGCGAGGTTGATCGCGGAACCACATTTGAAGTTTTTTTTCCTGCTATTCAGCAAAATGTTCAACAGCCAGAAAAGGATACATTATTTGCTTTGAGAGGAAATGAAAATATTTTACTGGTTGATGATGAAACAGAAGTCGTCAAGATAGAAAAAATTATGCTGGAAGGGTTAGGCTATAAGGTCACTACGGCAAGCAGCGGCAATGAAGCCTTGAAAATATTTCTGGCAGCCCCTGATCAGTTTGATCTGGTGCTCACAGACCAAACCATGCCGAAAATGACAGGAGATCAGCTGGCACGTGAATTGTTGAAAAACCACCCTGATCTGCCTATTATTTTGGTGACTGGATTCAGTCATAAAATGAATGAAATAACAGCTGAAGAAATTGGGATTAAAGGATTCTTGACTAAACCTGTTGATAATGATCAAATCGGGCTAGCCATCCGAAAAGCACTGGATCACAAAGGATAGTAACGTTGCTGAAGATGGCCCTTTTTCAAAAAGTATACACGTAATATGATTTCATCACACTCGACTCGAAATGACAATTGACAGTATGACAAGAAAAAATAGTATCATCGAAGAAAATGAAATCAAGCTGCAGGCAATTCTTGAAACAGCCAATGACGGCATCGTGATCATTGATGAAAACGGCATTATTGATTCGTTTAATACGGCGGCAGAAAAAATGTTTGGCTACACCAAGCAGGAGATCATTGGAAAAAGCGTGAACCTGCTCATCCCCTCCCCAGACCATGAAAAACACGATGGGTATTTGCAGCATTACCTGCAGACAAAAAAAACTAATGTCATTGGAACAAGAAGGCAAGTCACCGGAGTGCGCCAGGACAAAACGGTGTTTCCGCTGGATTTGGCAGTCAGTGAGGCTTCTCTCGGAAATCGAAAATTTTACACAGGAGTGATGCAGGACATCACTGAGCGTAAAGTTGCCGAAGCAAAGATGAATCAACTGTCCCATGCTGTTGAATACAGTCCAACAATCCTGGTGATCACCAATGCACAGGGAATCATAGAATATGTCAATCCAAAGTTTACTGAAGTGACAGGGTACACAGCCGAGGAAGCCATTGGCAACAGCCCTAGCCTCTTGAAATCGACGCAAACTCCAGATGAACTGTACGCGGACCTTTGGCAAACCATTATAACAGGAAAAGAATGGCATGGAGAAGTGTACAACAGGAAAAAAAATGGTGAGCATTACTGGGCCCTGATTTCCATTTCTTCTATTAAAAACAATCAGAATAAAATTACTCATTATGTCAGTACCCAGGAGGATATCACCGTACGCAAAAACACAGAAAATGAATTAAATTTTGCTAAAGAGGCTGCTGTCATTGCCAATCAAGCCAAATCTACATTTCTGGCCAACATGAGTCATGAGATTCGGACTCCTCTCAATTCCATCCTGGGTTTTAGCCAAATCCTTATCAACCAGAAAAACCAGTATCCCCTTCCTCCTAAACACAATCACTATTTAGAAAATATCAAAACAGCAGGAGAAGGCCTTTCTGAATTAATCAATAATATTTTAGATCTTTCTAAAATTGAAGCAGGTAAGCTGGATCTGTCTGAAGAGCCTCTCCATTTGAAGCAATTATTTAAAGGAATTTATCACATCAATAAAGCCCATGCGTTGGAAAAAAAGCTCAATTATTCCTATGACTTTGATGAAAATCTGCCAAAAAGCATTATTTCTGATCGGACAAAACTCAACCAGATTCTCATGAATTTGACAGCCAATGCCATCAAGTTCACGCCAGAAGGCAAACGAGTTTGTCTTCGTGCCTCCAGGCTCGATGATGATCTGCTTTTCGAAGTAATTGATGAAGGACCAGGCATTCCCGTAGAGAGCTATCACTCGATTTTTGAAACATTTGAACAGGGAGACAACTCGATGACCCGGGAATTTGGGGGAAGCGGACTTGGGTTGTCAATCACCCGGCAAATGGTAAAATTGTTGAACGGAACAATCTGGGTTGATAGCCAAGTTGCTACCGATGACCAGCAAAGCGGCTCTACCTTTTTTGTCCAGCTGCCTTTAAAAGAGATCAACCTTTTATCGCACTACAACACGCCAATTTCTTCCCAACCTTACCAGCTTGCGGAAGAAAATGTCATTTTGATTGTAGAAGACAACTTGATGAATCAGGAAATGCTTCAGGCCGTTTTTGAAGAAATGAACGAACGACAGGATGTGGGGAAATCTCAGCAGGACCAGTTCCAAATCCACTTTGCGGATGATGGTGCCGCAGGTGTTGAAAAAGCCTTACATCTTCAGAAAACCGGTAAGCTGGATTTAATCCTGATGGATATGCACATGCCCGTTATGGATGGGATGACGGCAGCTAAAACTATCCGCCTGCATCCTGAATGCGCTAATATTCCCATCATTGCCCTATCGGCGGATGCCTTTAAGGAACAACAGGGAATTGCTCACAAGAGCGGTATATCTGATTACATCACCAAACCGATTGATCTGGGAAGATTAATAACCATTTTGGAGAAATATCTAAAACCTGATGGGAAAAAACCCAGGGTGAAGTCAACGGTTTCAGACATTACCAGGAACGATTTTTCTTCAAAGGTATCTGCTGACTTGAAAAAACAGCTGCAGACAAAATTTCATAAACTTTCTATCACCCCCATATTTAGAACCGACCATCTGCTGGCCCAGGTCCAGCAAATAAAGAAAATGGGAGGGGATGATCCTGTTTATTTTCCTTTGATTGAACAAATTTCCAATGCGATCTTTAATGCAGACAAAGAAGCATTAGAATCATTACTCCAAAAAGCGATGACATTATGAAGAAACAAGCAAAAATCTTGATTGTGGATGATGATCAGTTAATCAGCGAAGCCTTGTCGGAAATGCTGCGTCTCTTTGGATACGATTGCGGATTCATTCTTCATCCGAAGGTACTCTTTCCCAGACTGGAGGATGAGCCTTTTGATCTGATTTTACTAGATATCAATTTACCGGAAATTGACGGCGTGACGCTGCTTTGCCAGATCAAAGAGCATGAAGATTTCCAAAAAATACCAGTCATCATGCTGACAGGAGCAAAAGAGGATGAACTGGTGGCGACCTGCCTGCAGAATGGCGCCACTGATTTCATCAATAAGCCAATCCGTACTCCCATCCTGAAAGCGCGTATTGCTACGGCACTGGAAGCAAAAGCCACCAAAGAAGAATTAGAAGTACGTGTCAAAGAGAGGACTGCTGATTTGAATGCATCGCGTAAAAAATTGGTGGATGCCAATCATCAATTGGAAAAGTCATACAGAGAATTGCAGAACGCTCAGGCACAGTTGATCCAATCTTCCAAACTGGCTTCTCTGGGAGAAATGGCAACCGGTATTGCTCATGAGTTGAACCAGCCGCTTTTTACGATTCGCATGAGCGCCAATAATTTGATCAAAGCCGATGAAAAAGACATTGTGACAGATCCTCTTCCTCCTCTCAAAAAAATTATCAGGCAAGTGGACCGGGCATCCCAAATTATCAACCACCTGCGGACGTTTGGCAGAGATTCCACGCTTACTCCCAAGAAAGAAGCCGATCTCAATGGTATTATCGAAGATGCCTTATCTATGATTAATGAACAGTTCATTAAACGGGATATCATAATAATCTCGGAATTATCGATCGAGCCTCTCATTATTCACTGCCAGCCAGTGCAAATAGAGCAGGTGCTGATCAACCTGTTGACCAATGCCAAGGATGCTCTGGCAACACAAGCTATCAAAAAAATCCGGCTGCGCTCTTTTTTCCAAGATCAATGGATCATTGCGGAAGTATTGGATACCGGAACAGGAATTCCTTCTGAAATAAAAGAAAAAATCTTTGATCCCTTTTTTACGACAAAAGATGTGGGGGTGGGAACAGGACTTGGCTTGTCCATCAGTTATGGTATCATTCGGGATCACCAAGGAAAATTGGAAGTAGAATCAGAGCCAGGGGAAAGCACCTGCTTTCGACTCTATTTTCCCAAGATATGAAAAAAAATTAAACAATAAGCATTATGAAAATATTATTGATTGATGATGAACAGAGCCTGCAGGAAGAAATTGCTACTTATCTGAAAATGGAGGAACACACGGTAGTCTCAGCAGCAAATGGCCAAGCAGGATGGGACCTCTTTGTTCAATCTCCTGATGAATTTGATGTAATCATTACTGACATCCGAATGCCGGTTCTGGATGGGCTGGCACTGATGAAAAAGCTGCGTAAGGATCATCACGAAATACCTATCATTATTATCACTGGGCACGGAGATCTGGATGCCTCCATTCAGGCATTACGTTTAGGCGCTTTCGACTTTTTGCTAAAGCCATTTGATCCTCAGGCTCTAGATACAGCCCTGTTGAAACTTAAAACTCTCTTATCCGCAAAAAAACCCACTACTGAAATTGCAGCTTGTGTGGAACACATTCGCTTGACCATTCCCAGCAAAACAAAACTTTGTGTGGATGTCCTGGACTATTTAAAAAATTATTATGGCCCACTCTGCCAAAAACATGACATCAATGTGATTCGGATTGGGGTCTGTGTGATGGAAGCGCTGACTAATGCCATTCAACATGGAAACCTTGAGGTACCCTCTTCTCTGAAGCAGGAATCCTGGGATAAATTTTTTACCTTAATACAAGAAAGAGAAAATGATTCCCAATTTACAGATCGACAAGTGACCATCCAGTATCGAGTCAACAAAGAACAGTTTGAAATTGAGGTGGAAGATGAGGGGAAAGGGTTTGATCAAGCCATCTTGCCGGAAAACTATAATGAAGACACATTGTTGTCATCTGGAAGGGGAATTCTGTTGATACGCAGTTACATGGATGACGTAAAGTGGGATAAACAGGGAAGCAAAATCATCATGACAAAAAAGCTGTAAACACTTTACAATAGAACCTATGAAACAAGCATTTAATAGAAATCAGGCAGGCATTCAGCTTTACAGTTCAAAACAGTTTAAGGAGGCAATACAGCAGTTCAAAGGGGCCTTAGAGATATTCCCTCAATCACAAAAACAAGAAAACTTGTATTTTGATATCCAGCTGAATTTGGCCAATTCCTATCAGATGAACGGTGATTATAATGAGGCCAAAGCGCTTTATGAACAGCTGATTGAACAAAATCCGGGATGCCAATCGCAATACTATCTGGAACTAGGCAACTTGATCAGAAGAATGGACGAAAAAGAAGTTCTGAACAAGCTCTCCAATAAGTTGAACAAGGGACAAGGGCCATCCATCCAAATTGAGGGAGACGATCGTTTGGTTTTACTGGCAAAGGGGGTGCTTCCAAAATTTCCCGGCATTCGTTTATCAATAACCATTCGGATGCTGGATAGCTCTGGTAACAATGAGAATACCTTGAAAAACCTGGGGTCTACTGGTAAGTTCGTGCCAATTTCTCAAGGAGATACGAGTTCTGTGAGGCACACGCTTGTCTACAATAAAGAATTCTGGTCAGAAGCAACAGACTCGGAATTGAAGGGGAATATTTGCCATGAGTTGATGCATAAAGAATGGCTGGATACGGGGTTGGAATCCCATTTTTTTAATTGGCAGACGGATTCTATCAACTACCTGGCCTTAGAGTGGATCATGGACCTGTGTGTTATTGCAAAAGGATTCAGTGAGGATTTATATAACTCAAAAAAATATATTTTGGCAAAGCAGACGGATCAAGAACATTACTTGTGCAACGATATTAGTTTGAATGTGCTGCATTTATCAAGAATTTTTGAAAGATCGAGTGCCTTCAGCATGCCTGGTACTGCGAATCCCATCCCTAATCATGTCATTCCTGGCAGTATTGCAAAAGAAATAAAAAAGCTGAAAAAGAAAAGCCCGTATTACTAAGGGTTCGTGCAGAAATAACGTTGACAAAGATGAGGAAGTATTTTTTCTTGGCTACAAGGCGTCTTCAATTGTGCATACTGGAAGTATGTGCCTTTGAAGACAACACCGTAGACGAGGAAAAAGACAAGTCATCTGTAAAGGTTATTTATGTACGAGCCCTAACAACACCAAAGATACACAATCAGTTAAAATCTTCCATATCATCAATATTCGGTCCTGGGATGCTCGATTTTTTCCAGACGTTCCTCATAATCAAATCCTTCTTTTGGATAGGAAGGATTTTTATAAACTTTTCCGTTGAGCTTTAACTCGGAAACATGACACCGAAGGCAGATGTCTTTATTAATTTGGAGCAATCCGTGCTTTTTTTCCATTCGTACACGTTCTGCCTTTAACTGTGTGCTAAAATTTTCGTGTTGAGGAGTTCCCTTGGCTGTTTTAAATAATGCTTTTTTTAATTCCAGCAGTTTAGCCTTATCTTCTTCCTCGTTATACTCGCTACCAGGGCCGTGACATGCTTCACATTGCACCCCTTCTTTGATTCTGAATTTACGATCCAGCATTTTTTTGTCAACGCCATATGCTGTCGTATGACAAATTAAACATTCTTCGCTTTTTTGTGGATCACCTTTCAGCCCTACTTTTTTAGCAGCTTCTTTAGCTTCTGGACTTTTCAGTATTTTGTAAGCAGATGCATGCTTCAGTTTTTTCCAAACAAAATACTGTTTACCCACTTCCGTCTGTTGATGACATTTTTTACAATTTTTTATACCCATGTATTTATAATCCTGGGCATGAATTTCATAAGTCATTCCAGCGCCAAATACTGCAATGCAAACTATCAAAAAATATTTTGCAAATTTAGTTTTCATAGAGCCTCTCTGTAAAATATTAGGGACGTCCCCCATCACTATTCAAAAGATAATTCAGAGCATCCTGCTGATAGCTGGCTCCTTGATGGGACGACCCTTCTAAAGTTGCTTTCACCGAATCATTCAACAGGTTATCATCCAGCCAGTCAATAGAGTCATAAATCAAGCGTTTTGCGTAATAACGGTTGTGTGCAAAAGCCCCTGGATCGTGCTCAAGCATATTAAAATTATAGGCGGCCCCCATGTTGAGCTTTCCTGAGTTAATATCACTGCCTGTTAACCAATTTCTGACTCCTTTTGTCCGGTCCGTTGTATCAGCCTCAGAGAAGAAATATGGATAAGAAGCCGCAAAGTAATAGCCTCTTTTTTCCAACTCAACCTTGAGGGCTTCAAGAGATTCAGCTAAATGGGCCTTTTCTTCATTCAATACAGTGGATGTCAGTTCGAATTGTCCTGTATGGCAACTGGCACATGCTGGACTACTAATTGCAGAAATTTCACCGTTTTCATCGCTCTTAGTAACTGGCTCAAACAGATGTTTTTCAGTAGCACTCATATGGCATCCAACGCAAGGACCATTAGTTCCAGTACCTGGATTCACTTCATTTCCATCTGCATCTGCAGCACCGATCTGATCGTGTGCATAAAATGAAACATTGGTATAATCCCGAGCAGAATATTCATATCCACTTGCCGTAAAAATGTTTGCACCGGCAGTTAAGTAGTGAGAATTAATAAATCCAGTGTTGCTGAAATCGTTAGTTGAATTCTCAATTGAACCTCCGCCCTCTCTGCCCGTATGACAACCCATACAAACATTAGAAGCCGCTACATCAGGAAAGACAATCTCACTGCCATCCATATCAACATAAGGTGCTACAATAGGGCCTGGATTCCGAATTCCCCCTTTATAATTGGTGTGGCAACCCCAGCAATAAAGGCTTTCGTTTTGTCCAAAGTTTAGAGTGTTGCCTTCTGCATCGGTGGCGGCTGGTGTGAGATGTGAAAAATCGTTATTGCTGGCAACATACTCTTCTCCTTTTGCGTTGGCATTCGCATAGTTGGCAAAGCCAGTGGTTGTATGGCAGCGTTGACATGCCTGACGATTTTCGGCCTTCCAGTCGTAGTGAATCCAAGGATCATCCGTTGTACTCCCGTGTGCTGATTGAACCCATTGTTCATTAACTGTATTGTCAGCGGCGTGTGGATTGTGACATCCAGCACAAGACTTTGAATCACTTGGTTTGATAAAAACATATTTTCCTGGAGAATCGCCTGTATTCAAACGGGTGGGATCTCCCGCCATCGCATGGGTGTCTGTAATTACTTCGTTCAGTGCTCCATATTGATTAACGGCAGGGTCATGGTACGCATCTGTCATGGCAACACCATTCACATCGTTTAGTTGATGACAAGAAGTACAGGTATTGAACTGAGAAGATTGTGTGACTTCGCCCCCGACTCCTGTTGTTGCGCTAACCGTTTCTAAATTGTTCGCATTGGCCATATGAGGATCATGGCAAGTTCGGCATTGAACAACAGAGGCGTCTTTGATATCAGGTAACCCTTCAAAAGCTTCTTTCAATTCGGTATAACCGGTAGAGCCTGGAACGGAATTATATTTTTTGAACCCTTCATCAGTATGACAGCGTGAACAGCGTGCTCTTACCGTTGTGGACCCTTCTTCTACATAATTGTGTTCATTGATGGATTTGTTATGTGGGGAGGTGACATATTCTTCCAGGATGTTATCTCCTGTGGGGTGGTATGCGAGATGGTCGAATTCTGAGTTGTGACACTGACCGCAACGCTCATAATCAGGTTTGGCGAACTGAATTGGCCCTACTCCATAATGATTGTTTCCTCCGCCATGACAAGATTCGCAGCCAATAACAGGGCGAGCTGTATTTCCAGTTAGTTTGGGAGTCAAATGCTGACCATCTTTTTCGGGATCATGGCAACTGGAACACTTGTTATCCGGATCCGTTCCCAGCCCGTTGTATCCATAATAGGGAAATCCATCGCTGTCTAGGCCAAGGTCCAAATCAGCATGAGTCGCGTGATCAATAGCATTTAAGTTGCCATGTTGCCCTTCCAACCATTGATTCGATTGTCCATAATGACAATTGGTGCAGACATCCATCCCCACATTTCTAAAGTTGTTTAGATCCGCTTCCAATGAAGTAATGCTTTCATCTTTCGAATCACCCAACTGGCAATTGGTAAAAGTCAGTGTCATTGCCAGCAAACATAATACTAGCTTTAACCATCGCATGTTACCTTGTTTATTTATTTCCCACATGTTTCCTCCTTAAAAAATTGAATGGCAAGCTATACTCTTTTTTCATTCCTCAAATCAAGCATGGTCTGTTATTATTGAGATGAAAGTCATTTTAAATAATGCATAACTTTACGGTGGCAAACCGCACAGTTATTATTTTCAGGGCCAAAACTGGTATCCAGGTGGCAATTCACACAATGCCGTGTACCCCAATTCCCAATATGACTCTTCGGAGCGGTTTCATTATGACAACTGATACAAAAATTTTCCTGATGGCATGTCGAACAACGTTCACTCTCGACATCAGCCATCAAGCCATGTCCCTGAGTTTTCCAAAAGTAGGTATGATCCCTTGGCTGCTGCTCCTGGTGGCAGGAAGTGCAATCATTTTGCACATGGCAAGTCATACAATCATCACGATGTTCTGTATTGAAATTTAAATTAGCCATTAGACCATGACTTTGCTTCCAGTCACCCTGGTGGGAGTCAGGGCGTTTGTTGGAAGTCATGCTCTTATGGCAGACAGTACAGTCATTCGATACCAGATCTTTGTGATGGCATTCGATACAATCTTCTGCCGGCTGCATGTACTTGTCATGGGGTAATTCTAAATTGGAGTCTTTGTTGATATCATTGTGACATGTCAAACAGTCGATCTCTTTATCTACATGCACCCTATGAGAGAAAAGCAGATCTTTGTATGGCTTTGGCCCTTGCTGTACTTTGAATTCTTTTTCTCCACGAAATGGCAATTCATTGATCGTTGTATTATGACAAAGCAGGCATTCTTGCTTATTTACAGAAGTTGCTTTGACTTCTTGATGACATTCACCACAAGTTTTTTCTTTGATAAATCCCGCTTTGTCTTCCTCATCTGCAGTATCGTGACAGTCAATACATTCTAGTTGTTTTTTGTCAATATGGATTTGATGATTCAGTTTAATATCACGGCTGCGATCATGCCCCCAGTTCCAGAGCCAATCCCATCCTCCTAGCATCACCCATATTGAAAGAATCAACAGCAACTGCAAAGGTTTTGCTAGCCAGCGTTTTTTGAGGAGTCGTCTAAAAGTCATACCGCACCCCCATACTCAAAGTATAATATTTGTCAAAACCGTCTTCCCATTCGTAGCTTCCTTTGAAAGAAAAGTCGTGAAAGAGGGGTACCTGGCCCTTTACATAATAGGTGCGAACATCCTCTGTCTCGTCATGTTTGGAATAATAATCGTATTTATACAGGCTGTAGTAGGTTCCTGCATGCACCTTAGCTTTATCACTTCCCCATTTAAACCGATACATCAAATCAGCACCTGCCGCATTTACAGATTGTTCACTTTCCCAATGTTCCCCTGTCAGAGACAATGATAAATTATCTTTAATAAAATTATCTACATGCAAAGAGAGCAAGGTTCTCCAATAATCGCGATTGAATTCTCCCTCATTTTGATCATCGACTAATCCTCGTCGAAAATAAGATAGATCCAAAGAATATCGATTACTGAACTGTTTACGAAGATTTAAGTTCAATGTCTGGTAGGGATGTGTTGTACCAAGAAGGTAAGCATACTCTGATAATTCATCAGTCAATTCCCGCTGAGCACGAAATTGCTGAAAATAACTGATGCTTAATTGAAACTCATGAGGAAGAAATCCTGTGGAATTTAACCGGAAATCTCGAGCTTCCCCATTAATCCATCGGTATCGTAGAGTAGCTTTTGCGGTTTCTGAGAGACGTTGGGCTATTTTAAAAGCAACGAGACGGTCTTTCTGTTCGTCTTCTAAAAAATCTCGTTCATCTTTTATTCCCAAGTAATCAAGACTGAACCGGGTTTGTCGGGCAGGAGAAAAATCAACTCCTGCTCCTAACACTTGATCATCTCCTGGATCAACCTCGTGAAAATGGACGGTACGTCCTCCATAGGCAGTTGCTTGGAATTTTCTCCCAAATCGAAAATCAGCAGCGACTCCATCATAAAACACCACTTCCCCTCTTTGTCCTGACTGACGCCCAAGGCGCAATTGTTTCACACCAGGCAAGATGTAGTTAAAATCTAAATGGGCTTCGTAAAGATATCCTTTGCTGCCCTGATCACTGATATCTCCGGCATCTTCAAAAGGAAAGAACCCACGATGATTTTGGTCTCCATCCTGATCTGATCGAAGAGATCCAAATACATGGGCTTCATATAAATTGTGTTTTGGGGCGGTAAGATCTACTTTGAATTGTCCAAAAATATCTTGGTCACTAAATTTTTCATCTTCAAATTCTGTTGCACGAATAACATATTTTCCAGAGATAAATCCAGTCGTGATGGTTTGAAAATTTTCTTTATCGGCAGATTCTTCATCTGCGGCAAACAGTGGAGAGCCGGCAACTATCAATCCTCCGAGAAGAATAGCTATATGAGTTTGCGCTGCAAACCATTTCATAGGTCCCCGCTTATTTTCTGATTACAAATGGTGCTTTTTCAAAAGATACCGCCTTTTTCAAAATTTAATATTGCGGAAAATCAGGCTGTTTTAAGACATCGCACACCTTAATAGCAGTGGTATCAAATTTTTTTTGAAAAGTAAAAGTTTTTTTTTGTTTACAGTAGTTCAGACAGAAATTTTTGTTAGAGTATTGCTTTATCACTCCGAAGTTTTATTTATCCGTACGAGAGCTTAGATGGCCAGATGGTGTCCAATGCCCACACTGCTACCATAGAGATATCATCAAAAAAGGTTTTGATGAGACAGAGTCTCATCGCCAAAAATACCTTTGTAAGCATTGTGAGCGCCGATTTGACGATTTAACGAACACTACATTTTCAGGCCTTCATCAGCCTTTAACCGTATGGATGACCTGTCTTTATTTGATGGGGCTGAATATTTCAAACCAGCAGATAGTTCATAATCAATACCATGGAAGGTTTTTGGTCTCTCTTACGATCTTGGTTGAGACCCCATAGGGGAATTTCTCAAGAAAAACTCCCCTGTTATTTGGCTTTTTACCAGTTTGTTCATAACGCCCGCAAACGAGGAAAAGCCCTTTTAGGAACTCTCGTTAGCATTTTGTTGAACTAGGTTCCCGGAAACCATAAAGAGCCAAAATATCATTACACGACGAGCTTACCCCGAACTGAGGTTTCGTTAGCCACAATATTCAAAAGCTATCAAGGTGATGTCATCATCTATTTCTTTTCCTTGAGCATACGATTCCACATGCTCTAATAATTGAGACAGAAGCACATCCAGATCGTTAAATCGATTCTCCTTCAAGAAAAAATAAAGTTTTTGTAAACCAAATATTTCTTCTTTCTCATTTATTCTCTCGTAGATTCCATCGGTATAAAGTACCACTTGATCTCCAGGCACCAAGGAGTATTCTTTTGTTTGAATCGCAAACATCGAGTTTGGCAGAATTCCGAGAAGGATACCACGATCTTCCAATAGGACAGGGTCACTGCCATCAGCAGGTATCACAATTAATGGAGCATGTCCGGCATTGATTATCTTAAGGTTTCCCTGAGAATCAATATTTGCTAAAATTCCTGACATGAAACGCTCTGAGGGCAAATGCTGTTCAAATACGTCATTCAGATGCCCCATGATTTCCTCTAAAGAAGATCTTCTTTCGTCTTGTAAAATAACATTGGCCATCACTGTTGACAAAGCGGCTGCGACACCATGCCCTGTACTATCTCCCAAGAATAGATTGTACGTATTGTCTGAATAAGGGTAAATCTTATAAATATCTCCAGAAACATGAGAATGGGGAATGTATTTGGTTGCAATCTTTAGATGGGGAGGAGGATTATAGGTGGTGAACAAACGTTTTTGGATACGCTCAGCAACCATCAAATCTTGGATGATTATCTCATTTTTTTTCACCAGCTCCTTGTTTGCTTCTGACAATTGTCGAGTTCGTTCTTCTACTTTTAGCTCCAAAGTTTTGTTAAGCTCATTTAGCTTATTGCGTGAGGACTGCAGTTTGAGAATCATATTGTTAAAGGCTTCTTCAAGAATCTTCAGTTCATTTCGCCCTTTAGTCACAACAGCAGCCTTCAAGTTCTCCAAATTGTCCAAGTTGATCTGCTCTGTAACGGCAGTGAGTGAAGCTAACGGGTTGGTTAGATATATACGGCCAATCCATAAAAATAGTGTCCACAAAGCGACTGTTTTAATGACAGAATTGACTACGATGAACAAAAAGCCCAATTTAACTTTATCGATGACAATACCGGTACTAGAATAGATAGTGGTAACACCTAATTTATTTTCTTTTCCTCGGTGTTGATATAAATTAGGAAATTTTCTACTAAACAATCCCTTATATGTTGTTATTTCTTTTTTTGTACCGTCCTGCAAAGCGGTCATTATTTTGTTATTTTTGTCGATAAAGACACCAGAAGCTGCTATTTCTTCACCATTATCATCTTCTAATTTCACTCCTACTACGGTAGGAAATTTTATAATTCCCCAAATAGTTGTTTGTAGCTGTTCTGCATTTAAATCCCACAATGCCTGAGATATTCCAGGAGAAAAAGTATCAGCAATGACATCTAACTCATGGTTGACATTCTCTTTTGCATTGAAAAACTCAGCTGACATATGAGTAAGTGTCACTACAATGGTGATAATGAAATAAAAGGAAAAAACTACTTTCAGGAGGTAGGCTGCAATTGAATTTTTGATGCTAACAGTCGGGGTGGCTATCATCGGTCCCTTTTTAACCTACTTGAAAAAATTCGATGGAACAGAAATCTGGAATTAAGGAAAGTCATGGTCGTGCTCCGTATAATGCACATGGATATTATTTCAGGGGGGTATCATACACTCCTTGATTGAGAGACTCAAACAACACATCATATTTGCTATTCTCCTTGATTTTTTTCAAACCTTCATTAAAAAGTTTAATGAGCTGTTTGTTTCGTTCAATTTTCCTCGTAAGCATCAAATGGTACTTCCTTTCTTGAATCACTGTTGGAGAGAAAGTGATTTGAGATCGTTCTAGAGAACTTAAACTCGTCCGAAGGAAAAAATTTCCCACATTCCGAACTTGAGGAACAGCATCAATTCGTCTCTTCAATAAGCGTTGAAACAGTATATTATAGTTACCTGCTCTTTCTATATGCAAGATCCCCTGTTTTTCAGCTTGTTCAAATATAGGATAAACCGTGTGCAATGTGCCTCCAATGTATTTCCCTTTGAGATCATCAACAGTATTCCAATTGAGAGGAACAGACTTCAAATGAAACAGGACTTCAATATCGGTAATGACCACATCCGTATATAAAAAATCTTGAGCACGTTCTTTAGTGTGAACCCATACCACAGAACCATGCCAAACTTCATTATTATGTTTTCCGTCTTTGGCATATTTAAACGAACGTTTCCAAGGGAAAAATCCATATTCGACCTCTATATCAACAGCAGCAAAGGCTTCCTGAACCAAATGTGAGGCATATCCATAATGAGGAAGTTTTTCAGACAAGTAAGGGGGCCACTCCCCGTTAGTAATACGAATCTTTTCAAGGGCAAACAGACTGTTGGTGTGAAAGACAATAATCACAAATAGAAAACCGGTCAGAATCTTCATTGTTGATCTCCTTTTCAGATCGTTTTGATGCGCTTTCTTAACCCATCGATGAATTTGAAACCCTTCACGATTTTTCGAAAAAAACGCAGGGTCAAAATAAGCTTCATTTAACTGTACTGTGTCAATACCTTCAACTGGAATCCGCTTATCTTTTCCAAAAATAAGGAGTAAAGATGACTAGAGCTGTAAACACTTCCAACCTCCCAACCAGCATATTAAAAGAGAGAAACCATTTGCCCGCATCAGAAATGTGTCCATAATTGTCGACAGCACCAACGGTTCCAAAGCTAGGTCCAATATTCCAGACAGTCGCAACAACGGACATGAATGCACTAAAAATGTCCATATCACTAAGAATCGTCATCACCAGGCTTCCGCCAATGACAATAAAAATGTTGATAATAAAAAATCCCAATACCGCATCTACGGATTGAGAATCAACACGATGGCCACTGAGCCGAATAGGATTAATGGCTAATGGTTGCACTATATGGATCATTTTAGCATAAAGATATTTGCACAAGATGACTAGCTGAACAATCTTAATTCCACTGGTAGTAGAACCAGCACATGCCCCCAGAAACATACAAACAAAAATAATTCCCTGTGTACCGTTTGGCCAGAGTTCATAGTCCGCTGTAATATACCCCGTGGTAGTCAAAATAGAAACTACCTGAAATGTACCATAACGGAAAGCATCAGTAAGCGAGGTATATACCCCATGTTTCCAAAGTAGATAAGATGCTGTCGAACACAGTAAAATCAGAATAGAAGTATACCAACGCAACTCCGTATTTTGCAAAAGCGTCGTATAATCTTTTTTAATCAAGTTATAATATAAAATAAAGTTTATTCCCCCCAAGTACATAAAGATAATAACAACCCAATCAAAATAAGCACTATCATAATGTCCCAAGCTCGCATTTTTTGTAGAATACCCTGCCGTCGCAAAAGAACTAAAAGCATGGCACAAGGCATCAAAAAGAGACATTCCCCCTAATAATAACAAGACGGTCTCAAATAGTGTCATGGAAATATAGAAAATCCACAACCATTTGACACAGTCTTTCATACGAGGTAAAAATTTTTGACTATCAGGCCCCTGTCCAGGAGCCGCTTCTGCTCGATACAAGGATAAACTGTCGATACCCAACAATGGAATTATCAAAACAATCAACATGATAATCCCCATACCACCAACAAATTGGGTCATACTACGCCAAAACAACAATCCGTGGGGCAACGCTTCGATATCACTAAGAATCGTAGCTCCTGTAGTAGTGAATCCCGACATTGTTTCAAAAAAGGCATCTGTATAGGAGGGAATCGATCCATGAAGGAAAAAAGGCAATGCGGAGATTGTTGTGACAAGAAGCCACCCCACAATAACAATAATAAAACCATCCTGGAATTTCAAAACACGGTGTTTTCGAAATAACCACCATGTTGGTAGTCCGCCCCCCAAAGCAATTCCACTTGTAATCACCAGGGCAGTAATATCGTCTTCGCCATACCAAAGTGCAACAGTTGTAGGAAACACAAGCATAACTGCCGTAAATAACAAAGACATACCAATGATATTTAGAATGGCAAACGCATTTATTGTATCAAAAAGGATGGTTCGAAACATTTTTTGTTCAACATGAAAATTAGGAGATATTCTTTATTAAACTAACAATATCTTTTTCTTCTTTTTCTGTCTGGAGGATCGAGGCTTCTGTGAAGTTTTCTATCTTTCTCAATAGATTTTCCAGTTTATGCCTGAGTGCCTCTTCTTTTTCTTCGATCTTTCGGATTTCATCTGCTGCATCAAATTGTCCTTCTGCAATCTTTTCAAATACAGCGACAATCTCATTGACATACTCCGTATGCTCTTGTTCAATAATTTTTAGATGCCTTAGAACATCTTTGAATTCTTTGCGAGATACTTCGGTAATCACAACATTTATCGCTTCCTCCGCAACCTGTACCCCCTTGTTGATTTTATCCTCTACCTGATTACTTAATCGATGAAATTTCTCTTTTGCGTTTGTATAATCTCCGGTAACTTCATTTGTTTCTTTCAATTCCAAAGCAAGGCGCAAGGCTCTTTCAAACCAAATAACCTGTCCTAATTGGCCCATTGCGATTTCCGTAATAATCTTCGTAAGAGGAATATCGTCTTGAATGATTTCCTTCATCTCACTTTCCACACGCTCGATGCCTACAAATAGTGGTTTATTAAAACTCGTAAAAACAAGCACCAGGCTAATGGATATCCCAAAGATCAGAGCAAAGAAAGTAATCCCACGCATCATTAAAGATACGGTGTTCTCTTCTTCTTCAGTCCGAAGAATAGATTCTTCTGTAAACTTTTCGACTTCCCTTAAAAAATTTTCTAATTCATAGTCCAACTGATCTTCTTCAGCTTCCACTTTTCCAACAATCTCCTCGTACTCACGAAATATTCCATGAGCTATATCATTAAAAATACTGAAGACATGACTTTCGTACTGTGCATGTTTTTGTTCAATAATTTTTAGATGATCAAAAATATTTTTAAATTCTTTTTTAGATGCTTCAGAAATTGAGAGGTTTATGGCTTCTTGCGCTATCTTTTCTCCCTCGTTTATTTCATCATCAACTTTTAAACCTAATTGATGAAATGCTTTTTTTTCTATTTGAAAATTTCTGGCGGCTGCATCACTTGATTTCATTTCCATCCCAAAACGTATTGCTCTCTCAAAATGGATTGCTTGTTCTAATTGATGGATGGTGATTTCCGTAATAATCTTTGTAAGAGGTATGCCTTCTTCGGTAATCTCTTTGATTTCTTTTCCGATAAGATCTAACTTAGAAAGGGTAATTCCTGTTGAAATGACAATCAACGCGAGTAACATTCCTATGACAAGCAGCAAAATTTTAATTCGTAATGTTAATGTTTTCATAATTCTCCTGAAAATCTTTTTCAAAAACTAGCTTTTCCATCAAATAACAATAAGCACTATTACTTGTCAATTTATCGTTATACTATCGTATGGGATTCTTCCGAAATTTTGGTGAAAAAAAGGGTATGATGATATTGTTGTCCACCAGTTTGTCATCCCGGACTTGATCCGGGGTCCATACTTTGATTTGCGGAACCTGGATTCCGTGTCAAGCACGGAATGACACCAGGAAACGATCAAGTGTTTGTAAAAGAAACTGGGCGAAAATATGATCAAGCCCCACGTCCCATGCCAAATGATTCATCAAATGACAAGAATCATCTTCCATTTGCCATTCCATCAAAATCAACATTTTCACAGATTTTCGGAAATTTTTTAAAAAATTTGTGAAATTGTTCCAAGATTCCTTCTTATCCTATAGTACTATCAAAAAAAAATCCTCTCGCCTCTGTTCCCTTATTCAAGGGGAATTGCCGAGGCCCTTCTTTCCCCCGGAAGGGACTAGGACTCTTTCATTTTCAATAAAAAAAACTATGGATATTTTATTTGGTATTGATTTAGACGATCCTGCGGCTCCTGAATTGTTGGAAAATACCGGGGCCCTCATAGGAAAAATATACTGTGGTCCTTTGGGCTTGCTGGAACAACTGGAGCTGCGACTTGGTCTGCGGTCAGACGATGTGAAAACAGAAGAGCGAATAGAACAGTATCAACAGCGTCTCTGCCAACTGGATACAGGGGGCAGTTTTACAGCACGAAAAACCATCGTAGAACCTGTTTTCGGAGTGATAAAATCGGTGATGGGCTTCCAGAGTTTCAGTCTCAGAGGAAAACAAAAAACGTCTGGTGAGTTCTCGCTGGTTTGTGGGGCTTACAATATCAAAAAAATTGTTATCGCCACTCGCAAGGGCGAAGTGCGTCCTTTATTTATGGATATTTTTTTGGAAAAAAAATTGTTTTTCGACGTATCAAAGGAGCTATACAAACTTTTGGGGTTAGATCGGCAGCATATTTGCTACACCAATCGTTTGATGGGAAAAATGTCTTCTGCGGCTATTCTCGGACAACCTCCTAGCTGAAATTCAACTATCGATTATACATTTTATCGCCGCCAGTATGGCACTCTGCGCAATTACTAAACTCTTCCATGGGCTCTTCTATACCAGGGTGCATGAATTCCAGGCCTTTTTTAAAATTAATGTTGATTTCATTGGAATCTTCACCTTGGGCCAAAATAATATGGCAACTGTTGCAGTCCTTAAAAATTATGTCGCCATCTTCATTTTCCAGATAATCATTGTGACAGCGGAAACATCCAGGCCAATCAAGGTGGCCAATATTATCAGGATAAGCAAACCAATTGCTTTTCATTTCAGGAAAAACTATTCTCTTATAAATGCTTTGTACGCCTTTGATTGTCGCTACCAAGTCGTCAGGATGATTTTTTAGAAACTCAGGATAATTTTTTTGATAATAGTCTTGCAAACTGATCGCAATTTTTTTTTCGGCATCTGTTACATTGGCATACTCCTGGCTCAGTACTTTTACAGCCTGGACCTTTATTGATGGAAAAACTCGTGGAATTAAATTTTCTTCAATAGCTTCATTGACTGATTTAGTAGCCGTTGGAAATTGATGGGCCGCACGATTGTGGCAATCCACACAATCCATTTTACGAGGCTTCAGCGTTTTTTTTTCTTTTTCTGTCAAGGGTTCTTCAATGTTATTGTAGACACTAGTTGATCCATCGGATTTTGTCGTGCGAACCCAGGCAATATTCTGCCGTTTTTTATCTCTGGCAATATATTCCACTTTGTTTGCAATCAACATGTGGTAATGGATTCCTGAACCTTTACCAACTGCTGTTTTTTCTCCTCCTATATGTAAAAGCATACGGAAATGGAAAGGGGTGTTCTCTTCATCTTTTAGTGTGTAAGTCCGGGTAAAGTCTTGATATCCCATGAATTTTTTGCGCCAGTGACACTCTTCGCATGTTTCTCTGGCAGGTCTGAGATGATGAATTGGGGTTGAGATCGGGCGTGAATACGATTCGTCAAATACGGCATAAATCTGTCTAAGTCCAGAAAGTTTGGAACGAACATACCATTCCGCTCCTGATCCAATATGACATTTTACACAGGGTACTTTAGCATGGGGCGATGTTTGATAAGTATTCCATTCTGGATGCATCACGCTGTGGCAAGTTTGTCCGCAAAATTCAGGGGACTCTGTAACCTGGTAGATGGAATATGAAGAAAAGCCGACAACCAAAGTCATGCCACCCATCAGTATCATCACACTGAGAACTACAAATATTGGGCGATCTGCAAGTATTGAGGCTGATGCACTGGGCGGCAGGCCTCTCTTCAAACGAAAATGCTCTCGAGCCACTCCAAAGACCATGATACTCAAACCAATGGCAATCAATACAAAAAATAATAAATAAATCAAACCTTGGTAAGAAGGGGAGTAGGGACTAAAAAGATCCATCAGAAAAATGAATACTTCTCCTATAATCCCAAAACTGACGAAAAAAAATCCCATTACACTGAGCCAGTTAAAAAATAATCTTGGGACCATGTTTTCAAGCAAATCCAGATAACGTTTTCTGGCAGCTTTTCGTTTTTCTTTTAAACGAGCTTGTCGTTCTAGTTTTTCAGGTTGTGAGCGAGGAGGTTCCATCTAATTTTCTCCGAATGAATTATCTGTGTTGGAAATAATAGACTGGCGAACTAAGTACCTATTAGTAGTGGAATTTTGCTGTACTTCTGTTTTTATCATTGGTGGTACGCCGAAGTGGGAGGGATTCAGGGACGCCTAGCTGAAGTAATCTAAATATCCAAATTAGATTGCTTCGCTCGTTGCTGTGGCGCATGTCATCGTCAATTCCGTCAAATTGCAAAGCCTCATGAACATTTGTCCCCACGGTTCTTATATCCGAAATCGCCCTCGGATACCATGATCAACAGGCCAAGAACCGTTTCAACACAGAATCCACATAGGAAAGTTGAACATTATGAAAAACGATAGCATCTGCAATTATGAGTGTAAAGACAAACTTAGAAGTGGTCAAACAGGCACTGACTGAGGGGTAGAAATGTCTTCACGGTTTCTCACATCAACAGATACTTTCAGGGTATGTTTTTTTCCGCCGCCAAACAGAATTCCTTTGAGAGGCGTGATGTCTGAATAATCCCTTCCCCAGGCGACAACCATGTGCTGGTTTTGCGGAATCACGTTATTGGTTGGGTCAAAATCAATCCATCCATAATAGGGACAATATACGGAGATCCACGCATGTGAAACATCCGATCCTACTAATTTGGGTTTGCCCGGAGGAGGCAAAGTTTCCAGATAGCCGCTGACATACCGTGCCGCCAGCCCGATGGAGCGCAATCCCCCAATGGCAAGGTGTGCAAAATCCTGACACACTCCCCGTTTTTTCTCGAACACAGTCTCAATGGCAGTAGTGACATTGGTCGCTTTGGGATCAAAGGTGAAATCGTGATAGATTCTGCTTGTCAAATCCATAACGGCTTCCAATAAGGGGCGGTTGCTGGAAAAAGAAGCCAGAGTGTAGTCCTTCAGGGCCGAGAATGTTTGAATTTTAGGAGAAGGAAAAGTGAAATAGCGCACATCCAGCATTTCTTCAGAAGGCTGTTCCTGCATCAAGGTAGTTGCTTTCTCCCAGGGCAATGAGTCCTGCAGCTGCGGAAGCTCCCTATTTTCGATAAGAAGAACGCTTTGAGCTGTAACTTCCAGTTTATGATGAGGGCGCTGCAGCGCAAAATAAGCCACTCGATTTCCGAAAATATCTTCTCTCTCTTCATATACTTCCGGAGTGGGAATGATATTCAAAGTGGTGCTGAGGCACTGCTGATGGGGAAGTGGGCGGGGAGAAAGGTGAGCCTCGTTATGGCACAAAGTCACATCTTTTTCATATTGATAAACAGTAGTGTGGGTGATCGAATATTCTTTCATTCCAATTTTTAAATCTGTTGAGGTCCTTCGGAGTGACTCAAGTAATCTTCATTCAGCGCGTCAGATAAATTTCTTAGTAAGGTTCCCAACTCCAGTAAAAATCGATTCAGGGAATTAACAGGGGATGTTTTATCTAATAGAGAACCGACAAACGACAAGTTGACAATGCGCAAACGTGCTTGTATCTCGAGGACTAATCTTTCTTCATTTTCGATGATGACCTGGGATTTGCTCCGTTTTAATAGATCGAGGTGTTCCTGGATAATGTGAATTTGAGTGATGACGGAGTGAGGGCTACTGGCATCACGAAGAAGCATCTCAATGACATTTTGGGGGCGTGGACTGCCCAGATATCGGTTGTGGTAAATGGCCTGACTCTCATCCAATACGACTAAGATTTTCCAAAAATCTTCAGGTATGTCTTCACTCATCAAGACGGCCCAAAGCATAGAAACCGTATTCAATGCCCACTCGATGCGTCGACCGATATCCCAGAAAATCCAGCCGGAATCGATGGAGTCCACACAAACACCACGGAAGGCTGACAGGTTGATGACCATTTGATTGATATCATGCAGGGTTGGAATGTCGGGTGCTGTCGGTAAGAGCGAATCCAGGTTTTTCAAAATATTCGATGTCTCTCCTGGAATTTGTTTGTGAATCGACATCGCGGCTTTTTTGAGGGATTTCAAATTGTAACTCACGGTTCCTGATGCCGTAGGATTGTGAAAAAAAACAGATAGTTTCTGGTCCAGATTCTGATGGGCGTTTGGTTGTAAAAATCCAGGGTAAGTTACCGTGACATGAGTGAGCACATTCAATAAAATGTCCAAACAACGAGATTTTTCGAGACACTCCCATTCCATTTCAATGAACGGCGGTTCCTGATTATTCCGCAAGTATTCAATTTGCCGCAAAAGCCGAAGCTGCATTTCTGTCCGTTTTGTATACCGCCCACACCAAAAGAAATTCTCTGCCAGCTTTCTCGGAACTGTATTGATTCCTCTCACACGAACAGGAGCTGCCGGAATGGAACTCATTTTTGCAGAGGATTCAAACGTCATCACCCAGGTGTCTTTGCTGACACCACCTTGTTGTGATGAAATGACCAGAGAATCTTTTTCAGGAGAAACGCGAGTCAGCCCTCCTGGCATGACGTAATAGTCATTGTCTTTGTGTAGTAAGAAGCATCTTAAACCAATATGCCTTGATTCAATTTGCCGGTCATTGACAACAGGCTGTGATGATAAAATTTCTTTTTCCTGAGCAATATACTGGTAAGGGTGTTTAGCGATTTTGACCTTTAAAGACTCTTGCTCGTTTCTGTTGAGTTCGTCTCCAAAGACAAAATGTTCTCGATGGTTTGCATAGACACTCTTGACGACATAATCATTAAGATTCTGGAGGATGGGTTCATGAGATACGGGGTCTCCAAACCAGTGGGTATTCACGCTGGGAAGGATAAGCGGTTCCCCTAAATAGTATTGACACAGTTTAGGAAGGCAGGAAAGCCAGGTGGGATTCTCCAGGATTCCACTTCCCAATGGATTGATGACTGTTACTGTATGAGCGCGTACGCATTGGAGCAACCCAGGGATACCAAGTAAGGAATCTCCGCGCAGCTCCAGCGGGTCACAAAAATTATCATCGACTCTTCTCAAGATGATATGTACTTTCTGCAGTCCATCCAATGTTCGAAACCAGACCTGTTGATCATTGACTACTAAGTCGTTTGCCTCGACCAGTGGATATCCAAAATAATTTGCAAGGAATGTGTGCTCAAAATACGTCTCACTGGCTTCTCCGGGTGTCAAAATCACAATTAAAGGGTCTTCTGAATCAGCAGAAAGTTCTCTAAGGGTTTGCCGGAAGTCTCTGAAGAATTTGGTCAGGCGTTGAATCTGAGAATCTTTGAAGATACTGGGAATGACTCGAGAGAGTACCATTCGATTTTCCATTGCATATCCCAATCCAGAAGGGTTCTGCGTACGGTCCCCTATGACTTTGAAGGTGCCGTCGGCAGCACGAACTAAATCAACAGCATAAAACATCAAGCCATGATTTGAAGAAATGGTTTGTTGGCAGGGAATGAGAAATCCTGGGTGTGAAAAGAGTAACTCTGGTGGGATAATATGGTCTTTGATGAGTCGACGGTCCTGGTAAATATCTTTTAGAAGAAGGTTTAGCAGCCTTGCTCGTTGGCACACTCCCTGTTGGAGTTGTTCCCACTCTTGCTCAGATAAAATGAAAGGAATGGGATCCAGTGGAAAAATTTTTGAAACAGGCTCAAATTCCCCATAGACATTGTAGGTCACGCCTTCCTGAGATAACAATTCATGGATTGCTCTAGTGCGTTGCTGCAGCTCATAGGGGCCAAGCTCTTCAATGTTCTTGACGACAGTACTCCAATGGGGCCTTACTTCTCCAGAGGGAGTCAGCACTTCATTGTAGGAAATTGCGTCTGAAAAGTAGGGTCCCCAGTCTTTGAACAAAGTTTGCATATTACTTCAAGGCTTGATCTCTTTTGGACATTACTAGAATCCATTCATGATTCACAGTACCAAGGGTGGTTAGCTGAAACCCTTGATTCCAGCAATCCTGAATCCACTCCTCAGGAAAATTTTCCTTCTTAATCCACCACTGTAACACGGGTTCTTTGGACTTGGTCATCACCACGCAGCACTCTTCTGGTGAACTTCCAATACTGGTAAGGTGAAACCCTTCTTCCCAACGATCTTTTACCCAGGCTGAGGGGAATTCGCCGCTTCTCATCAACCATTGGTTGTTCCAGGAGGGATTCAACGACATCACAACGACCCAATCATAGAGAGTCCCTGTCACTGTTGTGACTTGGTATCCCTCATTCCAGTTTCGATCAATCATTTCTTTCGGAAAGGCGGTATCATGATACCAGCACTGGTGTCCATGTCCAGAATTTTTTGACATGATCACACACCATTCTTCTCTGGTATTGGCAATGTTTGTAATTTGATAACCACATTTGAGATTTTCGTCAATCCATCTGCTGGGGAGTTCCGGGATACGTGTCCAAATCTGATCTTGGTAAGAGGATCCTTTCGACATGATCACAGCCCACATTTGATCTAATGTCTCCAGGCTCGTAATGACATATCCATTATCCCAGTATTCACGAATCCAGCTGGAAGGAAAATCTGTTCCTACGAAGTAAGCTTGTTCCTGGTGGTTAGGAAGAGAGATCCCAACAGAATTTTCGCTATGATCTGGATATTGAGCATTGTCGGATTCATCCATGAAATGAGTGTTTACGCTATGGCTTATCGTCTTTTTTAGTTTTTCACGGAGCTTGCTTCCAGGAGTAAACCGAACGGTTTTGACGGTCTGTTGTGTTTTTTGGCTGAGCAGCCTTTCTTTGACTTTTAATTTTCCTAGTGGTGCCAATGAAACTTCCTCTCCCTTTTTTAATGATTGCTGCATTACTTTTATAAAACTTGTGAATAATCGTTTTGTCTCAACTTTACTTAGTTTCAGTTTAGCAGACAGTTCATTGATCAATTGTTTCTGATTCATAATTCCTCTGGTGAATGGGGTCTCATTATTGTTTCAATCCATCATGAATAACAAGAGTCCTATGAAGTATGATCTGGTTGATGTCTAATCAGCCAAAAGCCGTAAATCGAGGGTATACGGAAACCAGGAATTGGGTTCTTCGTGAGGAGGGTCCATTTTTCCGGGAGTGTGCCCATAATTCCAAAACCTGGCCAACCGACGGGCTTCTGCTTCAAACGCATTAATCGGGCGGGTTTCCGGGTTATTTCCTCCGGGGTGTGAAACAAAATAGGATGCTCCTCCGATGGAGCGGTTCTGCCAGATATCGACAAGGTCAAATACCAAGGGAGTGTGTTCAGGGATCGTAGGATGCAGCGAAGAAGGGGGCTGCCATGCCTGAAAACGAACACCAGCGACCCATTTCCCCGGTGTTTCAGTTGGTCTGAGAGGCACTCTACGACCGTTGCACGTCAAAATATGACGGCTTTCCGTCATGCCATCAACCATCACCTGTACTCGTTCCGTGGAGGAGTCCACATAACGTGCGGTTCCTGTCATCGATGTCTCTTCTCCCAAAACATTCCAGGGCTCCAGGGCAAGGCGCAACTCTATCTGCATATCTCCAATTTGAGAATGTCCGTATTTGGGAAAGCGAAATTCAAAAAAGGGTAGAAACCATTTTGGTTCAATGGAGAAACCGTGATTGTTGATAAAGGACATCACATCTTTAAAATCATTCCAGACAAAATGGGGAAGCATGAAACGGTCATGCAGTTGAGTGCCCCATGGTACTAATTTTTGCTGATAGGGAGTTTTCCAAAAGATGGCAATGACGGTACGCAGCAGCAGCATCTGGACGAGACTCATGCGAGAATGAGGAGGCATTTCAAAGGCCCGCATCTCAACCAGTCCCTGGCGACCGGAAGCATGATCGGGAGAGTACAGTTTGTCAATACAGAATTCGGTCCGGTGCACATTGCCTGTGATATCTGCCAGAATGTTTCTAAAAACACGGTCAACTATCCATGGAGGAGGATTGCCTTCCATTTTGGTCTGCTGGAAAGCAATTTCCAAATTGTACAAACTGTCGTTTCTGGCTTCATCAACTCTAGGGGCCTGACTGGTGGGGCCAATAAACAAGCCTGAGAATAAAAAAGACAAACTGGGGTGATTCTGCCAAAAGTTGACCAGACTTTTTAATAAGTCCGGTCTCCTCAAAAAAGGACTCTTTGCAGGGGTCGCACCTCCGAGGGTGACATGATTTCCGCCTCCTGTTCCAATATGACGACCATCCAGTAAAAATTTTTCGGTACCCAATCGTGCCAACCGCGCTTCTTCATATAAAACGGTTGTGTAATGACACAATTCTTCCCAGGAAGATGCCGGATGAATGTTGACTTCAATAACACCAGGATCCGGAGTGATTTTGAAAAATTGGAGTCGTTGGTCCGAGGGAGGTTCATAGCCTTCCAGCATGACAGGGTATCCTAATTCTGATGCGGTCAGCTCAATGGCTGCAATGAGTTCCACCCATGCTTCCAAATGACTGATCGGAGGAATAAAAATGTATAGTTTTCCCTGTCTGGGTTCAATGCAAAGGGCGGTGCGTGAAAATCCAGCACGAGGCTTGCCTTTGCTCTCTTTTGGCGGAATCGGAGCATTGTTTTCTGAAGTCGCCAAAGAAGAGCGTTGGAATTTAAATTCTGGTGTCTCAGGGAGCAGAGCCGATGCATGATGTGCTGCGTTTTTTTGGGAAAGTCGGTCCTCAATCATGGCATGGGCATCTGCTAAGGGCGATCGTTCCTCAAAAGGGTCTCTTTCTATCAAGTCTTGCCGATCCTTCTCGCTTTCCCGGTAAAGAGCATCCAGGGGCAGTCGGAATCCCATAGGAGAATCTCCTGGTATCAAAAACATGTGCTTTCTTCGAAAACGCCACTCATCACTGATCCATCGGGTTTGATCTTTGGTGGAGTCCGCTGTCAAGGGGAGTACAAAACCTGTTTTTTCTCCCAATCCACGTTCCAGTAATGTTCGCAGTCTTTTCCTGCCTTCCTCGTCCTCTAAGTCGTGCTCCAGCGGATCGATGTTTTCGGGTAAGGTCCCTTCTTTCCATATATAATAGACCGCGTCTTCGTACCCCGGCAGCACATGTTCAGGATCCACTCCAAGTTTTTCAGCCAAATGACTGATGAACTCCATCCCTTGTTCGATTCCATGTTCATAATCCTTGGATTCCTGTGCAATCAATGAGTCTTTTTTCCAAAGAGGCACACCATCTTTTCTCCAGTAACACCCAAGTGCCCAGCGTGGAAGAGACTCTCCGGGATACCACTTTCCCTGTCCAAAATGAAGAAGGCCTTTTGGAGCAAATACTTTTTTTAATCTCATCAGCAAATCGATGGAAAGTCTGCGTTTATTAGGGCCCAAAGCATCCATCTCCCATTCAGGATCATCGGGGAAGTCAATGGAAATGAAAGTGGGTTCTCCTCCCATTGTGAGATTGACCTGATCTTTTTGTAAATGAGCCTCCACGTTGTTGCCCAGTTCCAGGATACCTTGCCATTCGTCTTCTGTGTAGGGTTTGGTCACCCTGGGATCTTCTAAAATCCTTTCCACTTCCATATGAAAATTAAGCTTTGCTTCACATTTGTCAGTCGATCCGGTGATCGGTGCTGCATCCGTGGGGTTGGGAGTACAAGCCAGGGGGAGGTGTCCTTCACCTGCGAGCAATCCTGAGGTGGGATCCAGCCCAATCCAACCGGCTCCAGGGATATAAACTTCCGTCCAGGCATGCAGATCTGTGAAATCCTGTTCGGGTCCTGAAGGCCCATCCAGCGATTTGACATCGGCTGTCAACTGAATCAAATACCCCGAAGCAAAACGTGTTGCCAATCCCATATGTCTCAAAATTTGTGCCAGCAGCCATGCCGAATCGCGACAGGATCCGCTTCTCGAATCCAGTGTTTTTTCACAGCTTTGAATACCCGGTTCCATTCGGATTAAATAACGGATGTCTTGCTGCAGCCGGCGGTTGATTTCTACCATGAAGTCATTTGTCCGCATTGGGGGAAGCCGATTGTCCGCAACCCACTCTTTCAACAGCGTTCCATTTTCTTTAATTTCCAAGTACGGGGCCAAATCATTCTTCAAAGAAGCCTCATAGGAAAAAGGAAATTTTTCAGCATCGTCTTCCAGAAAAAAATCGAAAGGATTGATGACGGTCATGTTGGCAATCACATCCACCGTTACTTTAAACTCGTTAACTTTTTCAGGAAACACAATGCGTGCTAAGAAATTTCCATAGGGATCCTGTACCCAGTTTAAAAAATGTTCTTTGGGCTTTACCTGAAGCGAGTATCCTTGAATGGGAGTTCTGCAATGCGGTGCCGGTCGCAGACGAATCAAGTGAGGGTGATGGGTTATTAGCCGGTCGTACTGGTAATGGGTCTCGTGTTTGAGTGCTACTTGTATGGTCATAATTCAAATTTATTAAATATTGTAATTTTCAACAGATTGAGCGTTGACGGGCTACCATGCTGCGTGATTCCCGTTAGTGCTTTGTGGGGATGCTTGCTGAGATATTTGAACAATCTCGTGATTTGTTAGAAACGGAAAAATGTATCGTATAAGATGGTATCGAGCTGATTTATTTTGATTTGCAGAGTATCCAGGTACTGGTGGATTCCGGTTTCATAGATTTCATGAATATCCGCGTAATCCAGCTCAGACTTCAATTTTCCCATCATTTTTTCAGCATCGTTTGAAAAGCGAACCCGAGTGTCTTCTCTGGAAATGAGCTTTAGAAAAGTCAGAGAACGCTGCAAACAATAATAAATGGAGCGCCCAAAGGCTTTATCAAGGATTAGGAACTGGTAAATATTTTCTGCAGAAATGTCTCGGAAATTTTGTTGAAACATTTGAAGAGCGCTTACGGATTTGAGCACCGCAATCCATTGGATCATCTGAAACGTTTGTTGGATATTTTCAGGATCCACTGCAGGCATGAAATTAACAACATCTAAAATTCTTGCCGTTTTGTCGGCTCTTTCTAAATAACGCCCCAATCTAATAAAGTAAAAGGACTCCTGCCTTGACATCGTCGAGTGTAAAATCCCCTCGAAAAGGTAGCATTCTTTTTTCACATTGCTGAAAAATTCATGAGGGGAGTACAGAATTTCGTTTTTTTCTGTTGCCTCCTGGATCATCAAATAAAAGGTGTTGACCTGTTCCCACAAATCGGTGGAAATGATTTCACGTACGGTTCGCGCGTTCTCACGTGTCTGGCGGACGGTAGAAAAAATTGAATTTGGATTATCTAAATCGAATGTGAGAAACTGAATGACATTTTTCTGGGTGGTGTCGGAATAATGCTCATGGAATAGTTCAATATCCCCAGAGGTCATGACCAGTGCCTCCCAGTGTTGTTTTTCCACTTGAGGTAAATCGATCATCAATAAGAGGTTGACGTCCACAAAACGTGCTACATTTTCAGCACGCTCCAAATATCTTCCCATCCAGTACAGAGTGTGTGCAGTCCTACTGAGTAAAACCTCTTGAGACAGCATAATTCCTCACGATTTTTTTGATTTTTTGGAGAGTACCCAAGTGTCTTTGCTGCCTCCTCCTTGTGATGAATTGACGACGAGAGATCCTTTTTTTAAGGCAACTCTGGTTAAGCCTCCCGGAAGTACTTGAATGTCATCGCCATAAAGGACATATGGACGTAAATCGACATGCCTCCCTTCCAGGTGGTCATTGACGATAGTCGGAACCCGTGAAAGAGAAAGGGTCGGCTGGGCGATATAGCTCCTTGGCTTTGTCTTAATCAGAGCTGCAAACGCTTCTCTTTCCGATTTTGAAGATTGGGGGCCCACGAGCATCCCATATCCTCCGGCTTCATTTGCTGATTTCACCACCATGTCTTTCAGATGATCCAATACATAACGCTGGTCTTGCTCTTGCCAGCACAAGTAAGTGGGAACATTGGGAAGCATGGCCTCCTCACCTAAATAGTATTCAATCATCTTGGGGACATAAGCATAGATCACTTTGTCATCGGCAATGCCTGTTCCTGGTGCATTGGCCAACCCTACTTTTCCTTTTTGATACACTTCCATTAATCCAGGAATTCCCAGCAGTGAATCTTTCCGAAAAACATGAGGGTCAAGAAAATTATCATCAATTCTGCGGTAGATGACATCCACTCGTTTTAAACCTTGAGTCGTGTACATCTGCACCAATTCATCCTTGACTACTAAATCACTTCCGGCAACCAGGTGAACTCCCATTTGCTGTGCCAGGAAAGAGTGTTCAAAATAAGCAGAGTTATAGATTCCTGGTGTCAGCACAACAATGGTTGGGTTGTGAATACTTTTGGGGGCAATGGCTTGCAGCGTTTGCAGCAACATATTGGGATAAAGCTCTACGGGCCGTACTTTAGATGCTTCAAAAACCTGTGGAAAAACCATTTTCATCACTTCACGGTTTTTTAATACATAAGACACTCCGGAGGGGCAACGCAGATTGTCTTCCAATACATATATTTTCCCATCGGAATGGCGAACTAAATCAATTCCTGAAATATGACACCAGATACCTTTAGGAGGCTTCAGGCCAATACAGGCTTTGCGAAAAGAAGAGGCTGTATGAATGACATATTCAGGAATAACTTTATCTTTGATGATTTGCTGGCTGCCATAGATGTCTGCCATGAATAGATTAAGGGCCGTGATCCGTTGTTTCAGTCCTTTTTCAATAAATTCCCACTCTTCTGCCTCAATGATCCTGGGGACAATATCAAACGGAAAAATTTGTTCTTTTCCTAACCGATCATCTCCATAAAGGCTGAAAGTGATACCCTTGTACAGCATGCTTTTTTCTGCGGATTGTTGCCGTTTGAGCAGCTCTCCCTCTGTGAGTGATTCGATCTTTTGGATGAGCAATTTAGAACCATCCCTGGCCTGATTCTGATTTACAAATAATTCATCATGAAAATCGTCTGTCTGATAACCTGTGAACTGCATTGTCCTTTTCCTGTTAGGCAGGGTTCATGTATTTTTTGAGTGACTCTAAACTAATAGTACCCTTTTTCAAGATTCAGGCCAAATTAAAATTGAATTAAAGTTAATAAATTCAATCGGTTATCTTGTTTAATAAAAAATAGCACGATCCCGTGGCTTTAAAATTGTTTAAAAATTAGGAGCATTGCTAAAAAATTAAGCATTGAGTATGGGGGAGGAGTCGGCTATTTTTTTTCACCAGGCGCTGCGACAGATGAGGATTCGGGAGTATAGTCTTCATCAAACTCAACAAACAGATCATTGAATAAGTCATCAGTACTGTCTTCCTCTGCTGCCTGCTCAGTGATATCTGGCAGGGGTTTTCCGTCAACAAATGCATCAATGACCAGTTGGAAGGAAAGGAAGTCCTGAAACTCACCAAACACCAGGTATTGATCATTTTCTGGAATATATTCACAACGGTTGATCCTCATTTTGAGAGGGCCAATGTTCTTTTTATCGAGTCCCATTTTCTCAAAGAGAGTTCCTGCGCTGAAATAAATTGATGTGGCGTGAACAAGAGGTAAATTTTTATAAAACAGCAGCCCATCTTTGCGCATTTTTTCAATGGTTATGGAATCACGATAAGCCAGCATGATTCTTGTACTTAAATAAAGGCCGACATCTTTCGATGTTCCTTCGTGATCACGGACTTTACTTCCAAAACTTTTTAATACTTTTTCTATGCGAAGAACCAGTTTTTGCGGATCTACTGGCTTCAATACAATATCCTGAATCAGGGGTAAATACTGTTCCGGAATTTTTGGATTTTTTTGTTTGGTGGCAATCATCACTGAAGAATAGTTTTTCTGGATTTTATCCATTGCCAAACCAATGTTTTTCTGGATGTCAGCGGTATCCAAAAACAGCAGATCGACTGGCGATTGCCCCAACTTATTCAAAACATCATTTCCGTTTTTTGCAAAAATCAACTCATAGGGTGTGTATTGCAGGGCGGATTGGTAGAGTTTCCTTGATTTTTCATCATCACAGCCTATCAAGATACGTGCTTTGTTTAAAAAGGCAGAATCCCCTCCCTTGGTGTGACGTTCGATAAACTGGTCCAATTCTTTTTTGATGGGAGCAATGGAATTATTGGCAAAAAGCGTGGTGATTTTGTAACTGCCTTCTTTTGCAGGGGTGCAGTTGCCGACCCGCAGATCAATGCGTTTCGCATTGTCAGCCGTTAATCCCAGTTTACTGTAAAGCACCTGCCCTTTGAAAAAGATCTTTGTCCCAACCGGCAATGCCATCGGAAGAAACAGCACCATCCCATGTTTGCTGATTTTATAGACAATGGCATTTCGACGGAACCCGACCAGAAAGACGGACTCTTTCATATGATCCATGGTTTTCCCCTTTGCCATGGAAATTCTTCGGTTTTTCCGATGTTGCTCAACGGCGGAGGTCACGGCATCATGGAAATCCAGTTGGCTGAAAGGCTTAGGCAGGTTGCCAACAATCCCTCGACTGATCATTTCCAGTTCGGCAAGGTCTTCTGGATTGCTGGAAATAACGAGGACGGGAATGTACAAATAGCGTTTGAGCAGCTCCTGCATGAACTGGGCAAGAGGCATTGGGTTTTGGTCTGTATCAAACAAGACCAAATTCACTGTTTTTTTGGACAGGCTCTCCAGAGTCTCCTCCGGATTGAAGCTATGGTCTGATTCGAACTTTCTTTCTGAAAACTCTTTAATCCATTTATGGGTCTGTTTATCCTGGCTAACCAGCTTGATGCTTATCATAACAACTCACAGAAATGACTCAGAAATCAATATACCGTTCAGAGGTATTCTGTATGGTTGATGCAAGAAGTGTTCTCAGGTTTCCGATATGACGGGTTTTCTTGACTTAGCCGATCAGGTAAACAGTTAAGGAACGAGGCCCATGGGCACCAATGACCAGCGCCTGCTCAATATCAGCGGTTTTGGACGGGCCTGCGATGAAACAGCCATAATATGCGGAATCAAATGAAAGGCGAGCATAAGCCTGATGCATATTTTGGACGATTTCTTGGCGTGGAACCGTCAGGATGAGGTGTTGGGTCAGGAATAAAACTGCCTGTTGAGCAACAAAACGACTGTCGATCCATATTGCTCCATTTTCGGCAACACCAAACTGTCCCTGCATGATACATAGATCCACTTTCTCAAAAGAATGAGGATCATCCTGCTCATTCACTTCCATCCATTCTTTGCCTGAACCCTTTTGGGAAGCTGAAAAGTTCCAATTCGGCTCCAGGTTACATAAAATATTTGCTTCCCGAAACAATTCATGCTTTTCAATCTGTTGAGCACATTCTTTCAAATCGGCACAAATCACGGGTGTGCCGGCAACCACTTGAACCGACTCGATGAATTGCTCAACGGGATCATCAAACAAAACGGCCTGATCGAATGACCCGGGATGCTGTAATTCTGGAGCGTTGTTTTGCGCATTTCTTAATGCTTGTAAGATATAATTTCGACTACTCATGGCCCTTCATTTTTTGGAATTGTTGGCGAAAACTTTCTTTAGGAATGGGAGGCAGGTCTCTTTGCTTGCCCCAGGCACCTGTTAATTTTGCAATCACACCGACAGGAAGCAAGCTCATGACTCCCCGAAACACATTTCCCCCCAACGTGTATACTCCTGGGAATGTAAACATTTTGCCCATGCCTCCCAGTATCAAACGTTTTGCAGGAGAAACAACTCCTGCGTTATACAATTTCTGGCGCCAGAGCAGAATTTGTTCATGGAGATTTATTTTGACAGGGCACACATTTGAACAGGACCCGCAAAGACTGGAGGCAAACGGAAGAGTATGGTATTTTTCTAAAGAACGGTGAGGAGCCAAATTGATTCCAATGGGGCCCGGAATCGTATAGCCATAACTGTAGCCCCCGCTTCTGCGGTAAACAGGGCAAGTATTCAAGCAGGCGCCGCAGCGTATGCAGGAAAGGGATCGGCGGAATTCGTTTTGTGCATAATGTCCGGTGCGTCCATTGTCTACGATGACGACATGCATTTCACTGCCTGGGCGCGGTCCAAGAAAATGAGAAGTGTAGGAAGTGACAGGCTGGCCTGTCGCAGAGCGAGCGAGCAGCCGGAGAAAAACACTCAGATCTTCTGGAGTGGGAACCAGCTTTTCCAATCCCATGGCTGCAATATGAAGTGGAGGAAGGGCCGTGCCCAAGTCCGCATTGCCTTCATTGGTGCAGACAACAAATCCGCCTGTTGAAGCAATGGCAAAGTTCACTCCCGTAATTCCCGCATCGGCTGCAATAAATTTTTCTCGCAGATGCCCTCGCGCGGCATGGGTCAAACGGGTTGGGTCCGATTCACCTTTGGGAGTGTTCAGCTTCTCATGAAACAGTTCACCCACTTCATGCCGGTTTTTATGAATTGCCGGCAACACAATGTGGCTGGGTGGCTCATTTGCCAGTTGAACAATCCGTTCCCCAAGGTCTGTATCAATAACGTCCATTCCCTTTTCAATCAGATAGTCATTGAGGTGGCACTCTTCGGTCAGCATGGATTTGCTCTTAACCACACGCTGCACATTGTGTTTCGAGAGAATTTCATGAATAATCCGGTTGTGCTCTTCTCCATCTTTTGCCCAGTGCACCTGAATTCCCCGTTTGTTTGCTTCGGTTTCAAACTGTTCCAGATAAGTTGGAAGCTTGGACAACGTGTACGTTTTGATACGAGAAGCATGCTCCCGCAATGCTTCCCATTCTTTTACACCCAATGCTGCTTTATCGCGCTTTTCGCGGACAAACCAGAGAGCCTGATCGTGCCAGTGCGCACGTTTCATATTACTCAGAAATGCTTCTGCCTGTTGAGGATGGTTGGATTGGATGGTTGCTTCTGTCATTGGACGGTTCCTGCAAGAATTTCTGCAATATGTAAGGGTTTGATAGCTTTTCTCTGTCTGGAAAGCAAACCTCCGAGATGCATGAGACAACTCACATCAGCACCAGTGATGTATTCTGCGCCCGTTTCTTCATAATCGGCAATCCGATCATTTCCCATCGCACAGCTCATGGCTTCTTCCAGTACAGAAAATGTTCCTCCAAAGCCGCAGCATTCGTCAAGCCGCTTGGGATAGACCAATTCAATTTCATTGACCATCTCCAGGAGCATGTGCAGCTTCGAATCTTTTTCAATCATCAATTCACTGGGTTTGCCTGTGTTCAATTCTCTTAACCCATGGCAGCTTTGATGCACAACCACCCGGTGCGGGAAGGATACATCGAGTTTCGAGACTTTGGCATGGTCTACTAAAAATTCACAAAGCTCAAAAATTCTGGTTTTTAAGGTTTCATAATCGTTATTGTTTCCAACGATATGTTCATAGTGGTTGCGAACCATCGACACACAACTCCCGGAAGGAGAGACAACCATCTCATAGTTCCGAAATGTTTTTAAAAAATGTTCGGCAACCGACTTGCATTCTTTGGAGGCTCCGCTGTTGAACATCGGCTGGCCGCAACAGGTCTGAGCTTGGGGATAATCCACCTCGTACCCATGCTTTTCGAGAATCTGAACTGTAGCAATTCCCACATGAGGGTACAGCTGATCAATGTAGCAAGGGATAAAAAGTCCTATTTTCATCACTATTTTCAGGGATTGGTTAACGGTTGATTTACAGATGCTTTACAAATACTGTAGAATGTTCCTGTCCGCTTTGCAAGTACATTGTCGCAAACAACACAACGGTACCGTTGACTATTTTTCAGATTACACCAAAAACATACTGAAATTATTGATTTTATATAAAATACGAGCGGATCGTGTAGTGCTCTCAATAAGACAATTTGATTGTGCCGATCAGCATATTTTCAGTCCAGCAGAATCCTGAAATTTGCCGGCAATTAAAAGGCAGCCCCATTGACAAGGTGAAAAAAACGTTCAAGTCCTTCTAAATAAGCCAACATTCAACTTGAGATTTCAAACTTAAACGATATATTTTGAGATTACTGTTTTACAGTCCTCCACCTCGTGGAGCATATTGAAGCAAATATTCACTCAACCCATTACCGGCAGCAGGCAATCGGTTGGTTTGGTTTTTTCTTAAAATCCCGATCTTGGGGAATTGGCAACTTTATTAATGATAAGGAATTATGGCTAATATAGACTTAACAAAATATGATATCACTGGAGTAACCGATATTGTTTACAATCCATCCTATGATATGCTTTATGAAGAAGAACTGAAACCTGGACTGGAAGGTTTTGAAAAAGCACAAAAAACAGAATTGGGCGCTCTCAATGTAATGACGGGGATTTTTACCGGTCGTTCTCCAAAGGATAAATTTACTGTAAAAGACGCGACTTCCGACAAGCACTATTGGTGGACCACTCCTGGATCCCCCAATGACAATAAGCCTATTACCCCAGAAGCCTGGAAGGATTTGAAGGCCCTTGTTGTTGATCGACTTTCCGGCAACAGATTGTTTGTTGTGGATACCTTTTGTGGTGCTAATGCAGACACACGCTTGAAAATTCGTTTCATCATGGAAGTTGCCTGGCAGGCACATTTTGTGACCAACATGTTCCTCCGTCCAAGCAAAGAAGAGTTGGAAAACTATGGAGAACCTGATTTTGTTGTGATGAATGGTTCCAAAACCACCAATCCCAAGTGGAAAGAGCATGGCATGAACTCCGAGGTTTTCACGGCATTCAACCTGACTGAAAAAATGCAGGTGATTGGTGGAACCTGGTACGGTGGTGAGATGAAAAAAGGAATGTTTGCCATGATGAACTACTACCTCCCACTAAAAGGAATTGCCTCCATGCACTGTTCTGCCAACATGGGCAGCAATGGTGAAGTGGCTATTTTCTTTGGACTGTCCGGGACTGGGAAAACCACGTTGTCCACTGATCCTAAGCGCCAGTTAATTGGTGATGATGAGCATGGTTGGGATGATGATGGAATTTTCAACTTTGAGGGCGGATGTTATGCAAAGACCATCAACCTTGATAAAGAATCCGAGCCAGACATCTATGCCGCCATCAAACGTGATGCTCTCTTAGAAAATGTTACTGTGGATGCAAACGGAAAAATTGATTTTGATGATGGTTCTGTCACACAAAATACCCGTGTTTCTTATCCGATCCATCATATTGAAAACATTGTTAAGCCTGTTTCCAAAGGTGGTCATGCCAATAAGGTGATCTTCTTGTCTGCGGATGCTTTTGGTGTATTGCCTCCTGTTTCCAAATTGACTCCTGAGCAAACCAAGTATCATTTCCTCTCAGGATTTACTGCAAAACTGGCTGGAACTGAGCGTGGTGTGACTGAGCCTCAGCCCACTTTCTCTGCTTGTTTTGGTGCGGCCTTCTTGAGCCTGCATCCCACCAAGTACGGAGAAGAGCTGGTCAAGAAAATGGAAGCTCATGGTGCGCAGGCTTATCTGGTCAACACAGGCTGGAATGGTTCTGGAAAACGAATCTCCATTAAAGACACTCGTGGTATCATTGATGCGATTCTTGATGGATCCATTGATAAGGCAGAAACCAAGCAGATCCCTGTCTTTAATTTAGAAGTGCCCACTGCTCTTCATGACGTGGATCCAAAAATTCTTGATCCTCGTGATACCTATGCAAATCCTTCCGAATGGGATGAAAAGGCAAAAGACCTGGCTTCTCGATTCATCAAAAATTTCGAGAAGTACACAGATAATGAAGAAGGAAAAGGCTTAGTTGCAGCAGGACCTCAACTGTAATTTAATCCATAAAGACCAAGCAGCCTTTTTGAACTCCAAAAAGGCTGCTGCCTTCACACCTGAATTTCAAATCCCCCAGTTATTCCCTCTTTTCTAATTTCACTTAGGAAGGCGAAAATAATAACATGTGAAAGTTACGCAGGATTTTCATCGAGGTTCAATGAGCTTTATCGGGCGCACAGCAAGCGATGTCACTGGTAAAGCAACGCAGAAGATTGTTGAAAAGAAAAGTAGATTTGCTAAGTTATTGTTTGAGCATTCCTTATTACAAAAAATAGGAAAACATGGCAAAAGAACGTACTCTTTCTATCATCAAGCCAGATGGTGTGCGCCGGAACCTGGTTGGTACCGTCGTCAACCGTTTTGAAAGCAATGGATTGCAAGTCATTGGAATGAAAATGATTCACCTCTCACAAAAAGAAGCTGAAGGATTTTATGCGGTGCACAAAGAACGGCCTTTTTTTGGCAGCCTCGTTGACTACATGACCTCGGGTCCCATTGTTGTCCAGGTTCTCGAAGGAGAAAGTGCTATCTCAAAAAATCGAGAAATCATGGGAGCAACAAACCCTGAACAAGCCGCTGAAGGCACCATCCGAAAAGAATTTGCCGTCAGTCTCGAACAAAATACAGTGCATGGCTCCGATGCGCCGGAAACCGCAGCAACGGAAATTGCCTACTTCTTTTCCGAAACAGAGTTGGTCAATCCCGTTCTCTGAATCCCCTGCATGCGCTCCTCCGTCCCCCCTGTCCCCCTTTTAAAGGGGGAAGAGGCTAAACTACATGACTTCTTAAATGTCCACCAGCGATTCGTAAGAATCCCACTTTTCTTCTCCAATCACAGAACGATTCAACTCCTCTTGAGGAGGTAAAACTTTGATTTGCTTTCCCTCTTCTAAAAACTGTTTCATGGATGCTTGAATCTCTTCTCGTGTGATGGTTTGAATGCTGTTTTTCATAATGCCTCCTGAATCATCTAATAATGTTTCCATGAAGAAGTTTATCACTAGCACTCTTTGAATTTGAGTGCTAGTGATAAGTTATCACATATTTATAAGGTGTCAATCCTTTAAATAAAAATTTTTTACATTTTTTTTTGGTCGGATTAAAGTCAAATCTTGAGAAAAATTCCGTAAAAAATAAAAATTGATATTTTCTTTAATGTATTTTATATTAACATAATTGATAATATTTAAACATTGAAGAGTCTTAAATCTTTAAAAAAATAAGTTTTCTACCATGAAATCACCAAATACAGACACGACGATGGATTAAAATTAAAAACATTGCTCATATCTTAGATTTCACGATAGCAATAATTTTCAACCTATTCAGGAGGTACATGAAACTCACATACTATATCAACGAGGATGTGTGCATCATGAGCATTGAAGAGCAGTTGATTCTAGATCAAATTGAAAATTTCAAAACAGAAACAGAAGAAATGCTGAAGAAAGATCAGCCTCAGGGAATTATTCTTCAATTACACAAAATAACTAAAATCGATTCTTCCGGAATTGGGGCGATTGTGACTCTTTTCAAAAAATCAGAAAAGTTGCGGATATTATTTTGCATTTGTCGGCCAAATCCTCACGTTGCAGAGCGATTGGAGATAACGCGCGTCAATCGAACCATCCCTGTTTATAAAACTGAAGAAGAGGCAATAGCCTATATTGCAGATAATTTAGGAAGGCGAAAATAATAACATGTGAAAGTTACGCAGGATTTTCATCTAGATTTAAGGTGTTTTATCGGGCGCATAGCTTGCTATGTAACTGGTAAAGCAACGCAGAAGATCGATGAAAAGACAAGT
>JADGAT010000090.1 GCA_015231885.1 SAR324 cluster bacterium
TTCCCAAGCTTGAGGTCGCCGGTTCGACTCCCGTCTCTCGCTCCAAAAATCTCTTTTAAATTCAATAAATTACAATAGCGTTTTTGGGCTTGATCATATTTTCGCCCACTTGGGCAAAAAAAAATTGTATAATGGTTATTGTTTGAAACTCAATCAGATTAAGATTAGTAATAATTTACGAAAAATTGCCGATGGTCACATGTTGGTCCACCCGTATGTCATGCCGGACATGATCCTGCATCCAGGGTTCATGTTTCCGAACTATGGATTCCGGGTCGCTGCCCGGAATGACACAAAAAAAGAACCAGTGTTTCCAAAGAAAAGGCGGCCGAAAATATGATCAAGCCTGACAAACAGCCCTTTCTCAATGCTTTGGCCGTTCTGTTCAATTTCGTTCCATATCAAAGACGGGCAAAGAATCCATGTCTCAATGGCCTCCAAATTCATGGAGGAAAAATGCCACATTCCAATTGGTTCTTTTCATTGATGATTCTTACCACCGCCGAAGGCATGATTCCTAGCGGCTAAAACCACCACTTAATCCGGGGGAATCAGAGGATTTCCGTGCAACTGTCTTGTTGCAGAATCTCTCCATAATTCCTCAAATTCAGATTGGAGCAAAGTATAGCGTAGATTGGGACTGGCATTATCAACAGCGATCTGCATCGCATTTTTCATTCCAATGATCACAACCAGTTCTTTTCCACGGGTCATTGCCGTGTACAATAAATTACGCTGCAGCATCACATAATGGTGGGTGGTCAAAGGCAAAATGACGGCAGGGTATTCACTCCCCTGAGACTTGTGTACCGAAATGGCGTAAGCCAATCCAAGATCATCCATTTCTTCTCCTTCATAGGTCACCTCATTTCCATCAAATTGGACAACCAACAATTTGGAAACAGGATCACAACGGCTGATAATACCAACATCTCCGTTAAAAACTTCTTTCTCATAAGAGTTCTGCTGCTGAATCACTTTATCTCCCGCTTTAAAATAAATGTCTTTGTATTGCAGAAACGTGGAGGAGGTGTTCATGGCTTTCTGCAGTTGTTGATTGAGGTGGATGGACCCAGTAGTTCCACGATGCATGGGAGTGAGAATTTGGATATCCGTTTTGGGGTCGAAATCAAACCGCTTGGGAATTCGTTCGGTTGCCATCAAAATAATTTTTTCCACCACTTTTTCCGGATTCGACTCCTCCATAAAATAAAAGTCCAGTAATTCATCAGATGTAGGGCGAGTGAACTCAGGAAAGATCCCTTTGCGAACATTGTGGGCATTGACCGTAATCAAACTGTCCGATGCCTGTCGAAAAATCGTTTCCAGCCGCATCACTGGGATCACCTTAGAAAAAATCAAATTTTGCAAAATAGCGCCCGGGCCAACAGAAGGGAGCTGATCGACATCTCCCACCAAAATCAAACGTGCTTCGGAGCGAATGGCCTCAACCAATGCCGACATCAGCATGGTATCGATCATCGAAACTTCGTCAATGATGATCAATTCACTGTCGATGGGATCTTCTCGATTTCTTTCAAACCCCATTCGTGATGCTCCTAAAAGTCGATGGATGGTGGAAGCCGGACGTTGATTTGCATCTGATAAACGCTTGGCAGCCCGTCCTGTTGGAGCAGCCAAAGAAACTTCGGGAATATGACGACGTATTAATTCTAAAATAAAACGAATGATCGTTGTTTTTCCAGTTCCGGGCCCTCCCGTAATGATCAAAATTTTATGTTCCAGAGCTGCTTCGACTGCTGTTTTCTGCATTGCATCTAAAGTAAGTCCAATCTTTTTCTCAATGCCGGTAATCAAATTTTCTGTATCATCAAATTCGGTATAAGCCTGTCCATTAGAAATACGCCAAATGTTATCGGCAATATTTTGTTCGGCATCGTAGAGTTTGGGATGAGCAATCATGTCTGTAGGGACGTGATCCTGCAACGGCAGCGAAATATTCTTTGTTTTGACCATAGAGGTTTGCAGCAGGTGCTGCACGGCATTTTCCACGATACCCGCTTCAATACGAAGCTCTTGCGAGGTTTTTTCGATCAGAGCATGTCGAGGATAACAGGTGTGGCCATGGTGAGACAGTTGATTCAGCATGTACAAAACACCTGCAATCGCACGTTGTGGAGAATTTTCATCAAAGCCTAAATTACGGGCAAGTTGATCGGCTATTTGAAAACCAATACCATGGAGTTCCGTCAGCTGGTAGGGGTTTGCCTGTAATTTGGGAATCGTACTTTTCCCATAATGTTTGTAAATTTTCAGGGCTTGTGTTGAGGAGCTTCCAATCTCATGGAGAAATGTTAAAACATTTCGCTCCTCTTTTTTGTTCTCCCACACCTCAAGGAGCTGCTTCAGTTGTTTTTTGTTAAACTTGGGAACTTGCAGCAGTTCTTGAGGATTTTCATCAATAACCTGGAATGTATTTTCTCCAAATTCTTTGACAATACGGGATGCTGTTTTTTTACCAATACCTTGAATTTCAGAGATCAAATAACGTTCAATGCCTACAGCAGACTTGGGTAAAATGGGAGCAAATTCTGCTACGAAAAACTGTTTCCCATAGATTTTGTGCATCTCCCAATGTCCTTTTATTTCAATCATTGATTGTTCAGATACATTGAAAATAGTGCCTTTGATCGTAATGGGTTCTGGTAATTCTTCTGCATCAAAAATGGCAATCATGAAGCCATTTTCAGGTTGTTGGTAGACAATTCGTTCGATAGAGCCAACGAAAGTGATATTGCTTTGGGACACCGGGACCTTTTTTAAAGGAGCTATTTCTGTTCAGTCTGCTGAAAAGGCGTGTAAAACGGAGAACGCAACATCTGCAATAAATCAAAACTCCAGCGTCCATTTTCCCAGAGAAGCAAGAATGTTTGGCGTTTCTGGAATTGGAGAGATGCTTTGGTTTTATGACGAAATTTGAGAGAGGCTTCGACATAGATGAAAGTACGAAAACGGAATGATATTTGAAATGGTTCTTCTTCAATCAAGCCCACAGGAACCCAATCCAATTTGACCATTCGTGTTGCAAATTCTTCTGGTGTGATGAAATCACGTGATTGTTTTTTCCCCCATTCATAGAGTTCGAAGTACCGTTCTTCGGCCCACAGTTGGATAAATTGCTGAAAAGCTGAATCCACTGTGTCACGAATCTTAGTCACTTCAAACGGAGTCGGCCTGGCAGGAAACTCATCGCGCAGTCGTTCTTTATCAGACAGTTTCCAGAACCCCTCCGCTTTTGGTTTCTCTGGCGCTTCTTCAGCAGGAGCCTTTGGTGGTGCTGCTGGATCAGCATTCTCCCCATTCCCATTTTGAGCCAATGCCGGAGTTCCAAAAAAACACAAGCAACCGACTAATCCAAGCCAGATCGCAATGTTCCAAGATTTCCAATATTTTGATTTTTGGCAGCTTGCAGAACTTATTCTTTTCAGCACTCCTGTGATAAGAGGGGGCAGCCAAACAATGTTGTGCAAAATCACATTACCAAATTTTGTTTGAAGTGTAGCCATAGTGCATCCAATGCTAAAGGGACATACGCATTCATCCTGATTTGTTCCCTGGTTTGCAAGATCTTCTGATAATTTTTCAGTACACAGTCTAGAGGAAAATGCGGGACACATTGTTGCAATTGTTCCATTCGCCCCTGGTTGAATACTTGTTGTGGTGGTAATCCATACCATACCCATGCCAAATCTCGAAACCAGTATTCTAAAAAATCCAGCATGTATCGCCATTCTTTATCTTTTGAGGAACTCCAGCCCTCAATGACATTAAATATTTTTCCCATCTGTCCTGAGGATAGCGTTACTAACAGGTCGATGACCTGGTCTCTCATCGCTTGCAAAGCATCAATTTTTTCAATCCAGTCCTCACGTATGCACCCCATGGAAAAACCAGTAAGAAACTCCAACTGTGCCGGAGACAGCTTTGGGTATTCTTTTAAAATTTGTTCAACATATTTTTTTTGCAGTAACTGAAACCGGATGATTTGGCAGCGCGAAACGATGGTCTCTAACAATTGTTGAGGGGTTTCGGCCAAAAGAATAATCAATGTTTGTGAGGGCGGTTCTTCTAACGTCTTGAGGAAAGCATTTGCCGACTCTTTGTTCATTTTTTCTGCACCTTCAATTGCTAAAATTCGGTATTTCCCGTAGGCAGGACGAAGGTGAAGCCATTTTAAAGATTCTTTGATTTGACTGATTTTGATGAACTGTCCTTCGGGCTTGATCACAAAGAAATCAGGGAAGTTCTGGTGAGTGATTTGCAGGCAGGCATCACAGCACAAGCAGGCATCGTCTCCTTGCTGGATACAGTTAATGGTCTGTGTCAAAGACAGCACCGTTTTGTACTTGCCAATATGCGCAGGGCCTGTGAAAAGGTATGCAGACGGCAGTCGCTGCTGTTGAATGGCTTTTTTTAATAATGCAATTGCAGGATCTTGTCCGAGAATGTGAGAAAATGCCATGGTCACACAAAAAGATACTGTTGAAAGAAGGTATAAAATTTAATGTCCACCATTGTACCTGTTTCCATTTCTTTTTTAACAAACTCTGCTATTTCCTCTGGATGTTTCAGGAAGACTTCAATAAATTCTTCTGGTTCATTAGCAGGCTGCGGCGACTGATTGATTTCCAGAGTTTCATCAATTTCCAGCGATGCAAAGTAGCAGGCTTCCGAAAGCATTCCTGGCGAGGTGGGTAGACGAGGACTGATGTGCATGATTTTGCCTGTATACCCTGTTTCTTCTTTTAATTCTCTCACGGCAGTTTCTTCAGGAGTTTCTTTTGCGTCAATCAATCCTGCAGGAAACTCAAGAATATAGTTTCCAATGGGAGGCCGAAATTGCTTAATCACGATGTAGCGTCCGGATGAATTCAAACGTGGTATCACAATGACGGCATCCACACGGTTTTTACGATGAACACATTCCCAGGAGCGCTGCTGCTTATTTTCATCTTCATAGAGGATTTTGGTGCACTCTAACCAGTTTCCAGGATAGCATACCTCTTCACTAATCACTCGGCTTTTGTTATAGTCTTTTTGTTTCACGGTCAATTCTCATTAGTTTGAACATAATTTTCTTAATCGGGTTCTAATTTCGTAAATAATGCTCTCTCAGATTACGGATAATTAAACATGAGTCACACTACCTTCTCCAAGCTGTTTTATTCCCTTTTGTTGATATGGGGAATCTGGCTGATAACTCCACAGATCTCCACAGCGCGTCATCGTTGCCCAAAACCGCCTCCTATCAAATTCTCTTTATTTTCCATTCAAGCGTTTGTCGCCTCTTCGGTGGCGTCTACGATTGCAACAGGGCGGACTTTCAATACTTCCGGATGTGACCGGGGCCATCCCTCTGATAGCTTTTATCGTCCTAAAGGCGCAATATACCTTCAGAAATTGTTAGAGCAAGTGGTAGAAGAGTCTTCCCAGGGGCAGGGAAAACATCTGGATGCTTTGGCCAGCCTGGCAGGCTGCTCTTCTGCAGCATTCCCTTTGTTTTCTCAAACCTTGCAGAAACACTATAATGTCCTGTTCACACCGTTTTCTCACCTGTCATTAAAAAATCAGGCAGATCGGATTTGGGACAAACTGGAAAACATTGTGACTCATGATGCAAGCCTTCATGCTGTTTGCCCGATGGCTTCGTAAATACCTCTATTCAATGGTATGCGAATCCGGAGTTAAAATTTATTGTATAAAAACAATGTTTTACAAAAATTATTTTGTCATGCCGGGCTTGATCCGGCATCCAGAAAACTCTGGGAATTCTTTTAGATTCCGGGTCGAGCCCGGCATGAAATCGTTTTCAACTCCGGATTCATATAATGGTATCCAAATGTTTGGATAAAGCAGCGATGATGGCCTGGCTCACACGACCGATGGATTTCGAAGCATCCACACGAATGAAACGTTTTGGTTCTTCTTTTGCCAGAGCGGCATACCCTCCTGCGACTCGCTGAAAAAATGCCAGTGATTCCTGATCCAGACGGTCTCCTTCAGCCTGTTTTCGCTCCTGTATACGATGCATGGCCATTTCAGGAGTAATTTCCAGCAATATGGTGAAATCAGGAAAATGTGGAGCGATCCACTCCTTAACAATAGACTGAATTCCACTCAGATCCAGCTGCCTGCCATAACCTTGATAGGCGATGGTAGCATCATGAAATCGGTCACAGAGCACCACTTCTCCTGAGCGGACTGCAGGGAGAATCTGCTCATGCAGGTGTTGCAGGCGATCTGCTAAATAGAGCAACAGTTCACTTTGTGCAACCAGATGGGTATGGGCAGGGTCTAAAAGAATTGCTCGAATTTTCTGTCCAATTGTGGTCCCTCCTGGCTGACGAGTGCAGAGGACCTGATACCCTTGAGCGTCCAGCCAATCTCTAACTCTATGAAGCTGGGTTGTCTTCCCACAACCGTCAATCCCGTCAAAAGAGATCAACAACCCCCGCTTATTGTTGTTAATGGTATTTTGTGATTCTATCATGAATGTGATTTTTTTTCAGAAAATAGGATTCATTTTATTTTGGATGTGTTGGGCTTTTTTGTTGATTCTATCAGAGCTTGACAGAATGGTCAAAACAGTGTGTTGCTGAGCAGAAATTGATAAATCAAGCTGTTGGTTTTTTGCTTGAAAAGCATGGAAGTGGGAATCCGTCTTTATTTTTATAACATCTTGTAATATTATGCGAATCTGGAGTTAAAATTTATTTTATAAAAACAATGCTTTACAAAAAGTGATTTGTCATGCCGGACTTGATTCGGAATCCAGAAAACTCTGGGAATTCTTTTGGATTCCGGGTCGAGCCCGGAATGACATCGTTTTCAACTCCAGACTCATATTAGTATTTTATATTTCGTCCAATTTTTGCATTTCTTGTTAGTATCCAAACCTTTTGTATTTTCTAATTCTGTGTTGGTGTGGCAGAGGAGTCACGTGTTAAAGCGTCACAATCAAATTCTGATAACAGTTATTTTTTTGCTAGATTTGTTATTGGCTTATGTTGCCTGGGAATTGGCCTATTATTTGAGGTTTTTTTGGCTAAATTTTCCATTTGCCGAGGTCACGCCGTCACATTCCCAGTATTTAAAAGCAGTGGCCGTTTTACTTGTCTTGACGGGAATTGTTTTTACGTTTACCGGGGTTTATCATTCCCACCGGGTTGCTAGGCTTTCTCATGGGGCCATTCACCTGATCAAAGCGTGCTTCTGGCTTTTTATTACTTTACTGGCCATGGCTTTTTTTTATCGCAAGTTTTCTTATTCCCGTATCCATATGATTTATTTTATGGGTACTTTTCTGGTACTGCTCATTTTGCTTCGTGGGTTAGTCCAAATGGTTCTCCGAACCCTTCACAAACGTGGGTGGCACACACGCAATATTGCAATTATCGGTACTTCTCAAATGGTGGATAATTTTGTAGAAACATTGAGGCGATACAGGCATGCCGGCATGATTTTAAAAGGGCGCATCGGATTGCCTAATCAAGTTTCCTCCGACTCGTTGAAAAATCTATCTTACTTGGGCAATATGAATGACATTGACGCCATTGTGGCCAAATATAAAATCAATCAAGTCTTTATTGCCCTTTCCAATGATGAAAAAACAGACTTGTCTCATCTCTATGACGTATTGTTTGATCAAATGGTGGACGTGAAAATTATTCCGGATCTTGGCCCATTCAAGCAGATGCACACGGATGTGGAAAGCTTTGATGACATTCCCATTGTCACCATCATACAAAGCCCTTTGGATGGATGGAATGCGGTATTGAAACGCCTATTGGATTTTTGGGGCGCATTGGTAGCAATTGTTTTGTTCTCTCCAGTAATGCTGATCATCAGTGTTCTCATCAAATTGACCTCTCCTGGTCCTATTTTATTTAAACAGGAGCGTATGGGTTTGGATGGCGTTACCTTCCAAACCCTCAAATTCCGTTCCATGCGCGTGGACGCCGAAAGCAGGACGGGAGCGGTATGGGCCCGACCCGATGACGATCGGCGTACCCTGTTAGGAACTGTTTTACGTAAAACCAGTCTGGATGAACTGCCTCAGTTATTCAATATCCTGAAAGGCGAAATGAGCATGGTGGGGCCACGTCCAGAAAGGCCTGTATTTATCCGAGACTTTAAGAACAAAATTCCCCATTACATGCTGCGCCATAAAGTTAAAGCGGGCCTAACGGGATGGGCACAAATCAATGGATGGAGAGGAAATACATCTTTAGAAAAAAGAATAGAGTGCGATCTGTACTATATTGAGCATTGGTCTCTTTGGTTTGATATTAAAATTCTTGTCATTACGATTTTTAAAGGATTTATCAACCCACATGCCTATTGAATACCAAAATTGGTATCCTCCCTGCATGAAGTACGACTGGAAAGTCGGCCACCAAAAACACAAAGAATCAAAAAAAATTTTTGGTGTTGTGAAATTGAAACAATGTTAACGAAGTCATTTTGAAGCAGAACCACTATGCATGACGCATTGAGAACCACCAGCCCATCCAGTTTCTCGCAGGACGCAGGATTACAATTGGATGTTGACCAAGATTTTCGTTTAGAAGCCAAAGAGGTATTAGCACGTTTAGGAACCATCACAAAAGAAGTGGAGCATGACAGGTCTTTTCTTCCAATTGTGCAGATGGTACAGGCCCAGGTTATTGATCAAGCCTACAATCAACAGAGTATTGATGTGGATGTGCAGTCCTTGCTCAACTTGAAAGGGCCGAATGATACAGAATTGAACTTTGAGGTGTTCCGGTCCGCTGTTAGTCAACAATGCACTCCAGAAGTATTTGAATCAAGAACGCGTTTGAAAATTCATCGTACCCTACTTAACTTGAGAGAGCTGCGAAAAGCTTTTGGTGGTTATCAATTACAAGACTTAGAGGAGCAATTGAACAACTTCCTGGAATGGGACAAAAGTTTGAAATTGTTGAAGCATAAACTGGTGACAGTAACCAGGAGCAATAACTTTACAACGTATTTGGAATTCAAGCAAAATTATTTGGATCAGTGGAAAGAATCCAAAGAAACCGTAGAAGGAAAACAGGATTCGGCTCCTTTGGCGGAAACCGATTTATCCAGCACCATGAAGGCCCTTTTGCAGCAAAAATCTATGATTTCGGACAAACCTCAGGTGCTTCGTTATACGGATTACCAGTTTTTCCGTCGTTTCAATGCAACCCCGCATCAGCAAATCCAATCGAATGGTTTGGATTTCTGGAAAACGGAAGAAAACCGGGACTGTTTTCACCAGTTGGTTACAGCAATACGCAATAAATTTCAGGTAGATGCACCTTTCCATGTTTTTCGATTTGAAAACTCGTTCACTTACTTGCTCTGTGGTTTTTCAGATGAACATGTGGTACAGGCAATTACTCGTGATCAAAATACTGCACCAGTTTATGCTAAAATTGTGATGCGGCAAAGCAATAAGGTGTACCGAGAACTTCAGTCTGTAGATACGGGTAATCGCACATTGTACTTCAATTGCCTTAAAGAGGCGATGCTTCCTTTTGTCGAACAGCTCAATCAACGCTTACAAATTGACTTACCCACTTCTTTTATTGATTTCTTCCGAGTGTGAGTTCAGCGCTCCCAAACGAATTCTTTGATATGAAATTTGTTGATTCCGTCAAAATCCAGGTGCGCTCCGGTAACGGTGGAGCCGGTTGTACTTCTTTTTGCCGTGAAAAGTATGTCCCCCGTGGGGGGCCTGATGGAGGTGACGGAGGAAAAGGAGGTGATATTATTTTCCAGGGAAATCCGCAAAAAAGCACTTTACTGGATTTGTCCTTTAAACAACATCAACATGCAAAAAATGGACTACCCGGAAAAGGGAAAAATCAACATGGAAAACATGGTAAAGAATTAGTCATATCTGTACCTTTGGGTACCGTCATCAAAGATATAGACACCGATGAAGAGCTACTCGAAATTTTTGAAGAAAAAAATTATCTTTTTTTGAAAGGTGGAAAAGGAGGATTGGGCAACACACGTTTTAAGTCTTCTACCAATCGTGCCCCCGAATTCCACCAGCCAGGGGAAGAAGGACAGGAAATGTGGGTACGCCTGGAACTCAAACTCATGGCAGATGTAGGACTGGTGGGATTCCCCAATGCTGGTAAATCAACTTTTATCAGTGCGGTATCGCACGCGCGGCCAAAAATTGCTGATTATCCCTTCACAACATTAGTCCCCAATCTCGGGGTTGTCCAGACGGATCAGTTTGAAACATTTGTGATTGCAGATATTCCAGGTATAATAGAAGGTGCTCATGCCGGCACTGGTTTGGGTGATCGCTTTTTGAAACATATTGAACGTACTGCCATTTTAGTAATTATCCTGGATGTCTCTGGGTTTGCTGAACGTCCTGTCATCGAAGAATATGAAATTCTTCTCAAAGAATTGGAGTTGTATTCTCCGGCATTGACAGAAAAACCCCGCTTGATCGTGCTGAATAAGCTTGATGCTGTTGCTGACCATGAAGAAATTCGTGAGATACAACAAACATTGGAGAAGAAAGAAAAAACGGTATTTTTCATCTCAGCCGTAACAAAACAAGGTATACCTCCATTGATACAGCATCTTGCAAAGGTTGTTCGTGTCCGTAAAGAACAGTCAAACTCCTGTTAATCCATAAGGGATAATTTTTCACCATTCATTGAAATATAGTTATGCAGCTGGAACTCTATTATTTTGACTCTTGTCCCTTTTGCCAAAAGGTCACGAGCGTGATTGAACAGTTAAAAATTCAAGATAAAATTATCATGAAAAATATTCACCAAAATCAGGAATATGCGCAGGCATTGGTCCAGATGAATGGAGGCAGGCAGGTGCCATGCCTAGTCATTGATGGAAAGCCTATGTTGGAATCTGCGGATATCAGTCAATTTTTACAGTCGACTTTCGCTTCCTAGCCAAGTACATTTTTGATTTTAGGAAGGCGAAAATAATAACATGTGAAAGTTACACAGGATTTTCATCGAGGTTCAAGGCGTTTTATCGGGCACATAGCTTGCTATGTCACTGGTAAAGCAACGCAGAAGATCGTTGAAAAGACCAGTAGATTTGCTAAGTTATTGTTTCAGCATTCCTTAGTGATTCTCTACAAATATTTCATTCTTGTGGTTATTAGAATAAATGATAAAATATGGTCTTCTTAACCCTTTTATTAGAATTTTTTCAGAAAAGCTGATAATCCAGCTTGCAATTGAACTAGATTTCGTTACCATTCCTATTACTAGATCACTAGACTAGCTTTTTTATCCGTAACCCATATTTCATTGATAACACAAGATCAGGAGACCGATTATGATCGCAGTAGGAGCGCAAGCACCTGATTTTGAACTGGAAAGCCAATTTGAAGGGAAATCTTATACCCTGAACCAGTTCAAAGGTCAGAAAAATGTGATGCTGGTATTCTATCCATTGGATTGGACACCTAATTGAAGCCAGGAAATGCCGGACATTGAGTCAAAAATTGACCAATTCAAAGCGGCAGATACTCAGGTTCTGAGTATTAGTGTTGACAGTAAATATTCTCATATGAAGTGGGCTGATTCCGTAGGTGGGATTTCATTTCCAATCCTTGCTGATTTTCATCCCAAAGGAGCCATGGCAGGAAAATATGGTCTATACCTTGAAGACAATGGTATCACCGACCGTGCAACTGTCATTATTGATAAAAAGGGAGTGGTTCAGTACGTCAATTCTGCAGGAATTCCTGGATTGCGTAAGGCCGATGATCTCCTGGCAGAATGCCAGAAAGTCAATGCAGGGTAACATGCAATTAGAACTGTATTTTTATAATGAGTGCGGATTTTCTCAAGCTGTTTTGAGTACAATCAAAAATCTCAAAATTGGGGATAAGGTTGTGATGAAAAACATTAGAGAAGATTCAAATCATGAGAAAGCGTTAATTGATCTTTGTGGTGATGCTAAGGTACCAACCCTGGTTATTGATGGGAAACCGATGCGTGAATCTCAGGACATCAACCGTTTTCTTGTAGATCAATTTCTTGATTGAAATTTAAGTGGGGAGCCAATACTAAACACATTGCTCCCCATGTCTTGCCTGTTTTTATGTTTCTCCCATTCCTCTTGCCATAATTACTTTTCCTGAGCGCACCATTTCAATAATTCCAATGGAACTCAGTATTTTTTCCATAGCGTCTAACTTCTCAGAGGTTCCTGTTGTCTCTAGAATGAGCGATGCATCGGTAATATCCATTGTTTTTGCTCGAAAAACATCTGCGATTTGAAATACTTCGGTTCGTTCTCTGACACCAGCCTTCACTTTGAACATCGCCAATTCTCGTTCCACCGATACTCCTGACAGATGGTGTGAGGCATGAACAACATCGATCAATTTATTCAATTGTTTTATAATCTGATCAAAAACATCAGGATCGCCCTGAGTGACTACCGTTATCCTGGAAAATTGAGGATTGTGTGCAGCAGACACAACCAGAGAGTCGATGTTATACCCTCTTCGTGCAAAGGTTTGTGCCAGGCGCATCAAAACACCAGGTTTGTTATTGACTAAAATACTAATTGTATATTTGGGTTCCATATTTCCTTTTTTACTCCATTTTATTTTTGAATCATTACAATTTATGTGACGGATACCTTGTATATTTTTTATGTACTGCCTGTTGGTTTCTCCAGTTTGACGGTAGGTGGTCCCAGGAGCATGCTGGACAAGGGAGCATTTGCTGGAATCATTGGATAGACATTGTCATGCTTGACGACAACAGCATTGATAATACAAGGGCCGTCATTGTAAGCAATGGCCTTTTGGAGTACTTTGGTGACATCTCCCTGGCGGCGAATATGAAAACCTTTAATGCCATAAGCTTCTCCAAGCTTAACAAAGTCAGGGTTTCCATCCAGGTCGACTCCGCTCAACCGATTTTCAAAAAATAAATGTTGCCACTGGCGCACCATCCCCAGATAAGAATTGTTAATGATTAAAATCTTAATAGGCAATTTATGGATGGAGGCGACTGCTAGTTCGGCTTCTGTCATTTGAAATCCCCCATCTCCTACAATGGCAACGACCATTTTCTCAGGATTGCCAAATTGCGCTCCAATCGCAGCTGGCATGCCAAATCCCATGGTTCCTGCTCCACCACTGGAAATCCATTGCCGTTCCCAGGAACAGCGGTAAAATTGAGCCGCCCACATTTGATGCTGTCCCACATCCGTTGTCACAATGGCTTCTCCTTTAGTGAGGCGGTACAATTCATCAATAACGTATTGCGCACGCAGTCCACCACGTTTCGCGTATTTGAGAGGGTATTGATTTTTCCACTGATGGATTTGTTTCAGCCAGTCTTCCGTATCGAGGCGTTTGACATGCTTGCACATTTCATTAACAATCAGCCGTGCATCTCCACAAATCGACACATCGGGTTTGATCACTTTTCCAAATTCAGCAGGATCGATATCAATATGTAATTTTTTTGCATCAGTACAAAATTCGTCGAGTTTACCAGTGATTCGATCATCCCAGCGTGCACCAATAGCAAAAATCAAATCACAATCCACCACCGCTTTGTTGGCATAGGCAGTTCCATGCATGCCCAGCATTCCCACGGACAATTCATGATTTTCAGGAAATGCTCCTTTGCCCAGCAGGGTCGTTGTCACAGGAGCTTGGAGTTTTTCTGCCAAATCTTTGACAACCGATCCCGCCCCCGAAATAACAGCGCCATGTCCCACATAGAGTAATGGACGGCGGGAAGTCTTCAAAATTTTTACAGCCTCATGCAGCTCGTCCATTTCAAATTCTATTTGATGTTCTCCTTTATAGCCTGGCAAGTAGATATCTTCAGGAAAAGGAACATCACAATCGGTACTCAAGACATCCTTCGGTAAATCGATTAAGACAGGGCCTGGTCTTCCGGTAGAGGCAATATGAAATGCTTCTTTCAAGATTCGAGGGAGATCTTTCACATCTTTTACTAAATAATTATGTTTTACCACGGGCATGGTAATTCCAAAAATATCGGCTTCCTGGAAAGCATCTTTGCCTAAATTGGGTGTGATGGTTTGTCCACAAAGAACAACCATAGGCGATGAATCCATTTGAGAAGTGAGCAAGCCTGTCACTGCATTGGTTGCTCCTGGCCCCGACGTTACCAGCGCGACTCCTGTTTTTCCCGTAGAACGAGCATAGCCATCTGCCATGTGAGTGCCGCCCTGCTCATGCCGAACCAGGACCAGTTTCAACTTCTTTGAATCCAGTAGTGAATCGAAAATTGGCATACAGGCACCGCCAGGATATCCAAATACATATTCAACCCCTTCCTGTTCCAGGGCTTCAACAACAATCTCAGAACCAAGCATGTTCTTTCCTTTTGTAATAA
>JADGAT010000091.1 GCA_015231885.1 SAR324 cluster bacterium
TGAAGAATAGAATTGGAAACAATTGAAGAATAGAATTGGAAACAATTGAAGAATAGAATTGGAAACAATTGAAGAATTCATTTAATAAATTTTTTCTTAAAAATAACATATTTGAAAAAAAATACAATATTTTTAAATAACAAAAATTTACTAAAATTGTTCGGGTGAGTGTCTATGTATGCAGATGAAATTATCTATTTTCCCCTCTGTTTTTGATTTGAAAGCCAAGGTGTAACGACCACCCCATCAAGGTAAAGAGAATCGTTTGGACTTCTCCATCGCGAAAGCTGTTTTCAAAAATACCCGCAATGAGAAACCCGGTAAATCCTGCCGATATGCCCCATAGCAGCGATTTTTCAAACGGGAAGTCATCTTTAGCATGCCGAATCCAGCGTATATTCCAGCCCAACAGGGTTCCCCAGAGCCATAAATAGCAGAGCAGGCCAACTGCTCCGGAATTGAGGAAGGTTTGCAGATAAATATTATGCACTCCTGCAGAGGCTTGATTGGTGAATTGAACATGCTGGTACTTTTCACCAACCGTTTGACGGTAAGGCTGCATCACTTCCGCATCATTGTCAAAACCAATGCCAAACCAGAAATGGTCTTGAATGGCCAACATGGCCGATTCCCATAGAAAAAAGCGATCACGGTGATGGCGGAGGGTGAACAGGCTGTCCATGCGTGCTTTTAAAGGGGATTCAATCTTTTGTTGATATGTTGTGAAAGAAGAACCTATTTGCAAAATTGGCAGCAGCAGCAAAGCTCCTGTTGCTGTTAGTCCACCAATCCCAATCAGCCATTTTTTTGGAAGCTGCAATGCTAGAATACCATGGGCAGCCGATGCTCCCAACCAGGCGCTGCGCCCCAAAGACAGCGTCATCCCTGCCATGATTGCCAGGCTTCCTAACAGAAACATGATCCGGACTTTAAAAGAAATGGTGCGGGTGCTTACAAGGGACAAGTAGACGGGAAAAACCAGGAGCAGGTAGTGAGAGTAAGTCAAATGGTGGCTGAAGTTTCCTTTTGCATGAAAGACTCCCGTGTTCACATTGTCTGGTGCATAAGGTGTGATTTTTTTATGTCCTTCTGGACGAAGCCAGTCCACCCCAAAAAAATATTGAATGACACCATATATCGAAATCAGAAACAGGATGATCAAAAAAAACTTCAGCAACTGTTCTTGTTTGATGGTTTTGAAGCATTTCCATATAACAAACGGGAGGAGGAACCGCCAGAAATCACGTAATTTTTCTATACTTTCAAAGAAGGGATCCATCCAGAAAGTAGAAAGCAGACTGAAGAAAACAAAAGCAAATAGCGGCACGGCCAAAGGGTTCTTCAGTTCCCGCCATTCTGGATAAGTGAATAAGCAGAATGCTGCAAATGCGCCGAGCAGCAAGGTGATGCCGCCTGCTGCGGCCATGGAAAAAGCACTGAAGAAAAACAGAGCATACACCAGAATAACAGCAATCCGATCCAAACGATTAATGAGGGCGTGATTCGAAATCATCTTAAGGTTGTTGATCTGAATAGTCTTGACCTGAAAATTTATTGGAGATGAATTCTTTGCCATGCAAATCTCGTGAAGTGTCTCGAATTTTTTAAATATTTTGTAAAATTAATAAAGAATTTGTATAAAAAAACAACTTTCTTATTATTTACTGACTTGTAAGAGAGGCTTGTCTCAAATATGGTAAAGCCTTGTTGTTTCTCTCATCATGATTTTAGGATATTCCATTTGATTGAATTTCGTATCAGGCCTTATGTCGAACCCAGATCAAGCTCCCATAAAATTAGCCACAGTTGAACTCCTCACCCAGGAAATTGCCTTCCAAAACCCCAAACAAGTAGTTGCTGAAATCAACAAGTTCCATGAAAAAAATATCAGATACGATAGAGAGTACTATGAGTTAGTAGGAGCTCCTCCTTCGGGTGATGAAAAGACCATAGGCGCATTGATGCAAATCCTGGAAAGACATTTTCAGCAGGCTGGATCGATGGAATACCATGCGCTGGTGCGTGCTCCTTCTTCAGAGGATTCGATTCCACGAATTGGAGATGCTATTTTACTGAGGAACCAATTGTTAAGGGCCCTGGATATTGTCAGAGATCTTATTCAATATAAAAGAAATGAGGCTTCTCCAGACAAACAGAATTATCTGGAATATTTTTTACAGCGTTGGATTTATAAATTCTGCCGGCATATCTTTGACACGGAAAACATGAGAGAGAAGCTGGTTTCCTTGTTTGAACCTGAACAGAAAAAGGGAAAAGAGGGGTTCAAGTCGTTGTCTCCGATCATTCAGTATTTGAGCGACCAGCAGGCTGTTGCTGAACCTGGGTATGATGCGGCTAACATGAGAAGGCTGTATGTGGTTTTTGGTAATTTACTGTTTGCCTATTTTAGACGGGGGGTTCCGATTCCATTCCATTTGCAGAAAATTTTTATTGAGTTTCAAAAAGGAAAATTTTTTGATTATGAGCAATTAAGTGAAGAGCACGAGTCTGTCACTGCAGAACGGAAAAATTTATTAATTCCTGTGGACAATGTAAGGCCCTTTTTTATGCAATTCAAAGAAATCAAATCTCCCATGAAGAAGTCGGTATTGATAGGGATTTTGGTGGAGCCGGAACGCAAATTCATTGTGGAAAATTTTTGCAGATTGGGAATTCGGGGGGCTGGAGAAATGTATAAATTCATTGGCAATAAGCTCAGTGTTGCCAATGTAACAGAGGCTCAGGGAAGGGATTGGCTGATCAATACGTATGATACGATCACAAAAGTAGTCAAGGAACAAAAAATTCTGGAAAATCCAAAAATTAACGAATCCATCCGTGCTCTTTTTGGAGACCCCATCAGTTTTCCTGTCCCAGCATTTCGTGATAAAAAACAGAAAAAAGGAGTTGAACTCTCTCCAGAAATGGCAGATCGCATGCTTGCTGCCCAACAATCCGATGCCGCTCCGCCAGCCCCTGTGGAAGTCGAACCGGAAGTGATTGATATTCCCAATCTGGTTGCTGCACAAAATCTGAAGGAGTTGGAAGACAAAGGACGCACTAAGAGCATTGTGATTGTCCAGGATGCCAATGTGCTCGACTTGGTCGTGAAAAACTGGGAAATTCGAGGAAGCTTGACATTTCCTGAATTGATCGAGTTCGTTCGTATCCCATTCCAGATCTATCAGGCACAAGCCCCTGGAATCCGGGAAGGAAGGAGATTTGTTTCTTTTGCCTATCTGATTGCATTGGGTTTGTCAGAAGAACACATCCGACAGTTAATAGATAAATTAGGAAAAACCGAACAAGTTTCTGAAGAACGGATAGAACAGCTGCACCGTATCTATCCAATTGCCATGGAAAATATAGGTGAGCTGCAGAAATTGAACAGGGATGCCAGACCTTTACTCAGCTCACAAGGAAACATCATTCCTAATATTTTCCTGGAAAAGTGTGAAACCTTGCAAAAAATTTTCATGGAAAAGTATTCGTATATTCAAAGTTTACTGTCCTATTGGATCATTGTTGAAGAAATCTATTTTACAATTGCAAAGAACATTGCGGGTTTAGGAGAAATTAAAGGGCCAACACCATCAGAAATTGAACAATTTGTTGCATCAAAAAATGACACATACATGGATATTTATGAAAAAGCCCTTATGTTTGCGGGGCCTTTAAAAATGTACTTTAAGAAAAAATACAATCCTGAGCTGCAGCATCATTTTGTGAATGTAAAAATAAAAAACGATTTACTTAATTTTGCAGAAACAGAGCCTGTCAATTTGGCAGAACGTTGATTGAACTGACATCCCTTGAGAGAGAAAACATGGAAAGTCTGGAAGTAAAAAAAAACGAAGAAGGCATCTTGCCCCAAATAGCCGCAAAAGGCGCAAAGCATCAAATCTTAATCGACTTGGCCAAAGAGTTGCCTCCTATTCCAACAGCTGTAGTGCATCCTGTGGACCGCTATTCTATATTGGGCGCAGTGGATGCTCACAAAGCCAATTTGATTGTACCGATTTTTGTAGGACCTGAAGATAAAATACGAAAAGTTGCAGAAGAAGAACAAATCGATATTTCGTCTTTTATGGTGGTGGGAACCAAACACAGCCATGAGGCCGCTGAAAAATCCGTAGCCATGGTCAGGGAAGGCCAGGCAGAAGCCTTGATGAAAGGCAGTCTGCACACCGATGAACTAATGTCTGCCGTGGTTCGGAAAGACTTGGGAATTCCAACAGAACGTCGCATGAGCCATATCTCCGCAATGGATGTTCCCCAATTGTCTCAAGTTTTGTTTGTGACGGATGCCGCCATCAATATTTATCCTGATTTACTAGTCAAGCAGGATATCACCCAAAATGCTATCGATTTGGCACATTCCTTAGGGATTGCAAAACCGAAAGTAGCAATACTATCGGCAGTGGAAACAATCACTCCTAAGATTCCTTCCACTTTGGAAGCTGCGTCTCTTTGTAAAATGGCCGATCGGGGCCAAATCACAGGCGCCATTGTTGATGGACCACTTGCTTTTGACAATGCCATTTCAGAAGAAGCCGCACGGATCAAGGGTATTCGTTCAGAAGTGTCAGGCCATGCGGATATTTTTGTGGTTCCTGATTTAGAGGCAGGCAATATGCTGGTCAAGCAATTGACTTATATGGCAGAGGCTCAACTGGCAGGTATTGTGCTGGGGGCCAGAGTTCCTATTATTTTAAACAGCCGTTCTGATAACAACCTGGCACGCAAAGCGTCCTGTGCTTTGGCCGAATTGTATGTCTTTTATCAAAAAAACAGCTTATGACTCCTAATATTCTTGTATTGAATGCTGGTTCCTCCAGCTTAAAATTTTCTATTTTTGAAGTGGGTGAGGGAAATTCTCTCACGATGGAGTATACTGGTCAAATTGAAGGATTCCATGTCCAGCCTCGATTTGAGATCCAGGATGCTGAGGGAAATTTTTTGGCAAACAAAGCATTGGAATTGGAATCACCAGCAGGTTTTGGAAATAGTGATGCCTTGAACTTTCTCTTTGAGTGGCTCGACAGTTCGGACATTGAACTCGATATTCAAGGGGTTGGGCATCGTGTTGTTCATGGAGGATCTCGATTTTGGCAGCCCGTGCGGTTGGATAACGACGTTCTATCCCATTTGGAAAAGCTCATCCCCCTGGCTCCGTTGCATCAGCCTCATAATCTGAATCCGATTCGCCGGTTGCTGCAACTCAAACCAGACATTGCTCAGGTTGCTTGTTTTGATACGGCCTTCCATCATACAATGCCTGCAGTGGCACAGCGTTTTGCATTACCGCGCCGTTTTCATGATGCTGGCGTGAAGCGCTATGGGTTCCATGGGTTGTCTTATGAGTATATTGCTTCGGTGCTGCCTGAATACCTTGGAAAAAAAGCAGAGGGGCGTGTCATTGTCGCACATCTGGGCAGCGGCTGCAGCATGTGTGCGATTCATCATCAAAAAAGTGTGGATTCGACGATGGGCTTTACTGCACTGGATGGATTGCCGATGGGTACCCGTTGTGGCACGCTGGATGTTGGTGTTCTCCTTTACCTGATGGAAGAACAGAAAATGAATCTCGATGAAGTGACGAAACTGCTGTACCGTCAATCAGGGCTCCTCGGAGTTTCCGGGATTGGTAACGACATGCGCCAGCTTCTGAAAAGCGATGCAGAGGAAGCCCGGGAAGCTGTCGAACTCTTTGTTTACCAGATCACTCGTGCCTTGGGTTCATTGGCGGCGGTTCTTGGAGGATTGGACGGTTTGGTCTTTACGGCAGGCATTGGCACCTTCCAAGCTCCTGTACGGGCTATGGTCTGTCAACAGGCAAAATGGCTGGGGATTGATTTGGACGATACTGCCAATAGCGCACATGGCCCCCAAATCAGCATGCCTGATAGTATTGTGGGCGTGTGGGTGATCCCTACCAATGAAGAAAAAATGATTGCTTTGCATACCCATCAACTGGTGTTTTCCTAAATTCCCATGAGGCTCTCTCTGTTTTTCTCCACAATGGCGGAAAGAGCCCATGCTAGCCCTTTAGCCTTTCAACAATCGTTTCCCCATACTGCTGAGATCATCGCAGTCTTTTTTGTGACAGGTTATGGTTGTAAGCTTTTTAAAAAAAGGTATTATAATTGCTTAGAACCTTCAAGAAAGTTCCATAGGGACAAAGAACGATACAAACCACATATCCTCTAGACAGGCAGGGTTACATGGCCCAGGCGGCAAAGAAAGGAACAGCTCAGTCAATCATCAATAAAGAAGTGCTTGGTGCAGGAATTGATTATAGCAAGCCCAAAGACGGAATCTCTAAAGCAAAAATCCGCACAGATGAAGTGGGCAATGTCCCTGGCATTATTGAACACTGGGATTACGATATTGAATTGAGGCTCAAAGAACTCAATGCCAACACAGGACTGTCTTTCATGAAACGGGCAATGGGAGTGCTGGGGAAGCAGGAAACATCCGTCAAGACCACAGGAGAAGAACTAACCACCCATTATCCTGATAAAAGGTGTCTGGCTTTTGTTGCAAATCTCAAGTCAGATCCTCAAGATGCATTCACTCGACTGCAACTGGTTTCTGTGGTGGGAAGCGGGGGGCGTGATCTTTCGCTGGAAGCGTATCGTGCTTTGATGTTACAGGCTGTGGTTGCTTGCAGTCTTGGGAAAGTCAGTACCCAATGGCTCAAAATTGCGGCCAGAAGCCAAAATCAATATTTTTTACAGTTGTACAATAAGTGCAAGGACGATCAGGAGAAGCTGAACAAATCCATCAGCGGCATGGATGTCACTAAAAAAGAAGACAACGATATTCGTGTCTCGCTTCAGAAGCGCCTGCAGAATGTTCGAAAGAACATGAAAATCCTGCGCTTGTATCAAATGCATGCCAGTAAAGGATCTAAAGATGGCTCTGGAGGAGATTGTATGGTTTCCGATGTGGAAATCAAGAACTTTTCAAATTTAAAAAATGATGAAGAGAAGAAGCAGCTGGCCAAAAAACTGGTCACCGTCATGAGCAGCCTTCGTTATGTTTTATTATTGCACCCAGCAGGACATGCCCTGCTGGATAAAATGATCAGTGAGGATAAGAACAATCCCATTGGTTATTTTTTAAAGGGACGGCTCTATATGAGCGCCATGGTTTTTTTTGTCAGTCTGTATGAGGGCGGAGCACGGTCAGGCCGTGTGAAACAGCTCATCCAGGACCGATTTAAGGAAACGTATCACCAGTATGGACTTGCCGCCAATAAGGTTGGGACACAGCCTAAGGTAGGAACGGAATATACCATATTAATCGAACATGCCCAGGCGATCTATTACTTTTATGTGACAGCAAAAAACACCTTGGAGATTTCACTGCCAAAGGAATGGCTGCGGACCGCATTGGATAAAGCCAATAAATCATTAGAATATGCGGTGGGGTCGGGAAAGGTTGAAGGTTTGCAGGCAAAACTCCGTGAGGCCATGAAAAATGAAGGCTGTAAATAAAAAGCAGAAAGGAAAAATGATATGAGGCTCCTGCTCGTTGATGATGAACCTGGACTCCTGGAAGAACTGGAAAAAGGATTGGTTCGGCGTAAGCATACGGTAGAAAAAGCTGCAAATGGTGAAGAAGCCTGGGAAAAATACACGGATTTTCCCAATATTTTTGATGTTGTGATCACCGATATCAAAATGCCGGGAATGGACGGCATGACGCTGTTGCAAAAAATCAATGAATACGATCAGGAAGCCATTGTCATCATCATGACGGGGCACGGAGATTTACAGATGTCTATTGATGCCTTGAAGCTGGGGGCATTTTCATATTTTGTCAAACCGTTTGATCCCAAAAAGTTGTATGCGACTATCAAAAAATTGGAATCGGAGCAATTGTCAAAAATGATGCAGCTCGAATGCATCGGGCCCTTGGTACAGAAAGTAGAATTTACGATTCCAGGTCACGGAAAGTTCATCCCTTATGCCATGTTTTATATTGAAAAGTCCTTCAAGTGGCTCTGGCAGCTGATGGAAATGAATGCTCCTCGAGTGCATTCCTGTCTCTATGAAGCACTGACCAATGCTGTGATGCACGGGAGCCTGGAAATCCCGACCTCCCTCTCATACAGTTCTTCAGAGTACAAAAAACTTTTGAAGGAACGAGAAGCTGCCCCCGAGTTTTCCAATCGAAAAATCTACATCTGCGGCCGGTTTTCAGAAAAAAGCTTTGAGTGTGTGATAACCGATGAAGGACCTGGTTTTGAAGTTGGGAACTTGCCCGGGATTGATGATCCGGAAACTCTGCTATCTGATGGGAAAGGGCTGCAGATTATCCGATATTATATGGATGAGGTGAACTGGAATGACAAAGGAAACAGCATTAAGATCACCAAGTACTCTAAATATTTTGGAATGTATACTGACAGCGAATCTACAATTATTGATTAAGGAATGCTCAAACAATAACTTAGCAAATCTACTTGTCTTTTCAACGATCTTCTGCGTTGCTTTGGCATGTTATTATATTCGTCTTCCTAAGCAGGAGCAGGCAGGCTTATCCTGAAAATCGACCCTTGCCCTGAGGAAGATCGCACTTCCAGTCTCCCCTTGTGATCTTGAATGATTTTATTGCTGATGGAGAGTCCCAGTCCAGTTCCCTGACCTTCTTCTTTTGTTGTAAAAAATGAATCAAAAATTTTACTTTGTACCTCTTCTGACATCCCTGCTCCTGTGTCTTCCACTTCCATCACAACCTGATTCTCCTTTTGAAAGGAACGGATTATAATTTGCTTTTGAGGAGATGTTTTCAAGGCATCCAGGGCATTGACCAGCAAATTGATGAAAACCTGCTCCAATTGAATTGTACGACAGCGGATTTCCAGACCACCCGAAAGCTCCTTGATGATCTTTATTTCATTTTTATGGATTTTTTCATTGAGCAGGGTGAAGGCATTTTCAATAATCTGATTGGGGTTGACTTTCTTCATTTGAGTGGTGCTGGCATCTCTTCCGTAATTTCTTAAATGGAATATAATCTGAGAGGCTCGACTCACCAGTTCAATAATTTTTTGCAGCTGCGGGATCAAGTTATTGGTATACCCCTCCTCCACATCTTCGATTAGATTGTTCGCTGCCAAGCTGATGTTGAAGAGAGGCTGATTCAACTCATGAGCCACACCTGTGGCCATTTCTCCCAATGTGGCTAATTTGGCTGATTGAATCAATTGTGCTTGAGCATTTTTTTCTTCGGTGATGTCACGCGCGACTCCAATCAATCCTATGATTTCACCATTGTGATCCCGTAAGGGCACCTTGGTCGTCGAGAGCCATATGTTTCCACGCGGAGTACTGATCAGTGCTTCTTTTCCTTTGATGGAAATTCCCTCTTGGAATACTATTTGGTCTTCCTTGGTGATGGCATCAGCCAACTTTTTAGGATAATAGTTGTAGACGGTTTTTCCGTATACCAAGTCAGCAGACCGCTCTTTGTCGAGGTAAACTTCTTTGTTGCAGAGTGTGAATTTTCCTTGCAGGTCTTTGATAAAAATTCGATCAGGAAGGATATCGATTAAATTTTGCAGAATATTTTTTTCCTCAATGAAATCGTTGTCATCTTCTTCATCAGCCTTGTTGATCTCATGGCTGAGTTCATCCCAAAGCTGGTTGGCGAGTGATGAATGTTCCTGCTGCGAAAAAATGGTTTGCTGTGATTTCTTTTCAATGGCCTCTGTGACCAGTTGATAGACTTCGGCATGGGACAAAAGCGCAAAATCATCTGGAATGTCCAACCTTATTTTCATCGGGTATCTTCTGCTGTCGAGCTATAAATAATAGGTTTGTGTGATCAGTTCGGCTTCCTTAAATTTTTCATTTTGATCCATGAGTTGATTGTGCAAAGCCGCGGCATGTTGTTTGGAGTCAAAACTTTTTGTACGAATTTGGTAGTACAGTGTTTTTTGCTGCACCGATTTGATCTCAAAAGCCAACTGTCCTGCAAAGATAAGATTCAGCTGTGATTTGAGATGGTGAGCGGTTTGTTGATTGGGGAACAATCCCATCGAAACCCTGTACCGCTCTCCTTCATTTTTTCGAAAAGCCTGGCCTGTCAGCCGATAATTTTGGTTGATGCGCTTTACCCAGGAAGCGGCCCGAAAATCACTGAACCTGGAGCGTGATACCACTTCAAAAACGGGAGTATTTTCTGTGGTGGCAACAATCTTCGAATAGACACGATGCTGTTTGAGCAGCAGACGATAATCATTCACACATTCTTGATAGATGCATTGAGCCACCCGCACATAATACGCATGCTTCTTAATGCGAGGAGGAGGTGCAGGTTTGACCTTTTTGGCTTCAGCACGACTTGTTTCCACGGATTCCGCTATTTCAGTATTGGCTGTGTGTGCCATTCCTGTTAGATCAGAAAATTCTTTTTCTGCGGATTCCTGGAAAGTCTCCATTTGTTTTTGCATTTCATTTACAGGGAGTTTATCCATGAGGCTGGCGGTTTCTTCCGGGTTTTCATACACCAGCCACAATGCGCCTCCTCCGAGAGACGCACCAATCAGCAGTGTGATCAATGCCAGTACATAAAAGGGTTTTCGCTGCTGAGTCATTTCGACCAGCCTCCCCATTTTCTGAGAGGCCAGACCTATTGGTGTGCGCTCCTTGCTTTTTTCTTCTGTCTCTTCTTCCCCTTCGATGCCATATTCATCTTCTTCTCCTAACTCACCCAGACCCGCAAAAGGATCTCCTTCATCTGATTCGTCGTCTCCAAAGGGATCATCATCCAGCCCTTCTCGATCGTCGTCTCCCAGATCGCCAAAGTCTTCATCTCCCAGGTCGTCGTCTCCCAGATCGCCAAAGTCTTCATCTCCCAGGTCGTCGTCTCCCAGATCGCCAAAGTCTTCATCTCCCAGGTCGTCGTCTCCCAGATCGCCAAAGTCTTCATCTCCCAAGTCGTCGTCGGCAATATCTTCAGTACCCAAATCATCACCCCCAGAATTATCTTCCCCAAGGTCTCCGAGATCGTCGTCTCCGAAATCACCGAAATCATCGTCTCCAAATTCCTCTAATCCTTCGAGTTCATCATCAAATTCATCTTTTGCCATGTCATTTCCTTTACCTGTACTCTTTCAAGATCCCTTGCATTTGTTTGGGATGACAAATAATTTTGTGTAAATTCTTGCTAAATCCAGGCCACAAGTTGCTTCTTTACTATATTTTTATAGGGTGCAATGGAATAAACCAGGAGTGTGGAGAAACGAGCAGAGAAAGATATCCTGCTATTTGAAAAAATAGTAAATAATTTAGGGAATTAGTTTGGCTGGCATAAAAAGTGAACATTAATCACCAAGGTGAAGTGCATGGAGTACGATCCGGAAATCTTTTTGCAGGGGCGATTAAAAAAATGGCGGTAAAAGATTTAGAAACACAAAAAAAGAAAGCATTGAGCGGTAAAATGACACACCGCCTGGCGCATCCTAATGTTTTGCCAACATCGGATGAAGCCTTTGAAGCAGAATTGAAAAAACTCAATCATGAGATCCGGGAATGGAAAGAAAAGAGTGAGCAATCGATCAAAGGACAGATTTCGGCGAAAATAGGATTTCGCCCAGATTTTTCAAAAGAAGCGATTGCTGAAAATATAAAGCCCTATATTTCAGATGATATCGGTCACAAGCATCTGAAGATCCTGAAAAAGGATCCTCAGGTGTATGCTTCACGAATTGCGGTGGCGGTGAGTACGATTCGGAAAGGAACTTCGCTTTCTGACCAGGCATTGAAAAAGATTTTGATACAGGCCGCTGCAGGAAATTATAATACAGAAGTCAAAATAGATAAAAATACGACAGTCAATAATATTTCCAGTGTCAACCTGCAGGTAGTCATCCGCGCCCAAACCCTTTATTTTGATGCGTTTCTCCATGAATGCAAAAGTGTTATTAGTGGATTGCTCAGTAAAATTCAGGGAATCAAGGATGATGTTTATAAGCAGCAGCGGGTACAAATCCGTAAGCTGATTGAGCAAATTCAATGCAATGCTCGTATTATTCAGCAATACCGACATTTTGTTTATCAAAAACAGCCTGATGAAAAGAAACGGAATATTCTGTACAATCAGGATATTGTCTTGAATCTAAATGAATTAGAAAAAGAAAATCTAGACGAAAAGCGAGTTAAGGTTATTTTTCAGCAGTCTTACACTCTGGTCAGGCTGATTCGGCACTGTCCACTGCTTTTCCCCATTGGGGATAATATTGCAGAAAAGCTGATTCGGCATGGTAAGTTCAAGGGGAAAGAACATCCGATGGGGTATTTTTTAAGAGCTCAAATTTATGCGGACACCTACCTGCTGGCTTTCAAGGAATTTGAAAACTGCTATCATGACAGGAAAACCCATTATGGCAAGAAAGTGGTCGATTCTTTTAAGAAGTTGGCTCACAATTATGGAACAGCCTATTCTAAAATTGATGAGAAGACCGAAAGAACGTTGCAGATGGCCATTGCCCTGGAATTTTCAGAATGCATTGTTAATTTTTATCGAATCTATAATCAGGTGTTAATGCCAGCCTTGGGCATGCAGCCTTTGCCGAAAGAATGGCTCAAGCCTTTGCTTGCTAAAACAAAGCAGGCATTGATGTCTGTGGACAGCACTTCCAAAGTCGAAGAACTGTATTTACAACTGGAAAATATTGGATCAGAGATTGGTATTCCTCAATATTAAATAAGCGTGAGGGGAACCCCAAAATTATTCCGAATCATCACTCTCAAATAACGATCGTTTTCCAAGCCCGCAAAACGAATTTCCATACGAATTTTGTTAGTGACTGCCGTCAGATCATGCTGCGTTGTACTCGTCATGAATTCCTGTTTTAAATTCATTCTTGCCAAATTTTGAATGACGTTCAATCGCAAGCGATGTTTAACTTTTTGCAGCAACTTTGAGTCCACATGCTCCAAGGTTGTTTCTATTTCCGATTGAGTGTATCCTGTCAACGACAGTTTTGCCCAAATGGAAAACAGATTATTAATATTGGAGGCAGGCGGTGCCTGTCCCATGGTCAATGGAGCCTGATTAAAGAATAATAACAGCAGGCTCATGAGCAATACACGCCTCACTCTTTGCATTCTCACTTTTTCTCCTTCTCATTTCAGAAAATTTCATTAGCAATTCGATTCTCTCCTGTATACAACACATCTATCCCACACATCTTGTCACAAAGCAACCTGCGGCCACGATATCATTCCGTAGCCCTTTGCGCTAAAAAGTGCAGAAATACGGAATACCTCTGTTGCCACAAGCTGTGGTTCCATGATTTTTTCTCATCAAGTGTTGTAATCTGGAAATAAATTAACCACACTTCTATATGTTTTTCGCAGGACACAAGACGCCATTTGTGTACCGGCCGTGCAGTAGGGAGGGGCTTTTCTTGCACGTTTAGAACTACAAGCCATTTGGGTTGTAGATACGACAATTAAAAAGGCAAAAAACACTAATAGTGATTTACAACTCAACTTCTTCATATTTCCTCCAAAGTATTGATATAAACATGTTCTGAAAAACTTCCATTATGCCGCACTTATATTTCCTTTCATCATTTTATGGAGCGGTTTTCTGCGCGAAAACCTTCCGTTGTTTTTCAAGCAGTGGCACATTACTGCTATTTTTGGTCATAGCTTTCCCTTGTGAAAGCCTAATGCGCATTATCCGACTTAGGAATGCTCAAACAATAACTTAGCAAATCTACTTGTCTTTTCAACGATCTTCTGCGTTGCTTTATCGATTACATAGCTTGCTATGCGCCCGATAAAACGCCTTGAATCTCGATGAAAATTCTGTGTAACTTTAGCATGTTATTATTTTCTTCCTCAGTGGTTCCAAGGTGAACGTATAGGTAATTCTGCTTCGCCAAAAGCATCGCAATTTCCAATAGTTTGTCAGATTACAGAATGAGAGGCCCATGCCCACCATCTTCTTTTGCAAACATTGATTCTCTCGATTTCATTCCGGCGGTCCGATACATCGACTCGATTGGTATGCCAGTCCAGTTGCAGTCCAGTTTGGTACAGATGTTTCCTGAATCCGATGGCAGTCCTCTGACTCAAGCCTGGTATCACACATTGCTGGCAATTGACCCATCCATCTAAAATGCAGACAAAAGCGTGTTAGTAGATGGTGCACTATGTCATATTCATGCGATTTTGTCTGTAATGACAAATTATTCTCACTTGAGTGTCCAGTCACAATAATACAAGGCAATAGGTTATATGCGAATTCGAATTTAAAATTTATTTTATAA
>JADGAT010000092.1 GCA_015231885.1 SAR324 cluster bacterium
ACCTCCTGAGGTACGAGGGCAAGCAGGCGTGCCAGGGCTTTTCGAGTATAGCTCTGAAACGGAGAGTCCAGCAGCTCCATGGAACCCCGCTGCGGCTTGATAATCGAATTAATGACCTTGAGCAATGTTGTTTTTCCGGAACCATTGGGGCCGATGATGATAAAAAATTCTCCAGTCTTAATGGAAAAAGAGATCTCCTGAAGAATAGGGTCTTTTCCATAACTGCAATGCAGGTTGTCAATATTGACGGCAATCATTGTCGGGTTTTTCTGAGTAGAAAAATAAACAGGGGTGCGCCAATAAAAGCCGTAATCACTCCGATGGGCATTTCTCCTTGCTCGGGAAGACTGCGTGCCAGCAAGTCACACAAAACCATATAAGTCCCACCGCCAAGGATGCAGGCTGGCACCAATAGACGGTGGTCTGATCCGAACAGCAGGCGCAGCAGATGGGGGATCACGAGGCCGACAAATCCGACCAGCCCGGAATAAGCAACAATAGCACTGACCATAAATGATGTAGTCAAAAGCAGTGCAATGGTGATCATTTTTACATTAACCCCCATGGTTAAGGCCATTTCCTTCCCCATCAAAAGCAAATTCATGGTATGCGACAGCCAGAATATCAGCAGGAAGCAGGGAACCAGGAATACAAAAAGAACAAGTACCTGCTGCATGTCTGCCAGGGAAAAGTCTCCCATGATCCAGAAAAGAATGTTCTGCAGTCGTGAATCATGGGTCATGGAAATAAAGAACATAATGACGGAAGAACAGAAGGCATTAACCATTACCCCGGAAAGCAGCAGAGAGTCTTTTTTGACGGTTGTCTGTCCCATGGAAATGAAAAAAATAATCAAGAGTGTGATGATGCTGCCGGCAAATGCCATCAGGCCGACACCCGGAAAATAAGCCATTCCTGCCAGGATGCCTAAGATCGCTCCGACTGCCGAACCACCAGAAATTCCCAATATATACGGTTCTGCGAGTGGATTTCGAAGAATGGCTTGAAAAACCAGTCCGCCCAGAGACAAGGCAGCTCCTGCCTGAACAGCAAGCAGTACTCTGGGTAAACGTATTCGCCAGACAATGGCTTTTAAAACAGGATCGGCGTCCTCCCAGTTCATACAAAGCTGATAGAGGGACGCTAGATTGCTGCCACTGGATCCGGTAGAAATACCAAGAATCATGACGGCAGCCAGCAACAGTAAAAGCAGAACGGATAGAATCGCAATGCGCCTGATAAGAAATCGGGGTTGGATCGTCATTTGCGGTTTTTATCTTTTTTAAAAAGATCCGGATGAATCAATTCTGTCAATTTCTCCAGACCTGTCACTAAGCGTGGACTGGGGCGGTCAACGAGATCAGAGTTTATCATCAAAACCCGGTTGTTTTTTGCTGCCGGCAGCTGTTTCCAACTGTTCCATTCGGCTTGAGCTTTTTTATAGATGTCTCCTCTGGCCATGGTTGTAATAATAATGACTTCCGGCATCAGAGCAAGTACCTGCTCTTTAGAAAAACGAGGATAGGTACGGGGGCCGGCTGCCAAATTCTCAGCGCCAGCCAGAGTGATCAACTCGTGAATGAATGTATCCGTACCCACAGAAACAATCGGAGAAATGCCGATTTGAAAGAAGACAGCGGGCCGATGTTTGATCTGAGCAACCTTTTCTTTGATTCGGTGGAGTCGTTGAGTTACGTTGTTTTCCAATTTTTTTGCCTGCTCCGTACTGTTCAGCAAATCACCTACATTTCGAATGGTTTTGATCACCGTCTCAAAATTGTGGGGATTTACCACATAGACCGGGATATTGAGGGATTCCAGCCGTTGCACAACTGCGAGGGGGTTGCCGTCTTTGGTGGCAATGCAAATATCCGGATTCAGCGCCACGATCTTTTCTAAATCCAAATGAATGTAAGAACCAACCTTGGGCAAAAGAGTCGCTTCCGGCGGAAAATTACTGAATTGCGTCACTCCTTTCAAGCGATGCTGTTGTCCTAACTCAAATACTATTTCGGTAATACTTGGGGCTAAGGTGACCACTCGTTGAGGACGATCAGGGACTTCAACGGTTCGTCTTGCTTCATCAATTACTGTTTTCGCGAGAGAAGGAAGGGGGAACAAAAAGAAAAAAATACTGATAACAATCACGGGGATGGGATAGTGTGAAATATTTTCTTTCATTGTGCCAACCGGAATACGATGGGAGTGATCACAGAATAATCCAAATCCATGGATTCCCATTGGAGAGAAAGGAGACTTTTTTCTATTTCTTCACGATGATCATGGACCAGACGCAATGCGGCTTTATCAAGGAGAACATAAGGACTGTTCTGGGATAAGGCGATTTCTTCCAGCTTACCTTGGGTCGAAAAAATCAGTTTTATTTCGGCAGTGCCTTCCATGTTTCTCCGGATGGCACGTTTAGGGTAATAAGGAAATAAATCAAGCTGAGAGAGATATTGCTGAAGGAGCGCCTTTGCTTCATTTTTCCAAATGCTGGGATCAGTTTTCTGTACAATTTCTACAGACTGATTGTGCCTTGCCGACTTCTCTTCCGTTTCCCTTGCAGGAGGGACCACTGCGGATGATTTTAGGATTTTTGCTTGTTCTATCATTTCCTGCGGCAGAGGGTCTGTCCTGGGCGGATCAACAGATTTTGACGGTAGTGCCGCAATTATTTTTTTTTTTTCCTTCCTGGGAGGCGGCGGGGTTTTTATCACCCTGTTTACTTCCACAGTTTTTTTTGTCATTTCTTTTTTTACAATAGGCGCTATCGTTGGCCTTTTTTTAACTACAGGCTCCAGCGGAGTAATTTGTTCGACAGTGGGTGCCACTGGAATATCTTCTTTGATTGTTGGTTGTGGAGAAACTTCTTGTGGTGCCACCGGAACAAGTGTGCTGTTTTCCGGAACTTTGGCAACCGGATGTGAGGGGTGCGGTGTTTTCAAAACCAATTGAATGGATTGTGTTGCTGTCGGGGGGAGTGTTTCCTTTGTAGGAAATTCAAAAGTGGTCAACCACACATGAAACAGCATGGAGAGCAGCAAGGCACCCCAAAGAAATTTATTTGATGAGAAATGCTGAATGGAATCAGGATCCCCATTTATTAATAATCTGGACATCTGTCATTTTATGAGAAGCAAGGAAATTCAGCAATTGTAGTAAACGCTCTGCAGAAATTGTCCGCTCTGGTGCTAGTACAAATGTTACATTCTTTTGAGAATGATGCAAATCCAATAGCACCTGCTTGAGCTGATCATAGTCATGGATTGTTTCTTCATTGACTTTCCAGGATTGATCCTGGGCAAACATCTCGATCAGAATCGTATTGGAATGGTCAATGGTCGTTTCTAAAAGATTTTCGGATTGGGGCAGCTGGACTTGTGTGTAAAATTGAGTAATTCCAGAAGTGAGTAGAAAAAAAACCAGCAGAATAAAAAGCACATCCATCAGGGGCGTCAAATCGACAGATTCGGTGGGCTGTTCTAATGGATTGTGAATGCCAATGTTTTTTTGAGATGAGTGAATACCAATCATATGATCACCCCCTATGCTTAATGTGTTGATTGAGCAGATTCAGCTGCCGGGTTAAACTGTTCATCAATGAGGCCGCACGCATTTGGAAAAGGGAGTATGCCAATAAAGACGGGATTGCAATCAATAATCCTGCTGCCGTGGTCAACATGGCCTGAGAAATTCCAGAGGCAATCACTGATGGGGTGATGGGACCCTGTACTTGTGCGATGGCATCAAAGGACCGAATCATCCCCAGTATGGTTCCCAGCAGCCCGAGCAATGGACTGATGGATGCCAGAATTTTCAACAGTTGCAGGTAACGGGATAATTCACTTTGAACTTCCAGCAACCGTAAAGAAAGTAAACTTTCCCGTTCTTCAGGATCCATTGTTCTTTGGCTGAATAATTCGAGAATGATCCTGCCAAAACGTTTGTGCTGCAGTTCCTGAGTGAGATCTTCAGGCAGTGCATGAGTTTGGAGCTGCAGCAGCCCGATAATCCATTTTTCGGAAATCGGATGATTGTACAAAAAAAAGATCAACCGTTCTAAGATGACGGCCAGGCTGATAATCGAACAGGCAAGCAGGAGATACCCCACAATACCCATTTGTTCCAAGTAATTCATACAATTCCAGGCTAAAAGGTCACATTGACTCCTGCATAAGCGGAACGGCCTGCGGAAGCAAAAGACCATGCTGTTTCATAGATCTGATCAAATACGTTATCCACCCGAATAAAGACTGTGGTGGATGAAGAAAAATCGTGAGTCAGCGCAACATTGACGAGGTTGTACTGATCCAACGTTTCAACAGGTTCTCCTTTTTTATCTTTGGCAAAAGAAACTTCATCCCGTTCTCCAACCCATTGCCAGGAAGCATGGAATACGGTGGTGTCCCAGTGTTTGTAATCACCGCGCACACCAATTTTATGATTGGGGCGTCGATGGAGGCGTTTGCCGTCAGGATCCTGAGTGTACGTATAAGTGTGATCCATGCGCAGCACTAAAGGCTTGTAGACATTCAACACTACAAAAGATTCCAAACCGTTGGTTGTTGTTTTTCCATCCACTTGTTTATATTGGCCAAAAGGGGCAACATCAATAGGATCCCAGGCAATGCGGTCATCAAAGAGCATATCAAACCAGGTCGATCCATAGAGGATGGATGACGTTAGCTGGTGTTCAAAGCCAACATCCCAGGTGACACTGGTTTCTGGGTCCAGATCGTTGTTCCCGTATAATGAAAATAATTCAAAAAGGGAAGGTGCTCTGAATCCTGTGCCATAAGACATTTTTAATTTGATGTCTCCCAATTGATAAGAAGGGGCAAAACGGTAAGTGGTTGCGGTACCGAATTCTTCATGGTTGTCATTGCGGACACCAAAGCTGAGGATCAAGGCTTCATCCATTAAATACCATTGATCATGGGCCCAGATCGTATTGGTGGAAACTGAAACATTCGCAATGTTGTTTCCAAATTCAAAATCTTTGTTTTCCATGGTTTCAGTATAGCGATCTGCCCCAATGACTAAGCTGTTTGTCTCGAAATTGAATGCACCTTGCCAGGATGTTTGACTCACAATTCCCAAGTATTCAAACCACGCATCTCCCGTTCCGGTAAAGCCATTCCTGTGCTTTTCACTGATACTTTGCATCAGGGTGGATTCGAAAAAACGATTGACAAAGGCACTTTCCAGTTTGAGAGCCTGTGATGTCAATATGTTATCGACCCGATGCTTTTTCTCACCATCAGGGTCTGGAACATAGACAAATGTGGTGAAATCCAGATTGAACTTGTCACCAGCCGAACCGGAACCCCAATCGTCCAAATCTTTTTTGGATACGATGCGTCGGCCAATATATGTCAGTTCATGGTCTTCAGAAAAGGCATAGCTTACATTGGCAGAGAGGGTTGTGTTGTCATAATGATCCTCTTCTGAGGTATTGCCGGCATGAGGAATCTCATCGTTGCGGTCATTGGCAATAGAATATCCATTGGATTGCAACGCAGCCCCAGCAACCGAATAATGAAAACCATTAATAGCACCAGTCGCAGAACCTTGCTGTTGGATGGTTCCATAGGAACCTCCCATCAATCCCAAGGAAAATTGAGGGGGGCCATTTCCTTTTTTGGTAATGATATTGATCACTCCTGCTGTAGCATTACTGCCGTACATAACGCTTTGTGATCCTCGTATGATTTCGATACGTTCTACGTTATCAAGAGTAAGGGCACCCAAGTCTGCAGAGCGGTCCGTGCTGGAAGGATCATTAAACATGACTCCATCAATCAGCACCAGCGTATTTTTTGGATCACTTCCGCGGATAAATACAGTCGTTGTTGAGCCGGGTCCTCCATTATTGACAATATCAATGCCTGGGACATTTCTTAATGCTGCCGCCGCATCTGGTTGTTGAGCCGCTTGAATTTCTTCGGAAGTCACCACAGTCACTGTGTTGCCTCCAACTCGTTCCAGAGTGATAGGGGTTTTGGTTGCTGTGACAAAGACAGGTTTTAATTTTTCAGAAGGCTCTTGGGCAAACAGGCTAAAAGGAAAAAAGACAACAGAGAGCCCTATCGCACCCAGATAAAATAAATGTTTTAGAGAAAATTGCATAAAACTCCTTTCCATTGGAACATATTAAAATAGCGGAAAGAAGGATCTATAGAAGTGACAGAGGACTATGAATACGATCTATTGATGAATCTTAAGCAATACTTAAGATTGTTAACATGAAACACCATATTGATCTTGACGATACAAAAGTCGTGATGTGCGCATTCGATTGCTGACCTCTCGAATTACTTCTACCTTCCCACCGAAAGATTGTTGAATTAGACATCAGGCAGGTCTCCTGGCTCGTGCTTTTCCTTTATCTCCCTCCTTCCCAGGTGGTCAGACCCAGTGGAATGGCGATGAATTAAACAGCACTCACAGTTGCGGGGGCAGCGCCGGTTTGGTACCGAACTTCCCTTTTCACTCACTTATTGAGTAAGCACCTGACGAAAAGAAGTGTATACTTGGGATATGCTTGAAACTCAAGTTAAAATGAATGCCAGGCAGATAAAGGCAAAGGATACCCATGCGGCCAGTTGATTCATGCGGGTCACATCATTGGCATTCAATTGCTGAGGGTCATCCGGATGGCCCAGCCACAAATTAACATCCAAATTGCCATTTCTCCAGATGGGGCCCACCAACTGTACAGACAAAGCTCCGGCAGCCCCGGTTTCACTCCACCCTGAATTGGGGCCGGGAACCAGGGCATGTTGAGACAACCCAATGTCCCAGGCCTTGCGTGCAGAATAATTGGGATGAAACAAGGATACCAGAACGATCAGCAACCATGTCAGGCGAGCGGGAATCCAATTGAGTACGTCATCAAAACGGGCACCAAAACTTCCAAACTTAATATATTTTGGAGTTTTGTAGCCAACCATGGAATCCATGGTACTGACGATTTTGAAAATGACCATACCGGGCACTCCAAAGAGCAGGAGATAAAATAGAGGAGAAATCACACCATCGGTCAGATTCTCACTGACACTCTCAATAGCAGCCCGGTTGCAGGCATGAGCATCCATTTTTTCTGTATCTCTGCCCACCATCATTGAACTGTAATGACGGGCAGCCTCTAAATTCCCCTGCTCGGTAGCTTCGCACACACGTTGAGCATGAAGGCTCAAGTCCTTCAAAGCAAACATGCTGTAAGCAATATAAAGCTGCCACAATTGGGCAAGCCACGGATGAATTTTTTCAAGGAGGTTATTGATGATAAGAATAGGAATCAGTGTGCTGAAGGCCAGTAGAAAAAACAGAACAACTCCACCCCAAAACCCATCAGCTTCTCTAAATCGCAGCTTTGTTTCGTAAAAAGATAGTAATTTTCCAATAAGTCGGATGGGGTGAAGCGGATAGTTGGGGTCTCCAAAAACCTGATCCAGACTCAAGACGATCACTAAAAACCCCCATCCTGCCATTCCTCCAAAGAGCAAGCTCAATTCCATTTGTTTTCCCAGCCAATGATCAAGGCCGTTCCAATCCAGTTTGCCAGTGCCGAGAGAGTTTTTCTCAGCAGCTGATCTCGAAAAGGTCCTATATTTTCTGGTTTGCCAGACACTGCTGCAGCAAGCAGGGCACATTGATTGGCCAACAATTCGTTGCGGGTGGATAAGGGCAGGGTGCCATACTGCAAACGATCTTCAATGGCGGCAATGGCATAAGCGCAGCCGGAAACCTGGGGATCAGAAATCAGTGCATCCCAGTTTTCTAGAATCATTTGATGGGTCACCTCAGAAGCCTGCTCGGTAATGGCGGTTTTTAATTGTGCTTCTTGACAGTTGTGTCTTGCTAAAGCATGAGTCAAGCTTCGGGTGAGAGAAGGCTCCAGACCATTTTGCCAGCGAATGGCTTCTTTGGTTGCTTCTAAAACAACAGATCCCACCAGCTCTCCAAGTTTTGTGTGCTTTCCTGTCCATGTGTAGGTTTGTGCACTGGTTTGAGGGGAAGCAATACAAAACTGATCGGTACCCGTGCCGGTGGCAAGATGAGAAGAGTAGCGACTCGGAATAGCCAACTCTGCTAAAGCGGCACTTTTTGCTTCTGTCATGGTTGCCGCACTTCGGGTGATTGCCGCGTTTGATAAGGACTGGTTGAACAGCAGGATTGTATTGATGGTTCCTGGTATCGCAGAAACATGAATGTAATTTCCTTCCCGTTCATGCCATAGGGCTGGATCTCCTGCTCTTCCTGAGTTATTAGAAATTCCCGCTGTCACGATGGCACAGACGTGGACTTCCTCAAATTGCGATTGTTGAATCCCGGCATATTGCATTTGTGCCGCAGTTCCCATCATGGCGGCCTTGCTGCTTGGTAAGTTCAGTTCCTGACACACCCAGTCGTGATAACCTGCCTGCGAAAGCTCTTTCATCCAGTCGTAACGCTCCTTATGGGCTTTTCCTTCGCAGCTTTGGTGGTTGACTAAATACGAGAGATGATTATTCAATCCACCATTCACAAAAGATGTCGATAAAACGAGGGAAGGATGGTAGAGTTCAACGAGAAGAAAACGGCCTTTACGCTGGACGGCATACATATTCGTTTGGTGCAGTACATCAAATTGCTGAGTCATGTTCTGGCAATGAGGAATGGTTCTTGAAACACAAAAATAGAATATTGTTAAAAAATTGACATTTTTTAACAAATTCTTCGCAATGGAAAGATAAATATTCTTCATCACGAATTCACGATCTCCATGAAATCATTATTATGAACTTCCCATACGACCCATTCACTAAGGCTTTGAGACAAATTGGCTTGAATATGACGGGTGTGGCCTCAGGCAAATCCTGGCAAAAAATAGTCCCTCACTGCCAGTCGGTTTTGGTTTACGGTTCAGGCGGCAGTCAATTGTGGGAGTCCTTTCTTGAGGACCTCAAACAAAACTCTGAACACTTGACCAAAGAACCTCACCCTCTGGATGCCTTCATTCAACGAACGCTCACTGGCGTTGATCCTGATTCTCCCCAATCGAGACGATGGGTTCGGTGTGCAGCCAATGAGGAAACCTTTGCAGATTTTCGAATCCTGGGGCACCAGGCGGGTCTAGGCCATCCAAGCAAACTCGGATTATTGATCAACTCTGAATTTGGCCCCTGGTTTGGCCTTCGATTGGCTTGTTTTACCTCAGAATATGCTGAGCCCACCGGGCCGTTGTCTGGAGCTAGTCCCTGTGAATCGTGTGATGCCCCCTGCATCAGTGCTTGCCCTGCTGAGGCAATATCAGCAACAGAAGGATTGGACTTAAAAACTTGCTCCATGTTTCATGATTTGTCAGAACAATGCCGGCAGACCTGTCATGCTCGTGAGGCTTGTCCGGAAGGAAAAGCACACATGTATGTTAAGTTTCAGCGTCAATACCACTATGACAATAAATTGGGCAGAATGGCTTTAGGGCAGTACCTGGGTATTCCTTTTGCTGGCGAAGAAGTCAGGTCAAATTGGAGTGACCAGATTTGATGAGAAGGAACATACCGCAAGATCTGCGTTGTATACACTAGCAATGAGTCTCAAATGAAGGAAGACAGTGAGCGATAACAAAACGAGTATTGACTCTAGATACGAAGGGCAGTTATCCCGAACCCTATTGTTTTGGGTGGTGGCCATCAGTTCCTTTTTTGCAATTTTAACAACAGGTTTTCAACTTTATTTTTCGTTTGCTGAAGACCGGGCCAATATCTTCAACAACCTGGAATTTATCAAAGAAAGCTATGTGCAGTCTATTGCGACAAGTGCCTTTAATCTGGATGAGAATCAGGCCAGAATTATTTTACATGGAATCCAGGCAATTCCTGATATCGTTTTTCTCGAAGTATGGGACAGGCAATCCAAATGGATATCAATGCAGCTGAGTGATGGCAAAAAAGATATCGTGATGGAATTTCCGTTAATCTACACCGATACCTCAGGGAAAACACAGAGTTTTGGAAAACTGGTGGTTGCTGCGAGCTTAGAAGATGTCTACCAGCGTCTTTGGAAAGATACTTTCCTCATCTTGGGTTCTAATATTTTGAAAACATTGGCGGCCTCGCTGTTTATTTTTTTACTTTTCCAATGGTCCATTACCCGGCATCTGTTACGGATTGCCAGTTATTTTCGTAAGCTTGACTTCAATAATCTGGAACAAGAACTGGTTTTAGATCGGCAAAAATCAAAACCTGATGAACTGGACGGATTGACGATGGCCATCAATGATATGCGGACTCGGCTAATCCAAACCAGTGAAGAACGTCAGCAGGCAGACAAACGGTTTCGTAGTTTTTCAGAACAAAGTCTCATGGGAATATGTGTGATTCAGCATGATTGTGTTGCCTATGCCAATCAAGCCATTGCCGATATTTTTGGATACACCATTCAAGAAATGATGAACTGGCCTGCCAAAGCCCTCTATACCAAAATCATTTATTTAGAAGACTTGCCAAAAGTACAGGAACAAGCAAGAAAAAAACAGGCAGGAGACACGGAGGGGACTATTCCCCGTTATGAGTGGCGGGCCGTTAATGCTTCTGGAGAATGGTTCTGGGTGGAATCCTATTCTCTGACCATTACTTATCAAAATGAAGGTGCTGATTTAGTTTACCTGATTGACATTACAGAGCGTAAACAGACAGAAGAAGAAATCAAAACCCTGAATCAAGAACTGGAACAAAGGGTTGTCAAACGGACAGAAGAGCTGCAGGAATCCCTGAATTCTTTACGAAAAACCCAGAAGCAGCTCGTTGTTCAGGAAAAGCTGGCTTCTCTGGGCAGTATGACTGCTGGTATTTCTCATGAACTGAAAAATCCCCTGCATCTGGTTAATAATTTTGCGGAGCAATGTTCCCTCTTGTCCGAGGATCTGCAAAAAGAATTGAATAAGGGCGAAGGAGATAGAAACCAGGAAACCATCAGTCAACTGTTAACCATGATTGCCAAAGCGGCTAATACTACTTACAAACACAGTCAGCGGGCGGATAATGTTATTCGAGCCATGCTCCTCCATTCTCGGGGCACAGGAGGAGAATGGCAACTGATGGATCTCAATTTGCTGCTTAAAGAATACACAACCTTGGCTTTCCACAGTATGAGAGCCATCAATTATACCTTTAATGCCAACTTGGAGTCGAACTTCGATTCTTCGATTGGTCAGATCAAAATGGTTCCCCAGGATCTCAGCCGTGCTTTTTTAAACATTTTGAACAATGCGCTGTATGCCGTTTGTGAAAAATCGCAGCAATCGTTAGAACATTATGTTCCCACCATCAAAACAACAACCAAAAATTTAGGAAATTGGATTGAAATCCGCATTTGGGATAATGGTACCGGTATTCCAGAAAAAAATAAAAATAAAATCATGGAACCCTTCTTTACTACCAAACCTGCGGGCTCAGGAACAGGACTGGGACTTTCACTCAGTTACGAAATTGTTGTACAAGAGCATGAAGGAACATTCCAAATTGAAAGCAGCGAAGGAGAGTACACGGAATTTATTTTGACAATACCCAACAAGCAATAAAAGTGTTTGTGGTAAACGTGTTCGTTCGTTTGTAAGTGATTGGGCTGATTTTTTTTGTTGCAAATTGTTGAAAAATGATGCACATGTGATTGCAATAACAGTATTATTTTTGATAAACTGAATGATTGATCATTTATACAGGAAGAAGGAGTGGTGATGAGGGGGGATTTTTTAAAAATGGTGCTACTGGCGGTGTTGGTGGCGCTTTTCGGGGTGAGGCATGCCAGTGCTGGAAATATAACAGTTGTCGCAAGCTATCATCCAGAAAACGCATGGACTGCAAACTGTATTCAGGCAATCAGAGAGCGTATTGGTACCAAGCATGCGATTGATGTTATCTACATGGACACTAAAAGAAAACCACCGTCTGAGCATCAGGAGATTGCAGATAGAACGTGGAAACAGATACAGAAACAGAAACCTGATTTGATCATGACTGCCGATGACAATGCTCTGAAATATTTGGCCCCAGAATTTGAAAAAATAGACAGTCCTGTCGTTTTTTATGGTGTCAATAATAACCCAAGAGTTTATTTTAAAAATGGTAAAATACCTGAAAACATCACAGGGATACTCGAGCGTCGGATGTTGATCCCTCTAGGACGAATGATCAAGAATCTGGTACCCATTCAAAAAAACAGATTTTTGATTCTTTTTGATGACAGCCAAACCACCAAGGCTCACTTAGCCATTACATTACATGGCAAAAAAAACATATCTTTTGATGGCACCACCATTGAGTGGCAAAGTCACAGCTATTATGATGACTGGCAGAATGCAGTGACTCGTGCTGCCCAAACATATGACGCGATCATCGTGGAAAACTGGTATACGGTCAAACAAAGAAGCACTGGACAAACGGTAGATGCGAATGAAGTGTTGACATGGACAGGGCAACATTCTCCTGTGCCTGTTTTTGGGAGTATTCCCCATTCTGTGGGTGCTAAAAAGTTTATAGGTGCTATGGTTTTAACGGGAAGCAGTCATGGCCGTGATGCCGCAAAGATGGCACTGGCCATCTTAGATGAGAAAAAGAAACCGAAAGATTTAACAATTTTGACAACAAAACCAGATAAATATTATTTCAATCAAAATAACCTTCAGAAATTCAACCTCACCTTACCTGCGAATCTCCAAAGAGAAGCCGTGTTTCAATGAGTCGTTACCTCTTTGAGATGGTGCAGGAACAAATCGTTTGGACTACTTAATTTTCAATATGATTTTAAACGGGGCCAGTATTCCGATTCTAATGCCATACATCCTGCGAACGCAGATGCTGCAACGCAAAATTGACAATTCCATTGGACTTCCCAAAGTATTCCAGCATCGTGATGTGGCAATCAGGGGTTGATTCCTTCAAACCTTTTATAATTGCGGGAATATCGACATCTACATGCTTTCCTGTATTCAAAAAATAGGGATAAACATGGATGTGTGTCACACCTTTAGCCATCAATGCTCTTGCGGCGTCAACAAGTGACGGATGGCAAATTTCCAGAAATGCGGTTCCCACAAAATGGTAGTATTCCCTTGTTTTCTCACCAATATTTTGTACAAATGCCGTGAATTCCTCATTGGCTTGCTCTCGCCGGCTGCCATGTGCAACCACCAGTAATGCTTTCATTTTTTTACCTCGGGCAGTGTGTTGTTCGTAGTGACTGACCCTGCTTTATTTGATGGATGAAACAATAGGGTTCCCGGTTTGCTGGCCACTGCCATCTTGGGAACATGGGAGCCCTTTCTCATTACAAGCCAACTGGTACTCGCTTTACAACAATCAGGCCTTCCAGAGTTAAACACTCAGATGAGTTTTGAATAAGTCCATAAATTTTGCTAGATTAATTTTAGTTTA
>JADGAT010000093.1 GCA_015231885.1 SAR324 cluster bacterium
GGCATTACCGGGATCGACTAAATTTGGCGTGTGTCTACATATTTACGGCAATTTTTCCAATTTGATAATCTGCTTCTGATAGAACGAATGGTTGAGCTCGAATGCGGCATGCCCTGGAACCAAATTCGAAACGCTTTGGAAAAATTGCAAGTTACAGAATTTTTTGATTTAAATTACCGTGTGCTTATGCGCAACGAAGTACCCCAAGATACACAAAACATACTGAAATTACTGAGTATCAAGACTCCGAAGCAGATTATCAAATTGGAAAAATTACCGTAAATATGTAGACACACGCCAAATTTAGTCGATCCTGGTAATGCCTTATCTGGCCTGGGTTTGCGGGAATCTGTAGACTTACTTACCGCAAACGCAAGTTGTAGTCCGGAGCTGGTAAAGCAAATTGTTTTGAGCGCGTCGCCAGCGTTGCAGCATCCATACTATTCCTTGTTTACTCCCTAGAAATGGTCATTCTATCTCATGTCACTGGGGCTGCGAAACAGTGATGTATTGGCAGCCATCGACAAAATGATCGAAAAAATCGAGATCGGTTTCCAATTCCACATGGGGGATCTTTTTGACCATTTTTTCAAGATCCCTGCGTCTCGAGGTGGAATAAAGCGCAATCGCGGCTCCTTCGATGGCGGCATTTCCAATTTTTCTGAATTTCTCGCCAGGCAGATTTGGGATCAGTCCCACCCGTTTTGCCGCTTCAATATCAAGGTGACGGGCAAACCCACCAGCAAGATAAAAGACATCCAGTCTGTCAAACCGCACGCCATAGTTTTTCAGCAGAATTTGTAATCCGGCGACGTTAGCCCCTTTGGCCTGGGCCAATTCACTGATGTCATTTTCAGATAGATAAATGTCGAATTCCCGATTTAAATAAAACTTGTCTTCCCCATTACTGTAACGCCCGGAAGCGTTCATTTTATCCAATCGCAGCAGTTCACTGAGGGTATCAACCAGTCCTGAGCCGCAAATTCCCACAGGTTCTTTGCCACCGATTACAGTCAATTGGACTCGGTCTTCATGATCAAATACAACTTTTTCAATCGCGCCTTCCAAAGCAGGCATTCCGCAGTTGATGGCCCCTCCCTCAAAGGCGGGACCAGCAGGACAGGAAGCCGCCTTGATTCGTTTTCGATTACCGCAAATGATTTCCGTGTTTGTTCCAATGTCCATCAATGCGACCAAGCGTTCTTCATGATCCAGATCAATGGCCAACAGACAGGCCGCAGTATCAGCACCGACATGAGATCCAATCAGAGGAAGGCCATACAATCGCGCGTTGGGATGTATCGGAAGTTGAAATTTTCTATTCGGTACTGACAGGCTTGTTGTTTCTCTTTTGCCGGCCAACATCTCGTGTTCTGTCAATGAACGGTAAGGTATTTGCCCGATGCTTTCAACCTTGAGGTCAAAAAACAGATCACGCATGGTGGCATTTCCTGCGATCACCATTTCATAAATATTTAGAGGATCAATCGGCAGATCTTCAAGGCATTGTGAAAGATATCCCAAAAGAGTTCTCCGCAGTAATTTTCCTTTGTTCTTTGTGTCAAAGCTGATTCTTGCGAGCACATCAGTTCCTCCAAATCGTTGAGGGTTTTCAAAGGAACTTCCTGCCACCGTTTTTTTTGTTTCCAAGTCGATTACACGAACCACCACAGTGGTGGTTCCGATATCCACTGCAGCGCCTAAAATCGGACCATCCGAGACAGCAATCGGTATTCGATCTAAAAAAATCTGATTCCCTTCTCTGGTGACAGCGGGATCAAAAGGAACCTCGAACGCCGAAAGCGGGAGGTCCTCGGAGCTTTCTTCAATCCGGATGCTCCCTCGTTTGAGGGTACTGCAAGTGACCTGGCCGGAATCGCATGCGATTTTTGTGCGGCAAGCCAGTCGAAAAAGTCCGGAAAGGTGGGCCTCTTCTCCGACCCGCGGAGAAAGAAATTCCATCCCTGATGAGATTTCAAGCAGACACTCCCGGCATTTTCCGTTTTTTCGGCATGAAGTAGGGATCCGGACTCCCAATTTTTCTCCACACTGAAAAAGCGTGATTCCTGCTGCGACTTCTGCTTTTTGAAGATTGATTTCGACGCGAACTGGCATGGATTTTAAGTTTTCATTCTCTATCTAAAAAGTTGTAAGTGCTTCCGTCATCCCAGATTTGATCCCGAGGGGGCGCCATCGGATCAAATCTGTGGAGGCCATTGAAAATATAATGGTTTCAATTCCACGCGAGTTGCTTTAACAGGAAAGAAAAAGTGCTTATTGTAGACTTAATGAATTCAATGACTTGCGAGAACTTGCGACTCATTAGTTCAATACGGTATTCTTTGATTGATTTTAAAGCCGAGGTCTTTTTTAAAAAAACAAACTATAACAAATGCCTCTAAAAGACTATCGATTTCTGGCAGCGCTTTGAAAATTGATTGACAAATAAAACGGGGAGGAGATAGCATGATTGGGGAAATTTCTTACAGTCGTGAACCTGGATCTTGCAATGAAAAACTCTCAGCGGAATGTTGTATTAATCGGAATGCCTGGAGCAGGAAAAAGTACGATTGGTGTAATTTTGGCGAAGCAGAGCGCTCACAATTTTGTAGACACAGATGTTTTGATTCAGCTGGAAGCAAAAAGAACGCTTCAAGAAATACTAGACGCCGAAGGAAAGGAAGGATTTCACAAAATTGAAGAGCGGGTTTTGCTTTCGCATCACTTCAGCAATCACATTATTGCGACCGGGGGAAGCGCGGTTTACAGTGAAGCTGCAATGATGCATTTAAAATCCGCAGGAATCGCAGTATTTTTGGAGGTGAAGTTTGAAGAATTGGAAAGAAGATTGACCAATTTGGATTCAAGAGGTGTGACAGCAGAACCGGGTCAAACTTTAAGAGAGCTTTTTGAAGAAAGGCAGATTTTGTACAGGAAATATGCTGACGTCGTCATCAATTGTGACAGGCTTTCTCAATTGGAAATCTCGCAGGTGATTTGTCAGCAGTTGATGCTCCGTTAGGAATTTAAATTTTCCAAATTCTCATCTTCCGGTACGGCTCCTAATTGGTCTAACTTCATTTCTGTGTTTCCAAATTCCCCTTGCACCTTTGATTTGTGCAGCTCTTCACGATTTAAATTTGTTCTTGACAGTTTAAGTTTTGTTCCAATATATTTAGCGGAGAATTTCGCCTGGAGAGATGGTAATCAAAATATCTCTTTAGAAAATTCCATTTTAACGTTCGCGAAGCAAGATTACAATTTATTGTGCACTCGTGTGCATAATTACAGCGGATAGAGCTTTTTCGTATTTGCATTCAAAAAGGAGAGGAGCAGGATGAGTCTTGTCACCCCGGAAATAAAAAAAGAATTTGATGAACGCGGTTTTGCAGTCATTCCAGATGTTCTTTCGACGTCTGAACTGGAGGCTTATCGCAGAGTTTTTGATTGTTGTGTTAGAGATAAAGACCGAGAATTGGATGAACGGGGTGTCAGTGAAGATGGAATTACCCTCAAGGGAAAGCGATATTTTATCCATTTTCCACACAGGAAATACCCGGAATTGGAGCATGCTCTCTTTAACGAAAACATGGCAGGTATTTGCAGAAGTATCCTCGGCGATCAGGTATATTTATATTGGGATCAATGTGTCATAAAATATAAAGATGAGGAAAGTTATTTTGCTTGGCATCAGGATAGCGGTTATGGCGGTGTCAAAGATCATGCCCGTTATCTCACTTGTTGGATTGCTTTGGATGATGTGCATGAAGCAAACGGGACTGTCTACATGCTACCCTGGGATCGAGTCCCTTGTACTGGGCGCATCGAACATTATCGCAGCGAGAAATATAAAGCTCTGGTTGGATATGAAGGGGATGACCCGGGTGATCCGGTGATCATGAAAGCAGGCAGTATTGCGATTTTTACTAGTCATACCTTGCACCACAGTGGTGCCAATACATGCAATGAACCGCGTCGAGTTTACTACACCGCCTATTCCAAGGAGTTGATCTACCGTAAAGAAGACAATCAGATGAATGGAGTGGGTACTCCTTTCATCAAAAATGGAAAAAGAGTGACTGAGCTGACTCTGGCCAAACAATAGAGCTTCAGTTGATTTCTAGTCTCCTTTCTCGACGAAACGAAAATCATGAGTTCAAGATCACTACCCGTTTTTTAGCCTTCTGTAAAAAACGGTCTTCAGCTTCTAGTTCCAAATATAGTTGAGTCTCTTTTTTAGTTCATCTCAACATAAATCTTGGACGTCAAATTTCGTAGTGAGAATAAAATAAATCAGTTGTACTCCCCCAGTTTTTATGGTAGTGAATTCCTTCTCTTTCAAAAAGGAGAGATGGTAGAACTAATCATGCACTCGTGTGCATAATTTGAAAATGGTGCAGGGAGTTTTTGCTGCTTGACTGCATCAGGTTTGAAGAATGGATCTAATCTTTATCTTTAGGAGCGTTTATGAGGAAAATTTATCAAAGAATCGCATTTTTTGCACTTGTGAGTGTTTTCGGAATGTTTGCACTTCCTAGAATGGGATTTTCAGAGAAGCTAGTTCTTTGGGATGTGCACTCATCAACTTCACTGAAAGCAGAAATGGACCGCCAGGCAAAAAATTACAACGAGCAGACACCTGGAATGGAATTAGAAGTGGTTCATGTTCAAAATGAAGCGTATAAGACCAAGATCAAAGTCGCTATGGGAGGAGGAACACCCCCAGATATTTTTCATGGTTGGGGCGGAGGAGTTTTAAAAGCCTACATTGATGCAGGAATGGTTCATCCCATTGATGAGATCAAGAGCGATCTTCTTAAATTTTACATGAAGGCATCTTTGGACCCAGTCACCTTCGATGGAAAAACATATGGGGTTCCTTATGCAGGCTTAACAGGAGTTTATTTTTGGTATAACAAAAATATCTTCAAAAAACTGGGATTGATTCCTCCTAAAACCTGGACTGAGTTTCTTGCAGTTGGAGAAGCCCTGAAAAAAAACGGCACGATCCCGATTTCCTTGGGAAATAAATCCAGATGGCCTGGCTCTTTTTATTACATGTATTTAGCGGATCGTCTGGGTGGCGGCGACATTTTTACCAATGCGCTCTATCGGAAGAATAACGGCAGTTTTGAAGATCCTGCTTATGTAAAAGCAGGGGAAATGCTGCAGGATTTAGTGAACCGAGATTTTTTCCCGAAAGGATTTAATGGAATTGACGAAGGTAAAGGAGGCTCCAGAGCTCTTATGTATACCGAAAAAGCAGGCATGTATCTGATGGGAACCTGGTTTCTCGGAACCATGAAAAAGGAAGCTCCGGCGATGAAGGAAAAATTTGATTTCTTTCCCTTCCCTGCTATTGATGGGGGACAAGGAGATCCTACCAATTTGATCGGAAGTCCCGGGCAAAATTATCTTTCGATAACAACAACCACAAAAAATAAAAAAGAGGCCCTAAATTTTTTGAACAACTATATAAAAAGCGAGGGTTATGTTCAATATGCATCGAAAAATGGATATGTTCCACCAGTACTGAATGCAGCATCTTATGTCGACGACCCGATGTTAAAGAAAATTGCGCAAACCTTTGAAAACGCGGGTCATGTCCAGCTTTATTATGATCAGTTTATGTCGCCTGCGCTGGGAGAAATCCATAAAGATTTAGTTCAAAATCTTTTCGGAATGGGAATCACGCCGGCAGGAGCAGCCAAAGCCCATGAGAACGCCGTCTTAAATTAATGGGCTTTACAGTTTACAATTGTTAGGATCGTTAGAGTTCATTGACGGGCATAGACTGCGTTTATGCCCGCTATGCAGGCGATCAAAAAAATGAGAATTTCCTGGTTGGTCACAATATGCAGAAAAATAGGAATTTGATCGAGGCACTACTATTTATATTGCCTGCTCTGGCGATATACCTGTTTTATTTTATTCTTCCCATCCCCACTTCTTTTTATTTCAGCCTTTTCAATTGGGATGGAATTTCAGCAGTTTCTAATTTTATTGGTTTCGATAACTGGGTCGAACTTTTTCAAGATCCCATCGTTTGGAAAAGTTTTGGAAACAATGTGATCTTGATTTTTGCATCCATCCTCATACAAATTCCGTTGGGTTTAATGCTTGGTTTGCTAATTTCATCCAAATTGAAAGGAGTGCGTTTATACAAATTGCTTTACTTTCTTCCGATGATGATAGCTTCTGTGGCAATTGCGATGATTTGGAATTTAGTTTTTGATCCGAATTTTGGATTGCTCAATGCGATTTTGAATTCCGTCGGATTGGAACAATTCGCGATGGGTTGGTTGGGTGATCCAAAGCTTGCCCTCGGAGCGATCATTGGGGTCGTTTGTTGGCAATTCACTCCTTTCTATATGGTTATATTTTCGGCCGCACTATCAGGAATACCCGAAGAAATTCTCGAAGCAGCTTATCTGGATGGCGCTTCAAAAATACAAACATTTTTCAAGATCACGTTGCCTTTACTTAAAAGTACAGTCCAGGTTACCATGATTTTGGCCATCACAGGGTCATTACGATATTTTGATCTGATTTTTGTGATGACAGGGGGAGGACCCAATCACGCCAGTGAACTTCTGGCCACTTATATGTATCGACAGGCGTTTACTTCCTTCAGGATGGGTTATGGCAGCACCATTGCGGTATTTATGCTGATGATTGCTTTTTCGATCACCTTCCTGATTCTAAGGAACAGGAAACAAGGGATTCTTTATGGCGAATAAAAAGAGAATCGATTTTTCTTATTTATTGATCACTCCATTTGCCGTTTTTTGGTTGATACTCACCATTGCGCCGATCATTTTCATTGTTCTCAACTCTTTCAAACAGAACATGGAATTTTTTATGGGAAAGGTCTGGGGACTTCCTGAGAATTTTTCTTTTGACAATTATTCTAGAATCATTGACAGCCAGTTTCATCAATATTTTTTTAATTCGATTTTGGTAACTTTTGTGTCTTTGATCATCCTTTTGCTGGCCGGAAGTGCTGCATCATTCGGCTTGTCAAGAATTCGCTTTAAATTTCATAATTTCTTCTATTTTCTATTTATTATCGGTTTGACAATTCCTGTTCACATCACCTTGATTCCAGTTTACGTGACCACGAGAAAAATCGGATTATACGATTCACTTTGGTCTTTGCCAGGCCCTTTTATTGCGCACAGTTTACCGATTACGATCTTTATTCTGGTTGCTTTTATGGGAGAAATTCCCAAAAGCCTTGAAGAAGCCAGTTACATTGAAGGAGCCACGAAACGTCAGGCATTTCAATACATAATTCTCCCCTTGACCAAACCAGCCTTAGTCACAGTGGGTTTGTTTGGTGGAGTGAGCATTTGGAACGATTTTGTGTTTCCTTTGATTTTGATCAATACTCGGGAGAACAGACCATTGACGCTGGCCATCTGGGATTTTCAGGGAGAGTTTGGTTCTGATATTCCTGCGATAATGGCGGCGTTGTTTTTGACGATGCTCCCCTTGTTTATGTTGTATGCTATTGCAAAAGAAAAAATAATGGAAGGACTGATCGCGGGTGCTATCAAGGGTTGATCAAACCAGTCTGCATCGGAGAGTCAGCTGTCTCTTTGATTGAACCGTCCTGTTAACGATCATTTTCTTTAAATGCTTAGGTACATTAAAGGCATGAGCGGTCCTTTGATTTTGCACGACAGGAATTTGATCTACGTCTAAAAACTGTTAAGATAGTTGTTTTGAGGTAACTATGGAACAAACAAAAATTGGAGTGATTGGATGCGGCGTAATTTCAGGGATTTATCTCAAGAACTGCCAGCTTTTTGAGAATCTTGAAATTGTTGCTTGTGCGGATTTAATCAAAGAGCGAGCAGAAAAGCGAGCAAGTGAATTTGGTATTCCGCAAGCTTGCTCTGTTGATGAAGTCCTGGCCAATGAAGAAATCCGGTTGGTGATCAATTTGACTCTTCCTCAAACCCATACATCTGTTGATTTACAAATTTTGAGTGCCAATAAAAATGTTTATTCGGAAAAGCCTCTGGCACTCAACAAGAAAGACGCAAAAAGGGTCCTGGATCTTGCTGCCGAAAAAAGATTAAGGGTCGGATGCGCACCGGATACTTTTTTGGGAGCAGGAATTCAAACCTGTCGTAAAATATTGGACGAAGGATGGATTGGAGAGCCAGTGTCTGCCGCCGCATTTATGATGAATCATGGTCATGAATCGTGGCATCCTGATCCTGAGTTTTATTACAAGTCGGGTGGTGGGCCTTTATTTGATATGGGACCGTATTATTTGACGGCGTTGATCAATTTGCTTGGACCGGTTAAGCGAGTCAGCGGAATGACGAAAATCAGTTTCCCGCAGAGAACGATCACCAGTGAAGCAAAATATGGAAGCGCTATAGACGTGGAAGTGCCCACTTTTACTGCGGGAACACTAGGTTTTGAAAATGGTGTCATTGGAACACTTACCACCACTTTTGATGTCTGGGCCCACAAAATGCCCTTTATTGAAATTTATGGATCTGCGGGTACCCTGCGGGTGCCCGATCCCAATACATTTGGTGGTACTCCCTCTATTAAAAGAGCAGGTCATGACGATTGGGCGGAGGTTCCTTTATTATATAGTTTTGTTGAAAATTCCAGAGGAGTTGGGATTTCCGATATGGCGGATGCCATTCAGGGGGACAAACCATTTCGGGCCTGGGGAGAACTGGCCTTTCATGTATTGGATATCATGGAATCGATCCATCTGTCGGCGCAAACAGGTCACCATCTTGAATTGGATTCACATTGTCAGAAACCCGCTCCGATGCCACTAAATCAATCTTTTCAAGAAAAAACTTGGAAAATTTAAGAAAGAATTGTGATGAAAAAAGCGTTAATTTGCTGGGGTGGGTGGCAGGGCCACGAACCAGAACAATGTGCAGAAATTGTTGCAAGCCTGCTCAGAAACGAAAATTATGAAGTCAGGATTTCAGATACCCTCGATTGCTATTTAGAGACCTCAACCATGCAGTCACTTGATCTGATTGTCCCGGTCTGGACCATGTCGTCGATCAGCAAAGAACAATCTCAAGGATTGCTCGAAACAGTTAGAAGTGGTGTTGGCATTGCCGGATGGCACGGAGGTATGGCCGATTCTTTTCGAGAGGATGTCGAATATCAATGGATGGTGGGGGGGCAATGGGTTGCCCATCCAGGGAATGTAATCGACTATGAGGTGAATCTTCTCAAAAATGACGATCCGATAATCAAAGGATTGCAGGATTTTCAGATGCATTCCGAACAGTACTACATGCATGTCGATCCCTCAAACGAAGTCTTAGCGACGACCACGTTTTCGGGAAAGTACGCGGGATCTGATTGGATAAAAGGATGTGTCATGCCGGTTATCTGGAAACGGAAATGGGGTGCGGGACGGGTTTTTTATACTTCTTTGTGTCACGTCGCGAGCGATTTTGATGTACCCGAGGCCAAAGAAATTATTAGACGCGGAATGTTGTGGGCTTCCCGGTAGCAAAGATCCTTTAATATGGTTCATTTGAAAAACGGAAAAGTCAGCCGAAAAGAAGTCTCAGAAAAGGCGAATGTATCACCTTCTACGGTCTCCCGTGCACTTAGCGATCACCCCGCGATTCCTCAATCTACCAAGAATCGTATTAAAAAAATTGCTCGGGAGCTGGGGTATATTCCCTCCCAAATCGGAAAAAGTTTTAATCAAAAAAAAAGCTTTCGATTGGGATTGGTGGTCCCTTTCAAATACGAAGGGATCCTAGAGACGATTTCTCCCAATTATATGTCTAATATTATCTACGGGATTTTGGTATCAGCATCAAAAAAGAATTATTCACTGAATATTGTGGCAGACCTCAATTTAGACGCAAAAGGTCTGGAAGCCTTAGTGCTCTCTCATCAAGTCGATGGCTTGATTTTTCCAAGGCCTAAAATTAGTGATCGGCGATTTGCCTATTTGTACAAAAATAAGGTGCCGTTTATTTTTATTCATCACTATGTGAAAAACAGGCCTTATCTCTATGTTGATTGCGATCCGAAACCAGGCATGCAAGCAGCATTTCGCTATCTTGCAGGCCTGAATGTTTCAAAAGTCAGTTTTCTGAGCGGAGGAGACCAATACATAAATTCCATTGATCGCAAAAAAATTTTTCAAGAACTTTCAGCATTGCACAAAATGAAGATTTGCCAAATCATCGATGGCAATTTCAGTAAAGCCAGCGGCATTGAAGCTGCGAGTGGATTTATTGCTGAAGGAAAACCAGATGCCATATTGTGTACCAATGACCGTATGGCCTTTGGGCTCGTTCAGGAACTGAAAGAACGGAACATTCGAATTCCTGAGGATATTCGTGTGCTGGGTTTCGACAACGAATACATCTCAACATTGGCAGCCCCTCATTTGACAACCATTGACAATTCGTTTTCCCAGCTTGGACAACTGGCAGGAGAAAAATTGATTGCATCGATCAATGGAAAGAAAGTAGAAAGTGAACAAATTCGGACCAAGTTGATTATTCGGGCTTCCGCTTAAGGTGTGAGCATTGAAAGACTGGAACAACTATTCTCTTTCACTTTATTAAATTATTAAAGTTGAACGCCTGATTTTTTTTAGGTGCTCTCATTCAAGAAAAGGAATGATTCAATGCAATCATCGTTGCGATGGAAAGAAAACTGGTCGGAAACAAAAAAGAATTTCATTCGTTGGTGGCGAGGTGAAGGAATGATCCTCAATGTGACCACTCTTCGTGATGAACCGATTGATGCAATTGACTCCCCGTTGATGCCGACCGATATTGAGGAACGGTGGACCAATCCAGCTTATCGCTGTTCAAAAGACGAGTATAAAATGGCTCAGCGAAGCTATATTGCCGATAGTATCCCTTATCTTGATACTCACCTGGGGCCGGGGAGCTTAGCTTTGTATTTGGGAGCAAGAGCGAGTTTTGACGAACGGACAGTTTGGTATAATCCCTGTCTTGATGATTCCGACAATAATCCGCTTCATTTTGAACCCGAAAACAACAAGTGGTGGAAAATAAACATGGCAATTATTGAGGAAGGACTGAAAAGAGCCCAGGGGCGCTATTTAGTCTGTATGCCTGACCTCGTGGAGCATGTCGATACACTGGCATCTTTGCGTGAGACACAAGAATTGCTCTATGACTTTATCGATCGCCCCGAATGGGTGCATGCTCGTTTAGCAGAAATATCTGAAGCTTGGTTTACTGCTTTCGATCTAATTTATGCAAAGATTCGTGACGAAGATGGTGGTAATACTTTTTCTTATTTTGATATTTGGGGTCCTGGAAAAACAGCAAAACTTCAATGCGATCTTTCGGCAATGATTTCTCCCGAAATGTACCGTGAGTTTGTGATGCCCTATTTGGAGGAGCAGTGCAAATGGCTGGATTTCCCGTTGTATCATCTAGACGGCACGACTGCTTTGCAGCATTTGGATTGCCTGTTGGAGATTGAATCACTGGCGACCATTCAATGGACACCCCAATCAGGTCTCGCAGGGCCTGGGATGCCGGAATGGTTCGACCTCTATAAAAAAATTAAAGCAGGAGGAAAATCTGTCGAACTGTTGATGGTAGAAGTCGATGAAGTGGTGCCGTTGCTGGATGCGGTTGGACCTGAAGGGATGTGCATTCGTATTGCAGATCCGGTGCCGGAAGCCGAAGCCGAAAAACTCTTGAAAGCTGTTGAACCCTTCCGTTAAAAGTTCGGCAGCGAGCTAATACAAGTCGCATTGCGTTGTAGATTTTCAAAAAATTAATCCTAAGCCTTCAAACACCAGAGATTAGAATAAGATATGCCTCAAAAAATTGTACACGTGGGAAAAATTCCCATTTCCAACCAACTTCCATTTGTTTTATTTGGAGGAATGAATGTGCTTGAATCAAGAGATTTAGCTCTTCAGGTGGCGGAAACCTTTATCGCAGTCACTGAAAAGCTGGGAATCCCTTATGTCTTCAAAGCATCCTTTGACAAAGCCAACCGGTCTTCGCTGAACTCTTTCCGTGGTCCTGGATTGGAAGAAGGTTTGAAAATTTTTGAGGAGATCAAAACAACGTTTGGAGTCCCAATTTTGACGGATGTGCATGAACCTTTTCAGGCCGCTTCGCTGGCAGAGGTGGTGGATGTGCTGCAGCTGCCAGCCTTTTTGTCACGCCAAACCGATTTGGTGACAGCTATTGCTAAAACGAAGGCAGTCATCAACATTAAAAAAGCGCAGTTTCTGGCACCTGAAGAAATGAAACATATCATTGAAAAATGTGAAGCAGCGGGAAACGACCATTTGATCCTCTGTGAACGTGGAAGTTCTTTTGGATATGGAAATTTGATTGTGGATATGCTGTCGTTTTCAATCATGAAATCATTTGATTGTCCTGTTTTTTTTGATGTGACGCATTCATTGCAGAAACCGGGCGGTCGCCCCGATTCTGCCGGCGGACGCGAAAATTGGGGTCAAGCTTGTATATTGGTAAAATTAAAAAAATACTTAATCAATAGTTCAACCCAGTGTTGTCCGGTTAAGAACTTGCAATGAAATATCATGAATAAAATCAAATATTTAGCTTGACTTTGGGGGAACAGCCCAAAAATCAAACATCCTTTAACCCACTAAAATTAAAGAAGATGTTTGAAAAAATAAGAAAGCTGTTCCCTAATAAAAACATATCTAAATTCGATAAATTTTTAAAACCATATTCGCGGATTGAAAATCAAATATCACCTCTCAATTCGTCAGGTAATCGTCCAATTGAGTTTCAATTTGATAGCCAGTTGAGATCTTTGATTTACTATCACCTA
>JADGAT010000094.1 GCA_015231885.1 SAR324 cluster bacterium
CGTTACTGAAGAAGTACCCGTTGAAGAGAAGAAAAAGAACATTCTTTCTGCTACTATTGAGCAGACGGGGAAATTGGCTGGAAATGTTGCTGGAGCCGCAGTTGGTTCGGTCAAAAGCATTGGATCAGGAATCGAGCAGACGGGGAAATTGGCTGGAAATGTTGCTGGAGCCGCAGTTGGTTCGGTCAAAAGCATTGGATCGGGAGTTAAAGGTGTTGGAAATGATTTGGCAACTGTAATGAAAAGCAATGACTCCGTTGCTGGAAAGGCAACAGGAGTGGCCAAAGGTGTGGCTTCAGGGGCAGCCAAAGGTGTCGGCTGTGTCGTCATTGGTACTTTAAAAGGTGTTGCTGGTACTGTTGGCAAAGCAGGTGATCTGTTGTTTGTTTCTTATGACGTAAAAAAGAAACAATAATAATGATTTACAGGCTGTACAAAGCGGCTTGTGGTATTGAAACGGCAAAATAAAAAATCTGGGGTTGATCATATCGCTGAAAGTTATTAGCAGCTCTTGAAACGGGACGGGTGTTCAGCGTTTCAGGATGTGATCAACCCCAGATTTTTTTGTATTACTTAAAAAAATTTAGGAGAGGTTATGGCAAAACAGCTCAAAGTAGGTATTGATTTAGGTACTGCCAGGACTGCGGTTCAGACAGACCGGGGAGTAAAAACAGTATTTCCATCGGTTGTCGGCTACCCCAAGGACATCATTAGTGCCAAACTGTTGAACAAGCCCAGGGCTATTGGCAATGAGGCTCTGGAAAAACGATCGTATCTTGATATTTATTATCCCCTCGAGCTTGGCGTGATTAAAGAAACCAATGAAGGGGATCTGGAAGCAGCCAGGGATTTGCTGCATTATGCGATCAGCGCAGCGGCTCCCGAAGAAGGGGATGAAATCTGTGCGGTGATTGGGGTTCCTGCCAAAGTGGCATTTTCCAACAAGGAGCAGATGCTGCGTTTGGCCAATGAAGTGACGGCAGTCACTCTGGTAGTTTCAGAACCTTTTATGGTGGGCTATGGTTTGGACAAGCTAACCCGGACGATCATTATTGACATTGGGGCAGGAACAACAGATATCAGTATTTTGAGGGGAACCGTACCGGATGCTGAAGACCAGTCTACCATTTCCAAAGGCGGGGATCACATTGATGAAGTCTTGATTGCCCAGCTTTTGGAACACTATCCGGGAGTGCAGGTGACCAAGCAGATGGCGCAGGCCATCAAAGAAAAGTATGCGTTTGTCGGTGATCCACAGGAAGCGGCATTGTACACCTTCCGAGTCAATGGAAAACCCAGTGAATTTGATGTGACCCAGGAGATCAAGTCTGCCTGTGGAACCCTGGTGTCTCCTATTGTCGAACAAGTGGAAAGTTTGCTGGTTCGTTTTGATCCGGAAGATCAGGGAGAAGCCTTGAAGAATATCTACCTGGCTGGCAATGGTTCCAGGATCAGGGGCATGGACAAGGCTATTGAGAATGCTCTGGAAGAATATGGAGAGATCAAGGTGACTTGTGTGCAGGATCCTGATTTTGCAGGATCGAGCGGAGCATTAAAAATTGCTGAAGAGCTTCCCATTGAGCAATGGGATCAGATTGGGGATGTCATTGGGCTATAGGCTATGATTTCACGTATCATGTCAGGACTGGGAGTGATCCTGGTCCTTATTTTTGTGCTAGAAAATTTTGATATCGTATTTGTCCGTTTTATCCTGGGACCCCCCATTCAGATGCCGTTGGCCTTTGTCTGGATTATTGGGTTTACGATTGGGTATTTGCTGGCAGCGGTCAATACTAGAATAAAAATAGCCGCCAAGCGCAGGAGAGAAAGAGACGAGGAAGAGGATTAAAATAATAAAATGCATTGTTCCAATTGTACCACATGCTATCGATCAATTGGCTGGATCGGGCTGGTTTCCAATATTTTTATATCCCTTTTAAAGCTGTTTGTCGGCTTGATTTCCGGATCACAAGCCTTGATTGCAGATGCTATGTATTCTGCCAAGGACCTGGTGACATCCGGCTTGATCATTGTTGGACTGAAAGTGGCCTCACAGCCGGTGGACAAAGAACACATGTATGGGCACGGGAAAGTAGAATTCATTCTCTCCCTGATGATCAGCGGGATTTTTATAGCAATCACCATTGTGATCCTGGTGGTTTCAGCAGGGCACCTGATTGAAGGAAAACACAAGGCCCCTCATTTGATTGCATTGGCTGTCGCCTTGTTTTCGATTGCGGCCAATTGGGTTTTGCAGAAGTACACTCAATGTGTTGCGAAACAGGTCAACAGTCCGATGGTGAAGACACTATCGAAACATCACTGGTCGGATATGGTTTCTTCGGGTGCCGTTGCCGGCGGGATCATTGGCTCCCATTATCTTGGATTGTATTGGCTGGATTCTCTGGTTGCGGTTTTTGAAACCCTGCATCTGCTGTATCTGGGAAGCGAAGTCTTCTGGGACGGTTTTAAGGGAGTGATGGACTATGCCGCACCAAAAGAAATTCAGGACCAAGTCATCAAAGAAACCCTTGCTGTAGAGGATGTCCAATCTGTCAAAAATATGAAAACCCGCCGAATTGGGCAAGGCCTGTGGATTGACCTTTATATTGGGCTGAATCCGAATGTTACGGTGGAATATGCTTCCATGGTGGCAGAAAACGTAGAAGATGCAATCTACCAGACAATCGAACATGTTGCAGAAATCAATGTCCGGTTTGAATCCGCTGAAGGTCTGCCGGAGCTGGATATAATCCCAGATGGTGTGTAGCAATGAGTAGGCAGGAAATTTTTTGTGAAACCTACTGGAAGGTAAAGGCGCTGTTCCTCTCAGCAATCTGTCTTGGATTGTTTGCCTGGGGCTTTTATATTCTCTATGATTATCGGCAACACAATGTGGTGACTCCCATGCAGGCCAAAGCGATTCCTGCTGGTATTGGAAGTGTCAATCTGGGCAAGGAACCTTCCTTCCCGCTGGATTTCAAAAAAACCGTAGTGACGGTTGCCGGGTTGGTGGACCAAACCGGTGAGTTCGCTGATGTTGGTTCCGGTGTGGTCATCAGTGATGACGGGTATATGGTCACCGCACTGCATTTGATTTCCAATTTTCAGGAAATAAAAGTTAATAATGGCACTCAGCAGTATGATGCGCTGATCATCAAGCGCTTGACCGATCACAATCTGGCACTTTTAAAAATTGTTTCCAATGAGCATTTCCCTTATGTGGGGTTGGATGGGTATCTTGGTCAGAGCGAAATTGTGTATGCCTTTGGCCGCCAAAATGGATTGCTGGCCAAACCGGGTTTTATCACAAATACAGAAACGGATCTGGCGATTGGAGATGTTATCTTCGCAAAATGGATCGAGACCAATGCCATCTATACCTGGTCCCAGAGCGGTGGTCCTTTGATGAACCTGGATGGACGAATGCTTGGGGTCAATGTGGCCATCAAAGATTCGTCGAACAGGATTCGCGGATATGCCATCCCTTCTCAGTTGATTTTCCAACATACCCGAGAAATTGTGGGTTATGAGACACTGGCCAATATCAATCTCTACACCAGGGAGCTGCAGCGAGGATGGACAAAAACGGCGCAGGCGATAGCCGAGAGTATTCTACAGGATGTTGCTGATTCACCAGCATGGACTTATCTTCCCACTTTTGCCCAGGACCAGCAGGCTGAAATCATGCAGGGGAGTCAGCAAATTGTTGAGAAACTGGTGCAGCTTTACAACCACACGGACAGTGTTCACGCTGCCGTCCGTGTTGCCAGTGACCCAGCATTTACGTTTTTTGGACACACTCTGGTTTCCATGCTGTCTTTGTTTGCCCTGGGGTTGGTCTCTGGTGTCAGTGCCGGCATGGTGACGATGGGAGGAGGGATCATCAAGGTCACAGGTTTGATTGTATTTTTTGGGTACGGATTGACCATCATTCGCCCGGTGGCTTACCTGACGAATATTTTTGTCTATGGTGCGGCGGCGCTGCGCTACAGAAAAGACAAGATGGTTTCCTGGGACAATATCAAACCCCTCATCCCTTTTGCCATATTTGGTTTTTTCCTGGGATATTTTACCGGGAATTATATGAATAACCAGACCATCCGTTACATGCTCGGGGCATTTGCCTTGTTTATCGCAGTCAAGATGGTGTTTGAAATTTATGGAAGCGCGCTGGGTATTGGAACAGACGAAAGAGAGAAAAAATCAAAACTGAAAGAAGGACATCGCTGGAAGTATGGATGGCTTGGGATGCCGATGGGGATCGTCAGCGGGATTTTAGGAATCAGTGGTGGTGTGATTGAAGTGCCCATGCAGCGTTACTTTGCCAAAGTGCCTTTGAAAGAGGCGATTGCCAACAGTTCTGTGCTGGTGTTTTATACATCCTTGCTGGGGGGGGTGATTGCCACGATTCATGGGATTGGGATTGGAGCCTTTGATATTCAGACTCCCATCATCCTGACGGCCATTATCATGCCGGGAGCCTACCTTGGGGGGATGATTGGCGCATGGCTGACCAAGACGATGCCGATCAATGCTCTTAAATCTGTGTACACGATCCTGATGTTTGTGATTGCGATACGGATGCTGTTTTCGTTTGTATAACCAAGTGATTTGCCACAGAGACACAGAGAAAGTTTTTTAAAAGATTAACCCTCAAATGATACGATTTATAACGAACCTCTGTGACACTGCGACTCTGTGGCTAATAAAAGAATTGGAGACATGAATGCGTTTTAAAAAAAAGGAACCGTTGGATGTGAACTTTGCAGACAACCTGAATTTGTACCTGCACACCGGCGTGATGGCATTGAAAAAAATCTCACAGGTTCCTATTGATGTGTACCGGTCTGTTTTTGATGTGCACTCCGGGGTACAGGTTGAATACTACCGCAGCAAAGGAATCCAGTATGCCGAAAATGGTCGCTATGACAAAGCAGTGGCGTTTTTGAATGTTGCCAGCGAAGAAATCCCGAATGATGTCGAGATCCTCTATTACCTGGGTCTCTCTTATATCAAAACAGGGGACCAGGAACAAGGGCTGACTGCCTTGGAGGAAGGACTGAAGCTCGATGGAAACAGTGTTCCGGTCTTAGCGCTGCTGGGCATGACCTACAGCAAACAAAAGAAATATGAAAAGGCAATCCAGGTTCTGGGGAAAGCGGTTTCGCTGGAAAAAAAGGACGCAAACCTCTTTTACCGCCTCGGATTTGCTTATGACAATATGAAAAATCACGAAAAAGCCGTACAATGCTTTCAAAAAGCAATGGCAATTGATCCAGATAATATCAAGGTATGCCAGGCACTGGGTCTGGCCTATGAGTCGATGGGAAACCGGGATGAAGCGGTGAAATATTTCAAACAGGCATTGGAATTAGAAGAGGAAGTGTAGTTTTCTATGTGGAAACGTCGAGCTCCTGTTGACGAAACCCAGGAACGGGCAACCCGGGTTCAGGAAATGGCCTCAAGGCTGTTTGCACAAGAAATGAAGCCCAAAAAAACTGCCAGCCAGATCAGAACCAGGAGGCAGTTCATGGTATTTTGCGTGTTTTTTGTGATTCTGCTTTCGATTTCTGTGCTGTACCGGATCAACAAGTTCATTGACATGAGAGAACAGGTGCTCGCGGCAAAAGGCGGAGTGGAGGTTTCTTTGAGAAAACGATCAAATTTGTTTCATAATATTGCCAATGCCGCACTCAACCAGGCAAAGTTGGAATACGAACTGGTCAAGCATGTGGCCGACTCCCGTGCCAAACAGGAAGAAATACAAAAAACAGAAGTGTCGGAAGAGAAACCCAGTGAGCCGGAATGGTGGAGGGATTCCTTTCCTGAAGAATTGGAAAGAATGGGGCTGGATTCGAAACTGGTCGAAGAACTGAAATCTGCTCTCAATTCGGGCGGTGTTCTACCGGATCTCAATGCCCTGGTTGAACAGTATCCCAAGGTTAAATTTTCTTTTGTGTACTCCAAATTGATTAAAAATTTAATTTTGCTGGAAAATGAAATCATGCTTAAACAGGATCATCTGCACGAAGCTACCAAGGCTTACAACACTCAGATATCCCAGTTCCCCTGGTATTTCCTGGCAAAAACGGCGGGATTTCGACGTTTTTCATATTTTAGCGTCAAGGGTCCTGCGCATGATCCTCCAATGATGAAGTCCAATATGTATAGAAGACTACTGCCTCCAGAGGTGTTGCCGCAATCGAATCAAGGGCTGAAACCATGAGATACGATCAATGTTACAATTGCAGGATGGAAGCCACTTGGTATTCATTTTTTGTGAATGTTTTTCAAGCTTCGCTCAAAGGATTTCTGGGAGTCTTGTCTGGAAGCTCTGCACTGATTGCAGACGGACTGCATTCTTCTGCTGATGTGATTGCCAGTATGGTGACGATGGTCAGTGTGAAAATATCAAGCAAACTGCCCAGTGACAATTATGCATACGGCTACGGGAAGATCCAGTTCATTTCTTCATCCATTGTGGGTACCATCCTCATCCTGGGAGCTTTGTACCTCTTTGTGGGGTCGGCATCGAGCATCATTAACAATGAGATACACACACCCAGTAAAATTGCTCTGCTGGGAGCCTTGGTTTCTGTAATCATGAATGAACTGCTCTACCGCTTCCAAAGCTGTGTCGGAAAAGAAAATAACAGTCCGGCTATTATGTCCAATGCCTGGGATAACCGATCCGATGCAATCTCGTCGTCAGCTGTGTTCTTTGGCGTAATTTGTGCTACTTTTGGATTTCCCATTGCCGACCCTATCGCCGCTATTGCGGTGTCCCTGATCATCATCAAGATTGGAACCGAGCTCAATATTGAAGCCGTCAATGGCCTGATGGATCACTCGCCGGACATCACAGATTTGCATGATATCTATTTTATAGCTCAGCTGGTGGAAGGGGTTCTTGGCATTTCATCTCTGAAAAGCAGAAGACAGGGAGAAGTGACGTTGATTGATATTGAAATCGAAGTGGACCCTGCCTTGAAAGTGTATGAGGGGGACTTGATTGCCCTTGCTGTCAAAATTAAGATTTCTGAGGAAATTGAAGGAAGCGAAGTGCAGGTATTCTTAAGACCAGGAATTTAATCTTTCAAAGTCTTCAGCTTTCAGCTGTCTTTAAGTAATGAGAAGTACCATTTTCATAAGGAAGGCGAAAATAATAACATGTGAAAGTTACGCAGGATTTTCACCGAGGTTCAAGGCATTGTATCGGGCGCATAGCTTGCTATGTAACTGGTAAAGCAACGCAGACGATCGTTGAAAAGACAAGTAGATTTGCTAAGGGTTCGTGCAGAAATAACGTTGACAAAGATGAGGAAGTATTTTTTCTTGGCTACAAGGCGTCTTCAATTGTGGATACTGGAGTATGTGCCTTTGAAGACAACACCGTAGACGAGGAAAAGACAAGTCATCTGTAAAGGTTATTTATGTACGAGCCCTAAGTTATTGTTTGAGCATTCCTAAGCAGATTCCCCCTTTGATGAAGGGGACAAGGGGAATTTAATAAATGGGGAGGCTGTTTAATTCCCATTCGAGAACTGACAACTAAAAAATTAATATGAAATCAGGAAATTTTATCATACCAGTAGGCGTTACATTGATCATTGTCTTTGCAATTTTTGCCTTCATTCATGATGAAGACGATGTGCCTTCTAAGGAGGCTGCAAATACAGCAGTCAATCCTAACCGATGGACGGCACAGCAGGATATGGCCATGAACCAAATGCCAGGTCAGGGAATGAACCAAATGCCAGGTCAGGGAATGAACCAAATGCCTGCAAAACAAAGAACTCCAAGGGTTTTTACAGATAAAACGCTTGTTCGCTTCAGTGGAATCGTTGATAAAATCAATATGAGTCCCACAGTAAACGATCGGATTCATATTTTGGTAAAAGACAAGATTGGCAACGAAAAACAGGTATCCCTGGGACCTTCCTGGTTCCTCACTTATACGAACTGTACCATTGCGGAAGATATTGCAATTGATGGAAAAGGCTTTAAATTCGATCCGGCCGGGACTGCTTTAATCTATGCGAAAAAAATTCGCATCAACGGTCAGGTATGCCGCTTTCGAAACGATGAAGGGTTTGCGCTTTGGTCGGATAAATTGAGATAATAATAGAATGAGACGAAGGGCGGACTTCATCTCATTCCTGGCGGAGATGGACGAATGTTTGAAAAGAGGGTTACTTAGTTAAGACAGCTTTTCCAGTCGCTTTTCCAATGAGATCAAAGCAAAAAAAGCTAATATTTTAGTTCCCACCCTGAATGCTTTTGCTGCTGCGGAAACAACAAAATAAAACAAAGTTACGGCTGCGACAACGAATAATATTTCTGCAATCATGTGACCTATTCAAATTTTTTTAATCTTGTTAATTTCATTTTTGTTAGTGTTTTATAAAATATTTATATGCGAATAAAATATTAATTGCAAGCAAAAAATTATTTTTTATTGCGGTAATTTTCTGTATAAACATATGAATCTGGAATTGAAAACAGTGCCATTCTGGGCTAGACTCAGAATTCAGAGGAATTTTCAGAGTTTTCTGGATACCAGATTAGATCCGGCATGACAAATCACTCTTTACAAAGCATTGTTTCTATAAAATAGATTTTAACTCCGGATTCGCATATACAATAAGGAAGGCGAAAATAATAACATGTGAAAGTTACACAGGATTTTCATCGAGGTTCAAGGCGTTTTATCGGGCGCATAGCTTGCTATGTAACTGGTAAAGCAACGCTGAAGATCGATGAAAAGACAAGTAGATTTGCTAAGGGTTCGTGCAGAAATAACGTTGACAAAGATGAGGAAGTATTTTTTCTTGGCTACAAGGCGTCTTCAATTGTGGATACTGGAGTATGTGCCTTTGAAGACAACACCGTAGACGAGGAAAAAGACAAGTCATCTGTAAAGGTTATTTATGTACGGGCCCTAAGTTATTGTTTGAGCATTCCTAAACATCAAAAAGATTGACTGCTGAAAGCATTAAATATGTTACACATTGGCATTATTGGAGGAAAAGAAGAGCAGATTGAATTTTTACAGGAGCATCATCAGAACAGCAAGGGGTCTTTGTTTTCCAAGGCAAACAGTGTGATTTCCATGCTGGAATCAGAGGAAAACGATGATTATTTATTAGTAGATGCCTTATTTTATTTGCTTCCGATCAGCAAGTCTACCGATACGGATAAGGTGGTTCGGGCGACTCTGAAATGGGTGAGGGAGCTGCGCAACTATTCTTCGATTTGTACTCAAAAAAACATAAAAGGCTGCCGACATATTTTGGTGGGTGATGCTGCTGAGTATTTCAATCAGATTCAGAAAATGGATTTGGACATGTCCGTTCGTTTTTCGGAAGAAGATGAATGGCAGCCGATGGCATCGATTGAAAAGTCTTTTGAGGATGGGGAGTTGATTGAAATGCCTTCCTTAAAGGCAATCATGGACTCTGCGCACCAGGAGCACCCGCAGGAGGGAAGCGAGAGCATTCCTTTGAGCAATGTTGCCGCAATGACTTTTCAGAAGGCCTCGGGATCCAGCTGGCAGTTGAAATCACTGCGCATGAAGGAGGATGGAAAAGCCAAACCCTTGGAAGAGTTGACTGGTCAGGAGATTCAAACCGATCAAATCGATTCATTCATTTTTCGGCAAAGCGGTCAGGGGAAATTATCCCTTCCTCTGGAGGCCATCAGTGGGTTTCGTTCTGAAGATGGAGGGTGGTCCATTGAGTTGTCCAATGTATGGACAATCCGCAGTAAAACGCTGCCTGCGGGCAGTTTCGATTTGCGTTTGGATACGGCGGTTTTTGAAGACATGGTGGTGGATGATCCTTATGTCTTTAGCAATCATGTCCAAACGGCATTGGGGCAGGTTCAACCTCAATGTGAAAACACTATTTGGAAAAAATATACAGAATTTCAGGTTTTTAGCCTCCATGAACGGCCTGTTCTGATTGCCATTGCTCCCGACTTGGCAGAAATCCTGATCAAGCAGATTGAAAGCTTGGGATTCCAGCAAATCACCATTATCGAAACACCAGAATCTTTGCAGCAGGCGTTGCAGGCCTGTAATATTCCCAGCCCAAAACAAAAAAAGATTCCTTCTGGAAAAATCACCTTCCCTAGCATTATCACCACCAAAAAGCAGCAGGCCGAAATAAAGCAGCAATATCCTGCCATTAAATGCTATGCCATTCCTGAATTTGAAGTCAATGATCCCAAAAACGCAAAAAAATCGGGGGAATGGAAAAAGCTGAAGCAGGAGGCTGAAGAAAAAATTCAGGAAATGATGGACGAAGCCGCCGGAAATCCGCTTCAGTCCTTCTATATTAAGATTGTCCGCTTTTTTGTTCTGGATCAGTTTGAAGAAAATTCTTCAGACATGATGCCTCAGCTACAAAAGATGACCCTGGATTTTCTTAAGGAACTCCCTACTTTTTTCCAGGCAGAAGCAGAGAACATTGAAAAACTGAAAAATCTGAAAGACGATACCCAGTCCAAGGTGGAACAATTGAACCAGGATGTCTCCCGGTTGAACGAAATTGTGCCAAAGCAGGAGCAGGATATTGAGAGGTTGAATGGATTATTGCGGGAGAAACAGGCTCTGAGTGATCAATTGGCAGAACAGGAACAAAAAATTTCCGGGGTCCTCGACGAATACAATGAATTGAAAAGCGGCAGGAAAGAGAGCATTGAGCAGGCAAACAAGATCCAGAAACAATTTGCTCCCACCCAGGAAAGGATCAACCGCGCCAAAAAGGAATACCAGGAAATGGTTGGTGAGTTGAAACAGTTGAAACAACAGTTGGCTGCAGGGACGGGGGATACAGCAGACCTGGAAAAACAGGTTGCTCAGCAGCAAAAAAAGAGTATCCAGCAAAAAAACTACATCAATCTGGAAATCACGACTTTTCGCAAAAACCAAACCCGGGTCAAATACTATCGCGGTGAATTAGAGCAAACCAAGGATCGGTATAGCGAACTGGCAAAAATCGTCAAAGAAGCCAGCCCCAGCGGCCAAACTTCTCAGGAAGTGCTGACGTCCATGCAGACAGACGAAAAGGAATTGAGCCGAATCCTCCTGGAAAATGAAGGAAATGCCAAGGAATTGAAGCTGATAATAGAAACCTTGGAGAGTGAACAAAAAAAGCTGGATATGTTGACGACCGATCTGGTCGGGATGGAACTGGCGTTTAATAAAGAGAAAGAAGAATCAGAAAATTTCTGTAAAAAAATTATTGCCTGGATTTCCAGCCCTGGGCAGAATAAAGACTTGAAAGAGGGATTATCGGAACTCGGGGAAGAGGCTGATGTCCAGCTTCAGGAAATCATGGAACTGATCGAAATGACCAATAAACTGATGCTGCTGCGTAAGATGCAGGATGACAAACAATCTCTGATTTCCACCATCATGGAAAGCCTGGATATGCAGTTTTCCTTTTATCATTTGTCCGATTTTCAGGAAATAGAGGCACCTCTTGTGTTTGTAGGGGAGAAGATGACGTATCCTGCTTTTGCTTCCGGATTGATTCGCATGTTCGGCTTAAAAATCACACGGGGGCAGATGGTTCACTGGAGTAAGTTTGTCAAGGAAGAATCCAGTTTCAGCAAGCAAATCGTCATCATCGATTTTTCAACTCAGTCGGAGAATGAAGAATTGCTGGCCAAGGCACGCACGGTTTGTTTTCAGAAAGCCCTCCAGAATTTTTTCATCATCCTCTTGCCGGATGAACAGATTTTTGAAGAAAAGTGGCACCCCTTTCGCAGCCTGGCCTTGTGCCTTCCTGCCAAGTACCTGAATACGTTTTTAGCCAGGCCGTTTTTTGACTGGCTCCAGAAAATCCGGGAAGCCTGAGAATAAAACCTTCCTGCGTCTGATAATTGAAGAGACTTTGGGGTTTTCAATTCACCTAATATCAATAAAAATATTCTCAAAAGTATGCTTTTGATGAAAACGATATATGTAGAAGTCGCTATCAATTGTTGCAATTTTTGAAATATTCAGCCGTTCTCCTATGGCAACCAAGGTCGCATCCGCAAAATCCATAGGAAGGTCTGAGTATTTTTGAGTTAGCTGAATAATTCGATTTAAATCGGCTTGTTTTAAATCATTCAGTTGCACTCCTCCATTTTTCACCCAAGTGAAAAAATCTGTTTGGACTTTAACATTAAAATCAAGAAGATAACACACTTCTGTAATGACTGCCGTTGTAGAAATTAGTTTTCCTCTATATTTTTGAATAACTCAATAGAAGATTTATGATACCTATTATCTTTATCAAACAGAGCCATCAAAGGGCCGGAATCAATCAGAGATTCGTTTAGCATGTATTTTCTTCCTGATAATATTTTTGCGATCAGTCGAGAGGCCTCCTTTGCCGCTTCCGTATACCCCAAAGATATTTTTCCCAAGTTCCCAAGGGGATTGCTCACCTTGCTTCCGTTCTACAAAAGCCTCTAAGCATTGCCTGATAAGAGCTGATTTGGATATTCCCTCTTGAGCAGCAAGGACTTCTAAGGTGTGCTCAAATTCTTTATCAACTCTTACAGTAATTGTCATGATTGCCTCCTTAGGGTTCGTGCAGTAATAACGTTGACAAAGATGA
>JADGAT010000095.1 GCA_015231885.1 SAR324 cluster bacterium
GCTGTTTCTGCAGTGGATGCCGTTTTTTCAGAAGCATGGAAGGCCTCTTCCATAATTGTTCCGCTGATCTCTTCAATTTCCCCGAGCATCGCGATCATTTTTTCACCAATTGCATCGGCCTGCGTATCCATAGCATGGATATTTGTTTCAAGAGCAAAAATTTGCTGGCTGAGTTCCATAAATTTTTTATTGTGGACTTGAAACTCACTATCATGGGCTTTGTCCATGGCTAACACCATCGCCTTAATTTCGGGATCATCCACTGCCACAATTTTTCCTTCATTGGTCATTGCACCATGCAAAAGAGCATTGATCGCTTCATCAAATTCTTCCAGAGATTTGGCATATTCCTGTTTGATGCTTGAGAGTTCTGCTTCTTCAGTGGCTTGAGAATATTCCTCAATGGCAATCCTGCTGAAGGCAATGATGGTTTTTATCTCCATGGCCATGTCAGCCCATGTGATTTCCTTGTTCAAAATGGCACCGGCAGAGGATCCTGCTGCGACTTCACGGCCTATGCGCTCTTTGACTGTTCCCTCAAGTTTTTCTGCCAAATCAATCACATGATCCACACTGGTCTCCATTTGTTCCATCACTGCTTCCTCTTGTTTTTCGACAAGAAATTTTTCCAACAGCAGTTCACGGATTTTAGCGATTGGAGGCTGAAACTGCTCATTATGGAACTGATCAGCCTTGGTGACTACTGCTTTCAGTTTACCATCACTTGCATCCTTCAGCACTTTGTCTACAAATGTGTCAAAATCTGTGATGTTTTGTTCGTGTATGTCCCAAACTTCATCAACTTCCTCCAGATTGCCGGCTTCCAGAAGTTCCATGATCATTTGCATGTCCGAACGCACCGCCAGCTGCATTTTCATGGAGGAGTCTGCCAAAGGCACTGCAGCCAGAATTTCTTCGGTTTTTTGGGTCATGTCCACTAAACCTCGGTACCCTACAACACCCACCACGACCAATATCGCGGCTACTAATAAAAAACTACTGATCAACTTGGTTCCGATTTTTACGTTTTCCATATCTTTCCTTAATTCCTTAATTTAGTTTGCTAATACTTCGTCCTCTAAATTCGCACCCTGTCTGTCATTGCAAATGAAGTGAGTAGTCCGTCATTCCGGAACAAACGAAGCAAACGTTTCGCAGGCATAAAGATCAAAATTTTATATTGCGTATCGAGCGGTCTTAATTTATATTTACAAATACTATGTTGTACATAAAATAGTAAAGACAGCAGAGTGGACTCTATCAATTCGGCATGCTTTTGTCTATGGGGACGAGGTACCTAATTTTCCGGGAAAGTCTATTTTCCCCAATTTTTTCCCCAATCCATCCCCCGAATTCACCCCAAAAACGATTCTTTCCGCTTTCAGTCAACCCATAAATCACATAATTATCTCCAAACAGGCCTTCAAATATGACATCAGCAGATATCACCCCAATGCTAAGGCAAAGCGGGAACACAATGGTACGTTTCCATTGGTAAATTGGTATGATTCATCATCCATTTTTCAAGTTTGGCAGACTTTTTGAGATAAAGAGAGTGTATTCAAAGCGAGGAACTATGAAAAAAAAATTAACGACCAGTTTGATCATCGGCACCGGCCTTTTTGTTTTTGTAACAGGATGCCGTAACGTCACTCCCATCCAGCGGCAATACCATGCCCACCGTTTCATGGCATTGAGTCCGGATCCCATCAAAGAGTCTTTTGAGGAAAAAGTATTTGAATCGCGAGAAGCTGCGGCCGGAGGTAAAGGCAGTTCTGCCGGAGGAGGGTGCGGATGCAACTAAAAACGCTTGCAAAAACAGCAAGCATTGCGGGTGCCGTAGCGCTTTCAAGCAACATGGTTCAGGCCCAGGAACAACCGGATGCCATTGAAGGGCATTATTTTCAATGGAAACAAAGCGGCGGTGATGGACTGCAGACTTTCAACAAGACTGAAGATTTGGCCATCGCAGAACCAGTCGGCGTAGTCAACCTGAACTTCGGCAAACGCTGGAACCTGAACTTGAAAAGCGATGTTGATGCGATTTCTGCTGCCAGCGGCAGAGCGGACGAAATTGATGCGGCCAGTGGTGCCAGCGGCAACGACACCCGTTATCAAAATAATGTATCCATCACCTATGTTCCTACTCTGGATTTGTCAAAAGACCGCATATTTCTCAGTGGAGGAGTATCACAAAGCCGGGAATATGGTTATAAATCCAGCGGTGTGAATTTAGGAGTGACACAAGAATTTTTGGATCGCAATTTTGTATTAGGCGCATCCTTGACTATTTTAGACGATACCCTTCGGACTTATCGCATCACAAGAGAAGCCGTATCGGGATCAACGGGAAAAAGGACCCAAAATCTGAGTATCTCCGGGACGCAGCTGCTCACTCGTAAATCATTGATCAATGCCACAATCCAGCTGACAAAACAAGAAGGTTATCTGGCCCGTTCTCTCAATTCGGTTGCCCTCCAAAATGGTATCCGACAGCAGGAACGACTGCCGGATGTAAAAGACCGACTGGCACTCCGAGTCCAGTACAACCAGTTTTTTGGCAGTCAAAGTGCCTATCATCTGATTTATCGGTACTACCAGGACAGTTTTGAGGTGCAGGCCCATACATTTCAAGGACGAATTTTCCATGAACTTCCATTCGATTTGGAAATTGGAGGCCAACTGCGCTACCACACTCAAACCGGAGTGAAGTACTGGGAAGAAGTATTCAATGGGGATGAACAATATGTCACCAGCGACAGTGATCTGGAGCAGCTTGCCAGTCTCTATAAATCCATCAATTTCACCTGGAAACCGGTTTTGCCCATGCCGCCTCCCTTGTCATCGATTGGAGAATCCGACTTGCGGATCAATCTATTTTTGGGACAATATGACCGCACTAACGGATTGCAAGGAACCACGGGAGGTTTGAGCATCATTGCTGTTTTTTAGAACATTTTACAAGGAGGTTGTGTGATTCCAGCAATATCTGCTGTTTGTCTGATTGGAGCTCTGTTCTGTTTCGGCTGGGTCGTTAAGATCTGGGCTCATACGAACAGCGAATAAACGTGTAAAGGAATGATTATGAAGTATTCACTATTTTTCAAAATATTTGTTTTTGCGTGGTTGTTTGTCTGTTCATTCTCCAGCAATTTGATGGCGGGAAAGTCTCCCCTTTCCCTCCAGTTCCCCTTAACGACCATGGAAGGAAACACCCTGTCTCCTGATATGGTGGAACAGAAAATCACGATGCTGGTTTTTTGGGCAAATTGGTGTGTCCCCTGCCGAAAAGAAGTTCCATTGCTCAATGCCCTGCATCAGGAATTTTCAAAAGATGTTCTTTTTGTGGGAATCAATGAAGATGAAGACTTGAAAGGCGGATTGGCGTTTATCAGACGTTATCACCTGCAATACCCCAGCATCAAGGATACAAATTTTGAAATTGCCTCCAGGATGGGAGTGCAGAGCCTCCCTATTGTCCTTGTTGTCTCAACAGACGGTCAGGAGCTCTACCGATCGGTAGAGCCTCCTTCCAAACATGAGCTGCAACAGCTGCTGGCCGAAAAAAAATGATTCGCTTATCAACGGTGCGAATGACCAGTCCTCTGGAAATTCAGCTCGTGGAAAAACAAGAAACCAAAGCCATCAAACGGCGAGCCAATCAGGCGTTTCAAAAAGCCCTTGCAGAAGTAGATCGACTGACGGTGCTGCTTTCCGAGTATGAAGAAGGCAGTGAAATCAGCAAGGTCAACCGACATGCAGGACAACAGCCCGTTCTTGTCAGTCATGAAACCGCAGAAGTCATCCAGCTGGCATTGGAAGCTGCTCACACGACTGACGGTGCTTTTGATCCCACGTTCCGTCCACTCCTGGATCTGTGGGATTATAACCAAGAATGTCCCGTTTTGCCATCACAGGATACCATTGAAGAGGCATTGGAACGAGTTGATTTCAGACAGATCGAATTTGATCAGGCCACCCGATCAGTAAGGTTGGCCAGAGAGGGCATGAGGCTGGGTCTCGGAGGTGTTTCGAAAGGCTACATCGTACAGGCCATGGTTGACATCCTGCATCAGTTCAAGTTTCACAACTTTCTAGTCAATGCCGGAGGCGATATTTACGCCAGCGGCTCCCATCTTAATAAAAGCTGGAATGTTGGAGTCCCCGACCCCATCAATCCAAGACGAATGGCCTTTTCAATTCCTGTACAAGATACCGCATTTTGCACAAGCGCCTGTTATGAGCGTTATTTGACCATTGACGGGAAACGCTACGGGCACATCCTCCATCCTAAAACAGGATATCCCGTGGAATACACCCGTGGTGTGACGGTTCTTGCTAATAAGATGGCCTATGCCGATGCCATTGCCACCACCATCTTTGTTCTTGGCCCCAGGCAGGGGCTGGATTTTGCTAATAGTCTGAATGGGACAGAAGCCATCATTTTTGATGGTAAGGGAGGAATGGGGATGACGGAAGGATTTCAGGACTGCTGACTCATTTGTCTAATTTGTTTGAAATTTCCTGAAGAATTTTGCCTATATTATCAAATCCGCCTTTCATTTGTTCCCCTTGCCCTTTCATCGTTTCATGCATCTGGTCAAATTTGATCTCCAGTGATTTGACCGCAAGTGTATTTTCATCCACTTTACCTTCCAGGTCAATGAATCGAGTGTTCATTTCTGTACGCAAATGGATGATTTCTTCTACCAACCCTTGATCCCGGATGGGCTCTCGCTTCTCCATTTCATTGACTTTCAGGATCAGCAGTTTGATAATGCTAGAAGCATCTTCAAGAGAAGAAATTTTCAAATTTTCCGTATTGGGTAATTTATGCATATCCTTATCTCCAATCCATGTTTTGTGTCACATTCCAAAGTGTCTCAATTAGTAAATTTTATCAACTTCAAATTCACAAAACAAGAATTTTTCACGAATCTGCAATGACTATCTGGTATTTTTCAATGCGATATCGCAACGCATCCCGGCTTGTATTGAGAAGACGAGCCGCCCCAGTCACATTCCCATCGGTTCGGTTCAGCGCATGTTCAATGACAATTTTTTCTACCTGGTCCAGGACAACGCCTTCTTCGGGGATGGGCTGAACCCACCCTGCCAAAGCCTCCGGGTTGATATGGTGCTTCTCTATACGATAACGCAGGGTTTCCCGGCTGATATGCAGTAACCTGGACGCCTCACTCAGGTTCATGTCTGTTTGTTTCAAAGCTTGTTCCAAGATTTGTTTTTCTAAAGTGGAAAGTTCTAATCCTTCCGGCAGAAGCTGTAAAAAATTTTCTGAGGGAGCCTGCTTTTGGATGATGGGAGTCTTTGACAGCTGGCAAAGGTAGTCAAAACGCAGCCCCCGTCCATCATACAATAGCACGCTGCGTTCTAGTTCATTGCTCAATTCCCGAATATTCCCAGGCCAGGAATACTGTTCCAGTGCTTGAAAATTGCTTTCATTCAAGGAGGGTTCCTGGCACTTGTACTTTTTCTTTGCCCGTTCCAGAAAAAACTGAGCCAATGGGCGGATATCCTCGGGTCTCTCCAGCAAAGAAGGAACTTGAAGATGGATCAATGCCAGGCGATGGTACAAATCCTCTCGAAATTGCCCTTCTTCAATAGCAGATTTTAAATCTAGGTTGGTTGCGGCAATCAAACGGACATTCAATAATATCTCCTGATTCCCCCCAACCCGTCGGACTTTTTTATTTTCAATGGCCATGAGGAGCTTGGCCTGAATGGAAAGAGGAGCATGTCCGATTTCATCTAAAAAAAGAGTCCCTCCATGAGCCAGTTCAAATAGCCCAATGCGCTTATCCAGAGCACCCGTGAAGGCTCCTTTCTCATGGCCAAACAATTCTGATTCAAAAACAGATTCAGTGACTGCCGTGCAGTTGAGCTCAATAAACGGTCCTTCTGCCCGGGGAGACAAAAGGTGCAGTCGACGCGCCAGGGCACTTTTTCCAGTACCCGTGGCTCCTGTGATCAAAACAGAAGGAGTTTCCCCCGTCTGCTCTTCTACATGAATCAAACGCTGGAGAACCGTTTCGGTTTCCTGAGAAGGCGTGGAATGCCCCGGGAGATAATCAGAAGGCCCATCGGCCTGCTGCTTTTTGCGGTGGTACTTGATTTCATCCCGGAGTTCTTGTGTCTCCAAAACACGGCGGATGGAAAATTCCAGTTCATTCAAATCAAGCGGTTTGGTAATATAATCGGAAGCTCCCTGTTTGATGGCCTGTACGGCATTTTTCACACTGCTGTAGGCCGTAACCATGATCACCGGGATATTCCACCCTTTCTCCTGTATCCACTGCAGCAGCTCCATTCCGCTTTTCCCAGGCAGATGGATATCAGTAACAACAATGTCTGCGGAATCTTCCTCCAAGGACTTCTGCGCTTTTTCCGCATTATCAAAAAGCAGACACTCATGCTTTTGAGAGAGGAACTCATAAATGCTTTTACCCAATAAACGTTCATCTTCTACAATGATTACTTTATGCTGTCTCATCATTCACTCTTTTTTGTTGCATCAGGGCCGCCTGCCGAAGGATCGCCAGCCGAAGGAATTTCCAAATAAACCACAGTACCTTTGCCTTCCTGGCTTTCCATGGTGACCTTGCCTTGATGGAGTTCAATAATTTTTTTACACAAGGCCAATCCCAGTCCAACGCCCTGGCTGCGTGTGGTAAAGAAGCATTCAAAAACGCGAGGCAAAACATCGGGTGCAATCCCATTGCCCTCGTCTTGAATAACGATGGTTTGCCTTCCCTTTGTTGAGAGTAGCCGGCATTGTACTGTCTGTCCCGGGGAAGAAGCGTCCATGGCATTGCCCAGGACAATCAGAACGGCCTCTTCCATCAAAGAACGGTCAATCGAAACAGGCTCAATCGTGCCGGGGAGGTCTGTCTGCAATTGAATTCCCTCCTCTTCCGCTTTCCATTTAAGGCTTGCTGCCGCACTGGTCACGATATCCGCCAAATGAGCAGACTGAGCATTCAAATCAAACGGACGGATGAAATTGAGTAAATCATTGAGGCGCTTGGCCAACCGATCCACTTCAATCAAAATATCTTCTGTGATCTCTTCCCGCTTGTCTGTTGATAAAGAGAGAGTACCGAGCAGCTGAACTGCTGAGCGCACACTGGAAATCGGATTTTTCAATCCATGTGCCACTGCCCCGCAGACTTCTCCAATCGCCGACAGTCTTTCTTTTTGCAGCAATTCTTTCTGGGTTCTTCTCAGTTCTTCATTAACGGATTTCAAAGACTCTGCCGTACTGGATAATTGGGAATGCTGACTCCGAATAATCCGTGCTGCTGGAATGATAATACACATCAACAACAGATACAACCCTGTGCCAAAGGCAGCACAAAACCAGTAAACTTCGGTTTGCAAAGTTTTCACTTGTTTTCGCAGTTGACTATTATTGCGATGAATCTCAAAAATACCAAGAATCTCCTGCTGGTGCACTATTGGGACATACAACCCCGTATCGGCTTTCCAGTCCGCTGATTTTTCTTCAGAAGAAGAAAGAGCCGTATGGTCTTCATCTTTGAATTCAATGGCACTTTTTCCCTCAAGCACTTGAGCCAGCAACTCTGTATTTCTTTCGGTGCCAATCTTTTCAGAGTCCGTAGACCACAACACCTTCCCTGAGGTATCCAGAATCTCTACCCCTTTTGTGCCAGGAATCAGCAAAATTTCTTCCAGGATGTGATCTCGAGCTTCCGGATCCTGATAAATAGTTTCAAAAGACATGCCCTCATCCAGTTCTTCTCCCACTTCCTGTTGAATTGCTGCATGAATCAACACTTGATCCCGTGCCAGCAAACGTGATTCAAGACGATTCCCCAACAGCCAGCTGAGGCCTACCATCAGGGCTGTAATGGCAATCAAGCTGGCCAGAGAAAATGTCAGTACCAGGTTGAATGGTTTTTTCATAAAATACTCCATCTATCAAAGGAACTGTTTCCTCCTCATATCTCACAATTCGTTTCTTTGCAATGAGTGGGTTAAATCATACACTGAATTCCCCATTTTTTTTCCCACTTTTCTTACCATGATGGCCATCCTATCGATTCTGATACGCTTCCATCTATGGAGCATTCCTCCGGATTGACGCGGCATCGAGACGGATGGTCAACAGGAAAGGGGATATGGCCAAATTATTGCTGCATAGGGAATATCTGTCGTAAATCCGTTTACGTTGACATCCAAGATATCACAATGACTTATAAAGGAGTTAGATTATGAAAGCAACAATGAGGTTAGGACATTTGTTCATGGGATTGATTATTTTAACGATTTTAACAATAGCATGTGGGGAAGTTCCCAGTTCATTAGAATCTGGAAATGAGCCAGCTTCCTTATTAAACGAAACCTATGCATCCAATGCTGGAACAGCCACCGTGCTCCAACTCAATGAAAATGGAAGAGAATTGTATTTGAGAGAAGGCCCGGATGGTTATAGCTGCAGTACTTGTCATGGTATCGATGGAAAAGGAAATAGTAACCCTTCTGGCCCAAATCTCACAAAATCCCTTCCAAGCGGAACAAGGCTGGAAAAAGATATCCAACAAATGTGGACAGGGCTTGGTTATAATGCCATGGTCACCGCGTTAGCGAGTCAGGAAATAAATGACCTGACAGAATACTTGTTATACATGGGAGGTTCTCCTTCTACAAATTCTACAAATTCTGGAAACACATCTTCCAAGTCTACAGACACCGTAAAAACAGGCAGCGATGACCGTGACGACGACGAATACGATGAGGACGACGACGAATACGATGAGGACGACGATTAAAAAAAACTGATTTTAATGAAGAATACCCACCAACCCTTTCCTCACTTTTCTGACAAAATTGATATTGCAAAGTCAGGGAAGGGTGTTTATTATGAAGCCTCACCAACGAATGGACATGCTGTTGAGTAACAATGGATGAAACAATATAAAATCCTCATATTTTTTTGTTTGGTCATTTTTCCCTTCGTCAATACGCTGGCACAATAGGCCGAAGCTGAAAACCCGCAAGACTTAGAAAGTGCTGCTGCCGATGACCATGAAATTGAATCTAAAGACCAAACTACCCAAGGTGGAAACCTCCATTTTTACAGTGATGTCCCAGCTGGCAAATGACCACAATGCATTGAATCTTTCTCAGGGATTTCCTGACTTTGATTGTCCTGAGCATCTGCGCAACCTGGTTACTTTCCACATGAACGAGGGTAAAAACCAATATGCTCCAATGACCGGGATTCCGGAATTACGCGAACAAATTTCCATCAAACTGGAACAAATGTATGGCCGTAAAATCTGTATGAACCAGGAAATCACGGTAACCTCCGGTGCCACAGAAGCATTATTCTCTGCCATCCATTCCGTTGTTTGTCCTGGTGATGAAGTCATTGTCTTTGATCCTGCCTATGATTCTTATGAACCCGCTATTGATTTGGCAGGAGGAAAGACCATTCACCTTCCATTACTTTCTCCGCGATATAAGCCCGACTGGGATCTGGTGAAATCAAGCATCACACAACAGACCCGCATGATCATTATCAACACACCTCATAATCCGACAGGAACGGTGTTCGATGCAGAAGACATGATTGCATTATCGGGCCTGTTAGAAAACACCAATATCATAGTGCTTTCAGATGAAGTCTATGAACACATGATCTTTGACAACATTCCTCACCAAAGTGTTTTGCGTTACGATGCTTTGGCAGAACGCAGTTTTGCGGTGTTTTCTTTCGGAAAAACTTATCATGCCACCGGATGGAAAATTGGATATTGTGTGGCCCCAGCCGCATTAAGTACTGAATTTCGAAAAATTCATCAATTTGTTACGTTCACGACAGCAACTCCCCTGCAATACGCTCTGTCTGATTTCATGAAACAATGCCCGGAACACTATTTGGAACTTCCTCAGTTTTACCAGGCAAAACGCGATAAGTTCTGTCAGCTGCTGCAAAATTCCAGGTTTTCTTTCACGCCCTCCCAGGGAACCTATTTTCAACTCCTTGACTACAGCAACATCACTGATTTACCGGACACCGAGTATGCTAACTTATTGACTCAAGAAGCAGGCATTGCCTCCATCCCCGTTTCCGTTTTTTTTCAACACAACACTAGAGTTTTCATCCTTCGTTTTTGTTTTGCAAAGGATGACACGACCCTGGAAGAAGCCGCAGACATATTATGCAAAATTTAAATGTAACCCTGATCCAGACGATTTTACACTGGCAGGACCCGGCAGCCAATCGTCAAATGTTTGAAGACACTCTTGTTAAGTTGGACACCTCCTCTGATTTGATTGTGCTGCCTGAAATGTTCAGCACCGGATTCACGATGGACTCCAGCACCCAGGCAGAGGCCATGAGCGGAACAACTATGGCCTGGATGCAGCAGATGGCAGAAAAAACACAATCTTCGATCATGGGAAGCCTGTCTATGGAAGAAGCGGGAAACTACTACAACCGTCTGATATGCATGTACCCTAACGGAAAATATGTTTATTATGACAAACGGCATTTATTTCGAATGGCCAACGAACACCAATATTATTCGCCAGGAAAACAGTTGATTACTTTAGAAATCAACGGATGGGTCATCTGCCCGTTAATTTGTTATGATTTGCGTTTTCCAGTATGGAGTCGTAACAAACAAGGGTATGACTTACTGATTTATGTTGCCAATTGGCCGGAAAGGAGACGACTTGCCTGGAACGCATTGCTCAAGGCTCGGGCTATTGAAAATATTTCTTATGTCGTTGGTGTGAACCGAATTGGCAAAGATGACAATGGGATTGAATACTCAGGGGACAGCACCGCCTTAGATTTTTTAGGGCAGGAAATCATTCACCAGGCTTACAAACCTTTGACCAGCACCATCTGCCTGGATTATGAAAAGCTGCGGCAATTCCGTAAACAATTCCCTGCCCATCAGGATGCCGATGATTTTGAAATAATGCTATAGCGCTGAAGATGGAAAGCAATGAATTCAGATACTTTAAATTAGGGTCGGCACAGACACTTTCCCAATTCATGGTCACCTAAATTTTTAAGGGTTTTACAAAATATCAAATCAATCCACAAGAACCGTTACTTTTCATCTCCTATGTTGTTCAGAAGCAAGTTAGTCATTCGATGAATGAGTTATAGGAAAAAAGACAGAAAACAGCAATCCATTTCATGCCAGATACTACCAATGGTATCCCACACCCGCAGCAATGACATGTGCGTTTCCATCATAAGTTCCTGCAAGTTCTGGAAGAGTCGATGAGCGTTCCGGAAAGGTTTCAGTCAAATAAGAAATATCCAGCAGAAGGCGGCTTCGTTTTATCCCCAGACCCACAGCAAATCCGTTACGTGAAGTATCAGGGGTGAAGGGATCCAATACTTTCTTAGGAATGGGGCTGGGTTGATAAAATATCCCTCCGCGAACCCGCATACTGTTTTCTCCTTCACGTTTGAATACATAGTTTCCGCCAAGACTGAATTCGGTGGTATCAATCCAGTGTTTTTCGGCAACACTTTCTCTGGAACCGGCCACTGGTTTTTCAAAACGGAACCGCAATTCTCGATAATTGGACCAGCCTGTACGCGTGAAGGTCATTTCAATCAAGTAATTGGGATCTTCCTGCTTGTCTTTCGCAGCAAGACCGATTCGAGTGACGCTGGGAAGGAGCAATTCCACCCGCACACCCGTATCAGGAAAAATAGGAGTCAACTGGATTGTTAATTCATCCTTCGTATCAAATCGAATATCGCCTCCGTGTGTTTTCAGAGTCACAGGGCTGTGATGGCTGATTCCAAAGTTGAAATGGTTGCTATTGAAGACAAAGGAAAGGTTGTATCCAATTCCTGTTCCACGATCTCCTCCTAATGTGGATCGGACTTCATTGTTATCATCAACCGTCAGGGTGGTTTTTTCCAATGCTACAACGCCTTCATAAAAATTCAATCCGCCTCCATAAGAAAAATTTCCTATACGGTAAGCAAAAACAGGAGAAGTGTTTCCCACATGGAGATCGACTTTTGATAAAACACGCCGTCCCACCCAGTCCTTTTTCCAATTGATGGCAGAATTGAATGGGAAATTCTGGCTGATCCCCAATGCTATTTTTTGATTATTCCAGACAGCGCTGGCAAATAAACCCAACACCGGCTCCGTGTCAGTCCTTCCTTTTCCAGCATCCCCTTTGAAAGAAAATTCTGAGGATTGCCTCAATCCTCCTCCTAAAACATGCATACCTTTTTCTAAAAAAGTCATAGAGGCTGGTAAATCCAATGCGGTTGTTGAAGATTCTATCCTCGTTATCCCAGCAAGTGCCTGCCCCAGTGATGCAGCATCCGAAAGTGTCGTATGATATCCATTTCCCCAGGCGGCAGTTGCCATTGTTACGATACTCAATAACGTGAATTCTAATTTTTTGAAATACATATGATTTCTCCCATAATACGAAAATAATGAATGAGGCAAAATTTTTACTGAGTACAGGTAGTTGGGTCAATAATCGCGGCAGGATCAAGGATTTTACCTGTGGCCAAATAACATAATGTCTGTAGCTGGACTTGGGCCGTTGCCGTCGTTTTT
>JADGAT010000096.1 GCA_015231885.1 SAR324 cluster bacterium
TTGAAATTATCAATATGTCTGTAGATATTTTTTTCTGATTCTGACAGTTTTTTTAACCTTTTCTTGTATATTCCTTTCAAATATTTCTTTACACTTGTCTCAGGTTCAAAGTCAGGGTTCTTTTTCATATGGGATTCATAATCATCTAAAGCAAGATTCCATATACTATCAATAATTTCTTCGTCGTCATGTTCATCTTTCTTATCTTCAAAACTTTCTGGTTGTTTTGGTTGTTTTGGTTGTTTTGGTTGTTTTGGTTTGTTCTTTACAAATTTCTTATATGCATTATTGTCAGCAATAGTGAAATTGAATTCATTTTTTCTTCGGCGTGATTTCTTCTCAGATTAAGGGCAAGTAACCATAATATCAGTTTGTTTGTTCAACTTTTTAATAGACTTTTTGAGTTCTGCTTTTAGATTCGTCTTTATAACATTATTGAAAATAACCTCAAGTTCATCTCCTCTGAACATTTTTGAACCGAATTTTACTGATTTATTTCGGCCAAGTGTTGAATAGTCTTTCAGTAGTAAATATAGTAATTTTGTATACTTTCCACGTAGGCTAAGTAAAATTCCTATATTAACTTCCATAAAGTACTCGTCAACATGAAGAAATAAATCCAAAAATTTTTTTGTGAATTTAACAGTGAGTAATGTTCCATCAATCTCATAGTCTGCAATCACATTAATTGGACCATCGTCAATTTCTTTATGTTTGTGAAATATATTTAGTTTAATCCATAGAGTAGATAATTTCTTAATAAATGGTTTAATATCATCATAACCTTGAACAACACCATAATCACTGAATTCAAGAAACTCAATATCTACCACAGAATCGTATTTAATCTTATCATTTATAATTTCTCGGTTACCTTTTTTTATAAAGAGATTCTTGTTTTTACCTGTAATCTCTTTTCTGCATAGGAACATCAGATAATAGAATAAATTTATTTCTGATTCCTTCAGATCAACTCTCTTCCCATTTTTATCCTGGAAATAGCTCTGTGCAATTACAGATGGGACAAATAATGTCGCATTGATTATTGGTTTTGGTTCTTTCTTCGTTTCTGTTTTCTTTGGTTCTTTCTTCGTTTCTGGTTCCTTTGGTTCTTGTTTCTTTGGTTCTTTCTTTGTTTCTGTTTTCTTCAATTTACTCAATAGACTGTTCCTAAGCTGTTCATTTATCTGTTTACTCATCTGTTTATCCTTAATACTTGGAGTTTGGACAAAATAGTTGCACTCAACCTGAACAGGGAATCGCGCAACATATTGATATGAAACATAGCTGATAGCTATGGTGATTTCGTATCATGCCTCTGCCTGATTTATTTGAGGGTTTGAGATCAACTAAGATGGATTTGTCCAAACTCCAATTAATAAAATCAACCACCGAATTGTTGTTGATTATCCATCAATATGGTTACTATTAATTATACAATTCGGTTGATAATTCTCTGAATTTATTTTTTAATCAGTAAAGTTAATTGATAAGTCTGGGAATAATCAATAATAACAGCATGTTACAGATCCTAAAGATATTAAAAATATTAAAGAGGGAATATCAATCCAGGATTGACATCTTGCTTTCAGCAGATGGGGGGTCCGTGACCTTACGGTCACTCGCCTTCGGCGCGATAATTCACCAATATGATCAGATTTCCATCAATGGTTACCATCAGCATATTATTGGATTCAGAGCATGGACTGATTTCCATCAAAGGTTAGGATTGGGATATTCAGTGATTCAAGATCAGATTTCCATCAATGTTATAATCAACATATTCATGTGAATCAGATCATGGCCCGAATATACTAACTAAATAAGGGATTTTATGGGTGTTATAGGAGTTTTGTGTGTTTTGGTGTTTATGGGTGATTTTTATGAAATGAAAATGGGGTCTTTCGACCCCTTATCTTACACTAGTTTGACCTTCTTATTAGGACCATCACTAATTTTAGTTTGAGAATCTTTTTCTAAATTAACAAGAATTTGATTAAATTCCGTTTCAAAGTAAATTAGCTCATCAGGTTCGCAATTTCTCAAATATCTACCTAGTGAAAATAAAACTGATTCAACTGTCACTTTGTTATTGTTTTCCATTTATCGTCCCCTATCTAAGATCTGAAATTAATTCAGAAAGTTTAATTGTCCGTTTATTAACCGAAAACATTTCAATTAATGGCATGACCTCATTATGAATTGATGAATCAAATTCCATCAATTTTTTAGAGAGTCTTTTTGATGTAGTTACTTCACCAGACAAACTAAAAAACTGGATCAGAAAACCAGCTAAAACTGATGGTTCTAATGTTCTTAGGTATCTAGCAACTGATTTTGCACGTTGGAAAACCTTATCATCGTACTTCACATTCATTTTTTTATTTTTCATTTCAAATTTCTCCTTAATATCAATCAATTTGTCTCTAATATCGATTTGCAATGTTGAGCAGTCAAATTCTTTTCCAATAGAAGAGGACTTAGCGATTTGAGTATCAACACCCTAAATTTTTCATTTTTAATAATTGTATTGATAATACGTCCATATCCAACATCACGCTGACGTTTTTTTTGGACTAATGATAATATAAATATTTCTGCTTTCATCTAGTTAACTCCTTTGAATTTGTCATTTATAATTCTATTTATACCATTTTCAAAAAAGTTGTGTTTATTAAACGACTTCGGGCAAATTTGAGAGTGTGTTCTTTTCCAGGTGTCACTGGTCCATCAGTCCCAGATTCCCCGTTAAGATAAAACTCATTGCTACAAAGCCACTCTAAAGAGCCATGACGACGATCTATCCCATTGAAACAGCGTCACAGTGGTTTCTACAGAAAGTGTTTGATACGGAGCGACCGAAGATCATTACACCGTAATCAATATCTGTGACGGTTTACGGAATATTGAATATGTGATGGATAAAGTGGCAGCATTCGGGGAGGAATCGCAGCACCATAGCATTATCACGCAAATATTTGTTTATGGAGCGACCCAGAACGAAAATATATTTCTTAACGGGGAATCTGGGACTGATGGACCAGTGGACCCTTCCAGTCGGTGTATTTTCAACCTCATGGTTTTTTGAGCTGGTGCGTATTTCAGACCTCATGGTTTTTTAGACAGTGTGTTTTGATGGGGGAGGGAAAATAATTGACCTTACTGAGAACCCTGAAAAGTTTAGAGAATTCATTTTTTTGTTATTTGGTACTAACGTGCATGGGAAAAATATGGATAAGTTTTTTGTAAAATAGAAGGTATAACATTCAAAAAAAGGAATTAAAAATGAAGATAAAAAACAGTGAGAAATTTATGATTCATATTGCATTTGGTCAACACGGATTTTTCTTTGAAGTAGATGAAACAGACAAAGAATATATCAATCACTTACGGATGAAATATCAAAAATTTATAGATAGAATGGATGGTATTGATATTGATGAGATAGGGGACTTTGTCAGTATGCAAATGATAAGTTTTAGATAGTGAGTTGATTTAGGGGTGGAGTCACCCCTACCCCTACCCATAAACCACATACATCTAGAAGACAAATCCATGGTTTCCAGAACTGATTGTAGATCGATAGATGATACTCCCCCACTATGATCGATGTCTGACAATCATTGGAACGAAAACTTACGCTAACAATCATGTTGAGTGCTTCCACCACTCCTATTGCTTCCTTTGAGCGCGAACCATAAAACGACCGTTGCCATGTCGTCCGTGCTTCAGTCCTATTGGCCCCGTCCCATCTTCCGTTTCTCATTCTTTGATGGACATTGGATACCCCATTCATGGTGCAACGGGATCAATATGGATGGTGATTGTTGTGAGCTGCGGTTCCGGTTCATGGTGACGCGGTCTCTAGTGCGTTGGAAATATCGACCGTTTTTTTGAAAATCGAAAAAAAATCGAGTGAAGACGTATACAGCCAGTCAGAGAATGTAAAATGATATGTGTAGCCAATAAAGAGGTGATAAACTCAAACCGATAAGGATTATTATAATGATTGAAGATGATTCGAATGAGATGACTGTATGTAATGATAAGTTTATTGTTGAGATTAGAGTAACAAAGGTTGGAGAGGCAAAAGACCTCTATGATGTAAATATGTTCAGTCTTATTGACGAAATAACAACTAACATTAATGAACTTCCAGCATATAATGACCATGATGAGGATTCCGATGTTATAGTTCTTATGATTGATTGTTCTGTTGATCTCTACTTAGAGAAAGTACAAAACCCCCTAATGAAAAGGATTGAGGAAGTGAACAATAGGGTAAGTGGTATCTTTAAGATGGATATCGTTTGTGAGTGTGAACTTAGACATTTGATGTGAGGAAAATTAGTTTAGTTATCCATTGAAGACTCTTTTCCTCCTCCCCAAAATGGGGAGAAGGAAAGAGAGACAGAGATGACCCTCCCCCACCACGCGCTCATAGCCTTCGATCCACCGTATACTTCCCTTGATATCGTTACGGTTTCCGTGTTCATCCTTTGGCTTGCGAGCCCACATCCAGGCATCCATTACTCCAATAGGTTCTCGATCAGTGCTAACAGCGTATGTCGGATGCAGATACATCCCACGCTGGGATTCATGACTGAGAGGTCCAAGCCCTTTGGTCTGCCGACCGTTGAAGTTCAACTCCGTCGTATCCTGGATGCACAGGACAACATCATGTTGAGCCATCCGGTTCATAGAACACTCAAAATGAGGCGTTAACACATCCTCCCATCTGATATTATCCTGGGCTAGAAAGCGGTATGACCCCTGTGTTTCTGACCATCCAGAAGAGGCAACTGGGATGCTTGATGATGGAGATTCATACAGTTTTTCTGCCAATAAAAACAGTCTGCTATCCATCCTCATATCGCCAATGTCCACTGTTTTGAACTCTGTTTCTGCCCATCCCATACGCCCTCTCCTTACCTGATTGGAAAAGGCTCATCGTACCGCGTAGATAAAGATGTGTGTAAGTGGATGATTTTAGGGGCGTTTAGCCTCGCCCCCTATCCAACCATTAGAAATCTCTAAAACCCTCAGAATGGGGCGCTCAAAGCGATTCCTATGACAACACAACGGACAATGGACTCTCAAAATGGCAGCATAGAACTTTGTAATCTAATCCAGAACTACAAACACAATGAAAACAATAAGCAAAACATATAAGAATTCGTCATTTAGAACACTCAGACAACAAAATCTGTGAAGGATCACAATAAAATTTTATGTGAATAAATATGCAATTTGAAAATTCAATACAGAATCCCAATTCAACCTAAAATGAGGCGAACAGATGGGGGATCTGGTGAGTTAGGTTTCAAAACCCACAATTTTTAAGTGATGAGAGAATGGAATGTGTGAGATAGGTTTCGGATTTCGTGTCCTGTGTGGTTCACTTAGTCGGATTATAAGTCCACCAAACAAATAGCAATGGTGTTACAAAGACAGTCAGAAGAGCAGAACTGATTGCCCCAAATATTAATGAAATAGCTAGACCACCGAAAGTAGGATCTGGCACCATCACGGCCATCCCCAAAGCCGTTGAGATCGTGGTCAATAAGATGGGCCTTAACCGTACTGCGCCAGCTTCCAAGGCGGAATCTTCCAAAGAATTGCCCTGGGAACGATAATCATGGATAAAGTCTATTATTAGCAATGCGTTGCGCACCACCACACCAGCCAGTGCGATCACACCGACCATAGATGCTGCTGAGAACGTGGTGTTCAGCAGCCAGTGACCGGGAAAGACACCGATGAATGCCAGAGGAACAGATGCCATGGCTATCAAGGGTGTTGTAAAAGATCGGTAATAGGCAACTAGCAGCATGAAGATCATAGTTAGCGCCATACCGAGAGCAAGCCCCATGTCTCGGAATGCATCCAATGTCAGTCTGATTTCACCATCCCACAAGAGTTTGTAGCCGTCGAGAATGTTGGGCCTGATCTCGTCGAGACGTAAATTGCCGGTTTCTAGGGTTGTGTTATCTGGAAGCGCCAGATTATCCAGCCGTTTATCGAGATCAAGAATGGCGTAGACAGGGGCCGATGCTTCCAGTTCACCGCCGACGTAGATCACTCGTTCACCGTTCTTGTGCATGATCGGACGTGGCCCAGACTCCAGCATGACTTTCGTCAGCTCCGATAGTGGAATGCGATTGTTTTTATTATTGGTTACATAGACCTGTTGCAAAATCTCCGGGTCGATGCGCCGATCTCCTGGGACTTTCAATACGATGGGAACCGCTGTGCGTTCCCCCGATATTTTCAGTGTACTCAAGTGTTCACCGACCACCAACGTCCGCAGTACCCGACTGACATCTGCCACCGCGACACCGGATAAAGCGGCTTTGTCTCGGTCGATGCGGATGTGAAACTCCGACAAAGGGAATGCCACACTACCCCAAATTTCAGCCATGTCGTGGGTGTTCCTGAAAGCATGAACAACCTTGTTGCTGAGACCATAAAGACCTTCGAAATCACTCCCATACAGTTCGGCTAATACTGTGGCTCGCACTGGTGGACCTGGCGGATCTTCTATCAGTTGAAAGTTGCTGTTCGGATAGCGTGCCGCAATCTCACGTATGGCCGGGCGCAACGCCTTCACGAGGTCGATGGAGGTGGTAGATCGTAAATGTTTAAGAACGAGGTTTACCCGAATCTCTGCGAATTGTGGGCCTATATTCCCAGAACTGCCTCGTAGCTGACTATTGAAATCTATGACCGCAGGAATGCCAACAGAAGTCTGAAGGTTCACCACATAGGGATTTTTCAACAGTAAGGACTCCATCTCCCGTGCTGCTCGATCCGTTACTTCCAAGGGCGAGGTTTCAGGCAGATGAATATGAACCAGAAACGTGTTCTTGTTATCTTTGGGCAAGAAACCCAAAGGAACACCGAACCACGGGGAGGCACCGGTTACACCCTCAGCTCTTATGAATTGCCATGACGGCTGAATGAAAGAGAGAGCCATGAGCGCCACCACTCCCAATGCGAATAAGCGTCGTAATGCTGTACTTCCCATGAGCGGTTTACAGATCGCCCGATAAAGTTTCTGGAGACGGTCAGGCTTCGATGATTCCAACTTTTTTTCTGTCTTCGGTAACCAACGCCGCGCCGCCCAAGGAGTAAAGGTGAAGGCGATCACCAGAGAGGCTAACATGGCAACGGGGACATTGAAGGTGATAGGTCGGAAATATTGCCCTAACATGCCAGTTACCAGGATGAGTGACAGGAACACCAATACCACGGTAATAGTTGCCAGAATCGTCGGGTTGCCAATCTCGTTGGTTGCCCTGACTGCGGCCTGGGTGCGAACGGCAATACTGGCGTTAGGTGGGATCTGTTGAAAATGACGGTGGATGTTCTCGATCACAACAATTACGTCATCCACCAGCATACCTAGTACCAGGATAAGCGCATACAAAGTGATGCGGTTTAGTGTCGGTCCCCAGAGTAGATCGAACCCCATGACCACCGAGAAAACCAACGGAATAGCTACCACAACAATGATGGTGCTACGTCGATCTAAGAAAACAAACAAAATCAGACTGACGATGCCCACAGCAATTGCCAGATGCCCAACCAAGGTTGAGACTGCTCGGTCCGCTTTCTGTCCGTCATCCCGCGTTACGATCAGTTTTACCCCATTTGGCAACAAGGAGGTTTGCATTTGCGCCACGCGTTTTCTGATGGCGCGTGTTAGCGGGACGGCATTGACACCTGACCGTTTAGAAACGGCAATGGAAACCGCTGCCATCTCAACATGGCCGAATGTTTTGAATTGAGGATCAGCAGGGCCATAGGAAAATCGGGTATAGTGGTTACGTTGTTCGGGTGGTCCATCCGTCACAGTCGCTAGATCCCGAATACGCACTGGGCGATCTTCATGGATGACGACGATGATTTCTTCTACCTCGGCGGCATTTGTCAACCGACCCACCACACGGATCATTTGGTTACTGTTCTGATTGACGTGGAGTCCTAACGGTGTCGAGATATTGCCCGCAAAAATAGCGTCTCGAATCTGGTTCAAGGTTACACCGAATACTTGAAGGCGCTTTGGATCAAGATTAACTCTTACTTCACGTGACCTCCCACCCACCACACGAGCTTGTCCCACGTCTTCCAGATTTCGCAGCCGTTCAGTCATTTGTTCAGCCATGCGGCGCAACTGGTAATCGTCGTAGACCGAAGAGGCCAAGGTCACAACGAACAGCGGCACATTATCCGGATCGATGCTAATGATCTGTGGTTCAGTGGCCCCCGTAGGTAGCAGATGACGCTGACGCAGAACGTGATCGTAGAGCTGAACTAGAGCATCCTCTTTGTCTTCTCCTACCTCAAACTCCACGGTGACGCGGGCCTCACCTTCCACCGCAAGACCGTAGGTGTGTTTCACGCCGTCAATACCGCCCAATACTGATTCCAGCGGGGTCAATAACAGGTGTTCGATCTCATCAGGCAACAAGCCGGGGAATGAGACACGTACCTCAGCGGCTGGAACAATTATCTGGGGGTTTTCCTCACGGGGAGTAAAGCTGAGACCGATGAGACCAAACAACAGAATAGCCATGGCTAGTGGAAAGGTCAGGCGGGACTCGGTGAAAAGATTGGCCAATCGGCCTGCAAAATTCGGACGTGTAGGTTTGGATTCTTGGTCACTCATAGGTCACCTGATCACCACTGCGAAGCCCAGGCGGTGGATCAAGAATCACTTTTTCTCCACCCATAAGACCGGTTAAGACGATCCATTGCTCTTGCCAAGTGGGTCCCAGGCGCATACTACGAAAATGGGCTCGACCTTCCTCGTCAACCAGAAAGCAACCTTTGATTCCCACCTGTTCGGTGATGGCATGGACTGGTACAGTCAAGACCTTTTGAATATCAAGATCGATGGAGAGGTGGCCGAATTGACCAGCCAAGACAGCAGCATTGGCTGGTAAGGAGAAGCGAACTGTGACTGTGTGTGTTACCGGATCGACCGAGGGCACAATGGCAATGATTCGTGCCATCACCGTAGCATCCGGCCTTTTGAACCTAATCTCCCCATTTTGCCCTGGTTTTAATTGGTTCACGACGGAGCCGGGAATATGTGCCTCAAACTCAAGAGCCTCCGACTCCCAAAGTAAAATTGGCGTCCCCAACATCGCCATGTCACCAACATTCTGGAATTTTTGAATGATATAGCCTTTCCCAGGAGCCACCAGGCGTGTGTAGGTAAGATCTTTCTTCCTTGCCGCCAGGACGGCGCGAGCCTTTCTTACTTCCTCTTTTGCCACGTCACGACGTAGAACGCTTTTCGACCACCGCTCTTTCGAAGCTACATGATGTTCCTTCAGCGTTCGGTATCGCTTCACGTCCTGCTCTGCATCGGCCAACGTTAATCTTGCCGACGCCAATACAGCCTTGGCAACGTCGATATCTTCACGTATACGGGTCTGGTCGATTTCAACCAGTAGTGCGTCACGTTTCACAAGATCACCCTCAGCCACGTTCAATCGTTGGATGAAACCAGTGATTTTTGAAGTTATTTGAACTGTTCTAACAGGCTTTACCATCCCTGGAGACCAGAAAATTCGTGGGACGTCCCGTGATTGAACCGTGACCACAGAAGCCCTGTACGTTTTGGGGCCAGATGCCTCAAAAGTCCGTCCGGACTCCTGCTTGCACGCACTCAGTATCAACAGGCTAAGCACCAGAAATACGCCGACAGCCAATCTGCCTGATGTATGCCACTGGTTGGTCAACAGAGTCATCGGCGACACCCTCCCATCCCGTTTAGCAGCAAGGAGGTGACGTGGTGGGCAATCACCTCAGGATCGTCGTGTTCAGATTTTCCACCGGGCAAGAAGCGACGGATCGGCCCAGTCTCCAAGTGATAGAGCACCAGCCCAGCCATCGAAATAGCAAGCATATGCGCGTCACAACCGGGAGCCACTTCATTGGCTAGGTTGGCAATACCTATGAACTGTTCTTGAAAGACCTTCGTTGCCAGAGTTTCCAACTGCTCTTCATCACCATCCAACAATTCACGTTGAAGCAACATACGGAAATCCTTGTCCCCACTCATCAGAAAAGTGAAAAGATTGATGAATCTCCGTAAACGCTCTTCTGGCGTCCCCGGTTCGGACATGGCGGCTGACATCCCTTCGGCTTTGTCAGAAAAAGCGTGGGCCATGGTTGCAATGTGAAGGGCTTCCTTGTTGGGGAAGTGGTAGTACAGAGTTGCGGCCTGAATGCCAACCGCCTTGGCGATCTCTCGCATAGAGACTCCTGTATAGCCCTTTTGGGCGAACAGGGGCACAGCGCAGTCAAGAACCAAGGTCTTGGTGTCGGAATTGGGTTGGTTGGCCGTCGGGGACATATCACCTCCATCTATCTAACGTTCGTTTGACAGATGGTATCACAAATTTTCCTTTTATAGCGCCCATCAATTCCTCACCGATTATCAAACCGCCAAACTCATTAACTTCTATGTAAATTTTAATGAGTTTCGGCGGAACCTTAAAAAACCACACTAAATCAATAGATTGGAACGATGGGTCGGAAGGCCCATTTTTTTGTTGAGTTTCTACTCATTAAGATTATAATTCAGTCATTGATACTTAACGAGTTGATGAGGGGGAAACAATCAATGGCCATCAAAAAAGGAACCAATCCAAACAGACCAAAAAAAGGTAGCACCATTCGGGTTGATCCGATTCGTTCCCGTAGGGCCATCAACCGCATCAAAAAGATTCTCCAAGACAAACCTCTCTACTCTGCCCTCTTCTGCCTCGGAATTAATAGTGCTTATAGAGCATCAGATTTATTGAGCATTAAAGTCCATCAGGTTCGCGATCTCAAAGATGGTGGAATGATAGCCATCAAAGAGAAGAAGACAGGCAAATTGAGAAGAGTCAATGTGAACCAAAACTGCATTGACCCAATTCAAGCCCTACTGGCCACCAGAGATTACAAAGACGATGATTTCCTCTTCATGGGGCAACGGGGACCACTCACAGTCCCATCACTCACAAACTTAGTCAAAAAATGGTGTAGAGAAGCGGGTGTAACCGATGGGAACTTTGGATCGCACACCCTCAGAAAGACATGGGCCTACCATCAGAGAATGGAATTCAACGCCTCACTGCCAGTGCTGGTGGATGCTCTCAATCACAGTTCACAAAAACAGACTTTGGAATATTTAGGAATTCAAGAGGAAGAGATTCAAGATCTGTACGCCAATCAATTGTAAGATGGTTAAATTAGAACAACCATTTGGTTGCTTCAATTCCACATGCAGGTTTCTGATATGAAATTTTGTTTCTACCTTTAGCATACCGAACCGACTCCATCCAATCTCTGAATACATCAACGTCATTGATGGTTTCCAATTCCTCAAGCAGATGGAGTTTCGGGTAACGACCCATAAAATCAGAAAGTTCAACCTCCCCTCTCAAATATGACTCAATTACATGCAAAAATTTGAAAGTGTTGTAATAGGCATAAAAAATTATTTGTGTGACAGATTTTATTCCAGCTTCCAATCCTAATTGATGGAATATTTCTGTGTCATTTAAGCCTTTAGAATTGAAAACACTATGTTCTAGTAGGTCTTCAGGCCCAGAAAATGGGTTTTCTGGCATTTCCTTCCAAAATTCCCACATCTGAATGTAATATTCTTCCACCTCCGAATTACGAACTTTCCCAAGTGTTCTTTCTCCCTTACCCACTTTCATTTCTTCAAGTGTTGGTAAGACATAACCATAAACATATGACTTTACAAGCTTTGTAGAATCAAATGAAAAATTCTGACACCCAGGCAACAATCCATTCCTAACACCGATTAAAATTGGCATGAGTTTTCTGAATCCACAAATTCCGAGCGCATGGAAATGTTGTTTGATTTTATCAGGAAATTCCAGCTGATAGCAATTTACAGCCCTTTCTAAAATTTGAAAATTTTGAGTCCAAATTAATCCTCCGGCAGCTAAACATCCCAATTTAGAAATTTCAGCTTCATTTAATTGTGAGAGCATATTGTATGTATAGGACTCCAATCCATTTTTTGTAGGTCCATGCAAAATTGGAAATATTTTTGTTTGTGAATCAATCTTTTCAAAAAAATTTATTTGTTCCTTCAAATTTCTCCCAGCCATCTTTCCAAAAGTCTCAGAAACTTGGTCCCCCAAATACACCATTGACCCATCTATTTTTTTATATGGGATCATGTCAAAAGAAAATGCCATATTACTGTGTGTTGCCTGAATCCTATAAATTTCCCGTCGCATTTCTGCTGTGATACTTTTATTTTGGGTAACGATTTGCAAACCACCAGAATCTGAAGTGCTGATGGGGGAGTAGATACCATTGAAAAAACAGGATGATATCATAGTTGAATATGTTGGAAGTGGCTTCAGTATTTCGTTCAGACTTTTTCACAAAGATTTGAAAGATGGTGTTTTTAAAAATCTTCAAAATGCTTCCAAATATCTC
>JADGAT010000097.1 GCA_015231885.1 SAR324 cluster bacterium
TCCAGTATGCACAATTGAAGACGCCTTGTAGCCAAGAAAAAATACTTCCTCATCTTTGTCAACGTTATTTCTGCACGGACCCTAAGTACTGACAAGATTTTAATTTATAAGTAGCTTGACAATATTCATATATTAATATAATTTAATTCAAGAATAATTGTCCTGACAAAAGGATTTTATTTAAAAGGGAAAAGATCATTTGTATTAACCTGTAATCAACGAAACTTTTCGGATTAGAGAAGTTTTCTTCACAATTAGAAAGAGGATACAATGCAAGAATATCCACATCATTACAAGGTTCAGGCACTTTCCGCTTTGGAAGGGGAAGTTCGTCTTGAGAGCAAAAACCTGACTTCCCTGCGGACTGCACCTCCTGAAGAGTTTGGAGGCCCCGGTGATCTATGGTCTCCTGAAACTCTTTTTGTCGGTGCGGTAGCAGACTGTTTTATCCTGTCATTTCGTGCAATTGCACGGGCATCGAAGCTTCCATGGGCTTCCATTTCTTGTGAAGCAGAAGGCATTTTAGATAAAGTGGACAAGGTCGCTCAATTCACAAACATTTCTGTACACGCACATCTTGTCATTCCATCAGATGTTGATAAAGAAAAGGCAGAGCGGATTCTGCAAAAAGCGGAAAAATCCTGTTTGATCACCAATTCACTCAAAGCGCCGACTCATTTAGATACAAAAATTGAGGTAGGGGCTTAGGAATGCTCAAAGGGGGGAGGGTGCGGATCATTCGTGCTAATTTTTTTGGGAAGCCTCTGCTTTATCGTTTTGCTACATAAGTTTTCAAACAATAGAAAGCATTTTCAAGTTGTTCAAGTGTAGCACCCCCTTTGCTCAAATCCCCTGATTTACCAACGCGTTCCAGGTCAAAAGCAATTTGAGAAAGTGTATGGGCTGTTAGATTAGCGGCTCCTCCTTTAATAGAATGAGATTCCTTCCTGATTGCCTCACCATCCTGATCAGAGAGGGCTTGACGAATTATTTCAATCTGAGTTTCAACATTTCCAAAAAATTCTTCCAATACATTTCTCAATAAATCTTCATCGCCTTCAAATTCAATAATCGCTTTTTCAAAATCCATGGGGTCAGCCATTTCTGTTTCTTCCTGGGGCGGTTCCATTGTCGACGGACATTCATCGATGTGTTGTTCAACGGAATTTTCCAATGATTTATGGATTTTTATTAATTTTTTTTCGGCTTGTTTATGAGCTTCAATTTCTTGATGCAGTTTTTTATTTGCTTCGAGCAATTCTTCTTTCACTTGACTTAAAGATCGGTTCGCTGTTTCAAATTTTTGAGCTTTATGGGTGGTTAGCAATAATTTTTCCGTTAACACAAAGGCAAATAATCGGTACACGATATTGTGCAAGATGTTGTCATTGATATCTGAATAATTACCGATATCTTTGGCGCGGATAGTGAATACGGAAACAGGAGTTTCCGCAACGATCGTCGCAGAACACAGGGTGTGACCAATCACGCTCATTTCTCCGAAAATATCCCCTTTTCTCTCCAGCTTAAGAATCAATTCTCCGCTGGCATAAACACTGACGACTCCCCGCAGCAGAAAAAAAACTTTGTCGTTATAGTGTCCTTCTACTAATATTTTCATTCCTTCCGAGTAGTTAGAAATTTCGGATAACGGAATTAGCTGTTGCATTAAATTTTCGGGCAAATGGCAAAACAGCCTGGAATCTTTCAGATAATCTAATATATTTTGATTTTCATCAAACAGAAGAGCATGGGATATTTTTTTCAAATGTTCGGGGGAACTATCTGTTTTAGTGACTCCTTCCGGGGACAATGAGCCGTTGTCGTTTTCCATTTCCAATAAAAGCCACTTTTCCAGCAATGTTAGTAGATTTTTTCTATTGATAGGTTTGGAAATATGATCGTCCATTCCTGCCTTTAAACATTGCTCGATATCTCTTTTCATGGTATGCGCCGTCATCGCGATGATCGGGATTTTTTTCACTTTGCCTGAAGTTTGCTGATCAATTTCTAAACGGTGTTCCTGCTCCATTTTTCGAATTGCAATGGTCGCTTCATATCCGTCCATCTCTGGCATTTGAACATCCATGAGGATCAGGTGATAATGGCTTTTGCTGTAAGCTTCCACGGCCTGTTTGCCATTCTCGGCCAAGTCGACCTCGTATCCGCCTCGATGCAGATGCATCATAGCCACTTTTTGATTGGTAGGATAATCCTCAACCAGGAGGATTCGCCGTTTATTCTGATGCGTACTGGCGATCGTATGTCGGGTAATTAAATCATTCTCTATTTTGGTTCCCGGGTCTTTGGATAATTTCAACAAGGAAATGATCGTTTTGCGCAACTCGATTTCTCGAATGGGTTTACTCAGGTAGGCCTCGATTCCTAATTTTTTACATCGTTCTCCATCCCCTTTCCTTCCGGCCGAAGCGATAACGAGCATTGGTATTTTTCCAAACGCCTCTATTTTTTTTATGTTGGCAGCAACACTAAAATCGTTCAATCGATACAGTTCGGCATTGATAATCATCAAGTCAAATGCGGTATTGGAGGTAATCGAATCTTCAAGAATACAAAGTGCTTTTTCTTCGCTTTCGGCTTCAACGACATGACAACGCCAATTGTAGAGAAAATCCTTTAAAATAAATTGGTTGGCTCGATTGTTATCAATCACTAATATTTTTATGTTACTCAGCTCCGTTTTTTCTTCAAGAGTGCGTATTTCCTGGGCTGCTTGTTTCATCAAGACAATGGTGAACCAGAAGGCACTTCCCACACCCTCCTCACTTTCCAGACCGATTTTGCCCCCCATTAATTCGACAAATCGTTTGGAGATGGCAGTTCCTAATCCCGTTCCTCCGTACCTTCGTGTCATTGTCCCGTCTGCTTGTGTAAAACTTTCAAAGATAGATGCATGTTTTTCTTTAGGAATCCCGATGCCGGTGTCTTCAATCGTCATACGCAAAACGACTTGATCTCCAAGGTCTTTTTCCAATTCGCCCTTGATGGAGATTTTCCCTCGTCGGGTAAATTTCAGGGCATTGTTAGTCAAATTATTCAACACTTGTCTGAGACGTCCCGGATCACCGATCAACCGAACGGGTACCTCATCGGATAGAATAAAGCTGAATTTCAATCCCTGTTGTTCTGCTCTCAACGAAAAATTGTCTGAAATATCCGCTGCTAACGTCTGCAAATTAAATGGAATTTCTTCGAGTTCCAGCTTCCCGGCCTCTATCTTGGAAAAATCAAGAATCTCGTTCACAACGTTCAGGAGCAATTTTCCTTCATTATCCATGATATGAAGCAGCGTTTCTTGACTATCGTTAAGGTCGGTATCTGCTAACAACTCCATGATACCGATGATTCCGTTGAGTGGTGTTCTTACTTCATGACTCATGTTGGCGACAAACTCACTTTTCGCTTTATTGGCGGCTTCCGCTTTCTGGCCGTATAGGTTGACTTGTTCTTCCGCTTTTTTCCGATCCGTGATGTCCGTGATGAAACCGATGATGGCGCTGAGGTCACCGTTTTGGTTGTAGATTCCCTGTCCCTGGTCCAAGACCCATTTTTCTTTAAGATCGCGGGATTGGATACGATAAGTGACACTATAGGAGGTTTGGTCGTTGAGAGCTTGTTGGATGTGAGCTTTCAACTTGGCTACGTCCTCCGGATCAACCAAATCCATATAAGTGATTTTGTGGTTGATTACGAAATCCGTATCCCGGTAGCCTGTCAGGGCCAAACAGCCTCTGCTGACAAACTCCAGGCTGAACTCCGGATCAATGTGGCATCGATAAGCCATTCCGGGCAGATATTCCATGAGAGTTGATAGAAACTGGCGATTGTTGTCCAGGGCTTCTTCGCTCAGGCTGCGAGTCTGAATTTCCATCTGCAGTTTCTTGTAGGTTTGCTGCAGGTTGTCCAGCATGGCATCAAAAGAACCAGCGAGTTGTCCAATTTCATCCTCACGAGTGATGTTGGTTCGCAGAGATAAGTTACCTTCCTGGATTTTCAATGCGGTTTGGGAAAGGTTGAGAATAGGCCGGGTGAGCGCACGGGAAAATAACAAGGCCCCCATTGCAGCAATAACCAAACCGATGAGGCTCAGGATGATCATGCTTTGATACATGCTCATCAACTCCTGGTTATATTCTTCAGCTGAAATTCCCAGATACAATTGCCCCCAGCTTATACCCGAATAGTTGATTGGAAACATATAATGGAACACCCTGGCTTCGGCAATAGGGCTGTAAAGAAGCGTATTGCTTTGCAGAGAAATGCCGTTATTCCAGTTTTCCGGTGGAGCATCCATTTGGTACCAGCCTTTCTGGGTATGAATGATCGAAAAGCCATCTTGACGGATGATGCCAATGTAAAAAAGATCGGGACGGCCCTGGATTAATTCGGAATTATATTCCACAATGAAGCCATAGTCCTCGGATATCAGGGCATTCGCAAAGGTCTGGATTGAGGTTTTGGAAAGGCTTTCGACATCGGCTTGAATGTGACTGAGGATGCCTTTTTTTAACCGGGGAATCGTATTGAACGCAAAGATCACCTCCACCAGTAGCGCCAGCAGAAAAATCAGGCTGAAAGCACGAAAAAAAATCCCTTTGGTGTTCATTGATAACGGGTTCATCATCACTAATCCTTAATGACGGGGCAAAGATTGTTTTCAGGATTCTGGCGATGGTATTCATGAAGCATTGTTTCCAGAGGAGCTATATCGGCCTGAGAGATTATGCGGACCTCATCTCCCTGCATCAACAATAAAAACTGGCGACCCTGGGCAGTGGTATGCATGATCTGGGCTTCATGAATGAGGAATTTTTTCAAAGATTCATCAAGACCTTTGCGAAAAAGAGAAATTCTGGTCAATACTGGGGGAGACATGGCGATGATTTTTAATTTTTTTCTTAGTTGAGGATTGAGCTCGGCCATGGTCAGGAATGTTGTATCTGTGGTAACAGCCAGGTCAGCTTGACCGAAAAATAAGGAAAGGACCGTTTGCGATAATTTTTTCTTATTTTGAATTTCCGAAAAAAACTGTTTGGCCTCTGGAAGTTTATTTTGGAACAGGAGGGTATTTAAGAAGAGTTGTGCGGTCTGGTCTTCGGAGACATTGGCCAGTTTTTTTCCTTTTCCATCCTGTATGCTATCAAAAGGTTTCTCCGCAGAGGCTAGGAGAAGGTATTTCCGTGAGACCTTGTTTTGCTGTACGGAGCTATAAGCTAATTCTGCATCGATGTACGGTTTGATACAGAGATAATCCAGAGCATAAATTGCCATGATATCGATTTTCTGCTGCTGAAAATCATGAACGATTTTATGGATATTCGTGTAGATTTCGGTCTTGACAGTCAAGCCCACGCCACTGGCCAGTTTTTGAGCCCAAACACTGAATGCGACAAGGATATCCTTGGGATCCACATCACTCCAGGAAGGATGATGGTACCCGACCATAAGTTCAGACGTGGGTGCTTCAGGGACGGCCTGAGAAAGTTTTGCGCTGGAGCAGATAGCAAGACTCAGGAAAGAAATAATGATAATCATTCTGAGGTAGTTGCAAAGCTTCATGTGAAATCCCTTATTCCAGTGTTCCTGCGATTTCATTTCCGATAATCATGCCCAGTTTTGCCCGATTGAGAACATGGTCATGCAGCGTTTTGAGATATTGAGCCTGGGTCATGGCTGCCATGACCTGGGCTCCAATGACATCATCGATGGGGAGTAAATCGTTTTGGTATCCCCGTTCGTTGAGTTGTAAGTGTTCACGCGCATTTTCCCAGGCGTCCTGAGTAAAGATCACCTGCTTCTGGGTTTGCTGGATTTCGAGAAAGGTCTGTTTGACCTGAAGCACCAGCCCGTCGTGTAACAATATCTTTTGATGGCGGAGCTGATCGAGCCGAGCCTGTGCTTCTGCCACTTCATGACTGGTGCGGAATCCTGCAAACAAAGGGAAATTCAGTACAATCCCAATCTGCCATCCATCCCTGTTTTTGCTGGTCATGATGCCGGAGTCGTAGGAATTTTCAATATGGTGTAATTTTCCTGTTAAGGCAATCACAGGCAGGTGACCACTCTGAGCTTCTTCAAGTTTTGCCTCCAGAGTTTGCAAGCCATATTGAACCTGATTCCAGTCCGGACTGAATTCATAGCTGCCGGCAATCAAATCCGGAAGCGCTTTGGTGTCAGGCTCAAAAGGAAAATCTTGTTCTCGGATGTTGACAGGGGTTTGCCAGTCCAACCCCAGGGTCATGACCAGAGCAGAACGGGCCAGTTCATGATTGGCAATCAAATATTCCCGCATCGAATGTAAGCTGGACACAATGACTTTCAGTTTCAAATAATCTGTTTTTTGCACCGAGCCGCTGCCTTGATGAAACAGTTTTTTCGTAAGTTCAAGGTTGGTTTTGAAACGTTGCAGTATCTGATCAGCAATTCGTTGGAGTTTTGCGGTCAACAGCGTTCCATAAAACATGCGTTTGACATCGTAAACTAATTTGAGATTGGTTTGCCGGTGCCGCATTTGTGCTATTTTCAACCCCATTTCGGCCTGTGTGTTGATGGAGGAAATTTTCCCACCAGTATACAGAGGATACATCAGGTTAAGACTGCTCAAGATGATATCGCGGTCCATGAGTTTAACATCCTGCCCGGGAACATCTACAGGAGGCATGTCAATAGAGGCACCTCCAAATTGAATGGGAACCGACTGAAACGTAGAAGCCGGAAAAACAAAATTGGGAGTTTCATCCAAACGCATGGCGATCGTGCTGAAGTTAAGTTGAGGCCAATAACTCGATATCGCTTGCTGGCGCTGGGCTTCGGCAATGCGGAGATTTTCCTGGGAGATACTCTGCAACCGGTTGTTTTCCAGAGCGATTTGCAGACATTGCTCAAGATTCAGTAAACGGGGCACAGTCGTTTTCGGGGACTCTTGTGCGTGAAGTTGGGTAGAGGAGAGACAGAGCGTGCAGCATAAGATTGCGAACATCCAGCCCTGGATTGATAAAGTGAAACGTGCCATCATGGTATCTCCTGAACAGGGGGACAAGTGTCGTTGATTGGTTTGAACTGACGCAAAGCGTCCAATGGTTCCGCCTAGTGAGGAATTTAAAGTAATCTGTGCTAAACGGTCTTCCCCACTGGATGAGAAACTTATGCCTTATGTTGGGTCGATTTCTGCTACATGACTACAAGTACATTTAACATTCTTTCATGCATTTGATCAAGGTGTAAATATGGCTGAAAAGCACATTTAATAGGGAATAGGAGGCCTTTGTATTTTCAAAGTGATGGAGAAACAGCAGGAGCCTTCTTTTCAAATTTTATTACAAAAGCCTCGCTCAGCCCATTGAGAAGAACTGAATAAGGACACGTTTTCTTCATTTTCAAATGAAACATCCGTACCACAATCTACTGTCATTAGATAGAGGCCCGCTAGTCCATTTCCGACACATGCTGCAATGGCATGCGCCCACACTTCTGCTAATGGTTTTGGCCGTGAAACGGGCTGCTCTACAAAGACAATTTCCTTTTCCTTCAACCACATCTGACATTGTTTTCTCCTGTATGTAATGTTCTACTCAAAAAGCAATATGCTTTTTTATATATATTTTAAGGCTGGTTTTTCAATTCAAAATAGATGTTCCCCGTAAAACAGCTCTGACCAATACATTATGAAATTGTAGATACACAATAAGTAAGGTATATTTTCTAAAAGATTCTCACTCCCGGAGGTATAGCAAAACTCTTTGAAGATTGAAATTCTCACACAGCTTAGAAATTCAAATGATCCGCATCCAAAATCTAAACAAATCTTATGTTGTCGGGAATACGGAAATGCATGTCTTGAAAAATCTGGAGGTGCACATTCAAGCCGGTGAGCTGGTTTCCATCATGGGGTCTTCGGGTTCCGGTAAATCGACGTTGCTGAACATTATTGGGATATTGGATAGTTATGATGCTGGAGAATATTATTTGGACAATGTCTTGATCAAAAATCTCAATGAAAGCAAAGCCGCCAGGCTGAGAAATCAACTCATTGGTTTTGTGTTTCAATCGTTCAATTTGATTTCTTTTAAAAATGCGATGGAAAATGTCGCATTACCCCTTTATTATCAGAAGGTCAGCCGGAAAGAACGAAATAAACGAGCCCTGGCGTACCTGGACAAGCTGGGGCTGCTTGAATGGGCAGAACACATGCCCAATGAGTTATCCGGGGGACAGCAGCAACGTGTGGCCATTGCCAGAGCCATGGTGTCTGAACCAAAAATCATCCTGGCTGATGAACCCACCGGAGCATTAGACTCTAAAACCTCTCATGATGTGATCAGTCTATTTCGGGAAATTCACCAGACCGGAATCACGGTGATTATTGTCACTCACGAATCCGACATTGCTGAGAGAACCAAGCGGGTCATTCAAATCAGGGATGGTGCTATCATAGCGGATGTATGATGTTAAATTTGGATAAATTCCAGGAAATATTTGATACCGTCAAAAAAAACAAATTAAGAACTTTTTTGACCTGTTTCAGTGTTGCCTGGGGAATTTTCATCCTGATCATTTTGCTGGGCGCTGGAACTGGCCTGGAAAATGGGGTTCGCCAGGAATTTAGCAGAGATGCCATCAACAGTGTCTGGATTCGCAGAGGGCAAACCAGCAAACCCTACAAAGGCCTGCAGGCGGGTAGGGAAATTCAATTTACGAACGAAGACTATGAGGAGCTTCAGCGTACCATTGAGGGAATTGAATACATCAGTTCCCGTTTTTATGTATGGGGAAACAATAATATTACTTACAAGGATAACTATGAAGCCTTTAATATCATATCGGCCCATCCGGAACATCAGTATCTAGAAAACACGCAATTGATGAAGGGGCGGTTTATCAACGTGCGTGATGTAGAACAACGTCGCAAAGTTGCTGTCATTGGAAATCAGGTCGAAACGGCTTTATTCAAAAAGAAACACGCAATTGGTGAATATATCGGAATCAATGGCATATCCTTCAAAGTCATTGGCACTTTCACAGACGAAAGGGATGAATGGCAGCAGCGATTGATCTATTTGCCCATTTCAACAGGTCAGCGGGTATTCAATGGGAAAAACAAGGTCCATGTCATCAGTTTTACGACAGGAAATTCAAGCCCTGAAGAAGGTGCTGCCATGGAAAAGAAAGCACGAAGTATTTTGGCGCAGCGACATCATTTTGATGTAAAAGATGAACGGGCTGTTCATATTGGAAACCGCTGGGAGGAGTATTTGAAATTCATGAGACTTTTTGGCGGGATACGCATTTTTATCTGGGTGATTGGAATCGGTACCATTGTTGCGGGAATTGTGGGAGTCAGTAATATTATGCTGATTGCTGTCAAGGAACGTACCCGGGAAATAGGAATCCGTAAAGCCCTGGGAGCTTCACCATGGTCCATCATTGATCTGATTTTAACAGAATCGATTTTTATTACAGTCGTGTCCGGTTACGCAGGACTCATACTTGGGGTGGGGGTACTGGAAATTGTTTCGAAATATGTGCCTCCTTCTACTTATTTCCGCAATCCTGAAATTGATGTGACCGTTGCCGTTGGTGCGCTTCTACTACTTGTCTTTGCAGGATGTGTGGCAGGCTTCATTCCAGCAAGAAAAGCGGCACAGGTCAAACCTATTGTTGCGCTTCATGATGAATAGATGAATTATGATATTTGATCAAGACAGCTGGCAGGAAATCATCAGTACCTTAAAAAAGAATAAATTGCGTTCTTTGATGACCGCGTTTGGTGTATTTTGGGGGATTTTTATGCTGATGGTTATGCTGGGAACAGGGACTGGTTTGGAACATGGAGTAACTCAGGAACTATCGGATAGAGCGACCAACAGTGTGTACATCTGGACTCGTAAAACCAGTAAGCCCTACCAGGGGTTTCCACGTGGACGACATTACCATTTTGTTAATGAAGACATTGAAAAAATACGCCGCAACATCCCTGGAGTGGAACACCTGGCACCCCGAAATAAGCTGGGAAGCTACCGAACTACCAATAATGTGGTGCGAAAAGGAAAAGCAGGAGCTTTTTCAATTTATGGAGATTATCCGGCCATTCAATCCATTCTGCTGCAAAAAATAACAAAAGGACGGTTTATCAATCACCTGGATTTGCAGGAAAAACGAAAAGTGGCCGTTATTGGAAGCAGGGTCTACAAAATCCTGTTTGAGAAAGGAGACGACCCTCTTGGCAAATATATTCAAATCAGAGGAGTTTTTTTTAAAGTGATCGGAGTTTTTGCAACCAACCGTTCTGGGGACGATGAGGAAGAGGACACACAAACCATCTTTATTCCATTCACTACCTTCCAGCATGCTTTCAATTATGGAAACAAGGTAGGCTGGTTTGCCATGACTTCCGAAAAGGGAACATCTGCGGCTATAGTGGAGGAAAAAGTGATGGCTCTTTTGGCACGAAACCACCACATTGCACCCGATGATAAACGAGCATTCGGACGCTGGAATGCCGAAATAGAGCATAATAAAATCATGGATGTCTTTTTTGGTGTGGAGGCGTTGATTTGGTTTGTGGGAATTTCCACCCTGCTGGCAGGAGTGATTGGCGTCAGTAATATCATGCTCATTGTCGTCAAGGAGCGTACCCGCGAAATTGGAATCCGAAGAGCTCTTGGGGCAGCTCCACGATCCATCATCGGACAGATTATGCTCGAAACCATCAGCCTGACCTCGATTGCCGGCTATGCAGGGTTGCTGGCAGGAGTCGTTATGGTTGAAATTTCTTCTTACTTTATGGCAAAAGGAGGAATCAAAATGGAATTATTCCGTAACCCCGAAGTTGATCTCAACGCAGCGACAATTGCCTTGCTCGTTTTGATTATTTCAGGTGCCATTGCAGGATTAATACCGGCACATCAAGCCGTGAACATCAAAACCGTGGACGCGATTCGTACGGAAATATAAGGGAATATAAACAGCCTATGAAAGTTTTCATTCGTTTTCTTCTCATTTCTATCATTCTGCTCTCATTTGCAGGCACCTTTTTCTATTTGTATCAAAAATCTCAGGAAAGTCCGGTTCATTATAAAACCAAGACAGCCGTCATCCGGGATATTATTAAAAAGACGGTAGCCACCGGATCGGTTGTGCCCAGAAAAGAGATTGCCATCAAACCTCAAATTTCAGGAATTGTGGAAGAAGTGTTTGTTGAAGCAGGCACCATGGTAAAAAAGGGAGACCTGATTGTGCGAGTGCGAATTATTCCTGATATGATTGCCTTGAATAGCGCAGAATCCCGACTCAATCAAGCAGATATTGCCTACGAAAATACTCGAAAAGCGTACCAACGAAAAAAAGAGTTGTACCGTAAAGCCTTAATTTCAGAAGAATTATTTGAAGAAATCGAATTTGCCTTCAAAAAAGCGAAAGAAGAACGGACGACTGCTAAAAACCATCTTCAATTGATCAAAGAGGGATTTATTAAAAAATCGGGAGAGTCGACCAATACTCTGATTCGTTCTACTATTGATGGGATGGTGCTGGATGTTCCTGTAAAACAGGGCCATTCTTTAATCGAAAGTAATAATTTCAACGAAGGGACAACCGTTGCGATTGTTGCTGATATGGATGAGATGATTTTTGAAGGAAAGATTGATGAATCAGAAGTCGGAAAGCTTCAGGAAGGAATGGATTTGATCCTTTCCATCGGAGCCATTGAGGATGAAACCTTCCATGCCAAGATTGAATACATTGCTCCCAAAGGAGAGATCATCAATGGCGCCGTCCAGTTTAACATTCGTGCCAAGATTGAATTGAAGGATTCACACTTTGTCCGTGCAGGATACAGTGCCAATGCTGACATTGTCCTGGCACAAAGGCAACAGGTGTTGGCTATTGAAGAAAGTTTACTTCAGTTCAAAGGAGAACAACCTTTTGTTGAGGTCGAGACACAGCCTCAGCAATTTGAGAAAAGGATGATAAAGCTTGGACTTTCTGACGGAATTTATGCTGAAGTGTTAGAAGGAGTAACAAAGGAAGACCGCATTAAGATTCAACAATAACAAATTCCCAACCCTGGAAAAGGGGGTATAATGAAAAAAACTGTAAAGGACATCAGGGTTCTTGCAGAAATAACGTTGACAAAGATGAGGAAGTATTTTTTCTTGGCTACAAGGCGTCTTCCATTGTGCATACTGGAGT
>JADGAT010000098.1 GCA_015231885.1 SAR324 cluster bacterium
GGAATCATCAATCCCAGTGAAATGCAGCCGGCAAATTCGATCGAAATGGCTATTTGGGTTGCTGTGGGAGGACGCGGCTCTTTGATTGGCGCTTTGGTTGGTGCCAGCCTCGTCAATGGGGCCAAAAGTATTTTCACGGTAATGTTTCCCGATTTATGGCTCTACTTTTTAGGAACTCTTTTCATCGGAGTGACCTTATTCCTTCCCAAGGGTATTGTGGGATGGTTTCAACGTAAAAGAGAATAGGAAGGCAAAAAATGCAGCATGCTGCTGGAGTGGACACCAGTCATGGCGTCATTCTTTACCTGGAAAAAATCAGTGTCAGTTTCGAAGGATTCAAAGCATTGAATGATCTGACACTCTATATTGATGATGGGGAACTGCGGTGTATCATTGGCCCCAATGGGGCAGGCAAAACAACAATGATGGATGTCATTACCGGAAAAACCAGGCCGGACAGTGGATTGGCCTATTTTGGACAGAGTGCCAACCTTCTGGAAATGTCGGACAATGAAATCGTTTTAGCAGGAGTAGGCCGTAAATTCCAAAAACCCACCGTGTTTGAAGAACATACTGTGTTTGAAAACCTGGAACTGGCCATGAAAACCAACAAAGGCGTTTGGCATACCCTGTTTGCCGTACTCAATTCCGAAGAGCATGACCGTATTGATCAAACCCTTGAAACCATTGGACTGCAAGAGCGTATCCATGACCGTGCCGGTTTGCTGTCCCATGGACAAAAGCAGTGGCTGGAAATCGGGATGCTGCTGATGCAGGACCCCAAACTCTTGTTGGTGGATGAACCGGTGGCCGGAATGACGCCTCAGGAAATGGAACGTACTGCCGAATTATTGGAGTCTCTGGCAGGTCAGCATTCGGTGGTGGTGGTTGAACACGATATGGAGTTCATTCGATCCATTGCCAAAAAAGTGACGGTTCTTCATGAAGGCAGCGTGTTGGCCGAGGGCACTATGGATGAAGTCCAGAATAACCAACAAGTCATGGAAGTTTATTTGGGAAATTAATCTTTAATAAATACAGGAAATATCATGCTTGAAGTTCAAGGATTGAATCAATTTTATGGAGAAAGCCATACCTTGTGGGATCTGGATTTAGTAGTTGAGGAAGGAACCTGCATGTGCTTGATGGGACGCAATGGCGTAGGAAAGACAACACTACTCAAGGCTATCATGGGCTTACTTCCGCTTAAATCAGGAACCATTCGCTTTGAAGAAAAAAAACTGGAAGGAAAGGCTGCTGATCTGAGAGCCAGGATTGGCATTGGTTATGTCCCTCAAGGTCGTGAAATCTTCCCCCAGTTGACCGTTGAAGAAAATTTAAAAGTGGGGCTTGGAGCCAGACAGGATAAAAAAAAAAACATACCTGAACGGGTTTATGAATTGTTTCCGGTACTCAAAGAAATGAAAGCCAGGCGCGGAGGCGATCTTTCAGGTGGGCAGCAGCAGCAGCTGGCCATTGGACGCGCTTTGGTGACCAACCCGAAATTACTGATCCTTGATGAACCCACTGAAGGCATTCAGCCCAACATTGTTCAAGATATTGGGAGTATCATCATCAGACTGAACCAGGAAGAACAATTAGCAGTGCTGCTGGTTGAACAGAAACTGCCGTTTGCCCGGAGAGTCGCCAAAGAATTCCGAATGATGGAAAAAGGAAGGATTGTCGCAGCAGGGGATATTCAAGAACTCCAGAATGATTTGATTCAAAAACACTTAGCCGTTTAAGAGGAATACCATGCATTTGACCACTCGAGAGATCGAAAAATTGATGATTTTTACAGCAGGGGAGCTTGCCCGCAAACGCAAAGCCCGTGGATTGAAATTGAATTACCCCGAATCTGTGGCACTCATCACCTCAGAACTTTTAGAGGAAATTCGAAATGGGAAAACCGTTGCGGAAATCATGCAGCTGGGGAAAAAGATTTTATCAGTCGATGACGTCATGGAAGGAGTCGCTGATATGATTGCTGAAATCCAAGTCGAGGGAACTTTCCCAGATGGAACGAAACTCGTGACAGTGCATCACCCGATTCAGTAAAACAACCAACGAGGAACCTATGATACCAGGTGAATATAAATTGAGTAAAAAGCCTATTGAGGCCAATGCCAACAGAAAAACGATGAAACTTGTTGTTGATAATTCAGGAGACCGCCCCATCCAGGTCGGATCGCATTGTCACTTCTTTGAAGCCAACCGATGGCTCTCCTTTGATCGGCAGATTGCTTATGGAATGCGTCTCAATATTCCTGCAGGAACAGCAGTTCGTTTTGAACCGGGGGATTCCCGGGAAGTGGAGCTGGTTGCTCTGGCAGGAGAACGTAAAGTTTTTGGAATCAATGCAAGAGTCAATGGTGAACTCGATAATCCTTCGCTTCAAGAAGAGGCCCTTCAGTCCATCCACCATTTTGCCAGGAAAGGTCAATCATGAAAATTGAACGACATGTTTATGCGGATCACTATGGACCTACCGTTGGCGACAAAGTACGGCTGGGGGATACGGATCTGTGGCTGGAAGTTGAAAAAGATCATACCGTTTACGGGGATGAATGTAAATTTGGAGGTGGAAAAGTGCTGCGTGATGGAATGGGCCAGTCTCCTGAAGCCACACGTGGTCAGGGAACACCAGACCTTGTCATTACCAATGCGCTGGTTGTGGATTATACAGGCATCTATAAAGCCGATATAGCGGTCAGGGATGGCCTGATTTCGGGGATAGGTAAGGCAGGAAATCCCGGCATCATGGAAGGAGTGACTCCTGGCATGGAAGTGGGGGCATCAACCGAAGTCGTTGCGGGAGAAGGAGCTATTTTAACGGCAGGGGCCATTGATGCCCATGTCCATTATATTTCGCCAAACCAGATCCCGGAAGCCTTTTATTCGGGGATCACCACCCTCATTGGAGGAGGGACAGGACCTGCCACAGGAACCAATGCGACCACATGTACTCCAGGTGCATGGAATATTCGAAAAATGTATGAGGCCATCGAAGCATTTCCAATGAATTTTGGTTTTCTGGCAAAAGGGAATTCATCGCTTCCGACAGCCCTGAGAGAACAGATAGATGCGGGTGCGCTCGGGCTTAAACTTCATGAAGATTGGGGAACCACACCTGCAGCAATTGATCAGTGTTTGGCAGTAGCAGAAGAGTTTGATGTTCAGGTCGCCATCCACACGGACACTTTGAATGAAGCAGGATTTGTTGAAGACACGATTGCGGCATTGAAAGATCGCACCATTCACACCTATCACACGGAAGGCGCCGGAGGGGGACATGCTCCTGATATCATTAAATTGTGCGGACAAGCAAATGTTCTGCCCTCATCAACCAATCCCACCATGCCGTTCACCCGAAATACAATGGATGAGCATCTGGATATGCTGATGGTGTGTCACCACCTTTCTCCTTCCATTCCAGAAGATGTTGCATTTGCCGAGTCTCGGATACGGGCAGAAACAATTGCGGCAGAAGACATTCTTCACGACCTGGGCGCTTTCAGTATCATTGCTTCCGACTCTCAGGCCATGGGGCGCATCGGTGAAGTGATCTGCCGAACCTGGCAGACTGCAGATAAAATGAAAAAACAGCGAGGCTCTCTTGCGGATGATACAGGAGACAATGATAACTTCCGCATCAAGCGCTACATCGCAAAATATACCATCAACCCGGCAATCGCTCATGGCATCAGCAATAAGATTGGTTCCATAGCAGTAGGAAAAATGGCCGACCTTGTTTTGTGGAAACCTGCTTTTTTTGGAATAAAGCCAGAATTGATTATCAAAGGAGGATTCATTGCAGGGGCCGTTATGGGGGATGGGAATGCCTCCATTCCCACACCACAACCTGTCATCTACCGTTCCATGTTTGGGTCGTATGGGAAGGCAACCAACGCCACCTGTGTCCATTTTGTTTCACAGGCCGGCATTCAAAGCGGAATGTTGGATGGCCTGGACAGACGGCTCATTGGTGTGAAAAATTGTCGTTCCATTGGAAAAAAAGATTTAAAACTCAATGATTATCAACCCGAAATTGAAGTCAATCCCGACTCCTATGAAGTACGGGCCGATGGCGAACTTCTTACTTGTGAACCAGCAGAGATACTGCCTTTGGCTCAGCGTTATTTCCTGTTTTAAAAGGTATTATGACCATTATAGAAGAGTTCTTCAAAGCACACCAGCTTCCATCCTATACATTATCCTGGCAGTGCGAAACAGTAACCCTCCCCTGGGAAGAACGCTGCCGGAGTCATGGAAAAAGAAAAACTGATCAAGGACTCCCCTTTGCGCTTTCGCTTCCTTCAGGGACGGTCTTATCAGAAGGCGATTGTTTTGTCCTTTCAGAAGAACAAAGAGTCGTCACTGTTTGTGAGTCCGAAGAGGATGTTTACGTACTGCAACCCTCCTCTTCTTACGAATGGGCCTATTGGTCCTATCAGATCGGAAACCGTCATCAAGCATTGATGATTGGAAAAACAGAAATTATTTGCATGCAGGAGCCTGCCGTCAAACAACTGCTAGACCAACTGGATCTCTATTATTTAGAAGACCGCCGTCGTTTCACTCCTACCGTCAAAGTGAGTGGACACACCCATTAAAAGGGAAAACAACTTGGAAAATTTACACCAATGGCTGCAGGTCATGCAAGTCTGTGACAGCTTTTTTCCAGTGGGAGCCTTTTCTTATTCAGATGGTTTGGAGAGTGCGGTTTCGGAAGGTCTGATCACAGATGGAGCGACCTTGCAAGAGTGGTTGGAACGTTGGTGTGAGTACAGTTTTCGGGACTTCGAAGGGCTGGGATTGATTTATCAAATGACAGCATGGCATGATCGGGATTGGAATCAGCTGCGTGAGACGGATCAAGAGATCACCGCACTTCAGCCGTCCAGTTTCACGCGTTCCAGCAGCCGCACCCTAGGGAAACGATTGCTGAGAACATGCATTCCTATTTATCCTGATCAAGGACTGGAGCTGCTGCTGGAGCAGATAGAAAACAACAGCCTCAGAGGCAATGCAGTCACTGTGTATGCTGCATTGTTTGATGTGATGGGTCTTGATGCACATCAGGCATTACTCAGCTATGCTTACATGCGCCTTGCCAGTATGATTTCTGCAGCATTGAGACTGATTTCGATAGGACAACAAGAAGGACAACAGAGGCTCAGTCGACAACTGGAAACAGTCCCAGGTCTTGTTGAGGCCATTATTCAGTCCAAAGGTGCTCCCCTGATGATGTTTAATCCGGCCTTGGATATATGCCAGATGAATCATCGTTTTTTGTACTCTCGATTGTTTCGATCGTAAATAAATAGCAAAACAATAAAGAGGTGTTATGAGAAAACCAGTAAAAATAGGAATCGGAGGCCCGGTGGGGTCTGGAAAAACAGCATTGCTTGAACAACTCTGCAAAAATATGCGGGATGACTACAATCTTGCCGTCGTGACCAATGATATCTTCACAAAAGAAGATATGGAGTTTTTGATCCGACACGAAGCATTGCCGAAAGAACGGATTTTCGGAGTAGAAACGGGAGGATGCCCTCACACCGCAATTCGTGAAGACGCCTCTCTCAATTTTGATGCAATCGAATCCATTCTCCAACAATTCCCGGAAGTTGACATCATTTTTGTGGAAAGTGGTGGTGATAACCTGGCGGCAAGCTTTAGTCCAGAATTGGTGGATGCTTCCATATACGTGATTGATGTGGCAGGAGGGGACAAGGTTCCTAGAAAAGGAGGGCCTGGTGTGACCCGTTCTGATCTGCTGGTCATCAATAAAATTGATTTAGCCCCCTACGTGGGTGCCAGTTTAGGTGTGATGGAACATGACTCCAAACTCATGAGAGGCAGCCGTCCTTTTGTGTTCACCGATCTAAAATCTGGTATTGCCGTCGATCAGGTCATTTCATGGATTCAAACAGAACTCCTTTTTGAAGAACCCGTGGTATTGAAAACTGCATAGAAAATTCGAGTTGAAAGCAAATGCCTTATGAGCGTTGCATTGAATGAGGTCGGGCGCACCGGAGAGTTGGAATTGGTGTTTGCTGAAAAAAGAGGAAAGACCATCCTGGAAGACATCTATTACGAAGTCCCTTTCAAAGTCACCAAGCTGTCCTACCCACCGGCATCCCATCTGGCCCAATTGATCTTAATGACCCCAACAGCTGGACTGTTTGGAGGAGATCAGTTGAGTATCAACATCCATGTAAAGTCAGGGGCTGCTGTTCGCATTGTGCCGCAAGGGGCAACCAAAGTGCATCCCTCCCTGGGGCGTTCTGCTGTCCAAAATGTCAAAATCACGGTTGATCCAGAAGGGGAGCTGCATTTGTGGAATGATCCGCTGATTCCGTTCAAGGATGCGAGGCTTCGACAGCATTGGACCATTCAGCTTTATAAGAAAAGCCGCTTTTACTTTTGGGACGCCTTCTCTTCAGGACGGATCCATCATGGAGAACAATGGGAATTTGAAGAATTGTTTAATGAAACCAGGGTCTACGTTGATCAGACACTGGCCTATCTGGACCGCTACCAGATCAAACCTCAACAGCAGCATGTCGATCATTTGCTGGGGATGTCCTATTATCAATACCTTGCCACCTTGCTGCTCTTTGATGACAAACTTGTGGAGGACCACACCCATCCATTTCAAAAGTTACTGTCTTCTTCAATCACTCCTGTTGCTGCCGGAGTTGATATTCCCTATCCCTCGTTGTTAGCAGGAAGGATTTTGACTGAGAATGGAGCCTGCTTGAGAAAACTGCAGGAACGTGCCGCTGAACTTTTATTTGATTTATTACTCCCCGCACCCTGCCCTGCCTTCCGCAAATAGACGAATCACTCACCTATATTTTTCTGATAATCACCGGAGCTTACTCGGCGACACTGGTTCTATTGTTCGAAAACCGTTTTTTCAACTGGAGTTTGGGAGATCTTCATCAATAGGATTGATCAACTCTAAAATAGAAATCCAATCAAAATCTTTTGTATTACGAGTAACTAATTTTAGATTATATTCTATAGATGTTGCTGCAATGATTGAATCGCCTAGACTCATCTTCTTTTGTTGCCTTAGTAAAATTGCTTGTTGGATTATATCACCAGATATTGGAAGAGTTGAGGCCGCTTCAAAAAATTGCTCAAAATATTTCTGTTCCTGTGACGTTAACTGATCATATCCAAGGACTTCTAAATGACTAATCTCAGAAATTTTAGGTGAATGCTGTGCAATAAATTGACGTAATTCTGTATACTCCGGCAACGACGCATAAATAATGATATTACTGTCTAAAAGCATTAAATATCCTCCCGTCCTGGTAATTTTCGATCTATTCTAATGTCTTTCTGCCATTCTACGGGATTGGTAATAGATCTATTTCCTCCAAGGCTTGCTAAGTGCTCCAATGCCTTAGCCATTTTCTTTCCGTTAGATTTTTGGCCTATTGAATAAGGATTTTTACCTAAAATATCAATAAGGTGAGGTAAAAGAACAGGCATCTGCTTAATTAATGTTGATACGATACTTTCTGATAATCCGGATCGATTAACCAATTCTCTTTGAGAAACGCCATTTCGTTTTAGCTCTGCTTGAATTTCCTCTGAAGTCATCATAGCAATCTCCTGTCTATATAAATATAATATTCCATATAAGTTTAAATAACTTTAAATTTTTTGCAATAAAAAATTTAAACTAGTTCAAAGGTTTGATGGTATAGTGTGATTCAAGATAGTGTTAAATTTATCTTTTTAAAACGTACCTTCCTTGAGAATACCTATCCGTTCATAAATCTTTCTTTGCCCCAGGAAAACAATTTGTATTTTATTGCAACACGGGCTGACGACCGGTGGCATCTTTCCGAGGGGCAAGCGGACAATATTCCCTATGAAAAAACGGTAAAGGACATCAGACATGGATAGAAAACAGATTTATCAACAAGTACTGAAAGCTAAAATAACCGAAGAACTCATGGATGCCTATAAAAAATGGGCAGATCAATATGATTCTGATCTTTTGACAGAAATGGGTTACAAAGCTCCAGCTATTACAACATCCATATTCCAAAAAAGCCTTACCGGGTATGATTCCAAAATTCTGGATGTAGGTTATGGAACCGGAATTATCGGGACGCTGCTGACTCAATCAGGATACACTTCTGTTGACGGATTGGATTATTCAAAGGACATGCTGCAAAAAACCAAGCAAAAACAGGAATATAAGTCACTCATCCAGGCTGATCTCACCAATCCCCTGGACTTGGATAACAACCTGTATGACGCAATTATCAGCGTTGGTACATTTACATTGGGTCACGTTGGCCCAGATGCCTTTTCCGAACTTATCAGAATAACTACTATGGTGTGATTTTCTCTATTTTATTTTGAAAAATATAATAATTTCAAAGAATTGTCATACCGGACTCGATCCGGTATCCAGATAGCGGACAACGCTGCATACCCATGGATTCCGTGTCAAGCATGGAATGACAAAAATATAAAATCACAGGATACTAACTAATGGTGCTAGTTTCACTACAGGCTAAACTCCTTGATTGACAAGGGTACAAGGCCATTATCATCAACAGGTCATGCGATTTTCTCCAAAAAAGGTTATCAATAGAGGTTTGTTACCTTATCTTATATGGAAAAATCGCATGATTTAGTCAACTTTTCAAACTCGCACCACTGGTTACTATACTTTCTCACCTGATTTGACTTAAAGGTGGGAAGATTCTATCTCTTTTTTGCGATTAACATCCAAAAATGAGTTAGAGATGGAAATATTCCCTGAATTATTATTACGCTATTTTTGACTATCTGAGTCCATGTTTTTCTCGTTACAGTCGGCCTCTGTTCGAGAGCACAGAACCCGTATCCAATACCCTTCGAATCACTTCACTGAGTTCGTCGACTTCAAAAGGCTTCATCAATAATTCTTCGATTCCCCAAGTGTGAATGTCTTGTTTAGAAACGAGATCACCATAACCTGTAATCAGCACAACAGGAATGTCAGACCGTATGGCCTTGAGCTTTTCTGTCAATTGCTTACCATTCATCTCTGACATTCCATAGTCAACCAAGACAAGATCAAAATGATGGGGATGGTTGGTGAAGAACTGGTAAGCCTCCGAGGGTTTCAAAAAACCTGTGACTCTGTATCCCATCCCACTCAATATGGATCTGACGAGATCTGTAATGACGAATTCATCATCAACGATCATGATGCTTTCTCTTCCTGAGGAGCGTTGGTGGGTTTCTACAGCAGGAAATTCTAATTTGTGCTGTAAAACAGGAAAATAAATATGAAAGGTAGTACCCTGGTGGACCTGACTCTCTACCTCAATATGGCCACCATGCTGCTCTACGATTCCTTCAACCATGGATAATCCGAGGCCAGAACCTTCTCCAACATTTTTTGTGGTAAAAAACGGGTCAAACATACGCTGCAAAACTTGTTCATCCATCCCGATTCCTGTGTCTTGGACCGTCAACCGGATGAAATGGTTCTCGACCCTCTTGCCATCCGGACTCACAAATCGGTGAAGCCCCCAGTTTTTGATGCAAAGGGTCAAATCGCCTCCATCCGGCATAGCATGACTGGCATTGATACATAAATTGAGAATCACTTGATAGATCTCGTTGGGCATTCCAGAAATGGGGGGCAGGTCCATTTCGAAGTCCTGCGTGATTATTATGCCCGGAGAGAAAGTATTTTTCATAAGACCAATGACTTCTCCCACAATCGACTCAAGCTGTACCGGTTTCTTTTGCGACATGGTTTTTCGCCCATAGGCAAGAATCTGCTGTACCAAGCCTTTGGCTCTTCTTCCGGCCAGCAATATATTCTTAAGCCTCGGCTTCTCAGGATCATTCTCAGCTTTTCCTTTGAAGAGCAAATCGGCGTAACCCAATATCGGAACGAGCAGGTTATTGAACTCATGGGCAATTCCACCTGCCAGTGTTCCTACGGCCTCCATTTTTTGAGAGTGACGCAGCTGATTTTCCAGTTCTTTGCGTTGTGTGATGTCCTGGGTGAAGCCGATGGCTCTGATGGCTGTTTTTTCTTCATCATAGTCCACTTCGGCTTTTTCTCGAACCCATTTCGTGACACCGTCAACAAGTATTCGATGCTCTATATCGTAAGGTTTTCCACTTATACAGGCTTTCCATTCCCGGTCCACGTATTCCCTGTCATCAGGATACACTTTCTCCAAAAAAATCTCGTAGTTCACAACGCTTTCGGGCGGAATCCCAAAAATCCGGCAGTTTTCCTTTGTCCAGTGAAGTTTGTTTCTCTTTAGATCAAGTTCCCATGTTCCGATCAGGCCAAGTTCTTGAGCTTTTTCAAGATAGTATTGCTGCTGTTTTATCTTTTGCTCTGCCTGTTTGAGATCGGTGATGTCTTGTGTCGTACCAAATAATTGTGTGACATGTCCGTTTGAGTCGAACTGCGGATGTCCTTGAGCAACAACGGTATGCAAACTATTATCAGGAAAGATAACACGAATCTCAATATAATATGGGTTTCCAGCAATAGCGCCCTGAACCGCTTTATCAAAATGTTCCCAATCATCGGGATGAATAAAATTGCGGTGTTCCTCATAATCAGGGATACCCTTTGCATGATCACATCCCAGAACAACAAACATCATATCCGACCAGTCAGGTTTTCCTGTGGCAATGTCAAAGCTCCAGTAACCCATCTTTGCCATCTTCTGAGCAAGCTGCATCTGTTTCTGTTGTTTGTCAATTTTTTCCTCTGCCTGTTTACGTTCGGTGATATCCTTATTGATTGCTACCGCTCCAACTGGGTTCCCTTCACAGTCTTTTAAAACATCAACTGCTGCATGAACATTAAGCTTTCTGCCATCTTTGTGCTGCTGAATGATTTCACCGTTCCAGTGTTCATTCTTAAAAAACTGTTCAATCACTTCGTCTTGCTGATCGTTCGAATATTCCAGTTTTGTTACCTCAGCGATTTTTTTTCCAATTGCCTCTTCAGCTCTCCATCCATAGATTATTTCGGCTGCCCTATTCCAGCTCATGATATTAAAATCCAGGTCAGAGGAAATGATGGCATCGGAAACATGCTCGACAAGATTATCCATATACCGCAGTTTGTATTCAGCCTTCTTGCGTTCGGTCACATCAGTCAAAACTGCAAATGAACGGATTGACTGATCATTCTCGCCCCTATCTGCTAATGCCGAAAGCTCCACATCCATGACTTCTCCATTTTTTTTGACAAACTGGTAGAGAGCATCCTTGATGAATCCGTCTTTATGGAACTGAGGAAGGACCACTTCCTGGGCATAGCGCTTAGAAGTTTCTGTGAGAAATTCAGTTGATTTCCTGCCAAGGACCTCCTTCCGATCATATCCCAGGGCAGCACACCAATAGTCGGACACGCTTACAAGATTGCCAGAAGTATCAATGGAATGGACCATGACAGGAGTTTTATTATATAGCATCTCAAACCGTTTATTGGATTCAATCACGGCCTTGGTTCTGATCGCAACTGTTTTGCGCAATGAAAATATCCATAACGCAATCACAACTCCAAAAATAACAACGAGAACCATCAAACTATAAACAACTTGCCGGAATGTTTCAGCAGCTTCCTTTTCTCTACGATCAGGAGCGAAGACAAATTGTTCCAAATCCAGTTTTCCCTGAACAATTCCCAGCTGCCTCAAATGCTCATGCATTCTCCACCAACGATTGGGATTGATATGTCCCACATCAACCAGTGGATGGAGGGTCAACTTGGTGACTTCTTGAATTTGGAACTTGTTAAAGGCCGCCTCGTTGCTGACAGGTACGAATCGTGGCAGCTCATTGACAATACGATCTGCAATTTCAGCAGGGTGTTCCAGGGCATAACCCCAACCTTTTTTGGTCGCATCAACAAATTTAGCCAGCAATTCTGGGTTGTTTACTTGAAAGTCGTTGTGTGTGAAAAGAGAATCACCATAAAAGTCAACACCATAGGTTTCGCAGTAGTTCAGACAGAAATTTTTGTTAGAGTATTGCTTTATCACTCCAAGGTGGTTTGACGCAATTCACTTGAGAAG
>JADGAT010000099.1 GCA_015231885.1 SAR324 cluster bacterium
GAAAATGAGATGTCTTCTATTACTTTGGAGGCAGGCAAGCGGTTAAATGCGTTTACGAAAACGGATAATTTAAAGGACAAAATTGAGGAGATTCCTTACCGATTGTCATTACAAGCAGATCAACATTTTCTGGAATTCAAGGAGTCAGAAGAAGAAGCGATTCGTGTAAGTATTCAAATGGTAGACGTTTTTCAACGAAAAAATGCCAAAAAGGAGGGCAAAGTCTACTTACAGAGCAATTATTATAATGTCCAATTTCCAGAAAATGTTAGGTTGAATCGAAATGGTTTTGTCCGCATTCCTGTAAAAATCAGCAAACCACATGCCGATGATAAAAAGTTTGATGGAAAGATTGTCATTTGGGCGACAATGGGTAGTGGAAGCATTGATGATGTGGGTGCAGGGAATATATTTATTCAGATGAAGATCGCTGGTAAACGGAGACACATGCGAGTTGATGCAAATACTGGAAATATTATGTTGGTAGAGTAATGCTGATCCATATAATAGCTTCTGTAACTATTGGAAGCATGGTGAGCATCATATTGATTCGATGTATATATCGGATGCCCGATGATCAGCAACTGTGGACTCCTCCTCTACCATGCCTTTCTTGTAATAAAGCGCTACCTTGGTTTACCAGTGTTCCTTTAATAGGTATCTTTTTATCCTCACGGCGCTGTCCAGTCTGTCAACGAGCTTTATCATTTCAGCCTTTATGGGTCAATTTAAGTTGTATCCTAGGGACAGTAATGGTGGTTTTATTGCGCCACAATTTGTCATTAGTCGTGATTGACTTGGTATTCATATATGCTTTGATTGTCATTGCCTTCATTGATTATAATTGTATGATCATTGAACCACGAGTCGTTATCCTTGCCATTGCTGTTCGTTTGATATGGTTGGCATGGTTTCAATCTCATTCTTTACTCCATTATATTAGCAGTATGCTCATTGCTGCAGGAGCTTTTTACTTTATTGGTTTTTTTTATGAGACACTGCGAAGGCGTCAAGGGTTGGGGGATGGCGATGCTGCCGTTATTGGTTTGATTGGCCTATGGACAGGGTGGGAAACTCTGAGTATTGCTGTATTGATTGCCGCGTTGAGTGGGATATTGATAGGAGGTTCTTTACTTGTATTGCAAAAACGTTCTTTAGCCACAACACGGCTTCCTTTTGCACCATTTTTGTGTATAGGGGGTGGAAGTGTTTACTTTGTTCAAGAGCTAGCAGGGATTTCATTAACATTGTGAAACAGATGAGCACTGCTTCCGTTGAATTTCAAAACTGAAAAATTGTAAGTTATCGAGGAATTCATTAAACTCTCCAATCCAATTAAATATTCTTCTAATCTATTCAAGATGCTCTTGCTGTATGCTGAAGCAAAAATCCATTTGTTATGCTTTTGTAGGAAGGTGCGAAGCTTGGTTTGTCATCCAAGATCAGGTTGTGTCTTTAAACACATGGCCTGAGCAGATAAAAATATCTGATATTATTGAAACGTGTTCCGGTTGGTCTTTTTCAAAGATCGTTCTTTTTTTGGAGTTTCCCTGGGTTTTATTAGCTTTTGAGCCGATCATTTCCCTTTCTCGTACTGATATCTCTCAATATAGCCGGAATATTTTAAGTTTCCATAATTCAACTGCTGCCAGCCTACAGAAAATTGGAGCGTGCTTATTTGATCTTACTGAAAAGAATAAAAAGGGACTTCTATGCGCATCGTTGGCGCCACAAAGCATTAAGCTTATAGAAAATTTAAAAAAAAATAAGAAAATCAAAATCGATTCTGTGCCTTTACTCTATGCGTGTATTCCGGCGCTGCTGAAGGAAAAATCAGAATCCATTTTGTTCCATGGGATCAATCAAGCGGCTTTGGTTACAAAACACAGCGATACTTTACAAAAAATTATCCTATTGCCAGAATCTGTTTCGAAAGATGCCAATGAATATATTTTAGCAGACTATTTAAATGTTTCTTCAAAAGACACTCATACTTGCCAACTGATTAAACAACCAGCAGCCAACAAAAAATCTGACATATCTGTTTCGATGTTTTCTATTATAGAGAGATCGAATATGGGTGCAAAACATTCAACCAATCCGTTTTGGTGGGAAGTCCAAAGAAAATCTTTTCAAATTAGTTGGAAAAGTATGACAATGCTGTGTTGGGTAGGGGTTATGCTCATTTTGTTTGTATGGTACTTTTCTGCAAAACAATCAAATGAACGAATGAAGCAACAGTTAAACCAGTCCATTCAAAAACTCAACGAGGACCAAGCAAAAATTGATCAGTTCAAAGAGTATATTGAAAAGCAAAACCGTTTTATTCAAATCAATACACTATACCAACATTTGCGCGAATCATCAGGAGTTGTTAAAAAAATGCTGGAACAATTAATCAATCCAATGACTTCAGAGTCATGGATTGAACAAATAAAGTATGACAGGAGCCAGATGCATTTAACATTACTGACTTTAAAAACATCATTGATTCCAGAGATAATTGATCAGATGGCGACTGCATCAATAGTGAAAAAAATTTATCTAAAATCACAACAACTCATTTCGCTAAATCAGCAGGAAATAGTTAAATTTACATTACAAATTGATTTAAAAACCAATGAAGAAGATACGATTCCAGAGTCTGTCATTCGATAATTTAACAAATAAGGAATGGCTTCTAATAGCTTTGATAGGTTGTTTTTTTGTATCCTTATTCTATAATTTAAAGTTGCATCCCTTATTGCAGCAGCAGCAGTATTTGGAACATCGCCTTCATCAAACTTTAGCGGAATTACAAACGCTGACACAATATCAAATTCATCAAGAGCATTTTGAAAAAAAAGCGTTAGAAATGGAAGGACAGACCAACACTTTGGAGCAAGCACTTCCAGTAAGCTGGGAAATCAATAAGGTTATTGCCCATTTATTAAAAGTGGTGGAAATGAGCCAATTGCATTTAATTCGTCAAGTTATTGCACCCGAAGTCAATTTTGAACACTATGTTGAATTAGTAATCCATTTGGAACTAGAGGGTTATTACATGGAATTACTGGTGTTGATATATCAACTGGAAAAATTGCCATTTATGGTAAACATTCGTAATTTAGAAGTGAGGAATAAAAGTTTACTGAGCAGTAAACCACGTTTACAAATACAAATGGATTTAAGTGTGTTTCGTCGTCAATCTATTTGAATTCCTAAAAACGTTTTGGAGAGTTGGACTGTGAAATGTTTGTTAATCGCTTCTATGATATTGATTACTCATAATATATCATGGGGGCAGTCTGTGCAGGGGGTAGATCAAAAGGTTCGTGATCCATTTGCAAGTGCTTTAGCTCCTCAATCTTCCCAAAACACTTCTCAAGATGATGGTCTGTTATCACACCCTGCACCTTATGATTCTATTAAAAACAACTTATCATCTGCTTTTAATCAGAAACAATTAAACCTCCCGGTTGTAATTCAAAAGCAGCAGGAACAACAAAAAAACAAAAAAGTTAAATCAGAATACTCCAAGTCTGCTTCACAGAAAAAGAAATTTTTCCCTAAACAAACTCCATCAAGGGGGAACAATTTAACAAAATTAATTGGGGTTGTGCAAACGTCTCAAGGAAAGTTTGCCATACTTGAGAAGGAAAAAAAACATTATATTATTTCAGAAGAAGATTATTGGGGAAACCAAAAAATTAAGATGATTCAAGAAAAAAAAGTGATTTTCCAACAGGGCAGAAAGGAAACTATATTGAGCTTGCAAGGGAAGTGATCTAAAAAAAACTCAAAGCACCTGCCAATACAAATTGGGGTTTATCAAATTCAGAATCATCTAGGGGATAAGCGATTTCAATTTTAAGTGGGAATTGAAAAAGAGCGACTGTGTCGATTCCCCATTGAATACCAATGCCTGCGTCTTGACGCTGTTTACTGTCTGCAAAATGATCATTATTTCCCCACACTTTGCCTATATCAAAGAAAATGATCCCTTGCATGCCTAAACTAGTTACATTTCCCCACCATGGGGTACGGATTAATGGAAACTCATAATCCAAACGTGAGGCCAGTAGCTGATCATCTCGCAGGATTGTCCGCTGCGGGTATCCTCGCAACACTTGGGGACTGCCCAGTTGATGTTTTTTTTGCAACGGGGATGTCCCATATGTGGTGTGGTAGATCCAAGTCCAGTTGATACGTTGAAGAAACCCCACATTGAATAAATGAATAAAGCTAGTTTTTAATATGGTGTAGCTAAAATCAGCACCAAGGTCAATTAGGGGCTGTTCCAATCGGATGGACCAGGAAGGGAAGTAGAGGTTTTTAAAACCAATCTGCCCTGCATGTGCCAATGCAAAATTACTAGTATCGCCCGTTTCTTCTGGCTCGGAATCTTTATCATTGGTTTCTTCGCTTTCTTCTTCTTTTTCATCCTCCTCATCAGAGGTTGTTTTAAAGACGGTTTCTTGTTCAAGTTCTAAACCCCAGCTATGAGAAAGCCCTTCTTTACGACGTGGGCTGGAAAAATCTAAACTGAAACCTCTAGAAATCACACCGCCTAATTGAGAGAATAAAACTTTTAACGATATATTATTGTAGAAAAATTTATCTTTTTCTACTTCAACAATATATAGAAATTGTTTGTTTTTTGTTCCATATCCCGGAGTGATTAGAAGGGAATAGCCACCACCAAGGGAGTTGTTTGATTCAATCCCAACCTGATTCCCATCAATAGCATTACTTCCAACTCTGGGAATCAATAAACTCATGACTTCCCGTTGTTTTTTCCAATCGAAGGCAAAGCGCACCCTGAAAAATGTGAAAGAGTGATTGTTGACACGCTCTAATTCTAATAAATATTCATTCGGATCCAAAGAAACCTTGTCCAAAGGTGACTCTGTAATAAAAATTATAGTTTCTTCTTTCTCTTGCCCCCTTGTGTATTTATGAATCACAGTGCCATTGTCTGTTGATACTTGCACATCAACAGGCATAGTTGCTGAGGCAAGTTGTTCTACAACAATTTGAATCTTATATTGACCATTTGGAAGCTCTTCTTCTGAAATATTGCCAATTGCATAATCCAGATCTTTGGTGGTATGAAACCATTGTTCGAAGAACCAATCCAAATCTTCTCCATAATAAAGCTCCATGGACTTTTTTAAGTCTTGCTCTGTTGAAATTTCGTATAAATGGTTATTTAGGAAATTAGAAAGTCCTTGTTGGAAAGTATCTTTACCGACTAAATATTCTAACATGGAAATGACCAGTGCTGCTTTGTAGGTCACCAACCTTAAAAGTATTCTGGTCTCAGAATGTTTTGTGCTTCTTTGGATTGGAAAAATAATAGGTCGCTTTAGCTCATTTTTAATATTGCGGGCCATTTCTTCGATGAAATGTTCACGATAGTGCGGATTGATCCAGTCAATGAAATCGAAAATTCCAGCATCAGATCCGTATTTATGCGCATAGAATCGTAATCCAAAAAATGTTCCCATTCCACGGCTGAGCCAAAGCTGATCGTCCATGTTATGCCAAACGGTTTCCCCAAACCATAGTTCTGCTAATCCCCTGGTGAAAAAACCAAGAACCCGCCGGTCTAGTATGGAAGTTCGTTGATAATGAGGGGTTGTGACCAAAACGATGTTATTCACGACACGAATTTGTTCGTGATTGCCAAGAATTTCGACAATGAATATTTGTTTCCATGGGAGAGAAAGTTGGTATTGCTTTTGAAAAAAATCTAGAAACTCTTCACCCCATTGTAGTAAAAGATTAGCGCGATCCTGATTTGTGTTGAAATAAAATGACTGTACTGAAGAATCAGGTGCTGAGGGAATGGAATGGTAGTTAGGGGAGAACAGTAAGGGAAAATATTGTAAGGGACGCTTTGGGGAAATGAGTTCAATCGTTTGATTCGCTTCGTAATGGTGTGCACCTGAAGTGGTGATCAATGTACCTGACTGCGGCGATTTCCAAACAACATCATAAATTCCGGGTGATGGTTCCAGTAAATCCTTTTTCCACACATTGTTCTGAAAACTTAATAGCTGAGGATGCCATTTGACGGTTAGTAGTTCGGTGTTAATCAAACCTTCTTGATAGCGCTCTGGAAGTTTTGTCTCAAACTCAATGATGATCGTGGATTGCGGAAGTGGGCTTTTTAAATGCACATCAAGTAAACCGCTTTTTGTGCTAAAGCCAACAACAATGTCTGGATTGTCTATAATTTTATATTCTAATGAGAGTCCATTGACATCTGTGACAGAGCGTATTCTAGTTTTTCCTATACTGAATCCATTTGGAAATAATGGATCATCTTCGATTTTTTTAAATGAATCTAATGCAAAAACAGGTGTTTGTAAAATTTTTCTAGGACCTCTTGAGTCAGGGTTTAAAAAACGATTCATCGGAAGAGAAAATAATAAAGAGCCGGATGGATAATATTCTGCAGCAAAGGAAACCTTCATTTTTCCTGATAATAGTTTTTGACTTGGCTTATATTGTACTTCAATCTGATAATGAGGAAATGGTGTACTGAATCCTGTATTGGTGAAAATTACTAAAAAGCAGCCTGTTAATGTGGCAATAAAACTCCATTTCCATATGGAAGATAAGTTTAACATGGATTGAGAAGGTCTAAGTTGAAATGCGGTTATTGAATTGGATGGCAGATGGAAGCAAAATACAATGTGGTTTAATACGCCAGTTTGTTGAAAAAAAAATAAATACACAATGGTGAATCAAGTTTTTTATTAGGTAAGCGTACATATTGTCAAGCAATTCAGTAGTAAATCGAATTCTCTGGAATTCAATAGAGTGATATTGTGGTATTGTTGAATTCTCTTATTTCATTAGCACAGCAGCACATTGGAGCCGACATCAAAGGGCCAGAGCATTTACAGGGTGATGGCTCTATGCGTCAGATTTATCGTTTTCGGAAAAACAGTAACTCCTGGATTGGTGTTATAAGTTCTAATTTTGTTGAGAATCAAGCTTTTATCTTTTTATCAGAACATTTAAAAAAATGTGGTATTCCTGTTCCTGAAATTTATGCTGCTGACTTGGAACACGGGTGTTATCTACTGGAAGATTTAGGCAATTTATCCTTAGCAGATTTATTATCAGAGTGGAATAACCCAGATGCGGTTCACACTTCCCTCATTTTACAGGCCTATCAAAAAGTGCTTTATTGGCTCCCTCGCATTCAGGTAGAAGCCCAACAAGGATTGGATTATAAGTTTTGCTATAGAGAAAAAGAACTCAATGTCGCTGTATTTGAATGGGATATCAATTATTTCAAGGAATATTTCTGGAAGCTTTTTGCTGTTGATTATTTGTTGACGGATAGTATTGAGGATGAACTATCCCAACTGATTTGCTTGTTAGATAGAGTGGAACGGAAAGCCTTAGTTCTTCGTGATTTTCAATCTCGCAATATTATGTGGAAACGAGACGAACCTTATTTTATTGATTACCAGATGGGATGTCGCGGGCCCATCCACTATGATCTAGCCAGCTTGTTGTATGCTTCCCGTTCAGGCCTCAATGATGCATTGCGTCCACTTTTGATTGAAGCTTATCTAATGGAATTGAAACCTTGGATTCAAATGTCTCAAAATCAATTTCTGAATGATTTCTATAATTTTGTGTTGATTCGCCGGCTCCGATCGCTAGGGAGTTATGGCTTTTTGTCTTCTCAGAATCAAAAGCTATATTTTTTAGATGCTGTTCCAACCACAATTATGGAAATTCATGATTTGTTTGATAACCAGCCATCATTGAGGCAGTACAAAAATCTTAAAGAGCTTTTTTATAAGTGGAGGGAAGATGAAAATCTCTCTAACACATCATCACTTTATGCAAAAATCAAAGCATCCTGTGAGTAAATAGTATTTTATTTTACCCTATTAAAAAACATGCCAAACTATCCTTCTTCTCTCACTACATTAGAAGCGTTACAGGAAGAAGTTTCTCGCTTACTGCAGCAGATTATTCCAGTGTTGGATGCTGTCCATACCTTGCCATTTCATAGTGAGTGGCCTAGCCAATCCCCAGCTAAGTTTTACTTACAATGCTTATCACAAGCAGAAAAATTTTTATTATATTGTTGGAAACGGCTACAACAGAATCATAATGATCATTTACATATTGAGATATTGTCTTGGGATGGAGAGCAGATGAGGGATTCAGAAAGTGTTTTACAACAGTATTATCAATTTTATGAAGCTTTAGGAAACTGGGCTCAACAGCAATCCATAAACTTTTTTGCAGGAGATGGGATATGGGAGGATTATATTGTTTTTGTTTCATGCCATGAAAACAATGTTTTGAGGCGTTGTTCACGCTCCGGTTTAGCACCTCAGCAGGATGAGCTGGAATTGCTTGCTCAGCATTATCTGATGCAAATGCAATTAGTCAGTGAGTTGGATTTATACTCTTTTTGTGTGGATTTATTTACATTGGTTGGGGCGTTTACCAGGAAAAGCTATTTTATTCCTTTTTTCACATTTTCTGCTCCTTCAGAAAGTCCAGGTGAGGTGGGCATCTACTGTAAAAAATTCTACGAACTAATAAAAAATTCAACAACTTGGCCCGATTTAACTCAAGAGTACCTTCAGTTTTTGATGCAATTGGAGACAAAGCAATCATCTGACTGATCATATCTGATCGACAATTGGATTATTTGGGGAGTTTTTTTTCGATTCGAGTTTTTAGCTTCCCATCGGACAAATGAATGATGAGGGCATCATCTTCTTGAACAGTATGGATCGATTGTACCATTTTTTGAGAATCATTTAATATGAGTCCATATCCTCTTTTTATAACGGCAAGAGGATTCAAGGAATTTAACAATTCAATTTTTTGTGTCAGTTGATCCTTTGATTGAAGTAGTTTGTTTTGCATAAAAATCTGGAGCCGATGTGATAAGTCGTCCAAACGCTGCATGTGTTGGTGAATTATAAAATCAGGAGACCTTAGCCGCTGCGTCGTCATCACAATGTTTGCTTGATGTTGCTGGATATGTCGTCGAATTGCAGTCAATAGCCGTGTTTCTCGATCCTTGAGGGACGCGGTCAAATCTTGGATTTCTGGTACTGCCAGTTCCATCGCAGCAGAAGGAGTGGGAGCTCTCAAATCACTAGCAAAGTCAGCAAGCGTAAAATCGGTTTCGTGTCCTACCGCCGAAATAACCGGTATTTCTGAGTGAAAAATTGTTCTTACCAACTCTTCATTGTTGAATGCCCACAAGTCCTCAATAGATCCTCCGCCTCGTCCTATGATGATGACATCAATTTGGTGGCTTTCTCGTATTTGATTGAAGTATTGAATTGCCTCGATCAGCTTGGGTGATGCTTGGTCTCCTTGGACTGCAGCAGGATAAAGCAATACTGGAACAATAGGACATCGGCGTTTTAATACGTGAAGCATGTCATGAATTACAGCACCTGTGGGTGAGGTAACAATACCAATACGTCTTGGGAAGAATGGAATGGTTTGTTTGTGATCCGAGTGGAACAGCCCTTCTTGCTCTAATTTTTCTTTCAGCTGTTCAAAAGCCAATTGCAGTGAGCCCAGTCCCTTCGGTTCCATTGAAGAGACTTGGATTTGATAATCACCTCTCGGTTCATAAACGCTAATATGTCCTTTGATAATGACTTCTAAACCATCAGAAGGCTCAAATTTCAAAAAGCGTGCAGCCTGACGAAACATAACCCCGCGGATTTGTGCCTGGTTGTCTTTTATCTGGAAATATAAGTGTCCTGGAGTAGAACGTTTAAAATTAGACAATTCTCCTTCCAGTATCAATGATCGAAATTGACTTTCGAGTGTCAGGCGAATATGACGGGTGAGTTTAGAGACAGTCCATATTTTCGGCGATTCTTGTGCAACAGAATCATTCTGTTGGATAGGCTCTATTTTTTTGGATGTTTCATCCATAGGAGGAATTTCTACTTCAAAAATTACAGAGGGCATGGATTTTCTCTTGAAAACGTCAAGTAAACTATTAATTTGATCATGTAAATAATGGGTATATAATCAAATCATGACTGATAAAACGGCTATAAAGTAATAACATTGTCTATTCTTGTAAGTAGCACGTTTGGGGGTCTGTCGCAAAGTTTTCAATTTTTTATCAAATAAGAAATTTCTTGAGAGCCTCAAAAGATAGAACCCATGACAATTCATTCCTTTCCTCAGAATTCTCCTCGAATTTTAATCATTATTCCCTGTTATAATGAGGAGGCATCCATTGCTGGGCTTTTAAAACAAATTCAGGAAATGAATCTAGGGTATGATACAGTTGTGATTGATGACGGTTCGGTAGATCGGACTCATGAGATGGCATCTTCTTTGTCCCCTTGTATCAAGCTGATTGCCAATTTGGGGATTGGCGGAGCAATACAAACAGGGATCAAATATTCAATAGAAAATGACTATGATCTTTGTATTCAGGTAGATGGTGATGGACAACATCCCCCGGATCAGATTCGGATGTTGTTAGAAAAGTACAAAGCATCGTCTGCCAATTTGATGATTGGCTCTCGGTTCATGGCTGACAGCCGTTTTCGATCTACTCCGATGAGACGGATTGGGATTCAAATCATCAGCAAAACGATCCAATGGACTTATCGTCAAACTATTACGGATCCTACCAGTGGTTTTCGAATGATGGATAGGAAAGCCATGCGTCTTTTCAGCACCCGCTATCCCTTAGATTATCCAGAACCGATTTCACTGGCCATCGCTTTTGAAGAAGGTTTGGTAGTCAATGAGGTTCCGGTTTTGATGGAACCCAGACAGAAGGGTATTAGTTCGATCACTGGATTTAAAACTGTATCCTATATGTTGCGAGTCGTTGGCTATTTATTTCTGATTCGTATCGGAAGGTATGTCTGAGGATTTATGGAGTTTCAACCCACCCCGCAAACCATCATTTTTTTATCCTTCTTTATTGTTATTTATCTCTTTGTGTTGTTGAGGAACACTATAAAAAACACCATCGATCTCTACGATTTTTTACTTCTTTCCTCTGTTGCGATTATTCCCCTCTTTTACATCCTCACACCAGAACTTGTTGTTTTTCTGGCAAGATTGACCGGAGTCAGCTTTTCGTTTCTCCTTTTGTTTGGTTCACTATTTGTGGTCACATTTATTTACCTCTATCGATTGAATATCAAACTCACAGCCCAACAGAAAAAAATTATTTTATTGACACAGGAAGTGGGTTTGCTCAGACAAGCTCTGACTCAAAAAACAGAGGGACAGGAAATTAAAAAGCGAGAATCCGAAAGTTAAAAAGATGTGCTAGGATTGCAACGATACTGGGGGTGAATCATTTGAAGCAGGACAATTTGATTTGGAAAGGAATCGATAAAGAACCGCACGGTTATGGTGTTTCAAGAGCTCAAACAAGCCCTTATATTCCGGATCATGCAAATTGGTAATGGCTTCTGGGGAGAGTGGTTGAGAAAGTGTACTGCCATAAGGAATGGCGTTGATGACCAGATAGTTGATATTCAATTCACACAAAATGGCGGAGAGTTTGTCTGGAGACAACAAACGGAATCCTGTTTGACGAAAGGTAAAAATGCGATAACGACTGCCCATCCGTTGCTGGTAGAGACAATGGTTTGGATAATAAAACCAAGCGGGAGCGTTGATTGTATAGAGACAAGATTGAGGGTCCGCATGTTGTTGCAGGTATTCCACTAACGGAAAAAAATGGATATTTTTTCGTAAATGCTCCAAGCGCTCTTCAGGTAATAAGAGCGGATAAGGTTGGGCTTCTAAAGAACGTTTGTTAACAGAAAGCATCAGCAAGAGAAGGAGTGCCGAAGCTCCATAGCGCCAGCGAAAGTATTGAATTTGACCGACAAAAAAAGCTCCGAGTACGGCCGCCAGTCCCATAAATGGTAAGCTGTAGCGTGAAATTTGTG
>JADGAT010000009.1 GCA_015231885.1 SAR324 cluster bacterium
CCTTTGAAGACAACACCGTAGACGAGGAAAAAGACAAGTCATCTGTAAAGGTTATTTATGTACGAGCCCTTAGGTGGGTAAAGCTTTCAGTTGCTCAATTTTCCAATCCACCAGTAAGACCCGGATACTTTCATTTTCCTTTTATCGAAAAAAGTATCTTGTTAAATCGCCTTACGGTATATAAAATTGACTGTCATTATGAAAAACGAGGAACAGATGACGTGGCTATTTCATTCATGCAAAAACAACCGCATCCAAAAGTATTTTGTATTTCTTTCTTTCGTGATCCTTTTGCTGAGTGCCTGTGTGCGTGATGACAAATCCAGCATCAGTGCCCTTTCAACAAATGATGCACTGCCACTAGCTGACGGATCCACCGATCAGGCAGTCGAAGTGTCAGTTGAAGGGGGCACTGAACTTATGGACGATGAAATGTTCGCGGTCACCTCCTCGACATCCATAAATGCAACGATTGCTCAATCCAATGCAATGGATGTGATGACCAGCGAAGATTTTTCGTTACCTGGTCTTGACAACAGACCTGACAATCAAACCTGTGTAGCTCCAGATCGCCCCAATGAAAACTCAAGCGTGTCGATCATTGATCCTTTCCCAAGCTTACCCAATATCTCTGAACCGACAAAAATGATTCTCGAACCCGTTTCAGGTCCGCGTTGGTTTGTATTGAGGAAATCGGGGCAGCTGGTCACTTTTGATCCTGACAACGCCACATCGATTTCGCCCTACATCGATCTTTCCGGCATTGTTCGCACTGCATCAGAAGGAGGTTTGCTTGGGATGGCATTTCACCCCAATTACCCCAATACGCCGGAGATATTCCTATCGTACACGATTGACCATAGCGGACCCGCAATGCGCTCAGTCATTTCACGCTTCATTCTGGACAATGTGACCAATCCCGGTGACGGGACGATAGAACAAGTAATACTGCAGGTGGATCAGGACTTTGACAATCATGACGGCGGTGATATTGCCTTTGGCCCCGATGGTTACCTTTATATCGGTTTCGGAGACGGAGGAAGTGGCGGTGATCCCTATTTTCGAGCACAGGACACAACACGGTTACTCGGCTCGATGTTACGTATTGATGTTCTGGGATCGGGTGTGTCCTACCCTGATAATCCTTACAGCATACCGGGTGACAATCCTTTTGCAGGGAACGCCAGGTGTGGAGCTGGGGCAAACTCGAATAGCTGTCCTGAAATTTATGCCTGGGGCTTGCGCAATCCGTGGCGTTGGAGTTTTGATCCCGATACCGGCAATCTCTGGCTTGCCGATGTGGGCCAGGGAGACTATGAAGAGGTCAATATCATCGAACGGGGTGGAAATTACGGCTGGCGTTGTCGCGAAGGGACCCATGATTACAATACAGCTGGATGCGGCACTGGCCTGATAGACCCCGTTTCCGAATATTCTCACAGCGAGGGCAATTCGATCACAGGAGGCTATGTGTATCGAGGTTCAGCGATTCCCGAGCTGGTTGGCCGCTACGTGTTTTCTGATTACGGATCCGGCCGTTTTTGGGCATTACAATCGGATAGCCAAGGTGGCTATACGAATGATCTGCTCATCGATACAAATTTTGGTCCGACCTCGTTTGCTGTTGATCAGCAGGGTGAACTTTATTTTACTGATATCAACAACAGTCGAGTACGCATGCTCATCCCCTCTAGATCACCGACCCCGGATGCTATTCCGACCCTCCTTTCAGAGACGGGCTGCCGCAGTCCATCGGATATCACGCAGCCTTACTCAGGGTTATTGCCTTATGACCTCAATGCCCCCTTCTGGTCTGATGGTGCGGACAAGGTGCGCTACATCGGTTTGCCCAATGGCACTACGATTACGCGAAATGTCGATAACGACTGGGAATTCCCGAATGGCACCGTCATCGTGAAAGACTTCCGCTTGAACGGGAATCTTGTTGAAACCCGTCATTTGATGCGGCATCCGGATGGTGTCTGGGCCGGATACACCTATGAATGGAATGCTCAACAAACGGAAGCCACTCGGGTAAAAGGAGGCAAAACCGTTTTTACTAATGCTCACCTTTGGATTTATCCATCCGAGAGCCAGTGCATGGAGTGCCACACCAGTGCTGCCGGCTTCGCTCTGGGGCCAGAAACAGCACAGCTGAATAAAGTATTTACCTATCCATCGACTTCAAGAGCTGAGAATCAGTTGGAAACGATCGACCATCTTTTGATGTTCACATCACCATTGACGGAGTCTGCTTCGAACCTTCCTATCTTGACGGACCCCTCTGACGTTGATGCCAGCAGTTCCCTGCGTGCACGCGCTTATCTGCATACGAACTGCTCACAATGTCACCGGCCAGGCGGCCCAACACCATCAACAATGGATTTGCGATATACCACTTCACTTTCTGATACGAACGCATGCGATAAAGCACCATTGAATGGTAATCTCGGAATAGCTGATGCTCGCCTCATTGCCCCTGGTGATGCGGCACGCTCATTGATCATTGAAAGGGCGAGACTCCGAGACAGTCACGGTATGCCTCCATTGGGTTCCAACTCAGTCGATACGAATGGAATTGATTTGCTGAGTGCCTGGATAAATGGGGTGAGCGGTTGTAACTAGTAAATGATATGTCTTCTTGTTAAAATCTTTTAACAAAACATTCTATCCAAAATATAAGATTTTTTATCAACATTAGGAACTCATTTTGCATAACTCAAGAACCAAAAATGATTTACCACAAAGAATAAATTATTTTTAAAAACAGTGGCCTCTGTGACTCAGTGGCTAAACTTTCTTGCCGTTTTGACAAAAATTTCAGAACGAAAGGACTCACCAACCCATACAATTATTATCTATCAAAAGGAGAAAACGATGGAAAAATTTGCTATAGAGATGGAAGAAAAGAAGAAGGACAATGATTTTTATTTTGATCCGGAAGATTTTCCCTGCACAGATTAAGCATTCCTTGATCCTGGCACCAATACTGTGCCAGGGTGTCAAATTACGATAAAAATAAATTGACTTTATCCTGCCCAATCTACTTTATCCTAACCCAGCATAGCCGGAACCATTTTTTTTAAAACCCGTGGTCTCTGTGATTCTGCGACTCAGTGGCTAAATTTGCCTGCCATTTCGCACAGAATATTATTGTGAGGAAACTAAAAAATACACACAAATAGGTGATGTTCCTCTGTTTTAAATATGAAACGAAGCAAAAGCCTCATTTTCTGTCTGGAACAAAGGAATCATGCTGCCCATGCGTGCAAATTTAAAAGCCTTTGTGACATATCCCGTATCAGACTGGTGGAACACCATCTTGATGCTGTTATCCTGCAGTAGCTTGAACAAATGCACGAGCGATCCCAATCCAGCCGAATCAATACTGGCTATTTGAGTTGTATTGATAATAATTGCGTTCAATTTTTGCTTGTTTATCAATTCAAGGATATAGGACTTGAATGCTGGGAGGTATTCCTCCACAAGATGTCCCTTGACATTGACAATATATACATTGTTTTCGATGCGATGCGAAAAATTCATACTTCTCCTTTATTGTGCTGTTAGTGTGAAAATCATAAAATGTTTTCTCTCTGTACCTGTATAAAATCTTTCAGAATTGGAGCGTTTAATTATTTTGGGTAGAGATTTAAATCTACCACCCTATATCGTATAATAAAAGTACTATTATTATATCCTAATAGTAAAATAATTTTACCTTATGTAATATCTTGACATTAAATTAAAAAAACTATTGTATTCGTTTTAAAGTAAAATTTATTTACCATTATAAAAAAATGACACTGGAACAACTCAAAACACTGGCTGCTGTTGCAGAAACAGGCAGTTTTCAAGCCGCTTCTGAAAAGCTTTACAAAAGCAGGCCGGCATTAAGCATTGCTATAAAGAACCTGGAAGAAGAAATGGGTTTTGAGATTTTTTCCAGAGACACCTACCGGCCTGAACTGACAGCAAAAGGGAAAGCCTTTCATGAAAAAGCCCAGCGAGTGCTGGACCAGGCAGATCATCTTTCAATTCTTGGAGAGCATCTTGCGTTAGGGCATGAAGCAAAAATCACCATTGCCGTTAATGCCATCTGTCCTTTGCTTTCAGTGATGACCATCATCCATCTTTTTCAAGACAGCCACCCTCACACCAAATTGAACTTAAAAATAGAATATGGGTCAGGCGCCTTAGAAGAACTCTACGCAGGAAAGGCCGATTTGGCTGTGACCGAATTACCCAACCCTGATCCCAATTTAGAAGCGATCAATTGGAGTACGATTCGCTTTCTGCCGGTAGCGGCCCCTTCCTTTCCTCTGGCAGAATACAAACACGAGTTGAATTATGAGGAGCTGTCTGAATTTGTGCGCATCATTGTTGGTGAAAACACCGAACATCCGCAAAAATTTTTTGCACAGAACAAAACAACAGGAGAATATTGGACGGTCAGTGATTATTACGTAAAAAAACAAATGCTGTTGTCTTCCTTAGGCTGGGGAATCATGCCCATGCATCTGATCCAGAAAGATCTGCATGCAGGCAGTCTGGTACCGCTCCGTATCAAAACGCTCAAACAAATTAATGTTGAAACCTACCTGCTGCGCAAAACAAACATGGAAGTTGGGCCAGTTGCTCAAGAAATATGGAAAAGCTTACAGTGATTCAGCTTTTTCTTTGGGTCATTCCAGGGGATGGCGATAAATTGGAAATCGTGGTAAAAGATGAATAAATTCGAAAGGTTACTATGCAAAAACGATTGGACCGCTATAAAATTCTAGCACTTTGTTTATTCTTCATAGTCGGAATAGGTATTTTCCCTCAGCTTATCAAAGCAGATTCCCATCTGAGCAAACAACCGATTGTGATTGGACTGAATGCCGACATGAGCTCCGGATCTGCCCAGGCAGGCGAATCCATCAAGCGAGGAATTCTGGTGGCCATTGAGGAACTCAACCAGGACGGTGGTTTGTTGGGACGCCTCCTCCAACTGAAAGTTGCGGACCACCGCGGCATTCCAGCAAGAGGACGGGCCAATGTTAAAAAATTTGCAGCAAATTCAAATGTTGTTGCCATTGTGGGCGGATTGCACACTCCAGTCATGCTGGCAGAGAAAAAAGCCTTGTTTGACACCGGCAAAGTGAAGATTCCTTACCTCACTCCCTGGGCGGCAGGAACACCTGTGGTTGACAACCCCTGGATATTCAGGGTTTCGGTACGTGATGAATACGCCGGTCCCTTTCTTGTTGAAAAAGCCCTGTCCCTCGGTTACAAAAATATCGCGATGCTCCTGGAAAGAACTCCCTGGGGGCGGGGAAATGAGAAAAGCATCACAGCCGCCTTAAAAAAATCTGGAATGGTTCCCAATACCGTCCAATGGTTTCGCTGGAAAATTACGGAAGCCCAGGTGATCCAAAAACTGAATGAAATCAGTAAAAGCCAGGCCGATGTTATTTTGCTGGTGGCCAATGCGCCTGAAGGGGCCACTGTGATCAAAAGCCTCGCTAAACAACCAAAAGAACAACGCTTACCCGTTATCTCCCACTGGGGTATCACGGGAGGAGGATTTCCAGAGCGAGTTGGTAGTGATTTAGGTAAAGTGAATTTAAGTTTCCTGCAGACCTATTCTTTTATGAACCCCACCAATGCCTCTAAAGCCCGTCAATTCATGCAGCAGGCCATACAGTTATTTCCAGAGGAGATCAAAAGTCCTGCAGACTTGACAAGCCCTGTTGGTACAGCACATGCCTACGACCTGATCCATTTATTGGCACGGGCCATTCGTCAGGCCAAGTCAGCGGACCGCTCCCTGATTCGTGATAACCTGGAGCGACTGAAACGCTACCAAGGCTTAGTTCGGATATACGCTCCTCCTTTTCAGGCTGGACAGGGCCGAAATCATGATGCTCTTGATGTATCCGACTTCAACCTGTCCCGTTTTGTCTTTGTTAATGAGCAGCAAGGCTGGGTGATTCAGCCGGTAACTGCCAAAGCACCATGACATCTTAAGAGCACCATGAAAAAATTTTCTTTGAATATTAAAGCCATTGTTTCTATCGCATTAATATGCATGAGCCTTACTAATGTTGTGATACTCAGCCTGCTGTTATCTCATGACAGCAGTCAAATCATGCATGAACAGATCAAAAAATATTACAATACCTCTACGCGCTACATCAGTGATGAAATCGCACTGCATTTACGATTGTTTGAAGAAGAATCTGTGGTACTGTCAAAAAATAACGTTCTGGTCAATGCGATCATTGATGAACTCGGACGAGACGACTATCTTCCACAATTCATGGCAAGCCTTGAATTTCCCGGGTTAACAAACCTCGTTCATGTCAGCCTGCATGATTTTGAATTCAATAAAATTGGCGAAGCCCCAAAAACCATTGATATTCCGGAACCTCAGTTTTTTTTAGACCAGCAGCAAATCGTGAGAACTGTCATTGAGCAGGAAACCCATTACAAAGCATTCAAAAAAAGCCCTTCCTATCAAACTCTTTATGTCGTGGCATTGCCTGTCAATTACGAAGGAAGACCCGAAGGGGTGCTGCTGGCAATTTTACAATGGGAAACACTTTGGAACAAACTCTTTGGCGAAAGTGATATTTCATTGTCTTTGCATGATCAGCAAAACGAAATCATACGTATTGGTTCAATGGAAATTGCCGGGGAACTCAAAAGCTTTCCTATCCCTGATTTTTCTAATTTGACCCTGATGAGCAAAGTTTCTGAAGATAAAATTCAAAATCCTATTCAAGTAATGGAGAAACGCATATGGCTCTCCAGTTTGGTTTTGGTCATCGTCATGGTTTTGATCAGTATCCTTTTTGTCGCACGGTGGATTTCCCATCCCATTGTTGAGTTGAAGGAGGCTGCGGCCAACGTGGCCAAAGGGACATGGTCCACCGTTGTGTTAAAAACTGCTAGTAAAGAAGTGATGGAACTGGCCGACACGTTTAACCTGATGACTGAGCGTCTGCAGGCAAGTGAAAGAGAGCTTCATAAATACCAGGCATCCCTGGAAAGGCAGGTAACAACACGAACAAAAGAGCTCCAGGAAACCACCGATGAACTGAAAAAACGTACCGCCCAATACCAGGCAATCTTTGAAACAGTGCCAAATGGGATCATTACCATCAATGCAAAAGGACTGATCCAATCCTTCAATGCTGCTGCTGAACAAATGTTCGGGTATTCGCCAAAGGAAGTGTTTGGCAAAAATGTCCATATGCTGATGCCGGAACCCTACCATAGCGAACATGACGGCTACCTGGAAAATTACCAAAAAACCAATAAGGCAAAAATCATAGGAGTTGGCAGGGAAGTGACGGGATTGCGCAAAAATGGAAAAAAATTTCCCATGTACCTCGCAGTCGGTGAGGTGAAGCTGGAAAGTGAATCTCTATTTGCTGGCATTGTGATCGATATTACGGAGAGCAAACAAAAAGAACAGGAACTTCAAGAGGCAAATCAACGCATGTCTCTGGCAGCGGATGCTGCAAAATTTGGGGTTTGGGATTGGGACCTGCTTAAAAATGAATTGATTTGGGATGGATGGATGTACCGCCTCTACGGTATTGAAGCGGATCAATTTGAAGGAGCCTATGAAGCATGGGAAAAAGGAGTTCATCCAGAAGACTTGGACAGAGCCAGTAAAGAAATCAACCAGGCCATCCATGGAGAAAAAGACTTTGATACCAACTTCCGTGTTATACATCCAAATGGGCAAATACGTCATATTAAAGCTGCTGCCATTGTCATGCGTGACACCAACGGCACTGCTTTTCGCATGATCGGAATCAATTTTGATATCAGCGAACGTATATCTGCAGAGCAGGACATCCGGCAAGCCAAAGAAGCGGCTGAAAAAAATGCCCAAAAGATCAATGACTATGCGATGGAAATGGAACTCAAAAATCTGGAACTAGACCATTCTCGTACCAATGCTGAGTCTGCAAATAAGGCTAAAAGCCAATTTTTAGCCAACATGAGCCATGAAATCCGCACTCCCATGAATGCGGTGATTGGATTTAGCGAGCTGCTGTCCTCCCTGCTCACCGATCCACAACATAAAAGTTACATTCAATCCATCCAAACTGCTGGTAAAAGCCTGCTGACCCTGATCAATGATATCCTGGATCTCTCTAAAATCGAAGCAGGGAAGCTGAAAATCCAATATGAACCCATATCGCTATCCCAATTGATTGAGGAAATAAAACAGATCTTCAACGCCAAAATCCAGGAAAAGAATCTGCAGTTCCTGGTAGAGATTGATCTGGAATTGCCAAAAAGCCTGATGCTTGATGAAGTCCGGATTCGACAGGCCTTGATCAACCTGATTGGCAATTCCCTCAAATTTACAGAAACCGGCCACATCAAGCTGAGTGCAAGCAAAGTGTACCGCAACAGCGACCATAGTATGCTGGATCTCACCATCGCCGTTGAAGACAGCGGAATCGGAATTCCTCCTGATCAGCAAGATCTCATTTTTGAATCATTTCGTCAGCAGGATGGTCAAAGCACTCGCAAGTTTGGCGGAACAGGACTGGGACTGAACTTGACTAAAAAAATGGTTGAGTTGATGAATGGTCAGATCTCCGTTGACAGTGTACCAGGCAAAGGGAGTATTTTCCGCATTGTCCTTCAGGATGTGAATGTTTCCTCTCTGGCATCTTCTGTTAACGAAAATAGAGCAACGTTTGATATAAATCAATACCATTTTGACTCGGGTTGTGTTCTGGTGGTCGATGATATTCAAGCCAACCGATCTCTCATTCGGGAAACATTAATCCGTACTGGGCTGGAAGTCCTGGAAGCCGACAATGGGCAAAACGCACTGAGTGTTGTTGAAGAATACCATCCGGATCTGATCTTGATGGACATCCGCATGCCCGTCATGGACGGATATGAAGCCACCCGACAGCTGAGAGACAATCCTGCAACGGCTGATATTCCCATCATTGCCCTGACCGCATCGGTCACCAGAGATCAAATTGCCATTGCTAAAGATTACGCGTTTGATGAGTACTTACCCAAACCTGTTGATTTAAAAGAACTTTTTACCCAACTGACTCAGCATTTTCAACCAAGTGAAAATGTATTGGCTGACCAGGGCAACCAAGTCGAATCTCAGGAGAAAGGCTCCTCTGCGGAACAATGGGAGACGCCTCCGGAGTTGATGAGCCGCCTGGAAAATGAAATCATGAAACAATGGGAGACGGTCAAAAATGAAAATGTCTTTGATGCCATTGAAGCATTTGGGAAACAGCTACAGCAGCTGGGACAGGAGCACCAGATTCCACCGCTACAAGATTTTGGAGCAACCTTACAGTCCCAGGCTGAAATATTTGATATCGAAGGAATGAATCTCACCCTGAACGCTTATCCTCGGTTATTGGAACTGCTCAAGTCTGGCACGACGACCATGTAATCTTATCTGATCCATCGGGTTTGCGGGCGAGGCTACATTGTGGGCCCGTTTGTTTTGTAAACACTAATTATCATGTATATTGTGTAGTGACAAAATGTCACCATTAATGTATATTGCAACTAAAGTGTCATTCTGTCACCAATTGAGAAATTTCATACTCTACAACTCATTGGCTGTAAAAGGTAAAGATGTTGTCTACAAGTAGAAAAACAGAGCGCATTACTGCACGAGTATCTACAGATATAAGAGAACAGCTCATTGAAGCTGCTGCTTTTTCTGGATCGACCTTAAATCAATTTTTAGTCCAAGCAGCTCTTGAAAAAGCACACGCTGTCATTGAAAAAGAACGAAATATTAAACTATCTTACAAAGATGCTGAAGTTTTTTTCAATGCTCTCGAAAATCCACCAGAACCCAATAAAAAACTAAAAGACGCTGTAAAAAAATACAAAATTTCAGAATTGTATGAACAAGCTCAAAGTTGAACGACTAAGTAACCATCATAACAAGAAGAATTTTGATTGTGGTGTCATCGAGCTTAATCATTACTTGCAAACAATGGCCTCTCAACATGCAAAGAAGGGAGTTTCAAGAACGTTTGTACTTGTTGAAGAAAGTAACTCTAACTGCATTTTAGGTTTTGTTACTTTGACAGCATGTGAAATAGAATCTGAAATGTTACCAGCGCCATATTCAAAAAAATATCCTTCAAAAATTCCTGGTGCGAAAATTGGAAGATTAGCCATCTCTGAAAAATTTCAAAGACAGGGTTTTGGTGAACAACTAATGGTTTTTGCAATGCATCAAGCGATTATTGTCCATGAAACATTAGGATTAGCAGGCATGCTTGTAGATGCCAAAGATAAACACGCTCTAAAATATTATGAAAAATATGGTTTCCTTTCTCTTCTTGAGCTTCCTTTAACTCTATTCCTCCCGATCAAATCAATCCTGAATGCATTTGACAGCTAATCGGAACCAGTGCCCTTTCGAACACAGATGTGGGGATTGCAAACACCGTTTATAATAAAAGAACAGCGAGAAGCCTGGTTGTCAAAGAACCATCGGAGGGTTGGCAAATGTTTTATAGTGCAGTTTTTGCAAATGGCTGCATGCCATCAAAAATCCCACACCCGCTGTGACGAAGCCGGCCAGCACATAACCCAAACCATAATTCCAGTAATTACCCAGAGTCCACCAGGTTGCGGCAATGTTTGTTGCCAGAAAGAGTGCTCCCACCACAAACAGCTCCATACGGCAGTCAAAATAGGCCAGCACAATGCTGATCAAGGACATGGCCATGTGAAAAAACGCCCCCACACAGGCCAAACGAAAAATGCCCCATTGGCTCCAGTCCAAATGCAGGACCAGCATGAGCCACGGAGAAATAAATAAAATAACGGAAGTCAGGATGATCTGAAAAATCAGGATGCGGACACTGTTGAACTTCAGTTCCCGGATAAGATCATTGCGGGCATGCTCCAGGACGAGATAGGCCGCTTTGTTCTCTATTAAAAAGAAATAACGCCGCAGGTCTTCATAAAAGTCGGTTTCAATGATCATGACAAAATAGGCCATGGAGGGAATGACGGTCAAATAGGCCACAAACATGGCACCGTCATAGGCTGGGTAAATGCGGAGAGGTCCCAGTACCGAAATTCCTTCTCCATACCAAAACAACATTTTATCAGCCCAAATGCCCAGGCTGCCGATGGCTCCTGTCAGGTACAGAATCCAATACTTTTTGTGCGCCTGCAGCACCAGTTTGCTGGGTCTGAAGGAACCGTCAAATTCGATGGAGATGCTGCTGATCAGAATAAACACAATAAAAGTTAAGCCTAAATTCAATCCGATCAGAAAGCCGTCCAGCCCTAAATAGCGTCCTCCGACCAATGCCGCGGGAACTGCTGAAAAAAAACCGATCAAAAAAGCCCAGACAATGCGCATGTAAGCTTTCAGAGTAGAAATATAGACCATCGTCACCCACATGATGTTGGCGAGTACAAACAGGACAAACACCTGGAGGCTTGTCCAGAAAGGAAGCTGCAGAATCCACAAAACCGGAAATCCAACCAGACAGGCTAAAACCAGGGTCAGCAGCAGTGTCCCCGTAAACATTCCAGCGATTTTTGATTCTTCATGATCGTAGAGGCAGTCCGATATCTGACGCGTGATGGCCATTTGAGTCCCTCCGGTTAAAATCATGGAACCCGCAAAAGAATAAATGGCCAGTCCCATGAATTGGCTGACGATCACTTCGGAGGTAAAGACTTTGCCCTGCAGGGTGATCAGGGAAAGAGAAATCACCGAAAACAGCCAGGGGCCTGAAGTCACCAGAGCTGTATAGAAATATGCTGATAACGTGGATTGAATGCTGTCTGATTTGATCAGTTTTTTTAAATTAAACGCGATTCCCGCCATAACAATACTTTTCGTAGAGTGCGTGGTATTTTTGGTAGAGAATGGGGAGATCGTAGAATTGTTTCATCCGTTCTCTTCCGGCTTCCCCCAGGGTTTTTGCTTTTTCAGGAGATTTCAAAATAGACAGGATGGCCATTCCTGACTCTTCTGGGTCGGCCAGGCCTGTGACAATGCCTCCGTGTCCCAGGTGTTTGTCATCGGCCATGCCTTCGAGCAGATCACGGCAAGAACCAACGTCTGTTGCCACAACTGGAATTTCAAGGCATTGCGCTTCCAGAATTACCAAAGGCTGCCCTTCGCTGATGCTGGTCAGGACCAGCACGTCAATTTTGGGATAATATTCCATCAGGTTGACATTTCCGGTAAATTGGATGGTGGATTCTAAATTAAAGTTTTTCACCAATTGCACACATTCTTCGTAATAATCCTCTTCTTCTTCGGTAGGTCCCATAATCCAGACTTCTACGTTTTTGATAACGTTGGCCACCACCCTGACCGCACGAATGAAGGTTTTCACATCCTTAATTGAGACGACTCGTCCGACAAACCCAATCACAGGATTTTGCTGAGGCTGGCGTGTGAGTGCACTCAGGCGGGCATAATCGACACCATTTGGGATCACCTTCAGTTTGTCCGCAGGAGCGCCATCTTCCATCTGAAGTCGCTGATTTCCTTCATACAGGGTGATGATTTCTGAGGCATGTTCATAGCAAAAGTAAGCCATTGCCTGGAATGCGTGAATCCAGATTTGTTTGAAGGTGCTCATCTGTTTTTCGGCCATGAAGCGTTCTCGGGATTTCTCAAAAATCCAGCCTGCTCTGGAAATTTCAATACGACGTTCTTTGCTGTAAATTCCATGTTCGGTCACGATCATGGGAGAACCGGTCAGCACTTTGGCTTTGGCAGCGAGCATCCCCGCATAGCCCGTAGACACCGTGTGGTACATTCGGCAAAGGGGAATTTCCTGTTTCATCACGGAAAAAATCCCGGCATGCAGATAGCGCCAGGTCCAAAAGTAATCCAAAAAAGAAACTTCAGGGCTACGGAAATGATAGAGTTTGACCAGTAGCTCCCAGTTTTTTTTCGAATACATCATGGATGGAGGCGACCAGTTTTTTTTATTCAGACACTGTGTCATCTCTTCAAATTCTTCGCGGGCTGCGTGGGGCGGAGGGGTTTGTTCGCTGACAAACGGCATGGCCGTATGCAGATTCCAAACGGTATTCAGATCTTTCTTGGACAAATGCTTCTTCCATAGCGGTTTTTTGAAGACGGATTTGTCCTGCAGGTACATGGTATGGATTTTCCGGATATTGGGAGGCAGTTTGAATTTCTGTTCTCGCTCCTGGCGATCCGGCAAAATAACCAGCAAACTGAAGGTAAAGTCGTCCATGCCCTCGATGATAGAGTGGACCCAGCTGCTCACACCGCCCCGTACATAAGGGTAGGTTCCTTCTAAAATAAGACAAATGTCGGCTTCATAAGAGGACATGATTTCACTTTTGCCCAGCGTTTAGCTGGGCTTCCTGATATTGAAAAACTTCTGATCCAAACGCCCAGTAATTGAAAGGTTCTGCCAGATTGTCCGGCAATTCCATAGAAAATGAGCATTTTCGGGTGAATTTTTCTAATTCCACAAAACGCTTTCCTTTGTATAAGGCTTCTGCGTACCAACCTAAAATAGGTATGGATTCGGGATGATATTCCAGCCCTTCACGCAGCACTTCAATGGCACGGTCAATCTGTCTGCGGCGTACCAGCAGTCGGCCCAGTGCATAGCGCACCTTCTCATGATCAGGCTGAAGGGCGAGGCAGGTTTGATAACAGCCTTCTGTTTCTTTGAGAAAATATTCCATATCATCACTGGCAGGTAATTCCCAAAAGCAATACTGGTCATAGGCCGAACCCAACTGATACCAGAAATCAGCATCGTTGGAAGTGTGCCCCACTTTTTCTTTCAGCAGCTGCAGACGTTTTTGAAATAAATCATTGAGTTGTATCAAACCGCTTGCCGCATAGTAGCGCACATCGGAATCATTATCTGATAACCCTTCACGCAACACCCTGACAGACAGTTGGCTGGGATGCTGAATCACTTTGTCAATGGCCCGTTGCTTGAGAACACGATCGGAACCTTTCATGATATCTAGAAACGGTTCTGCCTGCTGCTCATTGTCTTCTGTCCATAGATTTTCTGTCAGTTGAAAACGGACTTTGTCCATTTCGGTGACATGAATTGCACCACTGAGCTGGTCGTGATAATGGTCCAGCTGCTTTTGCTGATGGCGAGACAAGATGAGTATGGAAATCGAGGCTCCGAAGGTCGCAAAAGGGCCAAGAAAGGGAACCAGCATCAGATAATAGCCATAAATGCGTCCCATTCCGGTTTGAGGTGCTTGAAAACGTGTGACCAGTAATCCCAAAACCAGAGGGGCAAGACAAATAAAAAATATATTCTGAGGTATGGGGAGCCAGAGGAATCCTCCTGCCTGCAAAGCTCCGCTAAAAAAAAGAAGAACCAGGTAACGCATTAATTTTCACTCAAAAGACGTGCTATCATTTCATCAGTACGATCATGTGCATCCTCTGGGATGATGTCCAAAACAACGGGATGAACAAACAGAGATTGATCCCCTGTAGAAGCAACCTCCCACGTGAGCAGCAGCAAGTCATCTTCATTTTTGAAGGGTTTGAATTCATAACCGACTATTTCTTTGGTACATCGTTCTATTCCCATTTCGACACCTTCCATACTGGTGAAGGGGAGAATCAAACAGAATTGATACTTCTCATCATCTCCTCGAGTGATGATGTCATCCCCGCGTACTTGAAACTCGATCACTCGATAGATAATGCGAAGCACCGTGTTTTGTGTCTCCTTGTCCATCAGATCAAAATTCATCACAGAAACAAACAGGACCGATAAATCCAGGTTGTATCGTCTGGCCAGACGAATTTCCCGCTGCAGACGTTCTTTGAAATAAAAAAATGTATAGGCACCCGTCTCCTCATCATGAACCTGTGCTTTTTTACTCGCCCCAAACGATTGAGCATTTTCAAGTGCTTTGATGGTCCAGTCACTCAACATTTGGATGATTTGAAAAGAGGCGGGGTGCAGATTCATGAAAGAGATTTGTTCAATCTTCAAAATGCCATAGACTTGCTGTTCCTGGGTGATCAACGGTGCTGTGATGATGGAGTCATCAACTCCTTCCAGTTCTCGTTCTGAAAGGATGCGTTTTTTTTGCTGTACCAGCTTGTAAAGCGGGTGATTTTGGTCATACACGCGAGGATACTGTTCATCATTGTCCCAGTTTTTCTGAGATGCCAGAACCAATTGATGATTTTCGTGAATATAAATGGAGCAGGACTCGGCATGCAGATAATCTGTCAATAAACTTGGAATATGTTCAAAAATTTCTTTTACTTCCAAGCTTCCCAGTTTTTGAGCAGACTCATATAAGGTCAACACCGTATCTTCGCGGGAAACCGCTTTTTTTTCCAATGCCAGGTTGGCTTCAATCAATCGCTGGCGATCTCCTTCCATATCGGTAACTCGATTTGTTAAGTCATCTACCGTGGTTTGCGCTTCTGCCAGGCTGGACTGATCTCGATTAAAAAATATTCCAACCAGAATTCCCTCCAGTAAAAATAAAAAGGGGGGGGACAATTCGGATGCCAGCTGGATGGCATACAAGTCATGAATCCCCCTCCAGTTGATGGTCACTAATCCTGCTATGGAGGCCGTCAACACGGAAATCGAAAATCCATAAACATAACCAAACCCTAAAATTCCAAGCCAGTAGAGATGATCCTTAAATGGAGCGAGACTGAGCTGGACGGTTTGCAGGTAGAGTTCAAATCCTTCGATAAATAGAAAAAATAAAGGAATCTCCAAAATAAGAACCCTCATTTTGGAAAAATTTTGCCACAGTTTATTCATTGATTTTACTGTTAAGTGCCGGGTCAAAAATGTTCTAACCTCTTATTTGACTGTCATTTAGAAAGCCGATCACTATTGACCAGGAGTATGCCCTGGTGGGAAGGTGAATTGGCTCAATTCCCTGCTATTGACGTAAGGGATGTAACGTGCCTCCTGTGCCAGCTCGTAAAACTTTTCAATCTTATCAGGATCGGTCAAATAGTCGATTGCCAAAATGAATTTTTCATCTGCCTGGTAGTCTTTCACCACATCAATCACCAGCTGTTGAGGTGCCAGGTCATTATTGATTTCTTTTTCTCCAAAAAAGAACGTGTCTTCCAACCCCAGACCGTCAATGGCCGCTAAATAATCAGCACGATGCTGGGGAGAGGCTGAGCGGATAATGAAGGTTCCATTTTGAGGTACGACCAGAAAGTTGGTTTGTTGACGCTGCTGACGGGCGTATTGAGTCAACTTGAGAACCAATTCAACCATCCGGTTGGCAGTTACTTCTTCACTCTCAAGTTCAGGCCCTTCTCCATCAGGGCCAAAATAGTAAAAAGCATCAATGATATCAAGATAGATTCCATCAAATCCAGCATCAATGATACGGTCCAAGTAACTTTTTTGAATTCCTTCCCGGACACCATACAAAACCGAATGCCATTCGGGCATCCAGTAGCGCACTTTGAAATTATCCGGCCATTTCGGATTGGCAGCAGCCAAAAAAGCAGGGGCATTTTCATTCGGTTGTCCGTCAGTGATCCAGGAATCCTGCCAATAAAACCGAACTTGCTCTGCTTCGCCAACACTCAAATAACTCAAAATGACTTTGGAAGACTCTGAACCAGTGCCCTGCCGGATTTGTTGAATTTCTGATGGTGTGATTTCTTTAGCGGCGGTACCGTCATGAGAATAATCCATCACAATCAGCTCAACCTGAGATTCTGCCATGAGTTCGATATCATACGAATCGGCGGCTTGCAGCTGATAAGCCCAGCTTTGAAATTTTGGTTCCCATGATGATGCTTCTTCAGGAACCGTCACACAGGAGATTAACACCAGCCCCATGACAAGGCCGCAAATCAAATCAATCCTCATCTGTTCCTTTCTTTTTTAGAATAAGACAATGCACAGCGAAATCCCACATCATTGACTGAATACAGGGGTTTTGCATAATCACGGCTGGTGACACTCAAGCGATTGGGACCATCGTTCCAGCCTCCTCCGCGAATCACCTTACCCGTCCCGGATGCAGGGCCAGGAGGATTTTGTTTTGGAGAAATATTGTAATAATCTGCCGAGTACCAGTCCTGAACCCATTCCCACACATTTCCCTGTAAATGATAAATCCCCCAGATATTAGGAGCCTTGCTTTTGACAGGATGAGGAGACTGGAGAGAATTGAAATAAAACCAGGCAGACCTCTGCAATGATTTTAAAGATTTACTGCGATTGTGGGAGCTGCCCGCACGAGCGGCTCTCTCCCACTCAGCTTCAGTGGGAAGACGCTTGTTCAAAAATTTGCAGTACGCTTCTGCGGCAAACCATGATACATAGATGACAGGGAATGCCTTTCCCGCAAAATCGGGCCGATTTTCGGGGTTCCAGTGCCGCAGATAGTTTTGATCGGCTTTTCCTGCTTTTCCACGGGCATTGACAATATTCCATTGAGGAGATGCCTGCACGAATTTTTGAAAATCCCCATTGGACACTTCATGGATATCAAAGTAATAGGCATTCAAAAAAACGGAGTGCACTGGAGATTCCGGCATGGGTTTGAACTGTTTTAAAAAATAGGGACTTTTTTCTTTTGTTAGAGAGGCTGATTGTGATAAATGTCCCATCTGGAACTTTCCTGCCGGAATGAGTACCATATTTTCTAATGCCTGACCATTAAGACGGTCTGCACCTACTGACATGACAAGAATAAAGCTGTAAATAACGATTAGGGTTTTCATACTCCAATTTTGAAAGAGAATCGTTCATGAATCAAGTTAAACTGTTGACATTTTTCCAAATCATTTTTTTAGGGATACCTGGTTATTTTTTGTTGTTTGTTTCCGAATCATCGGCAGACACACCTGTTTTGCGTCATGTCTTGGGCATCTACGACAGTGAAGAAAAGCACCCTAAACTGATTCCATTGGGGGAACCTCCTGAAGAAAACAGTTCTATTTATGGAGAACGCAATCCCATTCAAGACAACCTGGCAGTAGCTCTCAACCACTTGGGCTACATCGTGGAACAGCTGGACATTCACAATGAGCCCTTGCCCAACTCAGAACAGATGCAGCGCTACCGTTTGATCATCAGCTGGTTTGGAAAAAATTCAGAAATCCCTCAGCCAGAATCATTTGTGCAATGGATCGAAACTCAGGTACAGGCAGAGAAAAAATACCTCATGATGGAATACTCCGGAATGGCAGATGATTCTTTACCAGGCATTGTTCAACTGAAAAAACGGCTGTATCGCGCCATTGACATTGATTACGGCAACCTCTACTACGACAAAAAGAACCGTATCCAGCTGGTGGAAAAAGATTCGGCAATGGTTGAATTTGAACACCGTCTGGCCTATCCCTTTCCCTGGTATGATCAATACACACCCTTGTCTTCAGATGTCATCAGCTACTTGAAAGTCAAATACCTGCTGCTGGCAGACAGTCAAAGCAGTATGGTCATGATCGGAAAAAAAGGAGGCATGGTCGCACCCGGATATGCTCTCTATAAAGAAACCGCTCCTCCTTTTCGAAGAAAATGGAGGATTGACCCGTTTCGTTTTTTAAAAACGCTACTGCCTCCCATATCTCCAGTCCCTGACGTGACGACATCTGAGGGAAAACGACTGTTTTATGCCCACATCGATGGCGATGGGGTTCGGAATCGTTCTGAGGTTAATTTCAAGAAATATTCTTCTGAAATCATTTTGGAGCATATCCTCCAGAAGTACCCTGATGTTCCCATCGGTATCTCTATGATTGTCGGAGATATTGATCCGAACTGGTGGGGAAGTCAGCAGCTGATAGACATTGCCCGAAAAATCTATCAGCAGCCTAATGTGGAGGCGGCCACCCACACTTACACTCACCCCTTTCAATGGCAGCGATGGGATCGCACTTCAGCCTATGCTCCCCTGGGGACATTTCGCTATGAACGGGAAGTCGATGAGTCCGTTGAATGGATTGCCGATCACCTTCTTCCAGAAAATAAAGCGGTGAAACTGGTCTACTGGAGCGGGGACACTGTTCCTCCTGAAGAAGCATTGATCCGTACCAGTGAACTGGGTCTGGACAATCTCAATGGTGGTGATTCCAAATTTGATACTGCCTTTCCTTCCTACACTTCGGTCGCTCCGTTGATGCGTCCTGTCGGAAGAAACTGGCAAATCTTTACCAGTGCTTCCAATGAAAACCTGTACACCAAACTATGGACCGACAACTTTCATGGATTTCGCAATGTCATCGAGACTTTCGAAAACACAGAGTCGCCCATCCGATTGGCAGCAGTCAATGTGTACTATCATTTTTATATTGCTGATAAAATTGCATCCCTGGCTTCTTTAGATCGCGTGTACCAGTGGTGTTTTCAGCACAATTTGAAAATGATTTTTCCTTCAGAGTACGTTCAGCTGGTGCGCGGGTTTATTGCTGCCCGGATTGTTGAAAAGCAGCCGGGGGTCTACGAAATAAGTGATCGTGGTGCGCTGAATACACTGCGGCTGGATCATGGAACGGTGGACTTGGACAAATCTAAGGGAGTGACGGGTGTCCATCGAGTCAATCAAAGTCTATACATTGACCTGGATTCTCAAGTGACAACACCCCTCATTGTCGTTCTGGAATGACAAATTTGCTGAAGCCTGTCTTCGTTTATTTTGAATCATGATTCTGTGTTTTAATCTGCAGCGCAGGGGGCTCCAGCATCTCTAAAGACGGAGCCGGATCAACCGGATGATCTGCAGATTCGTCATCCATCATTTGCTGCTGAAGTTTAAACTGTAATACCAATTCTTTCAATCCCTGAGACTGGCTGGACAAAGAAGTAATAATCGTTGCGGTGTCCTCAGAATTTTTTGCATTCTGTTGTGTCACATGATTGAGCAGCGTCAGTCCTTTGTTGATTTCACTAGCACCAGTGGCTTGCTCATTGCTGGCACTGGCAATGTCACTGACTAAATTGGTGACTTTCGTTGATTCTTTGACAATCCCTTTCAAAAACAACGCGGTTTCGTTTGCAATGGAGGCGCCAGCTCTCACTTTTTCTATGGAGTCTTCAATCATCTCGGTTGTTTCCTTGGCTGCTCTTGCACTGCGTTGAGCAAGATCCCGCACTTCTGATGCAACGACAGCAAATCCTTTTCCATGAGCACCGGCTCTTGCTGCTTCTACCGCTGCGTTAAGTGCCAATAAATTAGTTTGAAAAGCAATTTCATCGATAGTTTTGATAATTTTAGAAATGTTTTCTGAAGATACATTAATGTCATCCATAGCTTCCAGCATACGTCCCATATGGACATTTCCTTCTTCTGCCTGCTTGCAGGCGGAAGATGACAATTTGTTCGCTTGAGCAGCATTTCCTGCATTTTGCTGAATCTGCGCCCCGATTTGTTCCATAGTAGCAGAGATTTGTTCCAGATTCGCCGCTTGCGTTGAAGCCCCCTGGGCAATAATGCGACCCGATTCGGAAATTTGTCCAGTCTTACTATTGACCTGCATCGCCGCTGTATTGACTTGCCCCAGCACACGACTAAGAGAATCAACCATAGTCTGCATAGACATCAGTAATTGTCCGATTTCATCAGTGGTATTGATTTCAAATTGAACAGCAAAGTTTCCTTCCGCGAGCTGCCGGTTCACTTCAACAGCCGTTTTCAAGTTCTTCAGAATGTTACTTATAATGAAAAAAGTTAACAGCAAAGTGATCAGCAATCCTCCTGCAGAAATGAAAATAAATAAAAGTTTTTCGTTGCTGGCTTTCTTTTTTAACTCCACAGTCCGCCCTACTAAATGGTGAGCCAGCTGATCTTCTAAAGTTTTCAGTAAATTGATTCTTGCTGTTGCCACCTGCCACCACTTGGCCGCATCGACACCCAAATCTCCTCCTTCCACGAGATGATTAATGGCTTTGATTGCCGGGCTGTCATTGATTTGCACGGAGCGGTCAATGTCCTCAATGCTTAAATGGGCTTGATACATACCACGGGCTTTTATTAAAGCCGTTTGATAGGCATCAAATGTTGTTTCAATGGTTCTGACATTCTCCAAATCTTTTTTCGAAATATGGGGAATATCCCGGAACTGCTGAAAAAGTTCTTTAATTGTTCCATATTGCTCCATAAAATGATCAACATACTTTTCCTGCCCTCGTAAAATGTAGTTTTTGAATTGATGAATGATTCCTCCATAACCTGCATGTGTGAAAAGGTCCAAAGCAATTTTATTCTTAACAGGAGACGAAAGCACAATGTTTCTCATTGTTTCGACTTCCTCAGCTTCAGGAGTCGCCAGCAATTCTTTAAAAGAATTTCGTTGTTCCGGTGTCGTAAGAGAAAGAAAGACTTCAAAAAAATTCTTCTGAGCGATCACCAGCGAAAAAAATCTATTGAATTCCGTTCGGCTGAAATGCCCGATCGTGAACGCGTTAGTCACCACCGCACGTTCAATACCGGCGCGTTCTTTCCCTTGTTGAAAATTCACATAGGCGGTGAGCATTCCAGAAATTTCAGGGTTTTTAGAAAGTGCTACCATATTGGTGATCATATTGAAAATAGCAGTATTGATGCTGGTATAATATCCAAGGGCCTCATTCAGAGAAAGTTCCAGTTTCGTGATCGCATTTCGTTTGTTTTCCATTTGCCGGAGAAGTTCCAAAACTTCTTCAAGTCCAAACTTTACTTCAGAGGCTTGATGGTTAAACTGGTTGACAAAATTCATCAAATTCTGATGTTTTTGATTCACCATCACTCGCTGCTTCAGAAGTGCTTCCTGAAATTTTTTGCCATCGCCTCCAATAAATCCTGCGGTGAGTCCCCTTTCTTTTTGGACTTCATGGACTAATTCACCGGATAGTGTCGCTAATTTTGTCAGCTTTTCCAAATCGTCCAAATGATCAACAAAATGGAATTTTTCAACAAGGCCCGTAATTGTAAAATAAGAGATCACAATAATTGGAATGGCGATGATTAAAATAAGTTTTTGAGATATATTCAAATTATTCAGCATATTATTCCTCGTTTAACCGGTTTCCTCTGTAAAATATTTTAGGAATGCTCAAACAATAACTTACCAAATCTACTGGTCTGTTCAACGATCTTCTGCGTAACTTTAGCATGTTATTATTTTCGTCTTCCTAAATGGATGAAGTCTCCTGGTAACCGGTATTTGAAAAGCTCCTGAAACTCCATATTGTCTTTCTGCTGGATGTTTGTTATTCAATAAATACGAGTATGAGCAGAAGCATGTCAGGACATCCTGGATTCTGGCTCAATACTTGGAATGACATAAAAGCCCGATGTCAAGCCAACGGGTTTAATATTTTGCAGAGCACTACACCGCATACTTGAAAAAAGGGATGACATGACCAAGGCAACAGAATCATTATTGAAAAACATTGAACAGTTGGAAAAAGAAAATGCGCAGTTGAAGAAACAACTGGAACAACTGAATACAGAAATGGGCAAAGAAACCAAACTGCGTTATTTTTCCCGTGCCGTCGAACAAAGCCCCGCCTCTATTGTTATCACCAACTTACAGGGAGAAATTGAGTACGTCAATCCTAAATTCATTGAACTGACGGGTTACCGACTAGACGAAGTCATTGGTCAAAATCCTCGGGTCCTTAAATCAGGAGAAACCTCTTCTGACGAATACAAAGGGTTATGGGAAAGTATCATGGCGGGTCAAGAATGGCATGGAGAATTCCACAACCGCAAAAAGAATGGGGAACTCTATTGGGAATTTGCCTCCATTTCTCCCATTATTGATGATGAGGGGAACGTCACCCATTTCCTGGCTGTTAAGGAAGACATTACAGAACGCAAGGCCATGGAAGCAGAATTGCTTAAGTTGTATCAGGCCGTGGAACAGAGTCCGGCTTCTATTGTCATTACCAGCCTTGAAGGCAATATTGAGTATGTCAATCCTAAATTCTTGGAAGTCACCGGCTATCGTAAAGAAGAAGTGATAGGGAAGAATCCTCGGGTCCTCAAATCAGGAGAAACCTCTTCTAACGAATACAAAGGGTTATGGGAAAGTATTACGGCGGGTAAAGAATGGCATGGAGAATTCCACAACCGCAAAAAGAATGGAGAACTGTACTGGGAATTTGCGGCGATTTCCCCTGTCGTTGATGAAAAAGGGAGCATCATGTACTTCCTGGCCATCAAGGAGGATATCACCAAGCGTAAAGAAATGGAGGAAAAGCTCATCAATGCCTACAATCGGATCAAGGCACAGCAAAATCAGATGCTGGACGAGCTGGAGCAGGCCAGAGACACACAACGCAGTCTGCTCCCTGACGAACTCCCGGTCATCTCCGGAGCCAAAATTGCTTGTAAATATGTGCCCATGGAGCAAATAGGCGGCGATTATTACAATATCTTTCCGGTGGAAGAAAATAAATTTGGAATAATTGTCGCCGATGTCACCGGACATGGTGTCTCAGCCGCCCTCATTTCTTTCATGATTTCTGCTATCTTCTCTGAGAGCTGCAAAGCAGGCATATCCACTAAACTGATTTTGGAATTAGTCAATGAATCCCTGCAGAATAAACTTCAGGAAGGGAAATTTGCCACGATGGTATACGGAGTCTATGACGCCTCCACACAAACATTAGCCTATACGAGTGCGGGTCATCCTGATGGGCTGGTCATTCGCCCACCGGATCATGAAGTCGTGCCTCTGCAAACCGAAGGCATGCTGATCGGTCTATTTCCCAATGAAATTGCCAACTATGAAGAAAAAACTTTCCATTTGCAGCCTGGAGACAAGGTTTTATTTTATACGGACGCCATCATCGAAGTCATGGATGAGAACAGGCAATTATTGGGAGTCAAGCGTTTGTCCGATTTTTTAGTGGAGCACAGCAAGCTGCCTGTCGATATTTTGTTGGAAAAGGTATATGAATACGGGTTGGAATATTCTGGACGTTCTTCGTATGACGATGATTTTACAATGATTGGATTGGAAGTTAGCAAGGAATGAATCACCAACTCAGTCTCTTTCATGCTGATCGGCTAACACTTTCTCAATCAGGTTTTTGACTTTTTCCGCATTTCGATTGAACACCGCCTTTTCAATGTCATGTAAAACTTGTGGGAAAATGGATTCATAAGAGGCACAAAGCCTGTGCATGTTTTGGATTTGGCTGGAAATCTTACTTGTCATAAAATGGGGAATGGTTGCCAGTGTTCTCAATTCTGCCTCCATCTGTCTCTTGACATCATTGGGGAGTGCGTCCTTGTTCTTATCTGATTGTATATCGTCCGGCCTTTCGCATTCGAGATATTTGACCAGGATGCGGACTAGCTTGGCAATGTCCAAGGGTTTGGTCAAATAGTCTGATACTCCTGCCCGAAATGCGGTTTGCTGCTGTTCTTGAAAAGCCTCAGCAGAGATAGCAATAATGGGAATATCATGGATACTGGGGATTTGGCGAATTTTCTGGGTGGCTTCAATGCCGCTCATGCCAGGCATGGAAATATCCATCAAAATCACATGAGGGGGGAAACCATCAGCAGCCAGTTTTTGAGCGCGTGCAACGGCATCTGCTCCATTATCCACTATTTCAAGATCCAGCTGCAATTCCCGAAACAGAGAGGTGAGCATTTGTTGATTGGGCAGTTCATCATCAACAGCTAGAATTTTGTTGTGCGAGGTGAATCGGATTGTTTCCCAGTCCGTTTCTTCAACAGCAGATCTTTCCAAATCTGCTGCGACCAAAGGCAGCCTCACCGTAAAGACAGTCCCTTTTCCTAGATCGCTTGCTATTTCAATGGAACCCTCCATCAGTGTGGTCAACTGCTTGACCAGTGACAATCCCAAGCCCGTCCCCCCAAACCGCCGAGCTATTTTTTGATCTCCCTGTTCAAATGGTTTAAAAATGTGTTTTTGATTGTCTGGAGAAATGCCAATCCCTTCATCGATCACCTGCATGAGCAGCTGCCCTGTCTCTACTTTTGCAAGGATTGTTACTTTTTTTCCTTCTGGAGTGAACTTGATAGCATTTGTTGTCAGATTCATCAAAATTTGATTCAGCTTGGTACGGTCGATATAGATCAAATCGGGTATGTTAGGATCCAACTCATAGTTGAATTTCAGTCCCCTTTGCAATGCGTTTGCTTTATTGATATGAAAAATCCCTTGAAACAGCAGCTTGAAATTCAAAGTTTCTGGTACAACTTCCACTTTTCCTGCCTCAATTTTTGAAAGGTCCAGGATGTTGTTGATCAATTCAGAAAGAGCATTACCGCTCATTTCAATATGCTTCAAAGGCTGCATGAGTTCTTCAGAGGAGCCCTTCATTTTTTTGATTAGGATTTGGGTAAAGCCCACAATGCTGTTGAGGGGGGAACGAATTTCATGACTCATGTTGGCCAAAAAATAGCTTTTTGCCTGATTAGCAAACTCCGCTTGCTTTTTGGCTTCTATTAATTCCAGCTGACTGTCTTCCAATTCTCGGGTACGTTTGGCCACCAGCACTTCCAGATCCTCACGATAGTTTTTCAGCTCATTTAATGAGTTTTCCAGCTGTTCATTCGATTCCTGTAGTTCCTCCGTTCGCTGCTCTACCTTTTTTTCCAATTCATGATTGAGACGTTCAATTTTTTGACGGTTCGTATAAAGCTCCAGGAAGATACGAACTTTTGCCAGTAGAATTTTGTTCTGGACAGGTTTGACAATATAATCCACAGCACCCGAATCATATGCCTTCAGGTGATGCCGTTCATCGGAGAAGGCTGCGGTAATGAAAATAATCGGCATATCCTGTGTCTGCTCATAACCCCGAATCATCGCCGCAACTTCATAACCGTCCATTTCCGGCATGTCCACATCCAAAAGCACCAGCGCAAAATGATGTTCCAGGCACAGTTTCAGAGCTTGTTCTCCCGAACTTGCCTCAATCACCCGGGCATCGACTTGCTTCAACAGTACCCGCAAGGCATCCAGATTCTTTGGTTTATCGTCAACCGTTAAAATTTTAGGAGTGTTTTCTGTAGCCATTGACAATTTGTTTTATTTCTTAGTAGTGGGATTTTGCATTCCTCCTCGCAAGGGCGGAGTGTTAAAAATATATGGCCAGGTACTTATATACTTTTTGAATTTTCATGTTTGAGAAGCCATTCCTGGATTTTGTTCGTTAAAATATCGAGTTCAATGGGTTTGGCAAGATAATCATCCGCACCGGCTTTGATGCATTTTTCGCGATCTCCCTGCATGGTTTTTGCGGTCAAGGCAATCACGGGCAAATCTTTGAAGCGAGAATCGTCCCGGATCCTGCGCAAGGTTTCATATCCATCCATACGAGGCATCATTATATCCAGAAGCACAAGGCTCACATCAGGTTCTTCCTCCAGTTGATCCAGTGCTTTTGAACCATCATGGGCCAGCAAAACCTTACCCGCTTTTTTTTGTAAAAAAGAGGCCAGCGAAAAGATATTGCGCACATCATCGTCGACGACCAGGATTGTGACAGGGGTTGGCTCGAAATTAGCGGTTTCAAGCCCTGTAGCGTCTATTCCGTTTTTCACAATCGAGATTTCAGAGAATGTATTTCGCTGGTCATCATTCTGTACCGGAGCGGCTGCGAGTGTTTCGGTTTTTTGAGGTTTCTGGTCGAGCAGCTCAAGCATGGTTTGAAACAACCGGACTGCATCCACCGGCTTTGGCAAATAATCACTAGCCCCGGCATTCATACATTTTTCACGGTCTCCCTTCAGCGCTTTTGCCGTCAATGCAATAATGGGCAGGTTTTCCCACTTAGGAACTTCACGGATATGCTCTATTGCCTCATAACCGCTCATAACCGGCATCATGATATCCATCAATACGATGTCTACGTTGTTGCACGTGGAGAGGAGCTCTAAGGCTTTCTGCCCATTAGCGGCGGTTTTAATGTTCCCATGGATAGGATTCAGGATTTGCTGAATAGCAAATATATTACGCTTATCGTCATCAACAACGAGAATTGTTAAATTTTTGTTGAGCAGTTGTTCTTTAACACGATCCAGCGAATATCCACCCGCCTCAGATACTGTTGTAACAGAAGACCTCGTATCATTTGTTCTGGTTGTTGAAAGCTCTAAAGGCAAATAAAGGGTAAATGAGGAGCCTTCTCCCTCTTTGCTCTCCACTTGAATTTCCCCACCCATCAATTGGGAAAATTTACGGGAGATGGAAAGCCCCAGACCCGTGCCTCCATATTTGCGGCTTGTGGTCCCATCCACCTGACGGAACGCTTCAAAGATCTGTTCTTTTTTATCTTGAGGAATTCCAATCCCTGTATCTCGGATCCTGATTCCAATCGTATTGCCTGAGTGCAGCTCCGTATCCATAAACACGGTTTTCCTAGAAGGTTCGTGTAAATCGATGTAAACCCCTCCTTCAGTAGTAAATTTGAAGGCATTGGATAACAAATTCCGGATGATTTGCTCCAATTTGCTCCAATCGGTGTGAAGGGTTTGTGGCACTCCGCCATCAATGTTTGTTTGAAATTCCAGGTCTCTGGCAGCAGCCATATGCTTGAATTGCCGTTCCATGCGCGAACAGAATAATCGTAAATCGCCATCTTCTGTTACCAATTCCATGCGGCCTGCTTCGACTTTGGAAAGATCCAGGATATCATTGATCAAGCTTAGCAAATCCTTACCACTTTCATAAATGATTAAAGCCGATTCCACTTGATCCTGGGTCAAATTTTGTTCTTCATTGTCTGACAGCATTTTTGCCAGAATCAGCAAACTATTCAAGGGAGTACGCAGTTCATGAGACATATTGGCCAAAAATTCTGATTTGTAACGGCTGGCATTTTCCAGTTCATCGGCTTTCTCCTTAAAAACATTGGCAGCAATTGCCATGGCTCCAATCTCATCACTACGCTCCTGACTGGGAATTTCTACGTTTTTGCTGCCGCGTGCCAGGCTGGTGAGGCTCCTGGTCATTTGTGTGATTGGTTTTGACGTATTTTGTATGATCCACCACGCCAAAATCAGGCCCATCAGCACAGCAGCTGCAGAAAGGGCTGCATTGAAATCTCTCAAAAAGTTCACATTGTCATGAAAATCCGACTCTACTTTTTTACGTTCCTGCAACGTGAATTTTTTAAGGTCTTGCGCCAAATGGGCAATTTCAGCAGCCTGACCTGCCATGACAACATAGACCAGATGCATGTAAGTGCGAGTTGCCTGGACCTGGCCAGAAAAAGCTTCTTCATATTTTGGAGCCATCAGAGTCACCTGAGTCAGCATGCTTCGTGATTCCTTATCAAGAGGCTGTTCCTGCAGTTGAACCAGTTTTTTTCGGAAAGAAATCAGTTTTTCTTTTGTACTTTTTTCCAGAATCGAATCCGGACTGTGAATAAAATTTTGAGCGTCCTTATGGGCAAGGAGGAATGTTTGCAGTGCGTCTCCAGTTACAGCCGATATGGCCATGTACCGTTGCAGTAAATTCCAATCCAGGGCTTGACTCAACATGCCGCTCATGTCGTTTGCTAGCGTACTCATCTGATCGTGAATGTAATATTCCCGGCTCTGGTATTCATCGACAGCAGCTTCAAAACTTTCTTTATAGGATTGAAAATGTTCTCTCATTCGTTTGAGAATATTTTTCCTTTTCTCATCGGTAATCAAAACATCCACTTGGTTCAATTGCCCATCCAGGCTGTTCTGAAGCATGTGAACCCTTGTGATCATCCCACTGTAACCCGAATAGGTAAAAGCCAGTACAATTCGCTGCAATTCAAGGGCATTGCGTTCAATCTCTAAAATAGCAATGGTTTCAGCATTGGTGGCCCCATATTGTCCTAAACTATTGTTGACTTCATCGAATCCACGATGGGCAACAACCGATTGCAACACCAGGATTCCAATAATCGCTCCAAAGCCCAAAAAGATCCGTGTGCTAATACGAAAGCGAAGTTTTCTAGACCAATCCAGCATGAGACTCCTTAATTCAATCTAAGCCAAAAGAAATTCGTACCACCGAGGCAAACTATATTCATAAGTATCCATCACCGTATTCCAAACAGCCACATTACTGAAACGTTTCCAATAGGACCCTCCATTCCGGACGACTCCTTTTTTTACAGCAATTTTCCCATTGGGCCCTTTCATTGCAATAGCCGATGGTTTTCCTTCATACCAGTAGTCCCACTCTGCCTGACTCAAATAGGGACGGGCTCTTTCCGGAATAGAAATATAATATCCCTGTCTGGCCACAAAGGCTCCGGGCCATCCGGACAACCACCAGTTCATGAACTCATAGGCCGCATCTTTCACACGGCCTGTTGTTCTTGAAGAAAGGCACATCACACCATGCCAGGCACGGTAGCCTTCTTTGGGGGCGGCATAGACTGCAGGAATACCCCGTTCGTTCAAATCGGCCACTGCCGGAGAAAACATGCTGGCAATGGAAGCACGTCCACTGGACAGAAAATCTGCCGACTCAGGAACCGAGTTCCAAAAACCGCTGAAATGACCATTTTGTTTTTTCTTAATCAAAATCGAAAAGAGCCGATCGATTTCTTCTTTGGTCATGTTTCCCATGTCCCCGAATTTCATCAAACCCTGTGCTTCTGCAGCCAAAGCAACATCAAAAAGGCCAATGGTCGGATCATTAACCAGCGCCACTTTTCCTTTATAGCGATCATCGAGCAGCCATCCCCAGCTTTCTGTTTCATAAGCAGTTCCGCGTTCGATGGTGCGGGTGTCATAACCAAAGGAGTCGACATTGTGGACATAGGGCAAAAAACTGATTTGCTCCGTTTGATGTTTCCCCAATTGATTGGCATCCTGCACATAAAGCAGTTTGTATGGGGCATCACCCAAACCAAGGTTCGCATCAGGTGTGAGTTTCCCCTTTTTTGTCAGATCATTGATTTCGTCCCATAATTTGATACGTTTGATGGAGATGGGCTGAATCGCATTAGAGCGCCACAGGACATTGATGCTATTGGACCACTGTTCATAAATATCAAAGGATTGTGGACGGGAAGAGGCTTTTTGCAAAACCTGGGCACTTCCTCCCGGCGCAAATTCAATACGAAATCCGAGTTCCTTTTCGGCACGGGTACGTAAGGCTTCTTTCAAAGTCACATGCGTCCCCAGCACTCGCAGAGTAATTTTTTTCTGAGCAAAAACGTAAGGGGCCGCAAATTGTCCTGCCAGCCCTACAGTGCCAGCCTTTTTTAAAAAATTGCGCCGATTCAACAGCATACATCTCCTTTACCAACCATCAGCCTGATGAAAATTTCTATACAGAGTCATTAAAAAAGTCTACCCTATTTGAGCAAAAGTGTCTACTTCATCCCTAGTCAGAACGGTTTTTGTTGTGGAAACGGTCGATTTTTGAAACGATTCATACTATTGAACCTCTCGACATCAGAGCCCTATCGATGCTATGATTCATCTTATTGAGGGAGAAAAAAGGACTTTGCCGTTATTCAAATTTCATTCAAGGGTATTGGGCTTAAAACGGGATTGAAGAAAAATAGGAGCAATGGGATGAAAGACATCATAAAATTTTTCACAGAGAAAGACCAGTTTGCCAGACACACAGGGATTGAGCTGCTGGAAATTTCAGAAGGGTATGCAAGAGCTAAGCTGGAGATCCAAAAACAGCACTTGAATGGGGTTGGGATAGCCCATGGCGGTGCCTTGTTCACCCTGGCCGATCTGGCATTTGCTGCTGCTTCCAATTCCGATGGTCAGGTGTCTGTTGCCATTAATGCCAATGTCTCTTTTTTGAAAGCCCTCTCAACAGGAACCTTGTATGCGGAGGCAAAAGAAGTGTCGAAAAATAGAAAAATTGCTTCTTATGATGTTTTGATTATGGATCAAGACAACGATATCATTGCTACTTTCCAAGGGATGGTATATAGGAAGCAGGAGCTAATTTCAGAGTACAGGTAAATGGACGATTGTAACCAATACATATTTGGTATGAAATAATCTTTTCTTAGGGAGGCGTAGATGCAATATAAAATTGGCTGCCAACAGCGGCCACTGCAAATTGCCATCATTGGTTCGGGACCCTCCGGGTTTTATGCAGCCGAAGGTTTGTTCAGGCAGAAGGAATTTCACGTCGAAGTGGACATGTTTGAGCGATTACCAACGCCATACGGTTTGATCAGGGCAGGAGTTGCTCCAGACCATCAGTTGATCAAGTCGGTGACAAAAATTTATGAAAAAATTGCGTTACGCCCCGAGTTCCGTTTCTGGGGAAACGTGGAGTTGGGCAAGCATGTCACAAAAGCAGAGCTGCTGGAGCGATTTGATGCCGTGCTTTATGCCGTTGGTGCACAGGTCGACCGTGGACTTGGAATTCCAGGGGCTGATTTACTGGGCAGCTATTCGGCCACTGAATTCATTGGATGGTATAACGGCCATCCGGACTATAAAGACATGAAGTTCGATTTTTCTGCCAGAAAAGTTGCGGTGATTGGGATGGGAAATGTGGCCATTGATATTGCAAGAATTCTGGCGAAAACCCCAGAAGAATTAGCAGTAACAGACATTCCACAGCATGTCTTAGACCAGATCCGCCGCAGTCAGGTGGAGGATATTTATCTATTCGCACGCCGAGGCCCAATGCAAGTCGCCTTCACACCACCAGAGGCCAAGGAACTGATGGAATTGGAAAAAGCCATTCCTGTTGTCAATCCTACTGAATTGAAGCTTGAATACTTCAGTGAAAAAATTCTGGAAAAATCCCAGGAACGCAGAGTCATTCAGCTTCTTGAATTTTTAAACACCATTTCCAAAAATGATCCTGCTTCCAAACCACGGAGAATTCATTTTTGTTTTCGACGATCTCCCCAGGAAATATACGGAAACAAGGGAACCGTATGCGGTCTCAAAGTTGCCCGAAATGAACTATTTGAAGATGAGGAGGGTTCTTTGAAGTCACGTGAAACCGATGTGTTTGAAGAACTGGGCATTCAACTGGTCTTCCGCTGCATTGGTTATAAAGTGGAGCCTCTGCCTGATGTTGCCTTTGATTCGGCACGGGGTACCATTGCCAATATTGGAGGTCGTGTGGTTGAAGTAGGAAGTCAGAAGCCTTGTCCTGGTGAATATGTGACCGGTTGGGCAAAAAGAGGACCAACCGGGGTCATTGGCACCAACAAGCCGGATGCTTTGGAAACCGTTGGTTTTTTGCTCAAGGATTTTCGCAACCGGGAGACAGAGGTCAACAAACGTCCTCAGGAAGAAGTGATTGCAGACCTTCTTAAAACGCATCAGGTTCCATTTGTTCCTTTTGAAGAATGGAAAATATTAGATCAGTTGGAACTCGAGGAAGGAGAGAGAAAGGATAAACCTCGTGAAAAAGTAACGACGGTGGAAGAGATGTTGAAAATCATTCAGGAAAAAAAATCAGAAGACGCCAATCATGGAAAATGAAATGTCATTTTGTAGTTTTTAGGAAGGAGAAAATATAAATAATAACATGTGAAAGTTATGCAGGGGTTTCATCAAAATGCATTCGATTCGAAACCGCTATCCCCCAGTTTATCTGAGAGACAGACCTTAATTATTTCTTGCTGAATCGCTGGAATTAACAGATATTCTTGATATTACCATAACTTTGTTGTTTTTCTCAGAAATCAGTAATATGCTGGATCAGGGACAAATTAATCAGGATGTATGCATAAGGGGGAACTATGAAACAAGTATCGACAAGTATACTTCAAGGCCGTTTGTTTGATTGTCTGGTCATAGCAACCATGATGTTGTGGATGACAGCTCTATCAGGATGTGAAAAGAAAGCTCCGATCAAGATTGGGTTTGTTGGCAATCTGACAGGGCGTCTCTCTCTTTTGGGGACAGGAGGGCGAGATGGAACGACCCTGGCTGTAGAGAATATCAACAAAACCGGTGGTATCTTGGGCCGCAAGGTTGAACTCATTGTGAAAGATGATAGAAATGACCCCGAAGTTGTATGGCAGGTTGATCAAGAGTTGATTGACAAAAAAGTAGTTGCCATCATTGGACATATGCTCAGTGACATGTCTCTGCAAGCACTTCCGCTAATCAACCAAGAACAGATGGTCATGATTAGTCCCACCAGCACTTCCAACAGTTTGACAGGATTGGATGATTATTTTTTTCGCATAGCTCTGCCTGACAAAAGACAGACCGATCAGCTGGCCCAATATGCCTATCACCAAATACCACTTAAAAAAATAGCGGGTATCTATGATCAATCCAACCAATCGTTTACAGAAGGTTGGTATCATAATTTTCAATCAGCATACAAAAAAAATGGCGGCATGGTTACTTCTACAGTGACCTTTACCTCAGGAGAGAAAGCTAGTTATTTTTCATTTGCCCAGCAGCTCTTGAATTCAAAGCCAGATGGAGTCGTCATTGTAGCATCTGCCCTGGACACAGCATTGCTTTGTCAGCAAATCCGAAAATTGGGATCTCGCATTCCAATTCTCTCCAGCGGTTGGGCAAAGGCTCCTGATCTGCTTCAACATGGAGGTTCCGCTGTAGAGGGGTTGACCTTACCTCAGACCCACAATGAAGAAAACCCGACCGAATCCTACCTATTATTTACTAAGCAGTTTGAAAAGCGTTTTGGGAAACTACCTAATTTTGCGGCTGCTGGTGCTTACGATGCAGCACAACTGCTGTTTGAGACACTTTCAAAAAACAGTGATCCTAACCAACTCAAGCAATCCCTCCTGACGCAGCACATGTTTCAAGGGTTGCAAGGTGAGATCAATATTGATCAATATGGTGACGCGGAACGTCAGACTTTTTTGATCCAGGTCAACCATGGTCAATTCAAGACAATAGAGTGAAAAGTGAGATTTCATAGTAGTCTGAAACACATTTTAACTTATAGTTTTATTGCCATTGCTGTCTTGCCTTTAATGCTCACCGGAATAATTGCGGTTCAAAGTCTGGAATCGAGTATGAAACAAGAGATTTCCAGTAAAAACTATCTACTGGCCCAATCGATTGCAGAAGAATTAGGAGCATTTTTGGATTATCATTTATTACTTTTGCACCAAGTGGCAGAAATTGTTGAAAAAAAGAAATTAATTCAGCCTGCCCAAATCAATCAGTATTTGGATTCATTTGTCCAAAATGATGGTTTTTTTAACATGATTCAAATTCTTGATAAAAGAGGCATTGTCCTCCACCTTGCTCCATTGAACCTTGATTTTTTAGGGATGGATATGTCAGGGCAATCCTTCTTCCAAACAAGCAATATCCATGGGGGACCTTATTGGTCAGAAACTTTTATTTCCCTGGACACAGGAAACCCGACTCTGACGTTGAGCATACCTATCGAGCGGGGGATGTTGGTGGGTTTTTTGAACCTTGATGTGTTGGGGTATATCACAGAAAAAATAAAAATTGGGCTTAATGGTTATGGTATGGTTGTTGATCAAAATGGAATTGTCATTGGACATCCTGATTCAGAGCTGGTCGCACAAAGAACTAATTTACGACACATGGAGATGATTGAAAAAGGGTTAGCTGCTCAAGAAGGGACTTATGAATACCGACTCGAAGGAGTTTTAAATATTAGCAGCGTTGGGACTGTCGCCCATTCCGGATGGCTGGTCGTAATCACCCAGACGGCAAAAGACGCATTTGCTCCTATCCGACACATTAGCACTACGATTTTAGTTGGCATTTCAACAGCACTTGTATTAGCACTTCTCATTTCCTTGTTCAGTCTGAAAAAAACACTCACCCCACTTATGCGACTGACAGAAGATACAAAGAGAGTGGCTGAAGGAGATTATCGGCTGTCCACAGAAGAAAAAAGCTATCAGGAGGTCAATGATTTGACAAACAATTTCCAATTGATGATAGAAGCTGTTAAACATCGTGAAGATGAATTGAAACATTTACGTAATTTGCTCAGCAATATTGTCAATTCCATGCCCTCTATTCTGATTGGAGTCGATGCCGACAGCAGAGTAACCCATTGGAATCAAGAAGCAGAAATAACAACAGGGATTCAGGAAGCTGATGCTAAGGGGCAGAAAATTCAACAAGTATTCCCTCAATTAAGAGGACTGCAGGATAATATTCATGTGGCCATACAACAAGGAAAACCAGTAAAAACAAAACGGGTGATGAATGATCAGAATGAAACAACACAATACTCCGATGTCATGATTTACCCTTTAGTGGGTAGTGAAGTGAGAGGAGTCGTCTTGCGCATTGATGATGTAACTGATCGAGTGTATTTGGAAGAGATGATGGTACAAACCGAAAAGATGATGTCTGTGGGAGGCCTTGCAGCAGGGATGGCCCATGAAATCAATAACCCCTTGAGTGTGATCTTGCAAAGCGTTCAGAATATTAAAAGATTTCTGACATTGAACCATCAACAGAATAGGGTTGTCGCACAGACGCTTGGTATTGAACTCGAACATGTTTGGGCCTACATGAAAGAACGTAGAACATTCGACATTTTGGAGGGAATGCAAGAGTCTGCCGAACGGGCAGCAAAAATTGTCCGAGATATGCTGAAATTCAGTCGTCCCAGTGAATTTCAGAAAGAATTCGTTGATATTGAAGAATTGATTGAAAGCACCATCAACTTGGCATCAACCGATTATGATCTAAAAAAACAGTATGATTTCCGCACCATCCAGATTATTCGAGAGTTCGACCCTAATTTACCAAAAGTGTTTTGTGTGGCTATAGAGATTCAGCAGGTATTATTGAACCTTTTGCGTAATGCGGCTCAGGCCCTACACAGCATCTTTGAAACTGAAGACGAGAATGATTCTAAAATAATTTTAAGAACATTGAAGCAAGGAAGCATGATTCAAATTGAAGTAGAAGATAATGGCACTGGCATGAATGAAATTCAGCGAAAACGTGTATTTGAACCATTTTATACGACTAAAAAAGTTGGCATCGGAACAGGATTAGGGCTTTCAGTTTCATATTTTATTATTACCTCCAACCATGGTGGGAAAATTATGGTCGAGACAGCGGAGGGAGAAGGTTCTAAATTTGTGATTCAGTTGCCTTGGAATAAAAATATAGATAGTCGATAGTCGAATGCAAACCAGAAAAATAAGAAATGATTCTTATTTCCCATTACAGCATACAGTTTGATATGTAGAATTGAATCAGGAACGAGACATGACAATCATTTACAATCATCACATTGAAAATGACATATGTGTCATTACGGTCATGGGAGAAATCGGCGAGGACCTGTGTCGCTATATTGAAGAATGCCTGACACACTACCTGAAAGGAGTTGTTATCAATCTGAAAAAATTGGAAAAATTAAATTCCTCTGCTTTCGGAATGTTGATGCAAGTCGACAAAAAACTACGTTCGTACCAAGTGAAATTAGCCATATGTGAGTTGAGTGCCGGGAATGCCAGGCTTTTTCAAAACACTCTTCTTGGAGAAATCATCGATGTCTATGCTATTGAAGGAGAAGCAATAAAGAGTGTACTCAATGCTACAGATCCATAGTAAACCAATCTGGTGAAATCTAAAAGATCTTGTAGAAACCTTCCTTTTGACGTATTTTAATACGATCTACCGCTTCCTCACATAAACATCTTTTGTTTTTTGTTCTGCATATTTTATATCGTACTCACCTCCTTTCTTGCTCGGGGTGACTGAAAAGGAGAATCGAATGGCTGATATTGGTTTTATTGCGATGGTGATGGCACTCGCTGTGGCAATGTATGGTGTCATTGTTCCTCATATGGGAGTTCGACAAAACAATTGGAACCTGATCCGTTCTGCACAGTACGCAACCATTTTTAATTTTCTATTAGTGTCTTTAGCGACCGGAATCCTCGTGCATGCCTTTGTGATCAGTGATTTTCGTTTTCAGTATGTTTGGGCCAATTCCAGTACGGATATGCCCATTTTCTACAAAGTCACGGGTTTTTGGGGGGCTCTGGATGGATCATTGCTTTTGTGGGCATTGGTACAAAGTGGATTTTCCATGATTGTGGCTTTTCGCTATCAACACACCAACCGGGAACTCATCCCGTATGTCATTGCTGTCTTGAATATGATCATGGCATTTTTGCTATGCCTGCTGGTGATATGGTCCAATCCTTTTGCCGTCCAGGCGGTTGTGCCTGCAGAAGGACGAGGCTTGAATCCGTTGCTCCAGAATCCGGGGATGATCGCCCACCCGCCCTCATTATATCTTGGATATATTGGTTTCAGTGTTCCTTTTGCATTTGCGATGGCAGGTCTCATTCATGGTAAACTGGACAGTCAATGGATACTAACTACCCGACGATGGACTTTGCTCTCCTGGTATTTTCTGACGCTGGGCTTGATTTTAGGAGGACAATGGGCCTATGAAGAGTTGGGATGGGGTGGCTATTGGGCTTGGGATCCTGTGGAAAACGCGGCATTCATGCCCTGGTTGACGGGAACTGCATTTTTACATTCAGTGATGGTCCAGGAAAAGCGGGATATGCTCAAAATCTGGAACATTGTGTTAATCATCATGACATTTGGTTTGAGTATCCTGGGAACATTTCTGACGCGCTCAGGGGTTGTCAATTCGGTACATTCGTTCACTCAATCCCAAATTGGACCGTTTTTCCTGATATTTTTGGCAGTGGTGCTTTTGTTTTCGTTCACCCTGCTGTTCTTACGTGTCCGCCAACTGGAATCCGATCATCGTTTAGAATCGGTATTTTGCAGGGAAAACGCATTCATTGCCCAGAATGTTATGTTTGTTGGGGTAGCATTTACAGTGTTGCTGGGGACAACATTCCCTTTACTGGCAGAAGCCATTCAAGGGACCAAACTTTCCATCCAGGCACCTTTCTTTAACACAATCACGGCCCCCATGGGATACATTATTTTCTTTTTGATGGGGGTAGGCACTTTGATTGCCTGGCGACGTGCCAGTATAGAAAATTTAAAGAAAAATTTTTTATTTCCTGCTGTCGCAGCAACTGTGGGCACAGCAGGAATTGCTTTTGTGATTCCATTCAATCCTGAAGCATTATTGATCATCTGGATTGCCATGTTTGTCACAATGACCGTCTTGATTGAACTGTTCAAAGCGACCCGTATCAAAAGCCTCCAGCTGTCAACTAATTTTTTGATGGGATTCATCTATGTCATATTACGCAATACCCGCCGTTATGGAGGCTTGATCATCCACATGGGCGTGGTGTTGATGTTCATAGGTTTTGCCGGACGTCTTTTTGATATAGAAAAGGACATCACCATGGAAATGGATATCCCTGTCACAGTAGGAAAATATGACTTGGTTTTTCAAGGGATTGAGGAATTTCCGGTCCGTAATGCTGTGCACCGTGCCGCTATCATTGAAGTCTATCAAGATGGCAAAATGCTGGAAGTGATGAAGCCGGCGAGGAGCTTTTATCCAACGCAGCCGGATCCTTTGACTGAGGTTGCCATTCGCCGCAGTTTTTGGGAAGATTTGTATCTGGTGATCCACAGCGAAGCACCTGATGGAAAATCGGCTACCATTAAAATTCATATCAATCCTTTGGTCGGATGGGCCTGGATGTCTTTGCCTTTCTTTACCCTGGGAGTAGGAATTTCGATGATGTATCGTCCCAAAAGGCTGGTCGCCAAGTCTCCTATACTGGAAGGCAAATACATACCTGAATCCAGTAGTCCCACATAATCAGGAAAGAGTCATGTTCACAACATCTATCAAGTTTTGGGGGGCGGTTGCCATCATTCTTGGTTTTATTGGAATTCTGGCTTATGGTCTAAACAAAGATCCTAAAAAAGTACCATCTCCTTTGATTAATAAGGAAGCTGCTGATTTTGAAGTGTCTTCGCTGGGTGGAACCAGTTCTCTCAGGCTGAGTGATTTGCGGGGAAAACCGGTTATTTTAAACTTTTGGGCATCCTGGTGTGTGGAGTGCCAGACGGAAGCTCATGTGCTGGAATCATTTTATCAGCAGTATGACAAGAAAAAACAACAAATACGAGTGATCGGGATTGCTATCCAGGATACACCGGAACGTGCAAACGCTTTTGCCAATCAGTTTGGGAAAAACTATTTTCTTGCTCTCGATTATGAAGATGGACGTATTGCCCTGGATTATGGAATTTATGGAGTACCCGAAACATTTTTTATTGATGCCAGGGGCATCATTCGATTTAAAAAAGTGGGAGGAGTGACTCCTCAATTGATGACACAGCAAATTCAGACCCTTCTTCGCTCTTCTGCAACAGACGGTTGATCATGAAATATATCATTATTTTGATTTCAGCATTCTTTTTTTTGATTGCTCCAGGGGGGGCCGCAGACAGTCCGACAGAAGCTCGATTGAAATCCCTTTATAACGAGTTTCGCTGTCCCACATGCCAGGGACTTTCGGTCAAGGATTCAGAGGCTGGTTTTTCGGTTCAGATTCGAAATAAAATTGGCGAGATGGTCGCTGCAGGAGCTTCTGATGAAATGATTCGTGAGTATTTTGTAAAGCGCTATGGCGTATGGATTTTAAGAAGCCCGCCAAAAGAAGGATTCAATTTGCTGCTTTGGGGGTTGCCTGCCATTGGTATTGTGCTGGGGTTGCTGCTGCTGTATGTAAAAAGTAAAAAGTGGGTGCAAAAAGAACAGGAAACCATTAAGGGTGAACCCGATCCACTTACAGCAGAAGAGCAACAGCTGCTGGACTCCGATATGAAACGTTTTGAGAACAGCTAGACCTCAATGCTTGAATCGAAACGCGTGGAGGTTGTCAAAATTTACGGTTTCTTTTATACAGGCAGAGACTTCATGTTTTCGTAAATAATCACTGTAAAGCTGCCCATCGGTTTCTTCATATTTCCGAACAAAATCAGGATCAAAATTTTCCCTTTCGTCAATTCCATAGAGCCTTGCTGTTGCGGCTCTGGGTGAGAGTTCGAGCAGAATATTCCAATCCATGATTTCCTGTAGTGGTGGTACAAAAAGGGTGGTTCCCCAAACCACCAGAATCATCTCTGGCGCCAAGAAGAATGGATAGGCATTCGTTTCGTAGCGCTCTATCCATGTTGGAGCTTCTTCAATAAAGATTCGTTGGCCTTTTGCAAAAGGGGCCAATATTTCATCCATCATCCAGTTTTTTAATCCCGAAGATCTCCAATATCCAGCACCATGGTATTCGATGCCAAGTAGCTCTGTCAAGTCGATGCCTTCCACCAAAAATTCACTGCGGCCCAATTCTTCTGTCAGGATATCAATAAAAAAAGCATGACCGCATTCGTCAGGACCTCCAATGCCAACAATCAGAGGCTGTTTTGGAGATTTTCGCTTGACCTCTAAAATAGCATCACACAGCCGCATCGCAGTATGTCGGCTCGGATTGAAAAGCTCCAGTAGATCTTGGATATGCTGGTACTGAATGCCATGGTTGTGCAATTCAACATGAACAGAACTGGCGAAATATAGTTTTTGCCGGGACAGGTGTTTTTGAATATCCTGGTTTTCTGAAATCCAGAAACATTCCTGCGAAAAGAGGGCTTTGTTTTGGAATAGCACTGCAGTATCATCCTTAGGCATTTGGAGTATCGCCACCTTTTCCACTTTTTGCCATTCTGGTAAGTATTCTAAATTTTCAGAAATCAACGTGACCTTAAAATCCCGATCTACCAATATCTTGATGATCTGTTGGAATAATTGTTTTTCGTTTTCTGTCTCTACCGAAGGAATGCTATTGAGGTCAAAAATGGCATGATTTACGCTGTTCATGACAAAAAATAAATCGATGGTATCATCCCGATAGGTCATAATTTGTGTCTCTTTGTTGTGCTTTGTCTGCAGCCTGTTGAGCATTATCTGAAAGTAATATTTCCCAAAATACCTTACAATGGAAATTATTTCCATCATTTCATCACGGACTTTTTATTAAAATCCACTCTCCCCGCATTTTTGAGTACCTCGTCCCCATATACAAAACACGGTTTTTGTGTAAAATAATTAGGAAGGCGAAATTAATAACATGCGAAAGTTACGCAGGATTTCATCGAGGTTCAAGGCCTTTTATCGGGCGCATAGCTTGCTATGTCACTGGTAAAACAACGCCGAAGATCGATGAAAAGACAAGTAGATTTGCTAAGTTATTGTTTGAGCATTCCTAAGATGCTTGATTAACGGATTGAGTGACTGCCAAAGAGGATATCTGATCCTATGAGCAGAGAAATACCATAAAATCATATCAGAGGATCGTGTAGAAAACATGGCTGCAAAACTAAATTCTGCTCAAAAAGAAAAACAAGTTATAGTAACCGATGGAAAAATCGAACACCGTCTGGCGCGTTCTAATGTCATTCCAAGTTTTGAAGAAGCATTTCACACAGAGATGGATAAGCTGAACACCGAAGTTAGAGAATGGAAAGAAAAAAGTGAACTGTCATTACGAGGGCAGTTGTCCGCAAGGATGGGATTTCGTCCAGATTTTTCAGAAGAAGTTACTGCTGAAAATATTAAAGTCCATGTTGCCGATCAAACAGGCCACAAGCACCTTAAAATTCTGAATAAAGATCCACAGATCTATGCTTCTCGGATTGCAGTTGCTGTGAGTTCCATCCGTAAAGGCTCCTCCCTCTCTGATCAAGCATTGAAAAAAATATTAATACAAGCCGCTGCTGGTAATTACAATACAGAAACAAAAACAGACCAGAATGTCATGGCCGAGAATATTTCCAGTGTCAATCTTCAGGTAGTGATCAGGATTCAGTCTCTCTACTTTGAGGCTGTTCTTCTTGCGTGCAGGAAGACGATTTCAGACCTACTGGGGAAGATTGTTAAAGGAGATAGCGAGAATATTTATAAGCAACAAAGGATACAAATAAGACGGTTGATTGAAAAAATTCAAGGCAATGCCCGTGTTATTCAAAAATACAGGCAGTTTGTGCTGCAAAAACAGCCCGACGAAAAAAAGAGAAAACTTCTCTACAATCAAGATATTATTCTCAACTTGAATGAACTGGAAAAAGAAGATTTAGATAAAAAACGGCTTAAAGTCATCATCCATAATGCATACTACCTGGTGCGTACTATTAGACATTGTCCACTACTTTTTCCGATTGGCCATAAAATTGCGGATAAATTGATAAAGCATGGTCGATTGACAGGCAAGGAACACTCCATGGGGTATTTTCTAAAAGCCCAACTTTTTGCAGATGCTTATGTGCTCGCTTTCATGGAATTTGAAAATTGTTTTGATGAAAGAAGACAGCATTACGGCAAAAAGACGATCGATTCCTTTAAGAGCCTGGCCAGTAATTATGGAACTGCATATTCGAAGATTAATGAGAAAACGGAAACAGGCTTAAAAACCGCGATTGCTGTTGAATTTGCTGACTACATTGTCAATTTTTATGAGAACTACAATAATGCTCTGTTACCTGCACTGGGGATGGAACCCTTACCCAAAGCATGGATAAAAACGCTGTTGTCTAAAACAAAACAGGCATTGATGTCCATCGACAGCAGCCCAAAAATAGAAAAGCTGTACCTGAAATTGGAAAATATTGGAGGGGAAATAGGAATTCCTATGTAGAAAAATGAATGATCCTGTGGTAGTTAATGGCCTGCCTTTTAAAAAATTATTCACCCGAAAGAGAGAGGTTGATGAAAATCGCCATTTCTATCATTTTTTGTATCTTCTTATTGTCTCACAACAGCCTCGCTCAAACAAGTCCTTCGTCCCAAACCATCCGCATCACAACAGGAGAATGGCCTCCTTATCATTCCCAAGAGAGAGAACAGCACAACATCGGCAATCAGATTGTGACAAAAGCCTTTGCTCTGGTTGGAATTGAAGTCAAATATGGATTTTTCGGTTGGAAACGGGCTTATGATCAGGCAAAATCCGGCAGATGGGATGGTTCTTCAGCCTGGAGATATATCCAAGAACGCGAAAACGATTTTTATTACAGCGACTCCATTTATGAAGGCAACATGGTTTTTTTTCATCTGAAAAATTTTCCTTTCGATTGGGAATCTGTGAGTGATCTGAAAAGAATTCGTATTGGTGCGACTAGACCATACAGCTATGGAGAAGCATTTGATGCTGCAGCAAAAGCTCGACAAATCAAGGTTCAATGGACTAATAGCGACAAACTCAACTTTAAAAAATTATTGAAAGGAAAAATTCAGTTATTTCCCAATCAAAAAAACGTAGGCTATTATCAATTGAAGCAGCTGTTCATTCCTAAAGTGGTCCAACAAATCACCCACCACCCCAGGGCCATCACAAAATACCCACTTTATCTCATTTTGTCAAAAAAGAATCCTGATAATCAGTACTTGATCGAGCTATTCAATAGAGGGTTGAGGCAATTGCAAGCAACGAGAGAAATTGAAGAATTGTATAAAGACTTACGAGAAAATCAGCAAAAGGAGAACTGATGGCAGCACAACCCATTGTCCATTTGAAAGATTCCATTGCGACCAGGTTATTGAAATTTGTATTTTCGATTTACGTGCTCATTGCATTGGGAGTGACCATCGTGCACATGACATTTGAATTTTATGAACAAAAGCGTGCCATCATGGAAGAACTCAAAACATTACACAGTACCATGGAGACAGGACTATCCAGGGCCATTTGGGATGAAAACATGGGGCAGCTGACAGACAGCGTCACCGGAGTCGTTCAACTTCCCAACGTCACCGGCATCCGTGTTGATAATGAATTTGGGGAAACGATTGAAAAGTTCGGTAATATCATCAACACACAAGGAGAATATATTTCAACCAATCCCACCAAAAGTAACAATTTTTCCAAGGAAAATTTATTTTGGTATCAAGCCCCTTTGATTTACAAAGATGAGGAAGAACAGATTAAAGTTGGAAAAGCCACCATCTATTCCAGTTCTTTGATTGTCTTTGATCGAGTTCAATGGGGTTTTCTCTTTATCATCATCAATTCTATTATCAAAACCACGGCACTGTGGATCATTTTCTTATGGGGAGGGCGTGTTTTATTGACAAAGCCGTTGGGGATTTTGACCGCTGCGGCCAATCAAGTGGAACTGGAGAATGTAAAAGATATTACCATTGACATCCAGACAAAAGGCCGAAATGAGTTGAAGATTCTGGAAGAATCCTTCAATGCGATGATCAAAAAATTATTTCAAGCAAGAAAGAAGCTTAGTCAAATCCATGAAAACTTGGAAGATCAAGTCAAACAGAGAACTATGGAACTGGAGCAATCATTACAAAAGTTAGAACATACAAATAAAAAAATTACACACAATGAACAACGATTCAGAAACCTGGTCGAAGGGTTTGAGGAAGGGTATTTCTTTTTTTCTCACAATAAAGAAGGGGTGATCGACTATAGCAGTCCTGCCATCACCGAAATATTAGGATTTTCCCAGCAGGAAACCAAAACCAATTTCCGTAATTTTTTGACCAGCAACCCTGTCAATGAAATGATGGAATTCCACTTGGCTGCTGCTATGGAAGGAGTTTTGCAGCCGGCTTTCGAATGTGAAGTACATCATAAAAATGGAGAGACCCGATGGTTAGAAATTTCAGAAGTGCCAACACATGATGAGGCTGGTAATATCATTGGTGTGGAAGGCATTGCCCATGATATCACCGAACGAAAAATTGCCGAAGACGAGCTGAAAAAAGCCAAATTGGATGCAGAAGAAACTGCTGACCGACTGAACCTGTATTCGACAGAATTGGAAACGAAAAACCAGGAATTGGACCAAGCCCGCTTCACAGCAGAAGAAGCGACCAAAGCCAAAAGTGATTTTTTGGCAAACATGAGCCATGAAATCCGCACTCCAATGAATGCTATTATCGGCATGTCCCACCTCTGTCTGCAAACGGAACTCACTCCCAAACAACAGGATTATTTAAAAAAAGTACACAATGCCTCCAATTCCCTGCTGGGCATCATCAACGATATTCTGGATTTTTCCAAAATCGAGGCTGGTAAGCTCGACATGGAACGCGCTGATTTTCATCTGGACGATGTTGTCGATCATGTTTCCACCCTCATTTCTATTAAGGCCCAGGAAAAAGAATTAGAATTTTTAGTCCAACTTTCTCCGAATCTCCCTAAATTTTTGATTGGTGATCCCCTGCGGCTTGGGCAGATTCTGGTCAACCTTGCCAACAATGCGGTCAAATTTACTGCAGCAGGAGAGATTGTTATTCATGTGGAACCGCATCATCGAACTGAAGAGCCCATCGCCTTCGAGCAAACAGACCCCAACCAAATTACTCTAAAATTCACCGTCAGAGACACAGGCATCGGATTAACAGAAGAACAAATCAGCAAACTCTTTCAATCCTTTTCTCAGGCTGATAGCTCCACGACACGTAAATATGGAGGAACAGGACTGGGGTTGACCATCTGCAAACGGCTGGTGGAGATGATGAACGGAAAAATATGGGTAGAGAGCGAACCTGGTATGGGAAGCGCTTTTATCTTCACTGCCGTCTTTGGTCTTCAGGAAAACCAAAAACAAGAAATGCTTGTTCCTGAAATAGACTTAGAAGGATTGAGGGTGTTGGTGGTTGATGACAACCTGACTGCTCGTGAGATTTTTAAAACCATGCTGGAGTCTTTTTCCATTAAAGTCAATTCCGCCCGCTCTGGCAAGGATGCCATTCAGGAATTGCAGACCTGCCAGGAGGAATATGATCTATTGCTGCTCGATTGGCAAATGCCTGTAATGACCGGTTTGGAAACAGCCCGCTACATCAGAGAAAATCCGGATGGAGAGCTCTCCTTATCCAAACAGCCAAAAATCATTATTGCGACCGCTTATGGAATGGAAGAAATCAGCAGAAAAGTACAAAAAGACGGATTGGACGGATTTCTTTTGAAACCGGCCAGCCCCTCCCAATTAATGGATGCCATCATGCAGGCTTTTGGGAAAAAAAGCCATCAACAGTCCACCCAAAGCATGCACAAAGGAAATGAGGAATCTCTTGAAAAAATCAGAGGCGCTCGGATTTTACTGGTAGAAGACAATGAGATCAATCAACAAGTAGCTCTGGAGCTGCTGGAAAGCGCCGGCTTTTTTGTTGAAGTTGCCAATCATGGACAGGAAGCTGTTGAGATGATCAAGAACAACTCCTATGATACCGTACTGATGGATGTTCAAATGCCGGTCATGGATGGATATGAAGCAACTCGTGAAATCCGCAGACAAGACCGGTTCAATGCGCTGCCAATCCTGGCCATGACGGCCAATGCCATGGCCAGTGATAAGGAAGATGCCAAATCCTCAGGGATGAACGATCATATCGCCAAACCCATTAATCCCCAAAAATTGTTTGCCACACTGACCCAATGGATCGTGCCTGGAGAACGCAAGCTGCCCGAGACCTTCATCAGCAAAGCACAAGAACCTCAAAAAAATGAGAAACCGTTACCTGAAAAAGTGCCGGGAATCCATGTTTCCGCAGGATTAACCAGGGTAGGAGGAAACCAGAAAACCTACCTGGATATTTTGAAGATGTTTCAACGGAATCAAGCACAGACCCTCCAGGAAATTGAGACTTCCCTGGAACACAGGGATATCGAGTTGGCACTCCGGCTTGCCCACACCATCAAAGGCGTTGCCGGAAACATTGGTGCCATGGAATTGAATGAAGCGGTAAAGGAACTGGAGGCAGGAATAAAAAAAGAAGAAGATAAAATTAGCAAGACACTGATTACTTCCGCACAAACCCATTTGCAGCAGGTGCTCACTGCTATTGAGGAATTGCTGCCGATATCGGAAGAAAAGGAATCCACAGAAATTCGTCCTGTTGACCCAGCCAAAGTAGAAGCACTTCTCAGGGAATTGAAGGGGCTGCTGGAAGACCATGACACCGAAGCATTGGAAGTTCTTGAATCGCTGCAGGATCATCTGAAAGGGAGTGATTTGGCTGCTGTACTACAAAAATTAGTAAATTGTGTCAATGAGTTCCGTTTCAAAGAAGCTGTGGGACACCTGACAAACCTTGAAAATAATCTATCTGTTTGAACGGTTATCATCCCTCGATAACATATTGATATAGTTTTACATTTGAAGGACCTCACACAGCCGAATCACATTTTAACCTCAGTCGTCAAGGTTTCGATCAACGTATCAACGAGCAAGCGGTAGAGTTTTTTGAACTTTTGCTATCGAAGGTATTCCATCTTCAACGACCCTCAGAGTTGTCAATAAATCTCTTAAAGCCTTTTACCAAAGTAGTACTACATCTAGTTTCAGGCCAAAAAAAGGGTATTGAGCTACTGAATCAGTCATCATCATGATCATCTCTACTTTTGTCGCTTGACATTTCCTTGGGCATAGAGATTTCTAACTTTAAAAGTTCCTTCTTCAAAAGAGAGAGTTCTTCTGGTGCGATGACAGCATAAGGATGAGTCCATGTATATATTTTCATAGGCATTTCGCCTTCTGAGATTTCTTCAATAGACTCTTTCAGTTTGTGCTTCTGTTTTTTAACTGAATATCTCGACCATTCTGAAAAATTCATTTCATCTCTTCCTTCAGCGACATCATGGGCAAGGAGTACTGAAATAATCGGCATATAGCTGTACCATGGCCACTGAGTTTCGTTGCTGTGACAATCAAAACACGATCTTTGTAAAATCAAGTCACTTTGTTTGCCTATGATAGGGCCCTGGTACAGGACAGGAGGGTTTCTTTCTGGAACCAGAATTTTGGCTATTCCAATACTTCCACCCCATACGATAAATCCAGCTATTACCATAATAAAACCAATCTTTTGACTCGTCATTTTACCTCCTCAATGTAAATATGCAGTGTACTAAATTTAGAACAGAGTTCACTATCTCGATATGACTTTGCCACATAACCTATAGCAATGGTTTGAATTTTACAATCCCTCAAAAGACTCTATCAATAAAGTATTTTATAAAAATGGTTTACAATGATTAATCGAACAAATGACATACATTGGGAACAGCAAATCTGGAAATTATTTATTGGAGTGATTCTGGTTTTTGGAATGTTGATGCTTGATTTGATTTTAGATTATTTTGATTGGTACACAGTATTTCATGTTCTTGGAGAGATTTTGGCCATTGTCGGTTTAATGATCATGATGGTTTATATGATTATTTTATTGAGTAAATCCCAGATTGAAATACAGATCTGGAAAAAACAAGCTCATCAGGCTGAAGAAGAAGTCTTGCGCTGGAGAAAGGAAACGGAAACCATTCTTAGAGGATTAGGAACTGCCATTGACAAACAATTCATGGAATGGAGAATGACTCCTGCCGAGAAAGAAATCGGACTGCTTATGTTGAAAGGTCTTTCATTTAAAGAAATTGCATCCATTCGCCAGGTGAATGAACGAACCGTTCGTCAGCAAGCAACTCTGATCTATAAAAAATCTGGTATGGGAAGCCGCAGTGAATTTTCTGCCTTCTTTCTGGAAGATCTGTTATTGCCCTCTGCATAGGTGGGGTTTTCAACCCAAAATTGGGACATACGATCTTCCGGAATTCCGACGTTGAATTAGATTCTTTTGATGAAGGCATTGCTTAGTTCCTTCTATTCCCGCGATAACTATAATAAAAAATGACTCGCGAGGAGATAAATGAACGATAGCTATCGGAATGACATTTGCTATTTAGATACCAATATATTTCTATTGTTTTCTAATTTGACAAGATTCAGGACTTGTCGTATATAGGTATTATAGCTGATTGAACATATTGGCAAAATAATAGAAGTTTTATTTAGGGGGAATTATGAAAGAAACCATAACGTGTGCGGTTGAAGGGGAAGTTGCAATTATTATGCTGCCGGAAAGTTTTGAGGGGAATAAAGACCGTAAAATGTTGGAAACAGCCGTGACCGCTTTTTTGCAAAAGAAATTTTGTGGAGTTGCCGTAGATTTTGAAAAGACACAATACATTGATTCCTCGGCAATTGGAGCCATGATCATGGTGACCAATAAAGCAAGGAAACAAGAGCTGCCCTTCGCTCTGTGTGCGATCAAAAAAGATATGGCAGAAATGATTGCACCAAACCTGGGTATCCTTTTCCAGACTTTTCCAACAAAAGCAGCCGCCATTGAAGCCTTAGCCAATGGCGAAGTCGAGTCTATTGCGGCCTGAGTGGGGAAACAGCCAGGGAGTATTAAAAAATGAGAACCCCCTTGGCAGTCTTTTCTTTTTTAGCCGTTTAAGGCTGTATCTACGATGCTTTGTGCTTCTTTCTGAATTTTTTTCAAATGCTCAGAACTTTGGAAGCTTTCTGCATAAATTTTGTAGACATCTTCTGTACCAGAAGGGCGGGCGGCAAACCATCCATTTTCTGTGACTACTTTTAAGCCGCCGATTGCCGCATTGTTACCAGGAGCATTGGTCAGCTTCATAGTAATGGGTTCTCCTGCAAGTTCATTCGCTTTGACCTCGTCAGGAGAAAGCTTCTTCAATTTATCTTTTTGCTCACGATTGGCCGGCGCATCAATTCTTTCATAGACAGGCGAACCAAATTTTTCTTCCATCATCTGGTAATGCTCCCCCGGATCTTTTCCTGTTTTTGCCGTAATTTCCGCCGCCAGTAAATCCATGATGATTCCATCCTTATCCGTTGTCCAAACCGTTCCGTCTTTGCGTAGAAAGGAGGCTCCTGCGCTTTCTTCTCCCCCAAAGCCAAACGATCCGTCAACCAGACCATCCACAAACCATTTGAATCCAACCGGTACTTCTACCAGTTTTTTGCCCATATCGGCAGCCACTCGATCAATCATGGCACTGGAGACAAGCGTTTTTCCAATGGCAGTACCGTCCTTCCAGCCGGCTCGATTTTGAAACAGATAAGAAATGGCTACGGCCAGGTAATGATTGGGATTCATCAGCCCCACACTTTTGGTCACAATGCCATGCCGGTCATAATCGGCATCATTGCCAAAGGCTACATCAAACCGATCTTTCAATTCAATCAAACCAGCCATGGCATAAGGAGACGAACAATCCATCCTGATTTTTCCATCCCGATCGACACGCATGAATGAAAATGTGGGATCTACATACGGGTTCACCACTTCCAAATTCAGAGAATATTCTTCGGCAATGGGTGCCCAGAAATCCACCCCAGACCCTCCCATCGGATCCACTCCAATTTTCAAACCGGCTGATGCAATGGCCTCCATATCAACAACATTCTTCAAATCAGCAACATAGGGTCGAATGAAATCATATTCTTCGGTAGTGGAGGCTTTCAGAGCTTTTTCAAATGGAGTGCGTTTCACGTCTTTAAGCCCACTTTTCATGATGTCATTCGCCCGGTTCTGGATCAACGTTGTCAGATCAGAGTCAGCAGGCCCACCATTGATTGGATTGTACTTAAATCCGCCATCATCCGGAGGATTGTGGGAAGGGGTGATCACTACGCCATCTGCCAACCCTGTTGTTTTTCCACGGTTGTAGGTTAAAATCGCATGAGAAATGACGGGGGTTGGGGTATAGCCCATTCCTGCCTGGATACGGATGTTCATTCCGTTAGCGGCAAACACTTCAATGGAAGTCGCCAAGGCTGCTTCTGATAACGCATGGGTATCCATTCCTACGAACATAGGTCCCTTCAAACCTTGTTTTATGCGATACTCACAAAGAGCCTGGCTGATTGCTAAAATATGATCTTCGTTGAATTTATTTTTCAAAGAAGAGCCACGGTGCCCTGAAGTGCCAAAAGCCACCTGCTGATCCGGATTATGAGGATCAGGTTTTTTTGCATAATATGCGGTAAGGAGTCTGGGAATATTGACGAGTATTTCATGGGGGGCTGGTTTGCCTGCTAGTTCATGTAATGCCATAAAGAATCCTGAAAAATGGGTGAAATAAAATGGTTGTCCTACAGATGATCTTGCTAATTTGTATAAGAATCATACCAATTTTTCAACCTTAAATCCGAATAGAGATAGGGTATTTTATGAAGCAGCCTCCTGCTTGGTTTATGTTATGATTTTTTGAATCGAACAAGATTCAAGCTTGTGATGCAATTCCAAAATCAATACCATACAGTATTCATCCTTGTTACTGGCATTCAAAAAGAAAGGTGGTTGTGAAAAAACAAGAAAAAACAATGGAGGAATTCCTGGGTTCATTAACACCAGAGGCAAAACGCTGGTTTGCTAAAGCCATTGCTGGAGTGATCATATCCGATGGGGTTGTTGATAAATATGAATTGGAATTCCTGCGGCAAATTTTATCTTTCTTAGACAATCAGGAAGATATTAATGCATTATTGAAACTCGTGAAATTGATGAAATCCCCCAATTTGGGGATGTTAGAGATTGAACAGGAGAAAGCACTCACCATCTTAAAATACCTGGTTCAGTTTATAATCATTGATGATGATTTTCATCCAGAGGAAGAAAAATTTTTCAGGCATGCGGTAAAGCAGTTGGGCTTTCCCTCCAATGTCGCTGATAAATTTTTAAAAATTGCTGACCACTTGACCAAGGTGGCGATTCAATGCAGGACAAAAATTGATGGAAATCTGGAAACCGTACGCTGTGTCTATATTAGCGAAGAAGGGTGTGTGCTGTCCATGAAAAACGTAGTCAATCCACGCACCATTATCACTTTGGAATTTTTTCCTCCGAATACGCCCCCTGATGAGGAGCCTGCAATCTTCTACGCTCCCATTTCAGGAAAAGTGCACCGGTTCGATAAAAAAAAGGAAGGGATCATCCATGTGAAGGTTCTTTATAACCACTCGGTCAGCATCAATCATGGGGTCCCTCAGTATTATGACCCTGAATCCTACCAAGGCGAAGTCCAGCCAATCGCTACCAGCAATAAATCCCTTTCCGGGATCAAGATGCAATGTCGGAACTGCAGACAAAAAGACATTCCCTTCTGGACTTTGAACAAAGGGAGTATGGTCACCCAGGATAATATTTTTGGCACCACTGTTTATACGGAGGCTCATGAAGGTTTTGACGTTTGTGATTATAATCGAATACAGGTGATGGTGTGCCCCAACTGTTTTTTTGCTTCGACCCTGGATTCGCTGTTTCACCGCCAGGGAACCTGGCCCTTTCCGTTGACTTATGACCTGGATCTCTTCACTCGACAATGGGACGCCGGTTTTGGCAGACGCCAGGAAGATATTAAAAACCCTGGAACTCCCCCCTGGATGCTGCAGGAAACTCGCACTGAAGAACAAGCCCTTTTAGCATTTGATCGGGCAATCGAAACACATGATATATTGAGCGGATGCGATTCAGAAAATGATAATGTGTTTCACCAGATTCTGATAGGAGTCTACCTGATGATTCAAGCAGAAATCTTCATGGAAATGGAGAAACCATTGGATGCAGACCGTCGATTGGCTCAGGTAATCCGACGTTTGACTCCTCTTTTTGCTTCCATGAATCCAGTCATGCAAATCAGAATGGCAAGAAGCCTGGGGATGATCCATTTATACCGGATGGAAGACAATAAATTCAACCGGTATAAACAGTTTCTGGACACAGCCAGTCAATCCAGCAAATTTAAGCCAAATTCTTCTGGAGACAGAACCCTCAAAGCCAGTCTGGAGACCATGGAACACGCTAATCAAAACAAGACTGAATACCAAAAGGGAAACCGTTCCAATTTTTTGAGAGAGAAAAAAACTAAATGAGGGATAAGACATTTTCTGGAGGACGCCCCATCACGGCTTTATCTCCGCTGACAACAATAGGGCGCTCAATCAGGATTGGGTGACTGATCATCAATTCTAACCATCCCTCCAGATCTCTGTCATCCTCTGCAGAGAGGTTCAGATCCCTGGCCTCCTTTTCTTTAAACCGGATGATCTCTTGTGGTTTTTTGTCCAAAAGCTGCAGTATTCTCTTTAAATCTGCTTGAGAAGGTGGGGCGTCCAGGTAATTGATAATCGTGAGTTCTACATTTTTTTCTTCTAAAATTTGCAGCGTCGCACGGCTCTTGCTGCATTTGGGATTATGGTAGATAGTCGTTGTCATGATTCCCTTTTCTTTTTATCAAGTTGATCAAAATCCAGAACAAGCGTTGATGTTCTGGCAGAACAAACAAAAAATTCACTTTGCAGAGCGTTGTACCCTGTTGCTATACTGCAATCATATTATCATCATATTGATCCGCAAAACAATTCCATTCTTCTCTAAAGTTTGTTAAGTGTAGTTGGAATGATATACCTATTGAAAAGGAACTCCGATGCAACAACTTGCTGTTTTTATAATAATGATCAGTTTATCCACAGGAATCTGTATGGGAAATGAGATGCCGCAAGCTAATAACACATTGCCGGTCTCTGCAAAAGTACAGCAATTTTTAGGAGAATCGTTGCTTGAGATTTTGCAGGCCCCCAATCACGTGGAAAGCTATCTGGTGGAACCGAAAAAAAAAGAAGCGCCCAACAGGCTGCATGATTTTCCCATCATCGGCAAGGGACCCCGTTTGGCAGACTCGGCCTTACTGCAATTCCAAACGCTTGTTTTTGATGAAAAGAATTATATCTGGGACTATGCCAAAAAATGCCCGTTTTTTCCTGAAAGCGGCTTGCGATTTGTGAAAGGAAAAGAGGAAGCCATTGTCCTCCTATCCATGTCTTGCCAGCAATGGGTCTTTGTCCACAAGGGAGAAACGAAACTGGAAGATTTCGACCCGGCCTATCTGCCAATACTGCAATTGCTTCAGGAACTTTTTCCGAAGGAAACTCGTTTTCGAAATTTAAAATCAAAAGAAATGAACGAGAATCGACCCGAAAACCACTCCAAACCTTAAAGAAATTTCTGCTGGATGCTCTAAGGGTTCTTGCAGAAATAACGTTGACAAAGATGAGGAAGTATTTTTTCTTGGCTACAAGGCGTCTTCAATTGTGCATACTGGAGTATGTGCCTTTGAAGACAACACCGTAGACGAGGAAAAAGACAAGTCATCTGTAAAGGTTATTTATGTACGAGCCCTAAATACATAGGAACCAAAATTAAATAACTGCTCTTTTTTAGAAAATCCACCCTTGTCTCCTTTACTAAAGGAGGGATTGTTGTTGGAAGTTATATAATTTTCATTCCATAGCGTTTCATGATCTAATTTCTACTTTGTCAGCCAGATAGTTTTTAACATCGCCTACGGTAGTTTCTTGTCGATGGAAAATACCTGCGGCCAATGCGGACTCAGCCTCTGATTTCACAAAAACCTCTTGGAAATGTTCGGCACAGCCGGCACCACTGGAAGCAATGACGGGGATCGAAACTGCACCTTTTACCGCATTGATCAATTCAAGATCAAACCCTGCGTTGGTGCCGTCCCGGTCAATACAATTCAAAAGGATTTCTCCTGCCCCCAACTCTTCACACGCGTGAGCAAAGGTAATGGCATCCAGTTCCCTTCCTTCCCGTCCTCCTTTGATCGTACACTGATACCAACAGTACTGTTCTCCATTGGGTCCGGGAATGGATGTTTGGATGACCTGATGAGGCACCGCATCTGGGGACGCCACATAAACTCTTCTCGGGTCAATGGAGATGACAACGGCCTGGTTTCCATAAACACGGGCAATTTCCTCAATGGCACTCTTTCCTGTTTTTATGTTGTTTTTCAAGTATTCTTCTACAATCAAAACCGCATCACTGCCGATGGAAACCTTATCGGCACCAGAACGAAAATACTCAGCGGCCACTTCCAAGGCAGAATACGATTTGCCGTTCTGGTCAGTAAAATTTCGAATCCCCCCTCCAATAGTCAAAGGGACAAAGACATTTTTGGAGGTTTGCTTCAAAACTTCCAGCATGGGCATGTCTTCCAGGGGAAAATCCCGGAAACCGGTAATATTAAGAAACGTGATCTCGTCAGCACCTTCCCCATAGTACCGCTGTGCTAATTCAACCGGTTTACCAAGGTTTCTCACATCACCTTCTTCCCGTACATCATACTGGTCGCCTTTGGTCACCACCAGATCGCCATGATCATTGGTCCGCACATCCAGGCAGGCAATGATGCGCTTGGAAAGTTTTGTCTTTCCTGTGATCTGCAAAGGCTTTTCTTCTTTGCGCTGCCTGCTTAGATAGTTTCCCAGCAACCTCAATCCGGCTTGTCCGCTTTTTTCGGGGTGAAACTGGGTAGCCACAATATTTCCCTTCTGAATACTGCTGACAAAGGAATAGCCATAGTCGGTTTTGGTTAAAGCAACCGTATCGTCTTTTGGAACAACATGGTAAGAATGAACAAAATAAAACTTCTCATTGCCTTGCAATCCTCCAAAAAGAGGAGAGGCCTGCTGAATATTCAGACCATTCCAGCCAATATGAGGAACGGCCAGATCAACGGAAAACCGTTTGACGGTCCCCTGAAGGAATCCCAGCCCTGCTAAATCCGGAGCTTCTTCACTGCCTTCAAAAAGGGCCTGCAGTCCCAGACAAATGCCAAAAAAAGGGCGATTCGACTGCAGGTACTCCAACAGGGGTTTGGCATAATTTTTTTGATGAAGGATCTGCATCATGCTTCCAAAAGCACCCACCCCAGGGAATACCAACTTGTCGGCATGTCTGATATCATCAGCATTTTGGACAGCTTTCACGGTCTCCCCTAAACTTTCTATGGCGTTGATGACGCTCCGGACGTTGCCGGCACCATAATCCAATAAAGTAATCATGTGTTCCTGATGGTTATGTGTTATGACTTGGCAGCAATATTTTCTAAGGAAGACAAAAATAATAACATGCGAAAGTTATGCAGGGTTTTCATCGAGATTCAAGGCGTTTTATCAGGCGCATCGCTTGCTATGTCACCGGTAAAGCAACGCAGAAGATCGTTGAAAAGATAAGTAGATTTGCTAAGTTATTGTTTGAGCATTCCTAAATAGTATCAGAAGAAAATACCAAAGTAAATTTTGAGAAGATAAATATTTTCTCTTTTGAGGGTAATTTTGATAGTCTTATGTTTTTTCCAGTCGCCATTTCCCCGATTGCCGCATAAATACCAGAGCCCATGTCAAAAAACAAAGGATACCACGGAGAAAAACCTGAAAATTACTTCCGGCAGAATCAGCCGACGACACCCCCTGGTCAACCGAACAGGAATGGCACCGTAATTCAGGAAGATTCCGTTCTAAAGCTGCAAAAATTTAACGAATTGATAGGGGGTATTGCCCTGGCTCTGGACAGTTCCCACAAATCCGGCCCCACAATGCAGTCAGCCGACAACAAGACCTCCGCGCCTGAACCTTCTGAAAACAAAGAGCAGTTTATGGCACCTGTGATGCGGGGATATCTCTATCAAATCAAATATGCTGTTTGCCAAAAAGGAAAATCCGCAATCTATGTTTTAATAGATCCTGATACAAAAGAAATCCGGTTTGCGGCCCGCAGTGAAACGCCGGCAGGAAGTTATGCACTACATATTGCATCGTCCCGTAGTTACCAGCCTCCTCAAAACAGCGAAACCCGAAAAAACAGTCTGCAGGCATGGATTCAAGCTTTGGAAACACATGGAAAATTCCCAGAAATCTATGTCATTGAAGAATCCAACGTAACTACCATCATTCAACGGGAGAGAGCCATCATTTCCCAATTGAAAAAGCATGGTGCCAAGCTGTTGACTGACATGGAAAAAAAGCCTTCTGGTTTGTATTCAATGGGGGAAATACAGTACATTGCCAAAATTTACGGAGGCGCCTGCCTCTCAGCAGAACATATTTTTTCCACCGAAACTTTAGAGTGGACCTGCACCCAGGGGCACCAGTGGTCTCAAACTCTTGCTGATGTTCTTGCAGGCAATTGGTGTCCTCAATGCGACCAAATATTGGAAAAAGAAAAAGGGACTCAGGCCTTCCAGGAACTATGCACCCGACGAAGCATCATGGCCCTTGATGTTGTGGGCTATCCACTTCAAGAAATTTCCAGACAGAAAAAACTGGACCTTCAGATGGTGGAAGAAATTATTGACAGTGCAAATTTCTGACTCACTTCTTCTGAAATGCCATCGCCCCCAATGGAGGCAAATCCAGGAGTAATCGGTGAGGACGTCCTTGACTTTCAGAGGGCTCTGACCACACTTCCTGTTGCTGATTATAGCCTGCCCCTCCATATAAAACTTCGTCGCTGTCAAAACATTTGCGATACATCCCTTCATCCGGCACTCCAATCGAATAGGAATCTCTTGGCACCGGGGTGAAGTTGAAGATAAAAAGAAGCGGTGCTTCCAGATGGGAGGGGTAACTTTTCCGCAGAAAAGCATAAACACTGCGTTCGGCATCCTGATCGTGGACCCATTCAAAGCCTTCAGCTGTAAAATCGCTGGAATACAGGCCGGGATGGCTGGAATACAGCCCGTTGACAGCCTCACTGAATTGCAGGAGCTGCTGATGCTCGATTTGATCCAGCAGATGCCAGTCTAACTCTTTTGAGGCATTCCATTCATTCCATTGACCAAATTCGCTTCCCATGAATATGATTTTTTTGCCGGGAAAAGCCATTTTGAAAGTCAGATATGCCCTGAAATTAGCACGCTGCTGCCATTCATCTCCTGGCATTTTGTTCACTAGTGACTTTTTTCCATAGACCACCTCATCATGAGAAATGGGCAGGACAAAGTTCTCGGCAAAAGCATAAGAGAAGGTATGAGACAATAAAAAATGTTCATTCTTCCGCTCAATAGGATCCTTTTCAATGTAGCGTAACGAATCATTCATCCAGCCCATATTCCATTTCATGGAAAATCCCAATCCTCCCAGGCAGGAAGGATGGCTCACCCCGGGCCAGACCGTGGATTCTTCAGCAACGGTGATGACCCCCGGATAATATTGGGCAATGCTATCATTCAGCTCTTTCATGTAGGAAATGGCATGCAGATTGATGTTATCACCATGATAATTGGGCAGCCATTGGTCATGAGCTCTGCTGTAATCGAGATAGAGCATGGATGCTACAGCATCCATCCGAATGCCATCAATATGGTAGTAATCCAACCAGAATAAGGCATTGGCAATCAGAAAATTCCGAACCTCCTCCCGTTCGTAGTTGAAGACTTTAGTCCCCCATTCTTTATGCTCTCCCATGCGGGGGTCCTCGTATTCATAAAGGGCGGTTCCATCAAAGAAACTCAATCCTGGAGCATCCATTGAAAAATGGCTGGGGACCATATCCATGAGCACCCCAATTCCAGCACAATGGCATTGATCCACGAAGTACATGAAATCTTTTGGGGAGCCAAATCGTGATGTGGCTGCATAATACCCGATCACTTGATAACCCCAGGATTCATCTAGAGGGTGCTCGGCAATTCCCATCAACTCAATGTGGGAATAGCCCATTCGTTTGACATAAGGAATCAGCAAATTGGCGAGTTCCCGGTAAGATAAAAACCAGTTATTTTCCTGATCACGTTTCCAGGATCCTGGATGAACTTCATAAATAAGGACAGGCTCGGTATTGAGGTTGCTGTTTTCTCTTGTGTGAATCCATTTCTGATCCTGCCATGAGTAATTTTCGATATCAGCAACCATGGAACAATTGCCCGGACGTACTTCTGCAGCAAACCCGTAAGGATCTGATTTCATCAACAGTTCTCCATCGTTTGTCTGTACCTCATACTTGTAGATGGAGCCAGGCCCCACATCAGGAATGAAGATTTCCCAAATGCCCGAATCCTCATGGAGCTTCATAACATGTTGACGACCATCCCACTGGTTGAAGTCTCCCACTGTGCTGACTTGTTTGGCATTGGGAGCCCAAACCGAAAAAAAAGTTCCATCCGTTCCGCTCCCCTGGTTCCAGTGGGCACCCATTTTATGATAAATTCGATAATGGACTCCCTCCCCAAATAAAGCATAGTCCAGAGCCGTGAACAAAGATGACGGCTCCTCCGCTTCCTCAGTTCGGTGTAAAGATAGTTGTTTTTCTGTGTCTTCACCTGAATATAGTTTAGCTTTTGCCACAATGATGCAATTGAATATTTAGGAATGCTCAAGCAATAAATTATAAATCTACTTGTCTTTTCAACGATCTTCTGCGTTGCTTTACCGGTTACATAGCAAGCTATTCACCCGATAAAAAGCCTTGAACCTCGATGAAAATCCTGCGTAACTTTCACATGTTATTATTTTCGTCTTCCTTAAGATAATCCGATTTATTAATAAAGAGAAAGGACAGCACTCGGTTTTTATCCTTTGTGCTGAAAAGAGGCAAGCGCATCTGCTTGAGTATCATAAATCTTCACCAATTCATCCAGGCCGATTCGTTGGGCTGCCAGTGTTACGGCTGCATTTGGCTGGCACAGAACGAATTTGATATTTTCCTCTTTGAGTTCTTTGCGAAGCAGTATAATAACCGCCAACCCTGTAGAATCCATGATATCAACTTCTTTCAAATCAATGAGGAGTCCCTGAAATGTTTCTTCCTTGATCAAACGGGTCAAATAAGAACGCAGTTTTCCTGTGAACTGCATGTTGAGGCTGCCCTGAATAGATACCGTACAGATTTTATCTGCAATATCGTATGAAATCAGCACTCATCCTCCAGTCACGCTAATACCATCAATCAAAATGTAGGGGGCTTGGGTTCCACCAATGGTTGTGTGCAGGGCAGCACCAATGGTTTGTATGTGCTTCAACGCCTCAAAGACGTTGCCGGACACCATTGTTTCATCCACCGCATGGTTTCGTTCTCCATTCTCCAGCCACCATGAATTCTTGGCTACTCCGGAAAACTGCCCTGAAATGGGGTCTGCATTACCACTGAAGCGTTTTAATACCAAGCCGGTACCCAGTTGCTGGCAAAGGGCCCAATCCGAAATTTCCTGTTCTTTTGCATTTTCAATGATCAAATTGGAAAATCCTATTTGCGGCAAAGAGTTCGCATCACCAGCGGCATTTCCAGTGGGCTTCGTTCCTGATTGATGGGCACTGAAACAGTTATGTGCTACAAAATTCAACCGCCCGTCTTTGATTATTTCATGATTTGCTGTAGAAATTCCCTCCCGGTCGAAGGGGTTCCATCCTTCCGGACGGCTTTTGTCCAAAGGGTTTTCACGGACACTTAACCATCTTGAAGTCACCTGCTCACCCATCAGATTTTTCCAGGAGCTGATTCCATCCAAATGGTTTTTCCCATTGGCATTGAATCCAATTGCTTGTCCGAGGATATCGATCACCGCCACTGGATGCAGAAGAACCGCTCCATTATATGCTTTTGCAGGACGAGGAGACAGCGAACCTGATAACGATTGACGAAAACGCTCCATTGTTTCAATGATTTTTCTCTCCAGACTGGCTTTATCCCAAACGCACCCTCCGTCATAATCAAAACTGGTGACTTCGGTTGCTGTTTTCCCCATCCCCATGGCATACCAGGAACAGTTGGTTGCTGATGCCCGCTGGGACAACCCATGGGAGTTGCTCAAAGTCCAGAATTGCTGGACACAAGAAATCTCGGCACGATCCAAAGCAATGTTTTTTACTTTGAATACTTCATCGACCACCAATTGCAAATAATGGTATAAGTCTGCCGGTGAGATAGCCTGTAATTCTGGATCAAAGTTTTCATAATATCCCGTATTTTTTATTTTTTCGGCAATCTGATGATGATCACTGGGTACTGAAAGAGAGGCCAGTTGCCTGGTTTCAGCAGCAACATCCCGAAGCACCGAGGAATCACTGGAATTGGTAGTCATGAAGCCCAGTTTCCCGTCAACAATCGCACGAATTCCATAAATGGATGTGGTGTTGCTTTTGCTTACAGAAAAATCATTTCCCTCATAAACCACAGTCGATTCAATGAAATGTTGAGCAAAAATGTCACTTTGCACTCCGGCGGCACGGGCTCCATCGAGCATGATCTCACTATTTTTTAATAGTGTGTCAATGGTCTCTTTCGGTGTTTTCATTGCTGAGATCCTCCTACCAAAAGTTGACAACGGATATAAGGTCCTCCCGCATCGACTTTTGCAGGCTGCCCTTTCCCGCAATAACCGGCCCCCAAATCCCATTTAAAATCCTGGCTGACGGCATCCACGGATCGCAACACGTCAAAGGCTTTTCCAGAGACAGTCAATTCCTGAACATAGTCACCGAGCTCCCCATTGTGAATTTGCCGAACTTTCGAGGCTCCAAACATGAATTCTCCCGTTGCATCAGCCTGACCGCTTCCAGGGCCATCAATGTAATAACCGTTTTCAATACCGCCAATCATGTCCTCCAGTTGATCATCACCAGGTTCAATGTAGGTATTACGCATACGAATGAGCGGTTCGTCGCTAAAGACCCATGCTCTGGCATTGCCGGTAGGCTCCACTCCATATTCAGCAGCCGATTCACGATTGTGAAGATAACTCACCAGTTTTCCTTCTTGTATAATTGTTGTTTTTTGACACAGCACACCTTCATCATCAACAGGCAGCTCACCACCAGCACCATCAGTATACTCACTGTGGCCGCTGTCACACAAGGTGACCATAGAAGAAGCCACCATGTCATTCATTGTTTTTGCTGCAACGGATCCGGATTTGACAAAATCAGCTTCTACGGTATGGCCAATGGCTTCATGACTCAACAATCCTACCATGGCAGGGGATAAAATAACCGTCTTTTTGCCACCTTCTCCTTCAGGTGCCTTGAGCATGGCAACCGCTTCTTCCGCAGCACCTGAAATGAAGGATTCTATTGATTTATTTCGGAACAAACAATCCCAGTTGCCCGTCGCACCGACCGTTTCCATGCCCTTGGAATGTTTGCTGCCATCAGCACCAAAAGCAATGAGTCGAAATTCAGGGCGTGATAGCTTGATGTGACAATCGGCACCATCGGAAGTCATGATAATTTTGTCTTCAAATACTTCGGAATAACGACAAATAGCCGCCTCAATGTTATTTGCTTCTTTACTGAGTTGTTCTTCGGCATTTCTCACAAAACCGAATTTTTCCTCTAGCGGCATTAGAAACAATTCGTCATAACCCTGTACAAAAAAATCGCCTTTTGCTAATTGAGAGGTGGCTGCCAGATGGATTTTTTGTCTTTTGCGGACGCTCAAGGCCTGCGCCAGTTGTTCCGCATCACGAAGTGCTTTCTCCAAACCATCCTTCGATAAATCAGACGTGGAAGCAAACCCCCAGGAACCGCTTGCCAGTACACGAATTCCAACGCCTTCATAATGCTTGGAGTTCATCTCATCCACTTCTCCTTTACGCACTCCCAATGAACGGCTTCTGCGATTGTGATAACGAATTTCCGTCCAATGTCCAGCACCAGACAATAACTGTTGAAGCCTTGTTCGGATTGAAGTAGCCATACAACCTCCTCTGTGATATGAAGATTAACTTTTGTGTGAACAGTATATACTTGTTTTATGCTGACAGGACAAGCGCTTAAATATAACATGTCATTGCGTGTATAAACAAGAAAGACGCTCAGGTCATTTTAAAAGAAGAGGATTGCTACAAAATTTTTATTACACATTTCAAGGCACGCAGTTGAGATAAAATTTTGTGGAAATTTTTTAAAGGAAGGGGCTCCAAGCGAATAAAAACATAAGCATCTTTTTCCATGCGTCCGCTCTCGATATCCATAATATTGCCCCCCATGCTTTTGATAACTTTTGTGATTTGAAAAATCACCCCCTTGTCCTCCAGGGTAATCAGCCGGATATGATGTCCTGTTTGGTCTTCGTGATCAATAACATTCCAGCCAACCGAAATAGGCTGTTTTTCTTCTTCTTTGATATGGCTGCAATTGTGTCGGTGAATGACCAGATCTTCCATATCTGTAGGAAAACCAACCACTTTATCACCTGGTAAGGGAGCACAGCATTCAGCAAAACGTAGAAAAGGATCTTTGATGTCTTCAATGATAAACTCCGGGGGTGTCGATTTAAAGAGAGGGTCCAGGAAGCGGACTTGCCAATCCCGACGATCCAACTTTGCTTTGCTGACCAATTGGTGTTTTTTTAAGAAACGTCTTACATGAATTTGCTTGGATCCTAATCTTTCCTGAAATTGCTGCAAGCTGATTTTTTCATGTTTTAAAGCATCCTGGAATTCATCAGAAGGGACAAGTGTCTCAACATTTTCTCCCAGCTTGATCATTTCCTTTTGAAAAAAATCTTTTCCTACCTGGCGAGTCCTCAGTTTATTTTGAACACTGATAGCACGTTGAATGGCAACTTTGCTTTTTGCGGTTGCCACATATGTCAGCCAGTCACGGTTCGGTTTTACACTGGAATCCGTTAGAATTTGGATTCTTTCTCCATCAGCAAGCAGGCATTCCCGTGGAACACGTTTGCTTTGGATCGTGTTGGTACTATTATCCGATGAGGTACTCACCAGGGCCCCAGCGCATGTATTTCCAAGATCGGAATGGATGTGATATGCAAAGTCCAGAATAGAAGCACCCTGAGGGAAAAAATAAATATCGCCTTTGGGTGTGAATACCTGAAACTGATCGGTTGTCGAGTAGCGCAGGACTTCATCCATGCGGGGTTCTTTTTCTCCAATGATATTGTCGATTTGCTCGAAGTAGACGCGATAATATTCTGCGAGTTCAGTGGATGTCCCTTTCCAGTGTGCCATGATACCATGCCAGTTCAATGAATGCATCTGCCTGGTTGCAATTTCAATGAAAGTCACTTCTCCTTGCACAATAATTTCTGTTTGCAATCCCTGATAACCATCCCAACGAGGGTTGCTGATGAAATCTTTTATTTTTAAAGGAATTGCACTAAAATTGGTATGCAGGACACCCAAAACATAATAAGTGTCCAAAGGGTATTCCACCAGAATTCGAAATCCTTCCAAAACGTGATCCACTTCTTTTTTTAAAACATAGGATTCTGGATGTGTGAAAATGGGATCAACATCATTGTAAGGCAGCTTGGAGCGGGACAGGGTATTGTGGAGAAGCTCACTCATGCTCTGGATGGCAAATTGTCTTTCTTTTTTCAGCGTCTTTAATTTCTGAGTGGTCCGGTTGTATCGTTTGGGGTAGAGGTAACGAAAGCAGAGATCGGATAGTTCCATACTGATTTTTTCCAACCCAAGACGTTTTGAGAGGGGAACATAAATATCCAGGGTTTCCTGGCTGATCCTTCTCTGCTTGTGACGCGGCATCGGCTCCATGTCACGCATATTGTCCAGTCGGTCAAAGAGTTTGATAAAAAGAATGCGGACATCTTTAACCATAGTGACCAGAATTTTACGGTAAGTCGCTTCTTGGTTGGCTTTTTGTTTGCCGTGTGTGGTTTCTGGGGAGACAATTTTGGTGAGTCCATCCACCATATCGGCATACCATTCTCCATAGCGAGTGCTGATAACGCTTTTCGTCAGTTCCGTATCCTCAATGGTATCATGCAGCAACGCCACAATCACTGTAGGAGAATCCAGGCTTGCCTCACAAATAGACCAGGCCACCCGCAACGGATGGATAATTACAGGTTCTCCTGATTTTCGCAGCTGATTTCCATGATAGGATTGAATATCCTCAAATGCATACTCCAATCGTTGCAGCTCACTTCCATTATCCTGGGATTGGACATAATCGCGAATGTCGTCATACAACTGTGCAATCATTGCATCTGCTGCAGAAACAATTTCTTTCTCGTTTACCAATGCTCTCATATCACTAATCATGGTTTGTCTCTAAATGGAGGAGGTTTCAATGATCCACATATATCTTAATAAGCTTGAGCCCATTGTCAACGGTTTTTTAGCCAAAATGTTGGAATAACTTGAACATATTTTTCAAAAAACTTAAACATTGCATCTTTAAAATTGAAGATACACTGAAAAAACAGCAAAAATATGAAAAGTGCCAACAGGGAGTGGCAGCAATGAATTGGTTTCAAGCAATTGTATTGGGAATTGTGCAGGGTATGACGGAGTTTCTGCCCATCAGCAGCACAGCACATTTAAGAATCGTTCCCCATTTACTTGGATGGGAAGATCCGGGTGCTGCTTTTTCTGCAGTCATTCAGCTCGGGACACTGGTTGCGGTATTGGTTTATTTTCGCAGTGAGATTATCCAACTGGTGCTGGGGGCTTGGAAGAGTCTGGTGAAGCGTAACTTATGGTTATCCGACGACTCGCGGCTGGCATGGGCCATTGTTGTGGGTTCTCTGCCCATTGTGTTATTAGGGCTGACCTTCAAAGGTTATATTGAGTCTGAGGCTCGCAGCCTGGCATTGATTGGCAGCAGTTTGATTGTACTAGCCGTTTTTCTGTATATCTCTGAAAGGATTTCTTCCAAAAGCCGTGAAATATCCAGCCTGTCTGTCAAGGATGTGTTTTTGATTGGAATCTGCCAGGCCTTTGCGTTGATTCCCGGATGTTCACGTTCGGGCTCAACTATCATGGGGGGGCTTTTTTTAGGGCTGAATCGTGAAAGTGCAGCCAGGTTCTCGTTTTTACTAGGATTGCCTGCTATTGGCGGCAGCGGCTTATTGGAACTGTTTTCTCTGTTGAAGGAGGGATTGGGTCAGGAAGGCCTCCTCAATATAATGATTGGTATTGCTGTGGCATTTGTGAGCGGTTATCTGTCCATTGAACTACTGCTGCAGTTTTTAAAAAAGTATGGCACACTTCCTTTTGTGATCTATCGTGTGGTTCTAGGAATTTTAATCCTTTCTTTTTGGGTATAGTTCTGCATCTTCTTCAAAGTATGCCCTTTTTAGAAAAATAAAACTAATGAGAAAGCGCATAACCGGGCATATACTATGGATAGGCATTGCAGGAATGCTTTGTATTGGTTCTCTGCACGCACAAAGTATTTCCATTGAACCCTCAGTCGTTTTGATTACGAACCATCAACAGCATATTGATTGGTATTCTCCATGGAAGCGAGGGTACACTTCATCAAATACAGGAACCGGATTTCTAATTCACAATCAGTGGATCTTAACCAATGCCCACGTTGTCAGTAATTCACGGTTGCTGCTAGTTAACAAAATTTCCAACCCGGAACCCTTTATTGCAAAAGTGGTTGCTATTGCTCATGATTCGGATCTTGCCATTCTTAAAGTACAGAATCCTGTTTTTTATGAGGGGATGAATCCCTTAGTATTTGGGAAAATACCATTGCTGCAAACACGGGTGCGGACGTATGGTTACCCCGTAGGAGGCACTACCATTTCAAGGACAGAGGGGGTGGTATCCCGTGTAGAGTTTGCTACCTACCTTCATTCGGGTATCGATTCTCATTTGATCATCCAAACGGATTCTGCCATCAACCCTGGTAATAGCGGTGGTCCTGTTATTCAAGACAACCTGGTGGTTGGAGTGGCCTTCCAATCGAATCCCAACTTGAATGCTGTGGGCTACCTGATTCCCGTTCCGCTGATTTTACGCTTTCTGGAGGACATCAAAGATGGAAAGTATGATGGTGTTCCTGAAGTGGGAGTGCAGGTTAGTAACTTACTGAATGAACACCATCGGCGTTTTCTTCAATTACCATCTGATGTCGGTGGTGTGCTGGTCGATCGTGTGGTTCCACATACTTCTGCTGAAGGAAAGCTGATGGAAGGAGATGTCCTGGTAGAGATTGAAGGAGCACACATTGACGCGGCTGGAATGGTCGGCTACAATGGACATCATGTCTCCTTGCACATCATGGCAGAGCATAAACAAGTGGGAGAATTGCTGCAATTAAAAGTATGGCGCAATCAGCAATTCGAGGAATTGACGTTGACCCTCACTCCTCCTCCCTTTAGTCAGGAATTTCGTTTGAGTTATGACACATTACCCCAGTATTTGATTTTTGGAGGATTGGTTTTTTTGCCGCTCAACCGTAATTATATCCAGTCTGGTAAAAATTTTCCCGAATTGATTTATGAACACGTATACAGGGAAGTCGAAAAACCAAGGACTCGCAGAGAACAGATTGTTGTAATGATCCGCGTCTTACCCGCACCTGTCAACAGGGGATATACGAACTTTAAAAACTATGTAGTCGATCGGGTCAATGATATTCCAATTCAATCGTTACAGCATTTGAAGACAGTATTGGCAGATTTAAAGGAGAAAACAGAATATTACAAGTTTGAAAGTCAGTGGAATCCTTCCCTGATTGTGATTGATAGAGAAGCTGCTGAGCAAGAACATGACCTCATTCTCCAACGGTATGGTATTCCCAAGGGAGAGCATCTATGAAAACAATATGCAGCTTTTTCATTTTGTGCTGCATGCCTGGTTTGATCTGGTGTGCGTCCCCTGACAACAAGACAAACAACACTGCCGATGTAAAGAGAAGTCTTGTTTTGATTCAAAGCTACCAGCAAGCTTATGACTGGCTGATTCCATGGAATAAAAAAGCCATCAGTAAAAAAAATGGTGCGGCCTTAGTTTTGCCCAAACAGCAATTACTGACTACCGCAGAATTGGTTGCAAACCATACATTGATTTCTGTCCGGAAACCTGGTGTGGAACGTCTGTATGAGGCGGAACTCATCTTGATAGATTATGCTATGAACCTGGCATTGCTACATGTAGCAGCTCCTGATTTTTGGGATGGTTTGAGTCCAGTGGAGTGGGGAGAGCCAGAAGCAGGCTCAGCAGAAATTCAATATTGGAAAAGCAAAAGCGAATGGAAAACCATTGCAGGCAAGGTCAAACAACTTTTTATTGGCTTTCGCTCCCGGAGTAATACATACCTTCCTATGATGGAAGTGGTGGCTTCAATGAAATCAAACGTCCAGGGCAATCCCATGGTCCAAAACAATAAAGTCACAGGAATGGTCATCCAGTTGCGAGATGCCAACCTGGATGTTGCCCCTGCTTCTTTTCTTCAATTATTTATAAAAAAAGCATCACTGGTGCCTTACCCGGGATTTCCGCAAAGAGGCTTTCAGTGGCAAAGTATTCCGCAAGGTGCGATTCGTAGATACTTTGGATTGGAAGAAGGAGTGTCAGGGATATTAATCAATCGTATTTTACACTATGGAACCGGTTCTGATGTCCTGAAGCCTCAGGATTTTTTAATTTCTATTGAAGGATGGCAACTTTCTAATGAAGGAACCATTGAACATCCTCAGTGGGGTGTGATCCTTTTTGATTACCTGTTTACCAGCTTGAATGCAGAGCCATCTGTTGCATTGGAGGTGATTCGAGAAGGAAAACGCGTACAATTGAAAACACAATTGGCAAGTTTCTTTTCAGAGCAATACTCTGTTCCTTTGAAAGTAGTGAATACCCCTCCGCGTTACGTGCTCCGTGGTGGTATTCTATTTCAGGAATTGACTATGAACTACCTGGAATTGTGGGGAAATGACTGGTCCAGTAAAGCCCCTACCCGATTGAGTATTTACCGGAAGCTGGAAGCAGACCTCCCAGAAAACAAAGACAAACGTCTTGTCATCTTATCCCGTATTTTGCCGGTTCCTGTCAACATTGGCTACCAAAATTTGCATAATGTTATAGTAACTGAAATCAATGGTTCTTCAATTCATCATTTGGAAGATGTTGTTCATGCTTTTGAAAATCCGAAGGACGGCTTTCACCAGGTGAAACTCTTGCCTGGAGGAGAAAGAACGTATCTGATTTTGCTTGATGCCGAATTGCAAAGCACCGATCAACAGATTCTGAAAAATTTTCAAATTCCTCAATTAGAAAGGCTATAAAGCCAATGACTGCTATTGCCTTTTCAGCTTCCACATGCTCGAGCCTGTCCGATTTTTTACAAAAAGCAGGCTCTTTGATTCACCATGAAATTATGGGGTTGATCCCTGAACAGGAGCCTAAAAAATTTCTTTATGACCTCATGAGAGATTACCCTTCCCGGGGAGGAAAGAAATTTCGATCTGCCCTGGTATTGTTATCATGCGAATGGTTTGGAGGAACAATTTCAGATGCGTTGTCATCTGCCGTTGCTTTCGAATTGTTTCAAAACTTCGCCTTGATTCATGATGATATTGAAGACGATTCCCTCTCTCGCAGGGGAAAACCCACCTTGCACCGTCTTCATGGAATTCCGTTAGCATTAAATGCTGGAGATACCATGCTGGAACTGGTGTATGAAGTGCTGCTGGCAAATGAAAAACAATTGGGCTCTTCTTTGACAATCCAAGTCCTCAAGCATTTTAATGCCGTGGCACGCCATACCTTTGAAGGACAGGCAATGGACATTGGTTGGGTCGTTCATGATATTTTTCCCAGTAAACAAGAATACCAGGAAATGATCAAACGAAAGACAGGATGGTATTCTGGAAAAGGTCCCAGTCAGTGTGGAGCGATGATTGGAAAGGCCAGTGTTGAAGCAGTTGAATGTATTGGACAATTTGGAGAAGCAATTGGTATAGGCTTTCAAGCCCGGGATGATGTCCTGAATTTGATCACAGACAGTGAAGCAGAAGCCCCAGAAGCAAATACAGGGGGCTATGGCAAAGAGAGAGGCGGCGATTTTGCAGAAGGCAAACGCACACTGATTACCATTGAAATGTTTGACAGGCTCTCTGGAGACGATGCCAAACAATTGCATCAAATACTTCTCAAGCCGAGAGAACAAACAAATGATGGAGAAATTGAATGGGCCATTATGCAGGCAGAACAATCTGGGGCACTCGAAGCGGTGATTGCTTATTGTAAAGAATACGCAGAAGTGGCAAAGCACTGCTTGGATGTTTTGCCCAATCATCCTGTGAAGGATTTGATGCAGGAATTGGTTGCGTATTTGACTATCGAAAGAAATTTTTAAATTTGTCGATATTTTTCTACTGGAATGTTATCATTTTCGATATTACATTTTTTAAAATAGGCATGAACTGACCTGCTAGCACTATTATGTTTTTCATGGAGTATTCAGCAAATAAGAAATATGGAAACACCAAATTTAGACCTGACCGCAAATTTTGAAGAAGATGAGAATAGTATTGAAGGGCTTTTTCTAACCTTTACTCTCAAAAATCAAGTATATGGCATAGAAATTCAGTATGTCCGAGAAATTGTGGATATACAGAAAATCACCAGGGTTCCGGGAGTGGCGGATTATATCAAAGGACTTATTAATTTGAGAGGACAAGTCATCCCTGTTCTTGATGTTCGCTTACGATTTGGAGTGGAAAGCCGAAAGTACGACAGCCGCACCTGTATCATTGTCGTTGAGGTTGATGAAACGATGGTGGGGTTGATTGTAGATCGAGTTGCCGATGTCTTGATTATTTCTGAAGACAAAATTCAAATTCCTCCTTCTGCGGGATTAACTGTTTCTGAACGGTTTATAAAAGGACTCGGAAAAGTAGGAAAAGATGTGAAATTCCTTCTTGATATTGAAAAACTGATTGTGGACGTAGAGGGGGCGATGGCATAACCCCCACTATGGTTTAATACTTTCCAAACTCATCGTCATCCAAAGCAATGATTTGGCTCGGGCTCTGACCTTTGTTGCCTGGAACTGTAGGTTGCTCCAGTTGTTGAGGCACTTGTTGGACTGGCATGGGAACAGGTGGGGTTGGAGATTGCTCCAGCTGTTGAGGTTTACTCTCAAGATGCTGTGGTTTTGGCTTTGAAGATGAAGTCTTTGTTTGATTCCCCAGTAAATTTGCGCCTTTATCAAATTTAAATTTTGAGGTTTGTGATCGTAAATCAGCAGCCAGATTTGCCATCTGCTGAGATGCAGAAGACGTTTGTTCGGATGAACGGGAAGTTTGCTGGGTAACATCTTCCAGCTGAGTCATTCCCAGACTGATTTGATCCAAACCGGATGCTTGTTCACGGCTGGCCGCATCAATTTCTCCTGCCAGATCACTCACCTTTTCGATTCCTCTGACCAATTTAGTCAAAGCTTCTGCCGTTTGGTCTGAAATTTGGATGCCCTGTTTCACCTTGTGCACCGATTTTTCAATGAGCTCCGTTGTCTCTTTAGCCGCATTAGCGCTGCGTACTGCCAAGTCTCGCACTTCATTGGCTACAACAGCAAATCCTTTCCCATGAGAACCAGCACGGGCTGCCTCAACGGCAGCATTCAATGCCAGAAGATTGGTCTGAAAGGCAATCTCATCAATAACCTTAATGATTTTTGAAATATCCTGGCTGGAGGCATCTATCTCTGAAATTGCTGAAACCATTTCCTCCATTTGTTTACTTCCATCTGCCGCATCTTTTCGCATGTCAATTGCCAGCTTGTTGGCATGAGCTGCATTTTGCGCGTTTTGCTCGGTTTGAGAACTGATTTCTGTTAAGGATGCACTGATTTCTTCAATCGAGCTGGCTTGTTGTGTGGCTCCCTGAGCCAGCGAAATACTGGTACGGGAAACACTTTGAGCTTCCTGAGAAACCTTGCTTGAGGAGTGATCAATGGATTCAAATGTATCGCAAAAAGAATCAGCAAAGTGATCCATGGAATTGGCCATTTGTGAAATTTCGTCCTTCCCTTGGATATTCAACCGGTGTGTCAAATCTCCCGTAGCAAGAGAATCGAGCATCGTAACGGTTTTTCGGAGAGGAGCTGTAATAGAGGCCCGGGTAAACAGGAAAAGTATCAATATGGCAACTGCCAGGATCACAACAGCAGCCAGTGCAGTATTGACCATGCTGTTACTTGTTGTTTGCTGAAGTGGAGTGAGGTCCGCAATCACTTCAAATGCTCCATGGATATCGCCTACTTTCCAGTCTTCCATTTTAAATCCAAGGGGATCGATTCCATCTCCGTTATCATCATGCGAAGCGTTACCATGACACATCATACAGCCCTCGGTTAACCTGATTGGGCGAAAATACCGCAGGGTATTGGTTTGCGGGTCGACTCGATAATATTCCTCCAGCTGTTTTTGCTTCAATTCTGTCAGGGCCGCTAATTCAAAAGCATCAGGCTCGTTGTCAGGATTCCTTGGTTTGACTTTGGGTACCTTGAATTGATAATGAGCTTTATCAGCATTAGTTTGCCCTATATTCCAGCCCACTACAATCGGGATTGTCCAGTATGCCGGTTGCTTTTTTGCTTCTGCAATGCGGTCTGCAACGGAAGCAAAGCTTTTACCGTCCATTGCCATTTTTAATGAAGCAAATAGCCTCTCGTCATCAAAAGCGTTGTGCGTGCTTCTCAAGTCTTCTACATATTGACGGGCATTTTCGGCTTCAATCGTTATTGCTCTGGCCTTCAGAACCAATGCTTTCATCTCATTGTCTTCCAGAATGTTTTTGTTGATAAAAAACATGGCAAGAAAACTCAGTATCAGTCCTGCTACAAATAACATGATGGTTTTGGTACCTATTTTGAGATTTTGAAACATGATTCCTCCTGAATACTACCTGTATTTATTTGCTGAATGTATGATGTGGGCCATTAATGTATCATTAATCGTCATAATAAAAATAAATTTCTACAAAAGATCAACTTTTTTATTGTTTCGGGAAGGGTTTTCCTGGAAATATTTGAACATGAGCATGACACTGGTTCAGCTAGCGCAAAGCTCCAGTGACTCCAATCCCATAAACAGGCCCTCCAAAGTTTCTTATTTTTGTTGGGAGTTTTGCATAAATGTTTAATAAAAGAACCAATGGACGTGGTTCCGCTGCCCAGTCAAATCCGTAAATCAATCCCAATAAATAGTATGTCTGATAAAACCCGATGGTCTTCCATTGTCTGCGGTCTTCTGCTACTTTGACCCGGAAGAGAAAATTTCCGTTTTCTTCCCCATAGCCATAATAGAGAAATGAGACAGGGTGATGCAGAATAGAAAGAGACTGGCCGATGCGTAAAGCCTGTAGAACATATTGATCATCGTCAGGGTTTTCATTTTGCTGAATGTCAGCTGATTTTCTGATGCTGGCATCAGCACGCTGGATTCCAATATCTAAACCAAAATTGTTAAAATTGATACCTCCTCCCACACCAGCTCCCCATAGTGATGCGGGCAAGACATCTGTATATCCTTTGATTCTTGCAGAGGCTGAATCAGGAGCAGCAGGAATGGCATAATTCATGGTGCTGAGCCATAACCCAAACCCGAGAGAGTTGCGCTCAAATACACTGTACTGGGCGAAAGCGCGTGAAGGAAAAAGTCCTGAAACAACGAGAATGCTTGCACAAATGCATTGGAAAAATAATTTTTTTTCAGAAATCTTAAAAATGTGAACCCTTTTACGAAAATTAATTTTTTGGAATCAGGCTTTTTTTCTTTTTGCAATAGAATTTTATGTGAAGGGTGCATGATAACTTATTTTGACACTATTTAACAGAATTTGTATGTGCTGGAAAAAAAATGGGGTTGATCATATTTTCGCACACTTCATCGTTCATGGCAGAAGTAGGATGGGGTGCCTATCAAAAAGAACTGAAATTCAGGCGATGGGCATGCTTGATGAAATTTTACCCTGCTTGCCTCCAAAAATTCGATTGAACAAAAATCTGTTTGCGGATTGATGAAATGCGTTACCGTCCCTGCCTAAAAGTCCCTTGAGTTATAAACCATCACTTCTTTTGGTCAATGCCCTTCTGTTGAAGCAGGGTACGCAATCGTTCTAGACAAAAGCCTGCTCTTTTTGATTATCCCAATCGATCCAAAATTTAATATTCCGCAACTCCTGCTTTGGTGTATTTTTCTTTTTTGAGTACGGTATCCCTGTCTACCTCTGAGACAGTCGACTCAGATAAAAATTCAATTCAAAAGTATATAAAAAATACGAATCCGGAGTTAAAATTTATCTTGATTAAAGAGTCTTAAATCCTGTATATAATAATAAATTTCGCAAGTAATAATTTTTTATTTAGTAAAAGTATTTTTTTAAATTAGTAAAGATGAAAAAGGGAATTATGGAAACAATCGCTTTAGTTGCCATCTTGTCAGGGGCCGCATTTTATTTGTACCGCACTTATAAAAAAAAGAGTTCCTGCGGCGGATGCTGCGGCTGTTCTTCTGATGAGAGTTCAGATAGCGCGGTTTTGCAGGCAGATTACAAATAACAGTATTTTGTTCATAAATGAATTTTTATCACAATTTATCAAACAGGGGAAAATATGGCTACGCAGATAAGCCTTCGTAACATGAAGGTCAACGAAAAAGGAGTGATCAGCTCCATCAAGGCTGATGGAGAGTTGGGGAGAAGAATCCGTGACATGGGACTGGTGAAAGAGACCGAAATTTCTATTATTGGCAGGGCGCCTCTTCAGGATCCCGTAGCATTGCGCTTAAAAGACTTCACCTTGACCTTACGCAACAAAGAAGCTGATTTCATTGATGTGGAAGTCCAAAGAGAAGAGGAAGTCGCTGATTTAACGATTGGATTGGTAGGAAATCCCAATGCCGGAAAAACTACGGTATTCAACTCATTGACTGGCTCCCGGCAAAAAGTTGGCAATTATCCTGGTATTACCGTCTCTAAGCGGGAAGGCTTCATGACAGTCAACAATAAAAACATAAAAGTAGCAGATTTACCAGGGACTTATTCCTTAACTCCTTATTCCCAGGAAGAGATTGCGGTCAGAAATCATCTCATCAACGACCGCCCGGAGGTTCTGATCAATGTTATTGATTCCAATAGCCTGGAGCGTAACTTATATTTTACCGTACAACTATTAGAAATGGGCATTCCCCTGGTGCTGGACTTGAACATGATCGACGAAGTCCGTCAAAAAGGGATTGAAATCGACTCGGATAAATTATCGAGGTCCTTGGGGATTCCTGTGGTAGAGACTGTTGGACGAACCGGCGAAGGAAAAAACAAACTGGTGGAAGAGACCATCAGTTTTGCCAGCGAAATGAAAGGTGTATTTGAACCGCTCCAGATTACGTATGGTTCGGATATCGATTTGGCCATTGAGGAAATGAGAGGCGTCATCTACGACAATAATTTTTTAACCGGTATCCTCCCTGCCCGATGGATCGCCCTCAAATATTTGGAAAATGACCAGCACATCATTGGGCTCGGTACTCAAGATGAAACAACGAGCCAAAAGCTTTTAGTAATTGTCGAAAAGTTGACTGATCACTGCAAAAAGACATTGAATACCACACCTGACGAACTGATTGCCGATCATCGATATGGTTTTATCAAGTCCATCCTCAATGAAGGCGTGATTATCCGGGAAAAGCGGGCTGAAAGGATCGCAATTTCCGACAAAATCGATAAGGTGGTCACCAATGCTTTTTTTGGTCCATTGATTATGCTGGGGATCCTGTATACCATGTTCCTCATCACCTTCCAGCTGGGTGAGTACCCCATGGGCTGGCTGGAGAGCTTGTTCGGAATGGTAGGAACAACCGCTACAGAATTGATTCCCGAGGGACTTTTGCAGTCACTGATCGTTTCCGGTATCATTGATGGAGTGGGAGGCGTTCTTGGTTTTGTTCCTTTGATTTTCATCATGTTTTTTATGATTGCGGCCCTGGAAGATTCTGGTTATATGGCTCGAATGGCTTATATTCTGGACAAAGTCATGCAGTTTGCCGGACTTCATGGGGCTTCTGTGATGCCTTTTGTGGTTTCTGGAGGAATTGTCGGAGGTTGTGCCGTTCCTGGCGTGATGGCCACCCGAACCTTAAAGAGTCCCAAAGAAAAACTGGCGACTATTCTGACAGCCCCCTTCCTGACCTGCGGTGCCAAGGCCCCGGTGGTCATGCTATTGGCTGCAGCCTTTTTCCCCAATAACGCTGCCACGGTCTTATTCGGAACCGTACTCTTCGGCTGGGTGGTTGCTTTGAGTGTGGCCAAACTGTTGCGCTCTACCATCATCAAGGGAGAGGCTACTCCATTTGTGATGGAGCTTCCTCCTTACCGCATGCCAACCCTGAAGGGAGTTTTGATCCATACATGGGAGAGGGCATGGCAGTATATCAAAAAAGCAGGGACCGTGATCCTGGCAATTTCTATTCTTTTGTGGGCAGCCATGACGTTTCCGATGCTTCCTGATTCCGAAGTCCAACAGTTTGAAGCACAGCGAACAACCATCAGTACTCAGCTCAGCAATAATCCTGATCAAAAAGAGATTTTGACGGATAAGTTGAATACCCTCAATAATTTAGAAGCCTCACAGGCATTGCAATATTCCGTTGCCGGGAAAATCGGAACAGCCATGGAATCCTTCACTTCGCTGGCTGGCTTTGACTGGAGAGTGAACATTGCCCTGCTCGGTGGATTTGCGGCCAAAGAAGTGATTGTGGCCAGTCTGGGAACCGCCTATTCATTGGGAGAAGTAGACCCGGAAGAATCAGAAGCACTTTCCAGCCGTTTGAAAAGCGACTCTAGCTGGAATTTTGTCACCGCCATCAGTCTGTTAATGTTTGTGATGATATATGCCCCGTGCTTTGTCACCGTGGTGGCCATTGCCAAAGAAACTTCATGGAAATGGGCCTCTTTCAGTATTGTCTTTAACACGGCTATTGCGTTATTATTATCCATTAGCTTTTACCAGTTTGGTACTCATTTTCTATTGCCTGGATAATCAATGCACCGTCACAGTTTAGATCAATGGAAGCACGATCATCAGTTCAACATTGTTAACGAGCAGGGAGAACGCAATACCTTGTTGGTTATCCTGCTGACCCTTGTTATGATGGTAATTGAAGTGGGGGGAGGAATTTATTACGGTTCCATGGCCCTGCTTGCTGATGGATGGCACATGGGAAGCCATGCCTCTGCTTTAGGAATCACCATCTTTGCTTATCGGTACGCCAGGCACCATGCCAACGACGCACGTTACAGTTTTGGGACCGGAAAAGTCGGATCACTGGGAGGTTTTGCCAGTGCCATCGCCCTAGCCGTAGTGGCGTTGCTCATGGCAGTGGAATCGATCAAACGCTTGATTTCCCCAGAATCCATTCAATTCAATGAGGCCATTGGTGTGGCAGTCGTTGGCCTGGTGGTCAATCTGCTCAGTGCCTTTTTATTAAAAGATCACCACCATCATCATGGTCATGATGATCATCACCATGACCACTCCCATGATCAAGATCACCACCATCATAGGCATGAACCACACCATGACCACAACCTGAGAGGCGCCTATCTGCATGTTCTGGCCGATGCCATGACATCGGTGATGGCCATTGTGGCCCTTTTTGCAGGGAAGCTGCTGGGATGGATTTGGATGGACGCTATGATGGGCATCGTGGGGGCTTTTGTGATCCTCCATTGGTCCCGCGGACTGTTGAGAGAGACCAGCCGTATTCTGCTGGATGGCGAAGTCAACCCAAAAACCGTTGAGGCTATCCGCACAACCATTGAATCAGATTCGGACAACCGGATTGCTGATTTTCATATTTGGAGCGTGGGCTCCCCACACCTGTCTTTGATTGTTTCCATTGTGACCCACTATCCCAAACCACCAGGACACTACAAAAGCCTTCTGCGCGATTTCAAGGAACTGGTTCATGTCACCATTGAAGTCAATCGAGCTGATAGTGAACCATGCCTTGATTCATGAACTGCCTCAGAATCTCAAACCCAATAACTTATTTTGACACTATTTAAATATGAATCCGGAGTTGAAAACGATGTCATTCCGGGCTAGACTTGGAATCCAAAAGAATTCCCTGAGTTTTCTGGATACCGGATCAAATCCGGCATGACAAATCACTTTTTGTAAAACATTGTTTTTATAAAATAAATTTTAACTCCGGATTCGTATTATTTAACAGAATTTGTATGTACTGGAAACAATATGTCATTATATTTTTGATTGTTGGAGCAGCAGGGTGTGAATTAGCGAAACCTCCTTCTTCAGGTGTACTGGGGCAGATTCTACAAAAAAAGACGTTAGTGGTGCTGACTCTGAATTCACCGACAACCTACTATGAAAGACAAGAGGAATGGGTTGGGTTCGAACATGATTTAGCAGTCGAATTTGCTGAATACCTGGGAGTACGTGCTCAATTTGAGGTGTATGACAGCATTTCTGAAATTCTGGAAGCCATGGATCAGGGAAAAGGCGATATTGCTGCTGCGGGATTGATTCGTACCAGAAAGCGTGGGAAAAAATATTTATTTGGACCTGATTATTATGCGGCACAGCAGCAAGTGGTCTGTCACCGCAGCAGCAAGACTCCTAGAAAGCCAAGTGATCTTCTCGACTTTCAGTTGAGTGTCATCAAAGACAGCAGCTACGAAGAACGGCTGGATGAATTGAAACAACTGATGCCTGATTTGACTTGGACTTCCGCTGCAGGGGTATCAACAGAATTTTTATTGGAAAAAGTATCCAATAAAGAGTTGGAGTGTATTGTTGCTGATTCGAATATTGTTCTGGTCAACCGGCGTTACTATCCTGAATTGCTCGTCGCATTTGACCTGACTGAAGAACAACCGCTGGCATGGATTATAAAGCCTGGAGGGACGGATTTACATGAAGAACTATCAAGATGGTTTCAGCAGTTTGAAGTGAATGGGTACTTGTCTGCTTTAGCTGAGCACTACTACAGCCACTTGGAAAACTTTGACTATGTTGATATCCGCACCTTCCATAAGCGGATTACCACCCGTTTGCCCAAGTTATTACCGTATTTTCAAGATGCCGCAGAGCAGCATGAACTCCCATGGAAGCTTTTGGCAGCACAGGCTTATCAGGAATCGCACTGGGAGGAAAATGCTGTGAGTCCTACTAAAGTTCGCGGTATCATGATGCTTACTGAAAAAACAGCAAAGCAGATGGGCGTGAGAAATCGCACAGATCCTGTTCAAAGTATTATGGGCGGGGCAAAATATTTTTCGGAGATGCTGGAACGTGTTCCTCCGGAGGTCGAGGGAGTCGACCGGTTTTGGTTTGCACTTGCCGCTTATAATGTGGGCATGGGACACATATATGATGCCAGAAAGCTGGCCAAACGACTTGGAAAAGATCCGAATCAGTGGCAGAATATGAAAATGGTCTTACCTCTGCTTTCCCAGCGCAAGTATTTCAAAACGCTGAAGCATGGGTATGCACGTGGATACGAACCCGTTATCTATGTTCAGAAGATCCGTGAATTTCACGATATATTGCTGTCTTTCGATAGTATTTTCATATGATTGACTCAATGAAAAACGAAGCGATCTCTTTCTTCCTGAGATTGGCGCATCCTTCGTTCCTCAGTCCTTGCAATGACCAGTATTCCTGGGCAAAAAGATGACCAAGCCCAGATGGTACGTTTTTATTCAAATTTCATTCAGGAGTATTGACCTTAAGACTTCTTAGCTTGGTTGAATTTAAAGTACGACGAAAGGGGGGCCTTCTGTTATCAGAATGTTCCTGAAAAAACATACAGATGAGTGCCTTATGGATACAAATTTACAAACACGGGAATCCTTACCACGGGTATGGTTGCGGACGGCAAAAGAAAAAGGCAATCAAGTAGGCCTAATGGACAGTGGCACTGCCTCGCTCAGTTATGCAAAGTTATTGACGGCAACCCTTGCTTTCTCTCAAAGACTGAATCCCATCCTGCAAAATCAGCAGAATATAGGCATCCTATTGCCTCCAACAGCTGGTGGTGTCATTGCTAATTTCGCAGCACTCATATTGGGAAAAACCGTAGTTAATCTCAATTACACTTCATCTCTGGAAATTGTAAAGAGCTGCATGAAAAGGGCAGAAATACGCACTGTCCTCAGTTCGCAACGATTTTTTGAAAAACTGGAAGCACGCGGAATGGATTTAAGTCCCCTCCGGGAACAAGTCGATATCCTCTACCTGGAAGATGTAAAAAATGAGATTTCGAAGGCAAGGCTGGCTTTTACCATGTTCCAGGTCAAACTGTTTCCCCTGTCTTTGCTCCATTCTCTTTATTGCAAAGAAACCAAAGCCGATGATGTGGCAGTTATCCTTTTCAGCAGCGGCAGTGAAGGAATGCCAAAGGGCATTCAGCTCACCCACTTCAATATTTTGAGCAATGTCAAACAAGCCCACTATCTGCTGGATCCACAAGATGATGATGTCATGCTCAGTTCGTTGCCGCTCTTTCATGCCTTTGGACTCACCGTCACCACTTTCTTACCCTTGCTGGCAGGAATCCCCATGGTTTGCCAACCCGATCCAACAGATGCCAAAGTTGTGGGAAATTTAATTTCACAACACAATGTATCTATTTTATGCGGCACATCGACTTTCTTACGCATGTACACACGCCATCCCAAAGTACTTCCTGAAATGTTTGAGTCCCTGCGTTTGGTTATCGCTGGTGCAGAGCGTGTTCATGCCGAGGTCAGGCATGGATTCAAAGAAAAATTTCAAAAAGAAATATATGAAGGATACGGGGCGACAGAAATGTCGCCTGTCATCAGTTGTAACTTACCACACAGCCGCCTTCGCTCCTTAACGGCCAAAGAGGGGCAAAAAATAGGTTCTGTTGGGATGCCTCTTCCGGAAACCCTGGTGAAAATAGTCAATCCCGAGACACTGGAAGATCTTCCTGTTGGAGAAGCCGGGCTGATCCTAATTACAGGGCCCCAACTCATGAAAGGATATCTGAATGATGAAGCAAAAACGCAAGAAGTTCTTATTGAGAAGGCGGGGAGGCGCTGGTACAAATCGGGAGACAAAGGAAAAATCGATGAAGATGGTTTTGTCACCATCATCGACCGCTACTCACGTTTTGCAAAACTTGGCGGAGAAATGATCAGCCTCACTGCTATTGAGGAACAGATTTCTCAAATTATTCATGAATCGGATGTTGAAATTACAGCAACCTCGATTCCTGATTCAAGCAAAGGAGAAAAGATTGTTTTGCTAATTGCCGGAAACATGGAGATCGAAACAATTCAGGAACACATCTTCCAAAGTGGAATGAACCCCTTGACCAAACCAAAACAATACTTGAAAGTGGAGGAAATTCCGAAACTGGGTTCTGGAAAAAAAGATTTTGCTGGTATTAAAAGTTTAGCTATTGGTCTTCTGGAAAAGGCACGCTTGCCCGAATAACGCGTAAATCATCAGAGGCACTGATTCCATAGGAATGATTGGCTCCAACAAACACAGCACTGCCCTTTTTGATCATCAGGTTCCCATGATTTGAAGAAATTTTCCCCTGTCCTGAGAGCGTCAAAAGGATTGAAGGAACAGGATGCTTTCCCTGGAGCAATGACCGATTTTTTGGCAGTTTAATTTCCTGCATCTCAAATTCTTCAGCATCCGTTGGAAATCTTGTAACATATTGCGAATCCACAATCCCACTGCTGAGCTGTGGAGCATGATCATCATAAGAGAGTTCCGATAATAACTGTTTGACGTCTTTATACTTGCTGGTAATCCCTGCACGAATCGCATTGTCCGAATTAGCCATACATTCCACTAAATCTCCACTAAGGTAACTGTGCAGGTGATTGGTTTGTATGAATATGGTATTGCCTGGTTCAACTGTGAGGAAACGCATAAAGAAGATAAACAGCAATCCTAAATCGTTTGGGTACTGAGGATAAAGTGATAAAAATAATTTTTCTTTTGCCTCAACGTTCTGTTTTTTTTGAAGATAAGTATAGAGATCCTCAAGCAGTTTGTTTTCCTCATTTTCCGGTAAACTCAGAAGATCCGGCAAAATGACAGATGGTGTGTATCCTATCTTGCTGCAATACTTAGAAAGAGGTGGGTATTTGCTTAATATGTTTTTCCAGGCATCCTGTTTTTCTAAACCATAAAGCATTTCCAAGGTCGTCAATGGCATGGCAATCTCTGGTTTGTGATTGTCATCAGGATAATGGTTTGGTGCCTGAGAGTGAAGCCGTTTAGCCCACATCTTGTCAGGATGTATTTGAATGGATAGTGGTTTGGCAATTGAGAGCACCTTCAACAGAAAAGGAAGTGTGCCCCAGCGCTCAAAAGTGTAATTACCCAAAAGCGCCCGATTCTTCATCAATACGTCCGATAACCATTCCCCATTGCCAAACTTAACACGGGATGGCTGGTTTGGATGCACCCCCATCCATAACTCGGCATAAGGCTTTGTCTGGTCTATTGCCGCATCCGGCATCAACTGGGTTGCTAAAGATTCTGATCCCAGTTTTCCCCAGTCATAATGCATCGCACCACCGACTAGCTCAAATGCGGAATTTGTCTGTAGTTTTGATGCCAATTGTTCCTTGATGGATTCTTGTTCATTCCACTGGTAATCATTTGCTTGATCTTCAAGCTTAAATAGCGCAGGTGTTTTCATATCACTTTGATCGATTGTTTTTTTCATTCAGTTTTTGTAACACTTCTCACTAAGGGCCCGTACATAAATAACCTTTACAGATGACTTGTCTTTTTCCTCGTCTACGGTGTTGTCTTCAAAGGCACA